>NZ_CP113097.1:0-637500 GCF_026625125.1 Pseudomonas putida | reverse complement strand
GCCAACCCCCACAGATACGGCGCAAGCCACAAGAACTGCCCCAGCCCTGTGGAAGCCGGCTAGCCGGCGATGGGCCTCACCCCCCCCTGAGTCAGGCCTTGCCGAGCAAACGAGCCAGGCCTTCTTCCATCGATGTCGGCTGCGGGAAGTCGAACCGGGCCAGCAAGCGCTGGTTATCCGCGCGCGAATGGCGGATATCACCCGAGCGCGCGGGGCCATGGCTGATCGCCGGCAGGCTGCCCACCACCGTTTCCAGTGCCTTGAGCAACTGATTGAGCGAGGTTGCCTGGTTCAGGCCGATGTTCACCGCGCCCTCTTCCACCTGCGCCATCTCCAGCGCTTGCACCATCACCTGCACCAGATCGCCGACATAAAGGAAATCGCGGGTCTGCTCGCCGTCGCCAAACACGGTGATCGGCAGCCCCTGGGTCGCTCGCTCGCTGAAGATGCTGATCACCCCGGAGTACGGCGAGGATGGGTCCTGGCGCGGCCCGAAGATGTTGAAGAAGCGGAACACCACCGGCTCCAGCCCATGCTGGCGACGGTAGAAGTCCAGATACTGCTCGCTGGCCAGCTTGTCCACCGCATAGGGGGTCAGCGGCGCCTTGGGCGTCTCCTCGGCAATCGACTGGCCTTCGCCGTTGTTGCCATACACGGCCGCGCTGGAGGCGAACAGCACCCGGCGCACACCCTGCAGGCGCATGGCCTCACAGATATTCAGGGTGCCGATGAAATTGCTCTGGTGGGTCTTTACCGGGTCTTCGACCGAGGCCTGCACCGAAGCCACCGCAGCCAAGTGGACCACTGCGCTGCAACCGGTCGCGGTGCGCTGAACCAGTGCGGCATCGGCAACATCGCCTTCGACCAGCTCGAGGCGCGGGTTGCCCAGTTGCAGGTTGTCGCGCTTGCCAGTGGACAGGTCGTCGAGCACACGCACCGCGTAGCCTTTAGCCAGCAACGCATCGCACAGGTGGGAGCCAATGAAGCCGGCACCGCCGGTGATCAGGATGGGGGCGTCAGCCATGGCGGTAGAATCGGTCCAGTAAAGGCGGCAGGCCGGCGCGCCAGGCACGCGGCTTGATGCCGAAGGTATGAAGGATTTTCTTGCAGGCCAGCACTGCGTTCTGTGGTTCTTCACTGGCATCCGGGCGGGCGGCATGGGCCTGCGCGGTCGGCGCCTGCACGGCCAGCTGGCGGTGCTGCCCGGCCTCTGCAAGGATCGCCTGGCCCAGCGCCAGCGGCGTGGTCGCCTCGTTACCGGCGTAGTGGTAAGTACCCCACAGCGGCGCGGTGCAATCGAGCTGCTTGAGCACCGACAGGATCACCCGTGCAGCATCGTCGACCGGCGTCGGGTTGCCGCGCCGGTCATCGGCCAGCAGCAGTTCCTGTGGCTGCTCGGCGCGGGTCAGGAAGCGGCCCAAGGCACCGTCGATGCTCTCGTCCAGCAGCCAGCCAAAGCGCAGCAACACATGCTGCGGGCACGCCGCACGCACGCTCTGCTCGATGCGCCACAACGCCTGACCACGCAGGCCCAACGGCACCGGCTCATCCTTTTCGCTATAGGCCGTGGCACGCGAGCCATCGAACACCCGGTAGCTGGAAGGCTGCACCAGGGTGATCTGGTGGTGCTGGCACAGCTCCGCCAGCCGCTCCACCGCCCGCTCCTGCTGAGCCAGGCGCTGTTCGCTGACCGACTCGGCCTGGAACCAGTCGAAGTAGTAAGCCAGGTTGACCAAGGCGTCGGGGCGATGATCGTCGAGCAGCTGGGTCAGGCTGGCCGGCGTCCAGCCGTCTTCCGGCGGGCGCGGCGCCAGAAATGCGATGTCCTCCTCGGCCCCGAGACGAATCAGCGCTTGCCCAAGGGCATTGCCACCACCCAACAGCATCAGGCGCATACGCATAGAGTCAGCAGATCCGAACAGGTTGATGAGGGAAAGGGGTCATTTTGCGGTTTCCAGGCGGGGAAGTCCAACCCTGAGGCTGACAGCACTGCCTGCGTAAGACGATTCCTACCATAGCTATGGACTTTCCCCACAACTCACAAGAGCACGGCCCTACATCCTCGGTAAAAAATATCGAGTTAGATAGTCAGCACCCTAAAAACAAGTTCCACCTTCCCCTACATAAAAAGAAATAACAATGACAGGGTTAAACTCAAAGTCCAGATCTCAGATCCTCAATCTCACACTCAACAAACCGCCAGCCAGCATCGACTTCTTACCAAGCTCTTACTCCGCACTATTGATCAACAATAGTAAGGCACCTCATGCTCGCGACATTTTCAAGGACAACCGAAGACTGCTGGTTCGACTATTCGGGTATTCACCGGATGCAAGGCCGTGACTTTACAACAAGATCCACTGATCGTACGCGAGATATAAATGGAGATTGAAGTTTCATTACTCTTACCGCTGGCCTCGATCGCATTGCTCGCCGGTTTTTTTGATGCGATAGCAGGAGGCGGAGGGTTACTCACGTTGCCGGCCTTTTTCATCGCAGGTGTCGATCCGGTGGCGGCAATGGCTACCAATAAATTTCAGGCCTCTTCAGCCAGTGTTTCAGCCGTATGGGCGTTCGCGCGCAAGCGAATGATCGAGTGGCGAACTGGCTGGCCCATGGCCGCTTTGTCATTCGTCGGTGGCGCTACAGGCGCATTGTCGATCAGCATGCTCGACAAAGCCCTCCTGCAATCAGTTGTACCCATCTTGCTGATTACAGTGGCCCTCTATTTCGCGCTCAGCCCCAAGCTTGATACCAAGGCGCGCAGGCAGAGGGTCTCGTATCTGGTCTTCACGCTGGCAGTTGCTCCAGTCATTGGGTTCTACGACGGTATATTCGGGCCAGGCACGGGGTCATTTTTCATGGTGGCCTTCACGTTACTCTTGGGGCAACACCTGATGCAGGCGATCTGCAGCAGCAAATTGCTCAATGCATCCTGCAACCTCGGGGCCCTTTCGGTGTTTGCTTTCAGCGGCGCAATCATCTGGCCTCTGGCACTGGCCATGGCAGTTTGCGCCATTGTCGGTGCGCAACTCGGCGCACGTTGTGCACTGTACTTCGGGCCACGGCTGATCAAGCCATTGCTGATCACTATTTGCTGCCTGATGTCGTTGAAGCTGCTACTCAGCGAGGGGCATCCGGTTGGGGAGTGGTTGCGACAACTTTAAGCCTTCATTGAACAGGCAATGAGCCGGGAGTCCGCCCCCTTTCCAACCGGTGCGGCCTCGGCAAAGTTGGCCCACCCACTGGCCATGTACTTCTCAGAGGTCACCGGCGGCAATACGTGTACAAGCGCTCATCTATTCGATTTCGAACAACCCGTTACTGAGCGGGCCCACGCTCAACCGCTCACGCACATCGTCATCGATGCGCGGATCATCCGGCTGATACAGCTTCACCTGCCGGGAGGCATTGATGCGATTGATCTCCTCACCCAGGTACTCCCACACCACGCGGGTACAGGCCGGGTTGCGCCGGTCGCCGCTGGAGACGCCGGTCTTCAGGCCATTCAAGCGGGTGATGCGGCTTTTGAAGCTGGGGATGAGGATGGTCTGGCTCATCTCGTTCAGGGTCAGCGACTCGTAGTCGATGAGAAACATCCGGTCCTGCAGCTGAAACGCCGCGCCCAGGTAGCGGCAACGCACCTCGGCATGCAGGTCGGTAGCGCTCGAGCGCTCCTGGCGCTCCTGGCGTTCGAACAGGAAGCGGCCGCGCTCCTCGCGCAGGTGCACCAGCGACACCAGGATCGTGCCGGGTACCGACATGCAGTTGGAGTACTCGAAGTAGTAGCCGCAATAGCGCGACAGGTTGCCGGCGTGCTCGTGCAGCGGGCGGAACAGCTCGCTGATCGGGTCGCTGGGCTGGTCGGCCAAAGCCGATACCCGGGCGCCGATCAAGCGGGCGAACTGTTCGGGTGGCAAATTCAGCTCGTAATCCTCGACACCGAAGAAATCACCGATGCGTTTGAGGTTGAACGCTGTCGGACGGCTCTGCCCGCTCAGGTACTTGTTGAACTGCGCGCGGTTGATCGACAGCTGGCGGCAAACTTCGGAGATAGAGCGGTAGTGGCTGCAGGCCAATTTGAGGTTGCTAGCGAAATGATCGCTCATTTTAGGCATCCAGGGTGACGCGAATGGCGCAAGTGTAGCATCAAGTCGCATCAACTCAGAGCAACCCGCGAAATTGTAACCACTCTTGTCATGGCCAACCATGCGCCCCAACGATAGCGGTGCGCCTGCCGTCCGCTGGTCTTTCCACGCGAAGAATAAGAATCGAGGTCATTTTCCAATGCTCGAAGCACTCAACGATTTCCTTTCGGGGAAGCTTCTCATCGTGCTGATCGTCGGTCTCGGCGGTTACTTCACCATCCGCTCGCGGTTCGTACAGTTCCGCCATTTCGCCCACATGTTCAGTGTGTTCAAGGAATCGCTGCGTGGCCAGGCAGGCCAGTTGAGCTCCTTCCAGGCCCTGATGCTGAGCCTGGCCGGCCGCGTCGGCGCCGGTAACATCGCCGGTGTCGGCATCGCCGTGACCCTGGGTGGCCCGGGCGCCGTGTTCTGGATGTGGGTCACCGCCTTGGTGGGCATGGCCAGCAGCTTCTTCGAATGCACCCTGGCCCAGGTATACAAGCGCGCCGATGGCGATGGCCTGTACCGTGGTGGCCCGGCCTACTACATCCTGCACGGCCTGAAGCTCAGGAGCATGGCCATCGTGTTCTCGATCCTGCTGCTGGTCACCTACGGCTTCGCCTTCATGGGCCTGCAGTCGTACACCGTGACACACTCGCTACAGAACGCTTTCGGCTTTGACCCAAGCCACACCGGTATCGCCCTGGCGGTGCTGCTGGCCATCGTGTTCCTGGGTGGCATCAAGCGTATCGCTGCGGTCTCCGACCTGCTGGTACCGGTCAAGACCCTGGCCTACATCGCCGTAACCCTGTACGTGATCGGCACCCAGATCGAACACGTGCCGGCCATGCTGGAAACCATCTTCAAGAGCGCCTTCGGTCTGGACCCTGCATTCGCCGGCCTGCTCGGCAGCGCCATCGTCATGGGCGTGAAGCGCGGCGTGTTCGCCAACGAAGCAGGCTTGGGCAGTGCGCCCAACGTTGCTGCCGTGGCAGCTGTGAAACACCCGGGCGCACAAGGCGTGGTCCAGGCATTCAGCGTGTTCCTCGACACCTTCCTGATCTGCACCTGCACCGCCCTGCTGATCCTGCTGTCTGGCTTCTATACCCCGGGCTTCGAAGGTGACGGTATCGTCCTGACCCAGAACTCGCTGGCCGCGGTGGTCGGTGACTGGGGCCGCCTGTTCGTCAGCGTCGCGCTGTCGCTGTTCGTCTTCACCTGCATCCTCTACAACTACTACCTGGGTGAAAACAGCCTGCAGTTCCTCAGCCGCAACCGCATGGTATTGCTGGTGTTCCGTGGCCTGGTGCTGGCGCTGGTGGTATGGGGCTCGGTACAGGACCTGACGACCGTGTTCGCATTCGCCGACATCACCATGACCTGCCTGGCCTTCGTCAACCTGGTCGCCCTGGCCCTGCTGTTCAAGGTCGGCTTGCGCGTGATGCGCGATTACGATGACCAGCGCAAAGCCGGCATCAAGCAGCCTGTGTTCGACTCGAGCAAATTCGCCGACCTGGACCTGGACCGCGACGCCTGGCCGGCCAATCCTCAGGCCGAAACTGCCGCTGACACGACCGTCGGCCAAGTTCAGCCGCAGCGCTGATATCCTCGCCTGCCCAGCCGCCCCATTCGCGGGCGGCTGCCTACTCTCCGCTCACCGCTACGGATGCTTTCCATGCGTGCAGTCAAGAATCTTCTCGTCCTCTACACCGGGGGCACCATCGGCATGCTCGAAACCGCCGAAGGGCTGGCACCGGCCGGTGGTTTCGATGCGCGAATGCGCGAACACTTCGCCCAACTGAGCGATGCACCCCAGCTGCAGTGGACGCTGCAGGAAATGAACCCACTGCTCGACAGTGCCAACATGCAGCAGCACAACTGGCTGGCAATGCGTGATGCCATCGTCGATGCAGTGGACAATGACGGCCACGATGGCGTGCTGGTGCTGCATGGCACCGATACCCTCGCCCACAGCGCGGCGGCGTTGTCGTTCCTGCTGCTGGGCCTGCCGGTACCCGTACTGCTGACCGGGTCTATGTTGCCGGCCGGTGCACCGGGCAGTGATGCCTGGGACAACCTGTGCGGTGCCCTGCACCAGTTCGAACAAGGCCTTGAGGATGGCGTACAGCTGTACTTCCATGGCCAGCTGCTGCCGGGCTGCCGCGCCTCGAAGCTTCGCAGCGAAGCGTTCGACGCCTTCGCCGCGTTGCCGCGTCATCGTGAAGGCGAACGGGCGAACAACGTACCGGCCGAGCTGGGTTATCGCCAGCAGCGCCAGCCGGTGAACCTCGCCGTGATGCCGGTATTCCCGGGGTTGCAGGCCGAACACCTGCGTGCGCTGCTCGACACCGGGGTGCAAGGGCTGCTGCTGGAGTGTTACGGCAGCGGCACCGGGCCATCGGATGACCAGGCTCTGCTCGACGTGCTGCGCTCTGCGCGCCAACGTGGGGTGATGCTGGTTGCCATCAGCCAGTGCCCAGAGGGTTCGGTGGTGTTCGATACCTATGCGGCGGGCAACCGCCTGCGTGGTGCCGGCCTGGTCAGTGGCGGAGGCATGACCCGTGAGGCGGCGCTGGGCAAGCTGTTTGCGCTGCTGGGCGCGGGGCTGGATGCAGAGGCTGCAGAGCCGTGGTTTGCGCTGGACCTGTGCGGCGAGCGCGCGTGACCAGGAAATTGGCGGAAGGCAGCGGGAGTCGAACCTGCCCGGGAACGGCTGCCGTCCCCAACCGGGTTTGAAGCCCGGCCGCGCCACCGGGCGCGATTGCCTTCCTTGAACTCAGTGCCTGGCCTGCTGCTGGGCCAGGGCGCTGTCGGCGCGGATGTGACGCTGATCGGCAACCCTGCGGGTCAGGCCGATACGGTCGAAGTATTCCAAAATCTGCACACTGCGCTTGCGACCGATGCCCAACATATCGCGAAATGCGGCCACCTGCACTACCGGCGTTTCATTCGCTTGCCCAAGCAGCAGCTCTGCCATGCGCTGTAGCGTCGCCTCGGGGTAGAACAGGTCACGTACCACCTGATGCACGACGCCAAGCCTGGCCAACTTTCGAAGCAACAGGCGCACATCCGCCTCGGCACATTGTTCTTCGCTGGCCAGCGTCCGCACCCATGGCGGATCGAACTGCCCTTCCAGCAACCTTGGCTGCAGCCGCGACCATAGCGCGCTGTCGGCGTCGCTCAACTGCACCTTGTGATGGGGCAGATGCAACCACGGCCCGCTGCTGGCAATGGCGCCTTCGCCGAGCATTTCCTCGATCAGGCTGACGAAGGCGGGACGCTCGACGGGCAAAGCGGCGAAGCGGCGCAGGCGGTCACGGTCCGGGCCGAGCTGATCGGGCTCCTGCTCGTGGAACGCCACCAGTTGTTCACGCAGCTGGTGTTTGAGCGCCTGCCACTGGGTCTTGGCGAACAACAACTGGCCCTGCCTTGTGGCGACCACCAGCACATCAGCAGGCAACTGCCAGCCCTCACGCAAGCGGTTGAACTGGCGCTCCAGCCGCTGCGGGTCAAGCCCACCCGGCGCGTTGTGAAGCAAGGCCATCAGGGCCTGCTCCAGGCCCTCGGCATCACGCAGCACCTTCAACTGGCGCAAGCGCGCCTCGCTGCGACGCTGCCGGCTCGGGGCGAACGGGTCCAGCACCGTACCGCCGCCAAGCGTGCGCTGGGCACGCTGGTCGCGCAGCACCAGGCGGTCGCCGTGCACGGCTTGCAGCGGCGCATTGAGCAACAATTGGGCGAACATACGCTGGCCTGCAGGCAGGCGCTCGCCTTCGAGCAGGGCGACCCGCGCGGTGACGTCCTGGGTGCCCAGATGTACGTGCACGGCACTGAAATGTTCGAAGGGACGGGCTTCCCCGGTGAGCAGTTGCAGTTCGATGTCCACCCGTGTGCTGGGCGCGTGCAGCCACTGCGATACCAGCCAGTCGCCACGGCGCACCTGCTCCATGGCGAGCCGCTCGGCTGCAATGTTCAGTGCCACACGCTGCCCGGCTTCAGCCACCAGCGCGGCCTGGTTCTGCGCATGCAGACCGCGTACGCGCACGGCTTTACCGGCCTTGCCCAGCAACAACGTATCACCCGCGCTCACACGCCCGGCCAGCGCCGTACCGGTGACCACCAGGCCAGCCCCGGTGACCGCGAAGACGCGGTCGATAGCCAGGCGAAAGCCCCCACGCACGCTGCGCCGCTTCAAGCGCTCGCCCGCCGCCAGCACAGCATCACGCAGCGCCTCGACCCCCTCGCCGGTGACACTCGACAGCGGGAACTGCGTCGCCCCGGCATAAGGCCCGGGCGCCAGCAGTTGCGCAATCTGCGCCTGTACCTCGGCCACGCGCGCCGGCGCGACCCGGTCGCACTTGCTGATTGCCACCAGTGCCTGGGGAATGCCCAGCAACTCGATGATCGCCAGGTGCTCACGGGTCTGTGGCATGACGCCGTCATCGGCAGCCACCACCAGCAACACCAGATCGATACCATGGGCGCCGGCAAGCATGTTGTGGATGAAACGCTCGTGGCCGGGCACATCGATGAAGCCCGTCAGTGGCGCGCCTTCGGCGAGGGCGGCATAGCGATAGCCCAGGTCGATGGTCATGCCGCGCTCGCGTTCTTCCTGGCGGTGATCGCCGGCCTGCCCGGTCAGGGCCTGGAGCAATGCGGTCTTGCCGTGGTCGATGTGGCCGGCAGTCCCAACGATCACTGCACCGGCCCCAGCTGCAGGGAAGGTAACTGCGCCAACCACTGGGCTTCGTCGTCCAGTTGGCGCAGGTCGAGCCACAACGCATCATCGTCGATACGGCCAAGTACCGGCACCGCAAGGTCGCGCAAGGCGCGTTCCAGCACATGCAGGCTGCGCCCGCGCAATTTCTTCGACACATGTGGGCGCAGGCACAGCGCGGCGCTGGGTAGGCGGGCGACCGGCTGGCTGCCGCTGCCGATCATGCCGAGCGCAGGCTCGACGCTGACCGCCCATTGCGCCCCTAGACGGGCTTTGAGCTCGGGGGCCAGGCGCTCGGCCTGGGCGTGGATCTCAGCCTGGCTGCGGGTCAACAGGCGCAGGCTGGGCAAGCGTTCGGCCAGCCTGTCCGGGTTGCGGTACAACGCCAGCACGGCTTCGAGGGCCGCGAGGGTGATCTTGTCGACGCGCAGGGCACGTTTGAGCGGGTTTTTCTTGATCCTGGCGATCAGGTCCTTGCGCCCGACGATGATCCCGGCCTGCGGGCCGCCCAGCAGCTTGTCACCGCTGAAGGTCACGATATCCGCGCCATCGGCCAGGGCCTGGCGCACAGTCGGTTCGGCGGGCAGGCCCCAGCGGGTCAGGTCGAGCAGACTGCCGCTGCCCAAATCTTCGAGCAGTGGCAGCTCATGCAGATGGGCGATACGTGCAAGCTCTGCGGTGGGCACCTGGGTGGTGAAGCCCTGGATGCTGTAGTTGCTGCAATGCACCCGCATCAACAAGCCGGTACGCGGGCCGATGGCAGCTTCGTAGTCGCGGGCATGAGTGCGGTTGGTGGTGCCGACCTCGTGCAGGCGTACACCGGCACGGGCCATGATGTCGGGAATGCGAAAGGCGCCACCGATCTCGATCAGCTCCCCGCGGGAGATGATGCCCTCCTTGCGCGCGCCCAGGCTGTTGAGTGCAAGCAGCACGGCGGCAGCATTGTTGTTGACCACGGTGACCGCTTCGGCGCCGGTCAGCTCGCGGATCAGCCCTTCGATGAGATCGTCTCGGTCGCCACGCTTGCCGGTGGCAAGGTCGAACTCCAGGTTGAGCGGATAGCGGGCGGCGGTCTGCATGGCTGCAACGGCTTCCTCCGGCAACAGGGCACGACCCAGGTTGGTGTGCAGCACCGTGCCGGTGAGGTTGAAGACGCGGCGTACCTGGCTGCGCTGCTGGGCCGCCAGGCGCTCGCCGCTGCGGCCCAGGAGGATTTCAGCGCCCAGTTCGGCAGTGCCGAGTTGGCCGTTGCGAACAGGTTCGCGTAGGTCGTCGAGCAGTTGGCGCAGGGTGGCAAGCACGGCGTCGCGGCCATGGCGCTCGATCAGCGGGAGGCAGGCCGGGTGGCGTAGCAGGGTGTCGATGGACGGGAGCCGTGGCGTGTTGCTGGCGAGGCTTGAAGACATCAGGTACTACCTTATCCATTGTCTGTTCGGCCCTCATCGCCGGCAAGCCGGCGCTTGGTGGGAGCCGGCTTGCGGCGATGAGGGCAACTCAATTGTGCAGTGTAGACACTCACCCACCACCCGGCGCCAGCATCAGGTTGGGTGCCAGCCGATGAAAGCCCTCCTCGTCCAAGCGGATATCCAGTGCCAGGCTGGCCAGATCATCGGCCAACGGCTCGGCAGCAGCGTCGTTCTCAAGATAATTCTGCTTCAGGTAGGTATTGCACCCCGGGCAGCATTCAGCCCGCAGCGGCGCCTTGCCCGGCGCATGGCGGTCATCCTCCAGGCTGGTGTAGCGCAAACCCTTGCTCGCCTCGCAGTACACGCACTTGACCCGCACCACATGCCACTCGCAGGCACACAACGAGCACGCCAGATAACGCAGGCCGTTGTGCTTGCCACGGTTACGTACCACCCCGGCCATGGCCGGCGAACCACAGGCCGGGCACTGGGCCTGGCTGCCCGATGGCTTGAGTTCAGGTGACGGTAGCTCCAGCAACCAGCTGGACCACGCCGCCTGCAGGGCGGCCCCCAGAAACGGCACCAGGGCTACGGGCACAGCGTCGTACTGCCCTGCCAGTAATGCGGCCCCCCAGCCTTTGCGCTGGCGGTCGTCACTGCCGCGCAGTGCCTGCAAGGCTGCCGCCAAAGGGCCATCGGCCTCATCGTCGAACCGGTCGAGCAGCGCCTGCAACCACACCAGCCATGGCCCCTCGCGCACCAGGCCATCGGCTGCCAGGGGTGGCAAGCCATGACTTATGCACAGGCGCTGCCGGTCATCGGCCACTGGCAAAGCACCAGGCGGGTTATCCACAAGCTGCTGCTGAATGCGACACAGCCGTGCGACCAGACGCAAATAGTCGCCAAGGGCATGCCCTGCAGCGAGCTGCTCGAGGCGCACGGCGCGCAGTTCGAACAGGTTGGCGGGCGGCAGGTGCAAGAACGGCGGCATCACCGCCGACGCTTCGATCTGCCCCGGTTCGAGTATCGTGCTCAAGCCTTCATCCTTCTTTACGTCCATGATCACTCGGCGTCTTGTCGCCGGTCACTTCGCGATACCACAACTGATGGTGCTTGCGTGCCCAGGCGCGGCTGACCCAGCCATGCAGCATGGCGCCGATCGAGCCCTTGATCCAGATACCGGCGTAGATGTGCACGATGATGCTGAGGATCAGCACGAAGCCCGCCAGCGCATGGGCCAACGACGCCAGGCGGATCGAACCGATGTCGAAGAAATGGCTGAAATACGCGCGCCAGATCACCAGGCCGCTGAGCAGCAACACCAGCATGCACACCAACAGCGTCCAGAACAGCAGCTTCTGGCCAGCGTTGTACTTGCCGATCGGCGGCACGCCCTCCTCTTTGTTGAGCATCACCCGGTCGATGCGGCGCAGCCACAGGCGGTCGTTGGCAGTGATGAAGTTGGCGCGCCAGAAACGCACCACCAGGAACAGAAAGAACACGAACATGGCCACCCCGATGAAGGGGTGCAAGATCCGTGTCCACGGCCCCCCGCCGAACAGATGGCTGAGCCAGAACAGCGCCGGATGGAACAGCGCCAGCCCAGAAAGCCCGGCCAGCACGAACAGGATGGCGACGATCCAGTGGTTGGTACGCTCGTTGGCGTTGTAACGCAATATGGGTTTTCCGTCGTTCATGGCCGCTGCTCCCCTTGCCCACCGGGCTGCTTCGGATCATAGACATGCACCGCGGGGTCCACCTGGTGCACGCTGTCATCAGGTGGCGCGGGGTTGCGGTGTTCGTCCTCCTCGACCCGCTGCGGGCCAACCCGCACATAGTGGAAGAACCCGGCCAGCACCGCCGCGCCCATCGCCAGCAGCGCCAGGGGCTTGGTGATGCCCTTCCACAAGCCCACCAGCGGGCTGATCACCGGCTGGTCCGGCAGGCCGGCATACAGCCTGGGCGTATCGGCATGGTGCAATACATACATCACGTGCGTGCCGCCGACGCCGTCCGGGTCGTAGAGCCCGGCGTTGTCGTAGCCACGCGATTTGAGGTCGACGATGCGTTCGGCGGCATGCACCTTCATTTCGTCCTTGCTGCCGAAGACGATCGCGCCGGTCGGGCAGGTTTTCACGCAGGCAGGCTCCAGGCCCACGCTCACTCGGTCGGAACACAGCGAGCACTTGTAGGCCTTGTGGTCTTTCTGCGAGATGCGCGGAATGTTGAACGGGCAGCCAGTGATGCAATAGCCACAGCCGATGCAGTGGTCCTGGTTGAAATCGACGATGCCGTTGGCGTGCTTGATGATCGCTCCCGGGCTGGGGCAGGCCTTCAGGCAACCTGGCTCGGCGCAGTGCATGCAGCCGTCCTTGCGGATCAGCCACTCCAGGTTGCCATCGTCGCGCTCGTGTTCGGTGAAGCGCATCAGGGTCCAGGTTTCGGCCGTCAGGTCCTGGGGGTTGTCGTAGGTGCCGTGGTTATGGCCCACCTCGTCACGCAGCTCGTTCCACTCCGAACACGCCACCTGGCACGCTTTGCAGCCGATGCATTTGGTGGTGTCGATCAGCTTGGCGACTTCCTCTTGCTGGCGTACCGAAGGGGGTACGGTGGTGGTGGCCGAGCGGGCAATGATGTCTTGGCTGGCCATCAGATTTTCTCCACTTTGACGAGGAACGACTTGGACTCCGGCGTCTGCGTGTTGCCGTCACCGAGGAAGGGCACCAAGGTGTTGGTCAGATAACCGTGCCGCGTCGCGCCGGTGAAGCCCCAGTGCAAGGGGATGCCGACCTGGTGCACGGTCTGGTTGTTGACCTGCAGCGGGCGAATCCGCTTGGTCACCACCGCCACCGCCTCGATATGCCCGCGCTTGCTCGACACCCGCACCCGGTCCCCCGCCTTGATGCCCTTCTCGTTGGCCAGCACCTCACCGATCTCGACGAACTGCTCGGGCTGGGCAATGGCGTTGAGCCGGCAATGCTTGCTCCAGAAGTGAAAGTGCTCGGTCAAACGGTAGGTCGTTGCCGCATAGGGGAATTCGTCGTGCTTGCCGAGGGTGTCCCACACCGAATCGAAGATCCGCCCGGCCGGGTTGCTGGTGGCCTTGTTGTTCTTCGGGTGCAGTGGGTTGATGCCGATCGGCGTCTCGAACGGCTCATAGTGCTCGGGGAATGGCCCTTCGGCCATCTTGTCGATGGCAAAGAACCGTGCGACGCCCTCGGGGTTCATGATGAACGGGTTCATGCCCGCTTCCGGTGGCGAATCGACCTTGAAGTCGGGCACGTCGGTGCCGGTCCAGGCCTTGCCGTTCCACCATACCAGGCGCTTTTTCTCCGGGTCCCAGGGCTTGCCTTGCAGGTCGCTGGAGGCACGGTTGTAGAGGATGCGGCGGTTGGCCGGCCAGGCCCAGGCCCAGTTCTGCACCTGATGCATGCCGTAGGGGTCGCTGTTGTCACGCCGGGCCATCTGGTTGCCCTGCTCGGTCCAGCAGCCGGCGAAGATCCAGCAGCCGGACGCTGTGCTGCCGTCGTCCTTGAGCTGGCCGAAGCCTGCCAACTGTTGCCCGGCCTTGATCAGCGTACCGGTCGGATCGGTCACATCAGTGACCGCCCAGCCGTTCATTTCCTTGGCCAGTTCCTCCGGGGACGGCTCGTCCGCCAGCTTGTAGGGCCAACTGATGTTCAGGATCGGGTCAGGGTAAGTGCCGCCCTCGGTCTGGTAGCGCTGGCGCATGCGCAGGAACAACTCGCTCATGATCTGCACGTCGGTGCGGGTCTCGCCCGGGCCGTCGGCGCCCTTCCAGTGCCACTGCAGCCAGCGGCTGCTGTTGACCAGCGATCCATCTTCCTCGGCGAAACAGGTGGTGGGCAGGCGGATCACTTCGGTCTGGATATTTGCCGTGTCGACGTCATTGAAGGGCCCGGCATTACGCCAGAACTCCGAGGTCTCGGTGGCCAGCGGGTCCATGACCACCAGCCACTTGAGCTTGCCCAATGCCGCGGTCACGCGGTTCTTGTCGGGCAATGCGGCGATCGGGTTGAAACCTTGGCAGAGGTAACCGTTGACCTTGCCTTGGCCCATCATTTCGAACATGCGCAGCACGTCATAGGCCGGCACATCGAGCTTGGGCAACCAGTCGTAACCCCAGTTGTTGTCTGCCGTGGCATTGGCGCCATACCAGGCCTTCATCAGGCTGACATGGAACTTGCCGTAGTTCTGCCAGTAGGACAGCTGCCCAGGGCGCAGCGGCTTGGAAGCCCGCTTGTCGATGTAGGCGGCATAGTCCTGCTCGGCATCGCCAGGCAGGCTCAAGTAGCCCGGTAGCGAGTTGGAGAGCAAGCCAAGGTCGGTCAGCCCCTGGATGTTGGAATGCCCGCGCAAGGCATTGACCCCGCCACCCGGCATACCGACGTTGCCCAGCAGCAACTGGACCATGGCCGCACTGCGGATGATCTGAGCGCCGATCGAATGCTGCGTCCAGCCCAGTGCATAGAGAATCGTCATGGTCTTGCCCGGTACCGAGCAGGTGGCGATTTCTTCCCAGATCTTCATCATGGCGTCCTGCGGCATGCCACAGGTCATGCTCGCCAGTTCCGGGGTATAGCGGCTGTAATGCTGCTTCATCAACTGGAACACGCAACGCGGGTGCTGCAGGGTCGGGTCGACCTTGGCGAAACCGTCTTCGCCCAGTTCGTAACCCCAACCGGACTTGTCGGCATACACGCGCTTGGCGGCGTCGTAGCCACTGAACAGCCCGTCTTCGAAGCCATAGCTTTCTTTGACGATGAACGACACGTCGGTGTAGTTGCGCACGTACTCGTGCTGGATCTTGTCAGTGCTCAGCAGGTAATTGATCAGCCCGCCCATGAAGGCGATATCGCTGCCGGTACGAATCGGCGCGTAGTAGTCCGCCACCGAGGCGGTACGGGTAAACCGCGGGTCGACCACGATCAGCCGCGCCTTGTTGTGCGCCTTGGCCTCGGTCACCCACTTGAAGCCGCACGGGTGCGCTTCTGCTGCGTTGCCACCCATCACCAGGACCAGATTCGCGTTGGCGATATCTGACCAGTGGTTGGTCATGGCGCCACGGCCGTACGTCGGGGCAAGACTTGCCACCGTCGGGCCATGTCAGACACGTGCCTGGTTATCGAACCCCAGCATGCCAGTTGCGCGGATGACCTTGTGGGTCAGGTAGCCGGCCTCGCTGGAGGCGGCGGAGGCAGCGAGAAAACCGGTGGTAAGCCAGCGGTTGACGGTTTGCCCTTGGTCGTTCTTTTCGATGAAGTTGGCGTCGCGGTCCTGCTTCATCAGTTCGGCAACGCGGTCGAGTGCCTCGTCCCAGCTCACCCGCACCCACTCCTTGCTACCCGGCTTGCGCACTTCGGGGTACTTGAGGCGGCTCTCACTGTGGATGAAGTCCAGCAGACCGGCGCCTTTCGGGCACAGGGTGCCGCGGTTCACCGGATGGTCGGCGTCGCCTTCGATATGGATGATGTTCTGTTTGACGTTCTTGCCCGCATCGCCCTGGCTGTAAAGGATCAGGCCGCAGCCGACCGAGCAGTAGGGGCAGGTGTTGCGGGTTTCCTTGGTGTGCGCCAGCTTGAAGTGGCGCACCTGCTCGGCGAAGGCCGGCGTCGGGGCCATGCCCAACGCCGCCAGGCTCGAGCCTCCAAGGCCGACAGCGGCGACCTTGAAGAACTGCCGACGGTTGAGGTCCATCGTGCACTCCTGATCAGGTTTCGGGCGCTCGGGGCTTTGCCGGCGCCTCGGGTCATCACGGTAGCGGCAAAGTGATGCCGCCAACCGTTAAGACTAGCCAAGAATGCCAAAAGTGCGATTGACCGTAGTCAGCAAGGCGGCAGATTGCGCGCCACATTCAAGGCCGCACTGCTCTGCGCCACCGGCATGATTTCGAGGGTGTTGATGTTCACGTGTGGCGGCTGCTCAGCGATCCACGCAACCGTGGCGGCAATGTCTTCGGGCAGGATCGCTTGCACGTCGCGGTACAAGGCATCCACCGCATTGAGGTCGCCGTTCAGGCGCACCACGGAAAAATCGGTCCCGGAACACAGCCCTGGCTCGATGTTGCTGACCCGCACGCGGGTCCCTGCCAGATCGGCGCGCAGGTTCAGGCTGAACTGCCGCACGAACGCCTTGCTCGCACCATAGACGTTGCCGCCCGGGTAGGGATAGGTGCCGGCAATCGAACCGATGTTGATGATCATGCCGCTGTCGGCCTGCACCATCTGCGGCAGTACCGCATGGGTGACCATGGCCAGGCCGGTGATGTTGGTGTCGATCATGCGCTGCCAGTTCTCGGCGCTGCAGGCCTGGGCCCGCTCGATACCCAGCGCCAATCCTGCGTTGTTGACCAGCACATCGATGCCCGGTGCAGCTTCGTTGATCTGCGCCACCGCTGCGCTGATCGACTGCCCATCAGTCACATCAAGCGCCAGTGGAATGAAGTTGTCGCCAAGTTCTTGCTCCAGCGCCTGCAGCTTTTCCATACGGCGGGCGCCCCCGATCACGCGGTAGCCCTTGGCAACCAGGGTGGCGCATATGGCCCGGCCAAAGCCTGAAGAGGCGCCGGTTACGAATGCAGTTTTCATCAGGTTTGTCTCCCAGAAGGTAATGTCAGACCAGGTACTTCACGCCAAGGCTGGTGAACAGGCACAACATCGAAAACACCAGCGCCTTGCGCACCACGTCGTTGCCTTTGCGCAGCGCCAGAGCACTGCCCATGTGATTGCCGAGGATGTTGCAAGCCACCAGGGGCAGCGCCAGCAGGTAGACCACCTTGCCGGCCATGATGAATGCGACCAGCGCACCGATGTTGGAGGCGAAGTTGAACGTCTTGGAGTTGGCCGAACTGGAAACCAGGTCCATACGCAGCAGGTAGTGGAAAGCGATGATGAACATGCTGCCCGTGCCTGGGCCGAAGAAGCCGTCGTAGAAGCCGATGGCCAGGCAGGTCAATGGCACGACGGTGTAGAGCATCCGCGTCGGCAGCTCCCGCTCCTCTATCGGGCGGTCCTTGGGGGTGAGGAAGATCAGGATGCCGAAAGGGATCAACGCCAGAATGATCTTGCCTACGGTTTCCTGAGAGATCGACACGATCAGGTGCGCCCCCAGGTAGGCGCCGAGTAGTGAGAAAGGCACGCCGACCAGTGCCACTTGCCAGACCATCTTGCTGTTGGCCAGGAAGTTGCGGATGGCCGCCAACGTGCCCAGCGTACTGACCAGTTTCTCCTGCCCCAGCGCTACCTGAGGCGGCATGCCCACCAGCAGAAACCCTGGTACCAGAAACAACCCGCCGCCCCCGGCAATGCTGTCCACGAAGCCCGCGACAAAGGCAATGGCGCCCAGCAGCAGGATCGCCAGCAGCCAGTGTTCCGCCCAGTAAGCGCCTAACAGTTCCATAGCAGTAATTCCGTCGATGAATGAAGAGAAATCAGGAGAGCACTTCGTACAGGTGGTCGGCCCGGGCGAAGCGCACCCGGTTCAGGTCGTTGACCGCGAACACCCGCAGCAGCCAACGGTCAGCGCCGTCGTTCTGGGGTTCGAAACCATCGCGGGCATGCAGCACACGCTGGTTCTTGAAGATCATGAAATCGCCTGGCAGCAGCAGGTGTGGCTCATCGAAACGCCGGGTCTCCAACAACCCGCGCAGGGTGGCCAGGGCCTGCTCGGCGCGCAGGTTCAGGCCGTGGGTGTTCTCGCTGTCGAAGCGGCACAACCACTCGCCTGAATGGCCACGCACCAGCACCGGCAGCTCGGCAGTGCAGCGGCGGTTACCGGTGAACGAGTCAGGGCGGCGGATTTCGAATTGAGCGTCGCAAAGTTCGCGCACGGTCGCCAAGGGTAGCGCTGCGATCACGGCATCAAGGTTGACCAAGGTGGTGCTGATACGGGGGTCGCAGCGCATGCCGAAGAACGACAGGTATTCCGGGCAGCAGGACACGGTCCCCAGCGGCTCGGAAGACAATGGCAGATCGGGATTGTCGACATGGTAGGAAAACCGCAGCCGCGAGCCATGCGAGCTCTTGTGACTGGAGGAGGTACGGGCCGGAATTACGTGGCGAAACAGCCGACCGTCATTTTCACCCTCGTAGACAACCGGGTGAATACCCATCAGGTGCTGCATGGTCAGGCTGACCAGGCAGGCAATTGGCGTGCTGCGTGGGCTGAGCACACCGGAGTAAGGGGTAGGCGGTACATCGCGATCGCGTGGGCAGTTGCGCACGATCATGCTGGTCAGTTGCGGATCTTCAACGAAACCCCGTATCTGCTGGCACAGCGCTTTGCCCAATACCTCTTGCGCCTGCTCCTTGAGTTGCGGGTAAAGCTCCTTGCTGGTTTCGAAGTCGAGCGGGGTGTTGTTGAGCAAGGTTTGCCAGGCGCTGGAGACAACCCAGGGCAGGCGGATTTCCAGTGACGTCTGAGGCTCGGCTGCTTGTTGCAGGTGTGCGCTTTCCATTTCGGGTGCTATTCCATTGACCATTCGGTGTCGTGCCAAGCCGGGCAGAGGCGGCAGTCTTTGTTTTTTTGAATCCGTTCACAGCTGGGCGATGTGAAAGGGCGATACCGCTCCAGGCATCGCCGCACTGCATCGACTCAATCATTGTAATTACAAAAATAGAATCGATTCAATTTATTTCATTGGCCGATTGCCATCACGATTGAGTCGATCCAATCAACTCATTGATTTCAAAAGATTTCTTCGTACCACCCCTTGATCACATCGACGCCAGTGCTCAAGCGGCGCCTGGTGGACCGACCGAGACGAACCTCGAAGTCATATCAATAGAGGCAATTTACGGCGTAAAAACCCGATTACTCCGATCCTGACTTTCGTGCTAGGCTTCCGCGCTCTTGCAAATTTTGGTGCCATTTCCATGTGGGTTCCTCACTACAGCGACCTGGCGCAGCCGGTCTACCTGATGATTGCCGATGCGCTTGAGCAGGACATAGGCAACGGCCGGCTGACGCCGGGCGACCGCCTGCCAACACTCAAGGACCTCGCCGAGGCACTGCACGTGACCCCTGGCACCATTGGCCGAGCCTATGACGAAGCGGCCAAGCGGGGCCTGGTGGTGGGTGAGGTTGGTCGCGGGACTTTCGTCCTGCAGCAACAGACGGCGCCTGCCCCCACCGCCACCTCGCGGCCCGCACCGTTCAAGCAGGAAAGCGGCCAGATCGACCTGTCGATCATCAAGCCCAACGATGCGCACATGGCCGACTGGCTGCGCGGAGCAATCACCGAGCTGGCGGCGTCCCCGGACCTGGACCAGGTGCTCGACTACGTTACCGACGGTGGCCATGCAACGCACAAGCAGGCTGGCGCCACATGGATCCAGCGCTGGTTGCCTGAAGCTCGCCCGCAACAGGTGGTGCTGACCTCCGGCGCCCAGCACGGCCTGTTGGTGGCCATCAGCAGCCTGTCAAAAAGCGATGATGTGATCCTGTGCGAGTCGCTTTGCTACCCCGGCATCATTTCCCTGGCCCACAGCATGGGCCGCCGCTTGCGCGGGGTCGCCATGGACGAGCACGGCCTGATTCCAGAGGCTTTGCGGGCTGCCTGCCTGGAGCACCGCCCTTCGCTGCTGGTATGTGTGACCACGCACCAGAACCCCACCAACTCGGTGATGCCGCACGCGCGTCGCGAGGCTATCGCCCAGATTGCCCGCGAATTCGACCTGTTCATCGTGGATGACGATATCTACGGTTTCCTCGAACCGGCACCTGACTACAAACCCTTGGCCGCCTACGCACCTGAGCGCTCGGTGTACCTGACCAGCCTGTCCAAGAGCGTGCTGCCGGCCCTGCGTATCGGCTACCTCTACGCGCCGCCACAAACGCTTTCGCGGTTGTCGTCGATGGTGCGCAGCAGCGTCTGGATGCCGTCCCCGCTGATGGCCCAGTTGGCCAGCAACCTGATCAACAGCGGTATGGCTGAACAACTGGTGCGAGTGCAGCAGGAAGAAGCCGCCGCACGCCAGTTGATGGCGCTGGAAATCCTCGGCAGGTACAAGGTGCGCAGCCAGCCGAACAGCTTCCATATCTGGCTGGAACTGCCAGAGCCATGGACCAGCGATGAGTTCGCCAACCTGGCGCGCAACAATGGGGTAACCGTGGTCAGCGGCAGCCAGTTCCAGCCTGAGCGCAGCCCAGCCAGCAGTGGCGTGCGCATCGCCCTGATGACGCCAAGCCGTGCCGAGTTGAGTTTCGCCTTGACCAAACTCGCAAGCTTACTGGACTCCTCCGAACCGCGGCTTTTCTACTAGAGAAACACCAGGCGCGGTTCAGCGGATCAACCGCCCCAGCCCCTCCAGCAAGCGCTGCAAGGCGCCCTGATTGGCCTGCATCACCGCCCTGCCCGCCTCACCCATGCGCTGGGCCTCCTGCGGCAGCTCGATCAACTGCCGCACGACCACCGCCAACCCTTGGGCATCGTCCACCTGCTGCAGCGCCCCGGCATCGCGCAACATCGCGCTGATTTCGAGGAAGTTGAACACATGCGGCCCCATGATCACTGGCAGCGCCAGCGCTGCCGGCTCCAGTGGGTTGTGGCCGCCAGTGGCGACCAGGCTGCCGCCGACGAAAGCGATGTCGGCCAATGCGTAGAGGAACAGCAGCTCACCCATGGTATCGCCAAGCAACACGCGGGTCTGGGCATCGACCGCAGTCGCGGCAGAACGGCGAACGGTAGCGAACTGCGCGCTGCACAAGGCGTGCACTGCATCGAAACGCTCGGGGTGGCGCGGCACCAGGACCAGCAGCGCGTCGCCATGCACCTGCAGCAACTGTTGATGAGCCTGCAGGATCAGTGCGTCCTCACCCTCATGGGTACTGGCCGCAATCCACACCGGCCGCTCCCCCGCGCTCCACTGCTCACGCAGTGCCCTGGCACGCGGCAAAAGCTGATCATCGACCTTCAGGTCGAACTTGATCGAACCTGTGACCTGCACGCACTCAGGGCGGGCACCCAAGTCGCGAAAGCGTTGCGCCTCGGTTTCGGTCTGCACCGCAATCAGGCTCATCTCGGCGAGCATCGGCCGGGTAAGCCTGGCAAACCGCGCATAGCCACGGGCGGAACGCTCGGACAACCGTGCATTGGCCAACGCGACCGGAATGCCTCGCTTGGCACACTGGTGAATATGGTTGGGCCATAGCTCGGTTTCCATGATGATACCCAGCTGCGGGCGCACATGGTCGAGAAAACGCCCCGCCGCCCACGGCAGGTCATAAGGCAGGTAGCAATGCTGGATGCGCGGTTCATCGGCGAAGAGCGCGCGAATGCGCTCGGAGCCGGTGGGGGTCATGCAGGTGAGGGTGACCGGCAGGTCCGGGTAGGCCTTGAGCAACGCGCGCACCATAGGCGCGGCGGCAATGCTTTCACCGACCGAAACGGCATGAACCCAGATGCCACCCTGGCGCATCGCCGGCAGGTTGCGGGCGAAGCGTTCGCCGATACGCTGGCGGTAGGCCGGAGCCTTGCGTGCACGCAGGTAAAGGCGCAGCGCTACCAGCGGCAGGCCCAGGTGGAACAACAGGGTATAGAGAGTTCTGTTCATGGCGGCGAAGTTTACCCGATCGCGCGCAAGTGCACCGCAAAGCGCTCGGCCAGCCACTGCGCGGCGGGCCCCAGAGGTTCGTCACGGCGCCAGGCCAGTTCGACGACCAAGGCCGGTGGCCGCCATTCGCTGGCGAGCTCGACCATATGCGCCTGGTAGGTCGGGTATTGCACCACATGGCGCGGCAGCCACGCCCAGCCCAGCCCGCGCATCAGCAGCTCGGCCATGGCGTAGAAGCTGTCGGCGCGCCATACCTGCGGGCTGATCGCTTCGCCGCCTGGGTAGCCACTTTGCTGTGGGGTGATCAGCAACTGGCGGTAACGTGCCAACTGCTGGCGTGTCACGCGGCTTTCCCGCGCCAATGGATGGTCCACCGCGCACACCGTGACCATCTCCACGCTGCCCAGTGCACGCCGTTCCAATGAGGCAGGCATGCTTTCATGGTGGAAAAACAAACCCAGGTCTGCACGCCGCTCCACCAGCTTGCGCGCCACATCACCTTGGGCACCGCTGGCCAGTTGAACTTCCAGAAAAGGGTAATGGCTGGCCAGTTCGTCGAGGCTGTCGATCACCGGTTGATACGGCATGGCTTCATCCTGCGCCACCCGCAGCAACGCTTCCTGGCCACGCATCAGGGCCAGCGCGCGGCCATCGAGCCGTTCGCACTGGCGCAGCAGTTCGCGGGCATCCTCCAGCAGCGCAGTGCCGTTTTCGGTCAGCCTGGGCTGGCGGCCGCTGCTGCGCTCGAACAACGTGACGCCCAGGTCCGCTTCGAGCATGGCAATGGCAGTGCTGACGGCGGATTGCGCTTTGCCCTGCTCGCGGGCAACGGCAGAAAAGGAGCGCAGTTCGACGACACGCGCAAAGGTTCGCAACTGCTCAAGGTTCCACTGCTCGGCCATCAACCTATCCCCTGGGGTGATAGGTAATGACTTTACCGCATCCTGGGACACTCTAGAATGCCGAACCAGAACCGGAGGATCGAACCATGAACGCCTACACCTACCTCGCCATCGCCATCGTTGCCGAAGTCATCGCTACAGCCTCCATGAAGGCTGTGAAAGGCCTGAGCACGCCATTGCCACTGCTGCTGATGGTGGTCGGCTATGCAATCGCCTTCTGGATGCTGACCCTGGTGGTGCGCAGCATTCCGGTAGGCATCGCCTATGCGGTCTGGTCGGGGCTGGGGATCGTGCTGATCAGCGTGGCGGCGCTGGTGATCTATGGCCAGAAACTCGATGTGCCGGCAATGCTGGGGATGGCAATGATCGTCGGCGGCGTGGTGGTGATCCAGTTGTTTTCCAAAACGACGGGGCACTGAACATGCGTCAGCCTGATGCCGATAGTGCACTAGCGCCTACCGGCAACAGGCCGAAGCCAGTGAGCAGGGTGGATTGTTACCTGCTTGCTGAGCCGGCGATGCCCTTTTCATTGACCGAAATATTCAACTGCGAAATATAAAGATCGTTACCCGCGCTTTCGGCCACTGCGTTTTCAATACCAAGAATTACCCCGTCCTCCTCAACGACAAACTCCCCAACGTGGTCGACAAAATCGGCTGTCAACTGACGTTCGGGCACAACAATTTCCGTCCCGTAACGTACGGACAAACGAGGGGGATTGTTATTACTGCTGTAACTTGCCGTCATCAGGAACTTCACTTTGGTGCCAGGCGCATAACCTGAAATGACTTTATACATGATGATGCCCGGGCGCAGGTCCGCCCCCGAGTTGCTGTTATTGTAGAGTACAAATTTATTGTCATCCTGCGGATGCTTCCGAAAGCTCACGCCCGCGTGCTGATTATAAAGACGCCAGCCATTCAAGCGTTCACGCTCTTTCTGTGCACCCGGCAGAAGCTCGAAATCCGTAAAGTGTACAATTGTGCTCATGGTCATACTCCTTCAGTCGTTGACAGTCTCTTCCGTAGCACCGTGGTGACACCCACAAGAGCGACCAGCGTATCGACAGAACAGCCACGTCGAAACTGGCAAAAATAACAGTTGCCCTCTCAAATAAAATCCAACAGGCCGGCAAACTTCAGGCAACCCGAATCAACACTAACGCGCTATTCACGCCTGTATGAAATACGTCCAATACTTTAGGGCGATAGCGACTGCTGCTGGGCTGCACAGGGAATGCGCGTGGCTTGTTGTATAATGCCCAGCTGTCCAACCTCGGAGGTAATCCATGCCATCTGCCATTTCCACTGACGTGCTCATCGTCGGCGCCGGGGTCGCAGGCCTGTGGCTCAACGCCCGCCTGCGCAGCCTGGGCTATTCGACAGTGCTGGTGGAGCGCGCCAGCCTTGGCGGCGAACAGACCATCAAATCCCAGGGCATCATCCATGGTGGCACCAAGTACGCCCTGCACGGCGCGTTGACGGGCGCCTCGGAGGCCATCGCCGACATGCCACGGCGCTGGCGCGAGGCCCTGGCCGGCAGCGGCGAACTGGACTTGAGCCGCACCCGCCTGCTTTCCGATGCCCACTACCTGTGGTCGCCGGGTACCCTGGCCGGCAACCTCACCAGCTTCTTCGCCAGCAAGGCCGTGCGCGGCCGGGTTGACCAGGTCAAGGGCGACCAGTTGCCCCCCGCACTTCAGGACCGCGCCTTCAAAGGCAAGGTGTATCGCCTGGCCGAACTGGTGGTCGACGTTCCCAGCCTGCTGGCCAACCTGGCTGAACTGGCAGGCGACTCCTTGCTCGCCGGTGAGCACATCGAACCCCTGCATGAAGGTGAAACACTGGCCGGCTTGCGCGTGGACGGCCGTGAAATCCGCGCCCAGCGCATCGTGCTCAGCGCTGGTGCAGGCACCGAAGGGCTGCTGCACGCCTTGGGCCTTGAGCAACCGGCCATGCAGACACGGCCGCTGCATATGGTCATGGCCAAAGGCCCCAACCTCAAACCACTGTATGCCCACTGCCTGGGCGGCGGGCCCAAGCCGCGCGTCACCATCACCACCCACCCCGCGGCCGATGGCCAGTGGGTCTGGTACCTCGGCGGCGACCTGGCTGAAGCCGATGGCGTAGCACGCGACACGGCGGCACAGATTGCTGCAGCCCAGAAGGAGGTCAGCCAGCTCTTGCCATGGGTAGATCAAAGCCAGGTGCGCTGGGCCACCCTGCGCGTGGACCGCGCAGAACCTGCGCAATCGGGCCTGGTACGGCCTGACAACGCGTTCCTCGCCGACCAGCAACGGCTGATGGTCGGCTGGCCGACCAAGCTCGCCCTGGCCCCCGACTTCAGTGACCGCGTGCTGGCCAGCCTGCAGCGCGACGGCATCCGCCCCAGCGCCCAGGCCGAGCTCGCCGGGCTGCCACGCCCACCACTGGGCATCCCCGCCTGGGAGCGACTGCTGCCATGACCCTGCCAACCCTGCACGACTTCCACCGCCCGCTGGGCAGCACAGGCTTCAAGGTTTCCCCCCTGGGCCTGGGTACGGTCAAGCTTGGCCGCGACCAAGGCGTGAAGTACCCCACCGGGTTCACGATCCCCGGGGATGCCGAAGCGCGCCTGCTGCTGGCCCAGGCCCGCGAGCTGGGTATCAACCTGATCGACACGGCTCCGGCCTATGGCCGCAGCGAAGAGCGCCTGGGGCCGCTGCTGCGCGGCCAGCGCGATGAATGGGTGATCGTCAGCAAGGTGGGCGAAGAGTTCGAAGGCGGCCAATCGCGTTTCGACTTCAGCGCAGCCCACACCCGTATGTCAGTAGAGCGCAGCCTGCGCCGGCTGGAGACCGACCGCATCGAACTGGTACTGGTGCACTCCGATGGCAACGACCTGGAGATTCTCGAGCAGCAAGAGGTCTACCAGGCCCTCGCAGCCCTCAAGCAGGAGGGCAAGATCCTCGGCTACGGCCTGTCGGGCAAGACCGTCGCCGGCGGGCTGAAGGCCCTCGAACAAGGCGACTGCGCCATGGTCACCTTCAACCTCAACGAGCAGGCAGAACGACCGGTACTGGACTACGCTGCCGAACACGGCAAAGCCATTCTGGTGAAGAAGGCCTTGGCCAGTGGGCATGTCTGCCTTGCACCCGGTGTCGACCCGGTACACGCCAGCTTCGAACTGTTGTTCGCCCACCCTGGCGTCAGCAGTGCTATCGTCGGCACCATCAACCCGTTGCACCTGGCCCACAACGTGGCCACCGTCGCCCGCATCCTGGGCCAGCATTGAGTTGTCCCCACCCCCGGGCCTGGACACTGACCCGACGCAAGGAGGAGCCTCGTGCCGCGTACGCTGATCCGCAAGAACCCGAGCAACTTCAAAACACTGCCACTGCATGTCGAAGCCACCCCCGAGAGCCTGGTTTACCAGAGCATCGGCATGCCGCTGAACTTCGCCCAGACGCAACAACGGCGTCGGGCCATCGAGCTGCCCGATAACCAGCGCTTCGTCGCAGAGCTTGCCAACCTCGGCGTTTCGGTACGCCTGACCCTGCACTGGCAGCACCGTGACTACTGGGTACTGGTGCGCCAGCGCCGCCAGGACCGGGGTGATGTGGTGCTTAAATTGATTTCAGGGTATGTCCCGGCTCAGGAGCTCAATCTGCCGCTGCACACTGCGGTCCAGGAAGTGGCGGAAGAGTGCCTGCTGGAAACCCCGGAAGGCTGGCTGGGTGGTCGCTTCAACGACACCTGGCTACCTGCACCTTACGCTGCGGCGCTGCACTACCGGGAAGCGCTGCCGTTCGTGCTGACCCCCGAATCAGGTGCCGCCCGGTCGGTGTATTGCGGCAACCTGATGTTGTTGGAGCGCCCACGGGCTTACGTGCACCTGCCTACGGCATCACTGCAACTGATCTACGACATGCGCCTGCAAGTGCCCAAGGACGCGAAAAAGCTGAGCCTTTTCCACGTCGATGAACGCTTGGAGGGCGATCAGCTGGTCGCGCGGCTCAACCGTAAGCGGCCGGACCTGTACCTGATGCCGGTGCAGGATGGTCAGCCACTGGCCGAGCTGTATACCTTGAAGAACGATGAACTGGTACCGGCCAGTACCCGCGGGCTGTACCTGGCGGAGAGCTTTGCCCGGCAGGACGGGTGGGTGGTCGCGGACGAGCGGATACGCTGGAAGGATTGGGTGAAGCAGCAGGGGCTGGTGGAGCGCAAAGCCGCGAAGGCTTCACACCTGCGCCGCTTTGGCGACAAGGCGCGGGCACTGCTGGAGCGCGCGCGCACCTCGCTGAACAAATGAGTATCCGGGGCCGCCGCGCGGCCCCGGGCACGTCAGTTCTTGCGGATTTTTTCGACGATTGCAGTGGTCGAGCTGTTCTCGACCAACCCCAGCACCTTCACTGTGCCGCCGTAGGCCTTGACGATATCGGCACCCACCACCTGGTCGATACCGTAGTCACCGCCCTTGACCAGCACATCCGGTTTCACCTGGCTCAGCAGATTCTCCGGCGTGCCTTCAGGGAAGCTGATGACCCAGTCCACTGCGCCCAGCCCAGCCAGCACGGCCATACGCCGATCGACACTGTTGATCGGGCGGCCAGGGCCCTTCAGACGGCTTACCGAGGCATCGTCGTTGACCGCGACGATAAGACGATCACCCTGGGCACGCGCCTGCTCAAGGTACGTCACATGCCCTGCATGCAGGATGTCGAAGCAACCATTGGTGAACACGATCTTCTCTTTGTGCGCACGCGCATCGTCGATGGCCAGCAGCAGTTGCTCCAGGCCCAGCACGCCACGTTCGGAACCTTCCTCGCGCTGGATCGCGCGACGCAGCTCAGGTGCACTGATCGCTGCAGTACCCAGTTTGCCGACCACGATGCCGGCCGCCAGGTTGGCCAGGGCGACCGCGTGGGGCAGGTCCTCACCGGCTGCGATGGCTGCAGCCAGGGTGGAAATCACGGTATCGCCAGCGCCGGTCACATCGAACACTTCGCGGGCACGGGCCGGCAGGTGCAGTGCCGGGTGGCCGGTGCGCAGCAGGGTCATGCCGTGCTCGCCACGGGTAACCAGCAACGCCCCCAGGTCGAGGTCCAGCAGCAGCTGCAGGCCTTTGGCGACCAGCTCGGCCTCATCGGCGCAGCGGCCCACGATGGTCTCGAACTCGCTGAGGTTCGGCGTGATCAGACTGGCACCGCGGTAGATCGAGAAGTCCTTGCCCTTGGGGTCGGCCAGTACCGGTATGCCCTTGGCACGGGCGGCCTCGATCAGGCTCTGATGATTTTTCAACGCGCCTTTGCCGTAGTCGGACAACACCAGCACTTTGACACCGTCGAGCAGGCTTTCGACTTCGGCGCCCAGCGACAGCGGGTCAGTGGCGAACGGCTCTTCGAAATCGATGCGCAGCAACTGCTGGTGCCGGCTCATGACCCGCAGCTTGACGATGGTCGGCTGGTGCGCAATGCGCTGGAAAACCGAACGCACACCCGCCGCCTGCAGGCTGTTGGCCAGGCTGTCGGCGGCCTCATCCTGGCCGGTAACGCCGATCAGTGCCGCCGGAGCGCCGAGGGCGGCAATGTTCAAGGCAACGTTGGCCGCGCCGCCGGGGCGATCCTCGATCTGATCGACCTTCACCACCGGCACTGGCGCTTCTGGCGAGATACGTGAAGTACCGCCATGCCAGTAGCGGTCCAGCATGACATCGCCGACCACCAATACCGGGGCTTGATCGAAACGCGGCAGGGACAACTTCATGGGCAACCCATATGGAAATAATGAACAGGGGCAGGATATTAGCACAGGGTAAGCGACGGCTTTATGGCCAGATCGGGCCCTGGAAAATTCCGGTGACAATCGGGGCCATACGGCCCCGATCAACCACAACTCAGGTGATATCGGCCTTCGCCGGCTCGTCCAAGCCCATGGCATGCAAGCGGGCATAATAGCCATTGGCTGCCAGCAGCTCGGCATGGGTGCCGCGCTCCACCAGACGGCCCTGGTCCATGACCAGAATCTGGTCGGCCTTCTCGATGGTCGACAGGCGGTGCGCGATCACCAGCGTGGTGCGGCCCTGCATGACATGGTCCAGCGCAGCCTGGATATGCCGCTCGGACTCCGTGTCCAGTGCCGAAGTCGCTTCGTCGAGGATCAGCAGCGGTGCGTTCTTCAACAGGGCCCGGGCAATCGCCAGGCGCTGGCGCTGGCCACCGGACAGCAGCACGCCGTTTTCACCCACGTCGGTGTCGAAGCCCTTGGGCAGCTTGTCGACGAACTCCTTGGCATAGGCATCGGCAGCCGCCGCTTCGATGTCCGCACGCGGCGCGCCGGCCAGGTCGCCGTAGGCGATGTTGTTGGCCACGGTGTCGTTGAACAGGGTCACATGTTGGGTCACCTGCGACACGTGCCGGCGCAGGTTGCGCAGGCGGTAGTCTTCGATCTCTACGCCATCGAGCAGGATCTGCCCTTGGTCATGGTGATAGAAGCGCGGAATCAGCGCCGCCAGCGTCGACTTGCCGCTACCAGAGCGCCCGACCAACGCGATCATCTGCCCAGGCTCGGCGGTGAAGTTGATGTCGCTCAGCACTTCGCGATCGGTGCCCGGATAGGTGAAGCTCAGGTTGCGTACTTCGAGGCGACCTGCCACGCGCTCCTTCTCGATCGTACCGCGGTCGATCTCAGGCTGCTCGTCCAGTTGCTCGAAGATGCTTTCAGCACCGGCCAGGCCTTTCTGGATGGTCGAGCTGACTTCTGAAAGCTGGCGGATCGGCTTTGGCAGCAGGCCCGCGGCGGTGATGTAGGCCACCAGATCGCCCGCGGTCGAGTCGCCCCGCAGGAACAGCACCAGGAACATCAACGCGGCCATGGCGCTGTAGATCACCAGCTGCAACATGGGCGTGTACAGGGCGCCAGTCTTGGTCATGCGCAACTGTTTGTCGGTGTTGCTCTGGCTGGCACGGCTGAAGCGCTGCTGCTCGTAAGCCTCGCCGCCGAAGCTGCGCACCACACGGTAGCCCTGGATGGTTTCGGAAGCGACGTGGGTCACATCGCCCATGGCCACCTGGATCTTCTTGCTCTGTTTACGGAATTTCTTGCTGGCGACGCTGACCATCACCGCGATCACCGGCAGGATGGCGACCATCACCAGGGTCAAGTGCCAGTTCATCCAAAGCAGGTAGGCAAACAGGAAGACCACCGTCAGGCCTTCACGGATCACGACCTTGATTGCATCGGTGGCGGCCCCCGTCACCATGGTCACGTTGAAGGTGATGCGTGAGATCAGGTGCCCGGAGTTGTGGTTGTCGAAATAGCGGTTGGGCAGTACCAGCAGCTTGTTGAACAACTCCACGCGCAGGTCATGCACCAGGGAGAGGGAAACCTTGGCCAGGAAATAGTTGCCGAGGAACGAACCCAGGCCCTGCCATGCCGCGATCAGGATGATCAGCAGCGGTACCGCCTGCAGCAATTGCAGGTCGCGCAAGTAGGGGACGTTGGGGAACAACACCGCTTCGGGGTTGCTCAGGCCATCGACAAAGTACTTGAGGATCCCGGCCAGCATTGGCTGGGTAGAGGCAAAGATCACGAAACCGATGATACTCAGCAGGAAAATGCCGATATAGGGTTTCACGTAGCTCAGCAACCGGAAGTAGATCTTCAGGCTGGAGGTGTGCTCCGCCGGTAGCGGTGTTTCGGCCATCATCGAGCTCGCTGTTCAGGTTGAACCGGAAATTTTACCACAGGCGTCATTTTCGGCACGCCTGCGGTGCAACAACAGCCGGGCCGACGGCCCACACGACCTGCGCCCGGTTTTTTCACACGGCTTAAGCCCCCTGGTCGGTCGAAAAAGACCAACATGGTGCTGGAGGATTATTTTCGGCATTATTGCCGGTCATTTTGCTCGCCAGACGACAAGGCTCAACTCATGCAATGCTCTCGGCTCACCCAGGTCGACTTCGATCAGCTGACACTTGGCGCCCAGATACTGGAGGCAGACAGCCATGGCGCCAAAGTCTACCTGCTTGAGGATGGTAACTTCCTCAAGGTTTTTCGGCGCAAGCGTCTGATTTCATCTGCGCTGCTGCGCCCCTACTCCCAGCGCTTTGTGGACAACGCTGCGCGCCTTGCACAGCTGGGCATCCCTACGCTCGAGGTCATCAGCCAGCACAAGCTGGACCTGCCGGGCAGAACCGCAGTGCTGTACAGGCCGTTGCCGGGGCGCACGCTGCTGCAGATGTCGCGGGACGAAGGCTTCAGCTGGGACATCTACCTGCCCCGCCTGATCACCTTGATCCGCCAATTGCACCGCAACGGCGTGTACTTCCGCTCGCTGCACCTGGGCAATGTGGTAGTCACGCCCGACCAGCACCTGGGCCTGATCGACGTTGCCGACATGCGCTTTTTGCGCCCACCACTGTCTACCCGTATGGTTCGACGCAACGTGCAACACATGGTGAGTTACATCGCACGTGAGAAACTGGGCGACCGCTTCCCCCTCGCCGATTTCCAAGCGGCCCTGCTGGCACGCTGAACCTCAGCCCCAGCGCCTGGCAGGGCGTTACAAACCCCGGCCAGGCGCTGCGCCGAGCGCGGTATCAGTGCACGAAGATGGATATACCCATGCCTGCCAAGGCACCGATCACCAGGGTCAGTGCCAGCTTGATCCGGTCGCGATTACGCCGTTTGGCCTTGCGGTGAACTTCTTCAGGCACGGTGACGTGGCTGCCAAAGCCCGTGTGCAGGACGGCGTCTCCCTCCAGGGTGACCGCTGTCAGGTTCAATTGCGCGTAACGCCGCGACAGCGCCTTCTCGCCCGCATAGCCGGCAAAAGGCGCACAGCGCTGATAATCGCTCAGCCGACGCAACCCCGGATTCAGGGAAAAGGCCTGCCACTCGGCTTTCTCGGAGTGCAGTGGATAGCAGGGTACCCCGGCGATGACCTGCCGATCCCCCAGATGGATATAGGGGCTGTGGATCGACAGGTCATGGGCATGGCTGCGCAACCAGACCTGCAGCACCTGGGGGCTGGCCTCAAGGATCGCCCTGGAGTCTTCGACGAAGGCCTGGCGGTAGAAGCGCCAGTCGTCCTCGCAATGAAAGATGTAAGGCGTCTTGACATGGCTGTACGCCAGGTCGATCGAGGCCAACTGCCCAAGCTTGGGGCGGTTGACGAATACCGTGCAGTGGGGCTTCCAGTGCTCGGGTACGGCACCGTGAACAGCGTCGTCACCGGAGTCCTCGGTAATGAAGACCTCGCGAATGGGCGCTGTGTTGTAGCGATCGAAGCTCTCAAGGGTTTCCTTGAGCAGATCGAACCGACCGCAGCTGGTCACGACAAGCGTGACATCACTATCATTTGAAAAGCGCACCGGACTCCCTCCGCGTTGCGACAACAGACTTTACGCAGCCACTCCCTGGTCACGAAAGCTCTTTTAGTTAAATGCCCAGCGTCAACCGCAGCCTCTGCCAGACGGACAAGGGCGGGTGCGGCCTGAGTGCCGGGCGCATATGGTCGACGATGCTACGGCCAACTTCAGCGAAACTGAAGCGGGAAACCGCCAGATGCCGACCATTTTCTGCAATTTGCTGGGCCAGGCCCGGATCGGCGCGCAGGGTACGCAGCTTCGCCTGGAGCGTCGGGATGCTGTCGTACAACACCACGTTGTGCATATCCTGCAGGCCCAAGGCGCTATTTTCTTCGGCCCCCTGGTCGAACGCCAGCAACACGCAGCCGCAGGCCATGGCCTCGAAGTTCTTGATCATGTACTCGCCCATGCCCACATCGGCACTGACAAAGAAGCGGATCCGGTTGAGCGTGTTGCAATAGTCTTCGCCAGATTTGGTGCGGGTCACCACCAGGTTTTCCACCCGCCCCAATTCATCCAGCAACGCCTTGCGCCCGCTGTAGGCAACACTGTTGGTACTGCCGACGAACGCCAGTTCGATATCGCGCTCAAGCCCTTGGTCCGTGAGCAGGCGCTCGTCATACCCCTTGGGCACGAACACCGCATCGAACCCTTCCTGACGCAAGCGCTCGCTGACCATGTAGCCGGAACTGATCACCCGTGCCCACGGCAGCTTGCGGTAATGCGCGCTGAACTTGCCGGTGTACTTGCAGGGGATGTAGTTCTGGTAGGCATCATGCTCGAGGATCACCAGGTTGGGCACGGTACGGATGAACGCGGCCTGACGTATTTCCTGCTTGAAGCGCAGGAAGAACACGATGCGGTCGTAGCGCTCGACCTGCACTTCGCGCTTGAAATAACGGCGCAGGTTGCGCTGGTCATCGCTGGTCAACCAGCGCAGGTCGCACTCACAGTTGGCCGCGACGCCGTCGTACAGGCGATCGAGGATGGCCCGCTGTTCTTTCTGCACCAGAAATAAGACTTTCATTGCTTTCCTTGGGCGCTCTGCGCCTTCGCGGTCAACCATGGGCATTGTCTACAGCTCACGGCGCCAGAACAGTTCATGCCGGCGCACGGCCTTGCGGAAGAACTCATTCTCACCGTAAGGCGATGGCCGGCGCCCGGCCAGCCAGCGCTGCAACAGCCGACGCAATCGGCGCTTGAACGGCGCGGCAGGCTGCAGGTCATGCATCATGCCCAGGGCCATCGCCTTGTCGCGCTGCGTTGGCAGGTCCAGCACCAGGCTGCACGGTGCCCACGGCTGGCCGGCACTCAGTTGCGGTGGCAAGGCCACGCCATCGCCGCTATCGCCCATGGGCCAGCGGTCGTTGTCGTGCAGATGGTTGGCATAGCACAGCAGCGTCTGCGGCTGCCACGCCAAGCCCTCAAGCGCCTGCATGACGGCCACATGGGCGCAGATGTGATCAGGGTGCGGGTCCAGCTGCGGGTGCGGCAGGACCAGCACTTCAGGCCGGGCCATCTCCAGCAGCGCACCCAAGTCAGCCAGCAGGTTGTTCCAGGTTGGCGCGCCATCGCTGTCAGCCGGCAACGACAACGGGTTGAAGCGACGGAACGGGCGGATATCGGCCATCTCGGCTTCACGGGAAACAGCCGGCACATCGGGCGCTGCCTGCATGGCGGGCAGTTGCAGGCAGAAGTAGCCTAATTGCACGCAACGCGCCTCTGGCACCCCGGCCCAGCGCGGCACGGCAATACTGTCCCAGGCGCGCAGGCGGCCCTTGAGCCGTGCTGCCTCGGCCTTGCCCATGCCCATCTGCTGGTAGTGTTCTGCTTCGATTTCGCCAGCGGTCAAGGTCACCACCCAGGCTTCGTCGGCCTGGCTGTAAAGGCCATAGGCCGCCAGCTCGGCATCATCGGCATGGGGTGCGATCACCATCAGGCGACGGCGCTGCATGTCGACGCCGGGGGTTATCCACAGGCGCGGCTGGCCCTGCAGGCGACAGTGACGGCCGCGCACGCGCAGCGTACCCGCCTGCAGCGGTGCAGCCAGCCCGGTCAGGTTCAGGAAGCGAACGCCGTCGACACCACGCTCGAACGTCTGGCGGTCAGCGCGCTCATCGCCCAGCAGCTCGACACAGGGGTCGAGAAAACGCCCCAGCCAGCTGCTTTTGACCCGAACTTCGACGATCAGCGTTTCATTACCCTGCAGCGCCGTATCGACCTGGAGCACGCCGTCACGCAAGGTGACAGGCGCTTCGCGGGTCTGCTCGCCGAAGTCGTAGGCGTAGTCTTCGTTCGGGGCATAGAAAAGATGATCGGCGAACCAGGCTTCGTGGCCCGCCCAGAGCAGTGGCAGCAGCAACACCGGCAGCCACCACCAGGTGAATATGCCCAGGGCAACCAGCACCGCCAGGCCAGCCAGCAGCCCCAGGCGCTTGTTGCGCCGGTGGCGCTTGAGCAACTGCTGTTTGCGGCTCACGCCTGGAACACCGGCACAGGGTTGCACCAACGGTCTTTGTACTCGCGGTCGGCACGGCCGAACGAGAAGCGCAGAGGCTTGTTGCGTGCGCGAGCCTCTTCCCAGGCAGCCTGGGTGTTGAGGAAGCTCAGTACGCTGCCAGGGCTGAAGGCCTTGGTCTCAGGGTCGACGCCGCCATTGACGTACTCGACACTGATCCACTGCGGCGCTTCCACCCGGTAGACCAGCTGGATGGCGATAGGCTTGTCGTCGAGCAACAGCACCGAGCCGATCAGCAGCTCACGCAGGCGCTCGAGCACATCGGCCATACGCTCGGCACCGGTGGCCGGGAACCCCCAGCGGCGCTGGAACAGGTCGCAGTACATGGCGGCGATCTGCTGGGCACTGAAATCGGCAATCGGGCGCACCACACCACCCGCCTCTTCCAGCAGGCGCAACTCGCGGCGCTGGTTGTAGCGGAATTTCTTCGACAGGTCTTCATGGGCGCGGGCCATCGCCAGCTGCTCTTTCTGAGCCTTCAGGCCGCTGAAGCGCCCCTGGTTCAGCTCGGACAGGTAGCGCGCGGTATGGCGCAAGGGTGCGGCGGCGTCGCCTGCGGCTGGCAGAATGATCTCGGCATTGCCCAGGTCGAACAGGCCTTTCTTGCCGGCACGCTTGAGCACGTCCTTGGACAGCGCCAAATGACGCCCCCAAGTGGCAATGCCAGCCTTCAGCTCGCCTGCCTGATGCCAACCCAGGTAACGCACGGGGATCTGCGCCAGGTCCGCCAATCGTTCGATCACCAGCGGGTGCGTGGCAACGCTACCACCGAACCGCTCCCACGCCTCGGCGTAGGCGGCGGCGTCGATGACCTGCCAACCACGCTCACGCACAGCCTGAATATGATTGAGCATCACTTGCGCACCGCCAGCGCACTGACTTGCGGCAGCTGCCAGAAGGTTTCACGCACGGCCTGATCGGAGAAACGCTCGTGCAGGCGCTGCAGCATGTGCGAGGCGCATGTTTCGCGCTGCTGCTCATCCAGCAACGCCATGTGCTTCAAGCCCTGGGCCAGCTGCGAGGCATCGCCGAGGGGGAACAACACACCCACGCCTTCGACCACTTCACGAGCCCCACCGCAGGCCGTTGCCAGCACCGGTACGCCGGCCACCATGGCTTCGAGCAGGACCATCCCGAACGGCTCATGATCGGAGCTCAGCGCGAACACGTCGAACGCCTGGAAGTAGCGGCGCGCATCCGCGACCTGGCCGAGGAAGTCGACCTGCCCGGCAATGCCCAGCTCGCCAGCCAACGCCTTGAGCTTGCCTTCCAGCCGCCCCGTGCCGAGGATCGCCAGACGAGCGCCGGCCGGCAGCCCTGGCAGGGCTTGGGCAAAACCGCGCAGCAAGGTCGCCTGGTCCTTGTCCGGGTGCAGGCGCCCGACATTGCCGACGACCCACGCCTGGGCATCCAGGCCAAGGGCCTGACGCGCTTGCGCGCGCGGCACCAGCGAGGCCTGCAGGGCCTCGATGTCGATACGGTTGTACAGCGTCTGGATCCGCTCGGCCGGCCACCCAGGCAGGCAGCGGCGCATGTCGTCGCGCACCGCGTCCGACACGCCAAGCAGGCTCAGCCGCTTGCTGAACAGGTTGGCGAACAGGCGCCGCCCCTTGCGTTCATAATCGCCGAACGCATGGTGCACCCCGATCACCGGCAGGCCGGTCGCCAACAAAGCCACGTAGATCGGCTTGAAGCGGTGGGCGATGCAGAAGCTGAAATTGCGCTCGGCCGCGATACGGCGCAGGGCGCGTATGGCGCCGAGCTTCAGGCCGCGAACGGCCTTGGAGCTGAATTGCAGGAACAGCACTTCGTCCGACGCGCAGCCAGCCGCAACCTGCGGGTCGGCGGCGCCGGTGAGAAAGACCGTGGTGACCTTGTAGCCACTGCCTTGGAACAGGCTGGCGTACTGACGGGCACAGTCCAGGAACGGCCCGTCATAACCATGGCAGAACTGCAGGATGCGCGGCTCAGAGCGGCTGGTCATACGCGGCGGCGCCGTCCTTCACAACGAGGATGTCTTCCATGATCAGGTACTGCAGGTCCGAGCCGAAGAACATGTTCAGCGCATCGGTCGGCGAGCAGATCATCGGCTCGCCGCGGCGGTTGAGCGACGTGTTCAGCGACACGCCATTGCCGGTCAGGTCTTCCAGCGCCTTCATCATGTCGTAGTAACGCGGGTTGTACTCACGCTTGAGCACCTGGGCGCGCGAAGTGCCGTCCTCGTGCACCACTTCCGGCACGCGAGTCTTCCACTCTTCAGCCACTTCGAAGGTGAAGGTCATGAACGGCGCCGGGTGATCGATCTTGATCATTTGCGGGGCGACGGTGTCGAGCATCGACGGGCAGAAAGGCCTCCACCGCTCGCGGAACTTGATCTGGTGGTTGATACGGTCAGCCACCCCTTCGACGCTCGGGCAGCCGATGATCGAACGGCCACCCAACGCGCGCGGGCCGAATTCCATGCGGCCCTGGAACCAGGCCACCGGGTTGCCGTCGACCATGATCCTGGCGATCTGCTGAGGCATGTCGTCGAGCTTGCGCCATTTCGGCTGGTTCGGGTGACGGGCACAGGCGGCGATCACGTCTTCGTTGGAGTACGAAGGGCCGAGGTAGACGTGCTCCATCTTCTCGACCGGTACGCCACGGGCGTGGGACACATAGGCGGCAGCACCGACCGCAGTACCGGCGTCACCGGAAGCCGGCTGGACGAACAGCTCTTTGACGTCCGGGCGGGCGATGATCTTCTGGTTGAGCTTGACGTTCAGCGCGCAGCCGCCGGCAAAGGCCAGCTTGCCGGTTTCACGCAGGGTGTCGCCCAGGTAGTGGTCGATCATCTGCAGGGCCAGCTTCTCGAACAACGCCTGCATGCTCGCTGCGTAATGGATATAGGGCTCGTCGGCAATGTCGCCTTCGCGCTTGGGGCCCAGCCATTCGATCAGTTTCGGCGAGAAGTAGAAGCCCTTGCCCTTCTCTTTATAGCGGCGCAGGCCGATGACGTTGGCGTACTCAGTGTTGATCACCAGTTCGCCGTTCTCGAAGCTGGCCAGGCGGGAGAAGTCGTATTTGCTCGCATCGCCATAGGGCGCCATGCCCATGACCTTGAACTCGCCATCGAGCATTTCGAAGCCGAGGAACTCGGTGATCGCACCGTACAGGCCGCCCAGCGAATCCGGGTCGAAGAACTCTTTGATCTTGTGGATCTTGCCGTTTTCGCCATAGCCGAAGAACGTGGTGGCGTACTCACCCTTGCCGTCGATACCGAGGATCGCCGTCTTTTCCTTGAAGCCCGAGCAGTGATAGGCACTGGAGGCATGCGCCAGGTGGTGCTCGACCGGCTCGATCTTGACTTTTTTCGGGTCGAAGCCCAGTTGCTCCAGGCACCAGACGATCTTCTTGCGGTAGCGCTTGTAGCGACGGTTGCCCATCAGAATCGCGTCCAGGGCCCGGTCCGGTGCGTACCAGTAGCGCTTGGCATAGTGCCAGCGCGCCTTGCCGAACAGGCTGATCGGGGCGAACGGGATAGCGACCACGTCGACATCGGACGGCTTGATGCCAGCCTGTTCCAGACAGAACTTCGCCGACTCGTAAGGCATGCGGTTCTTCGCATGCTTGTCACGCACGAAGCGCTCTTCTTCGGCGGCGGCAATCAGTTTGCCGTCGATGTACAGGGCCGCGGAAGGGTCATGGCTAAGGGCGCCGGACAGGCCAAGAATCGTCAATGCCAAGGGATCAGCCTCTTCATTCGGTAGAGATGCGCCAGCGGCCTCAGGGGCGGGTGACGGCTAAAAGGCGGGATTATAACGCAAACACTTGCAACTGGCCCTATCGCCGGCAAGGCGGCTCCGACAGGCGCGGCGCGGCATAACGCGCGTGCCGCGCCGGCGACAGGGGCAGACTCGGCAACCGCTCTATTCAGCGATCAACCAGTCCATGCGGTAGCTGCCGGCAGTCTGCGCCAGCTCTCTGGCCAGCCAGGGCAGCAGCGCCTTGAGTTCGTCTTCCAGCCCCCATGGCGGGTTGGCAATGGCCAGGCCCGAACCATTGAGGCCCTGTGGGCTGTCCTGGTGGTGAACATACAGCTCGACCCGCAGCAGCTTGGGCGCGCCAGTGCTGGTCAGGTCCTGATAGAACCGTGTGAGCGAGCGCTGGTCCTTGATCGGGTACCAGATGGCCGCGACGGTCTGGCGCATGCGGCCGATCGCTTCTTTCAGCGACGTGGTGCAGCGCTTGAGCTCATCGGCTTGCTCGAACGGCGGATCGATCAGCATGATCGCGCGTTTTTCCGCCACTGGCAGCAATGCCCGCGGCACGTGCCAGCCCTCGCCCAGGTGCACCACCACGCGCGGGTCTTTCTTCATGTTCTCTTTGAGCAGCGGCCCGTCTTCAGGGTGCTTTTCGTTGAGCAGGGCGCGGTCCTGCTGGCGCATCAGCCGGCGGGCAAGCTCCGGCGAACCGGGGTAGTAGCGCAGCTCGCCATCGCTGTTCAGGCGCTTGATGACGCGAAGGTAATCGGCGGCCATGGCCGGCAGATCATCGCGATTCCACAAGCGCGCGACCCCTTCCAGGTACTCCCCGGTACGGGTGGCCTGGTCGCCTTGCAGGTCATAAAGACCCAGGCCGGCGTGGGTGTCGATATAGGCGAACGGCTGTTCTTTGCGCGACATCAGGGCGATGAGGCGGGTCAGCACGATGTGTTTGAGGACGTCGGCATGGTTGCCGGCGTGGAAGGCGTGACGATAGTTCATGGCAACTCCTGCGCGGGCAGCAAGTTTACCTTGCCTTGCCGGCGGAGTCAGGCCTGGCTGCCGCTCGACAGCGCCCCGACCGCCAGTTACCGGCGATCAGGGCACCTCGACCCGACAGGTGTCAGGTATTACTTTTCAGCGTGATACGCAGCATCAGCGGTTTCAAAGCGCGAAACCATGCTGTTCGTCGGGCTGCCGAGCTTGCTCACCACGACGATGGCGATGCTGGCGAACAGGAAGCCTGGGATGATTTCGTACAACCCGATAGTGTCGAACTGCTTCCACAGGATCACGGTCAGCGCACCGACCACGATACCGGCCAGCGCACCGTTACGGGTCATGCCTTTCCACAGTACCGAGATCAGCACGACCGGACCGAAGGCGGCACCGAAGCCGGCCCAGGCATAGGCCACCAGACCCAGCACGCGGTTTTCCGGGTTGGCAGCCATGGCGATGGCGATCAGCGCCACGGCCAGCACCATCAGGCGCCCCACCCAGACCAGCTCACGCTGCGAGGCGTTCTTGCGCAGGAAGGCTTTGTAGAAGTCCTCGGTCAAAGCACTGGAGCACACCAGCAACTGGCAGCTCAAGGTGCTCATGACCGCAGCCAGGATGGCCGACAGCAGCACACCGGCCACCCATGGATTGAACAGGATCTTCGCCAGCTCGATGAACACACGCTCGTGGTTCTCGGTGACCGGGCCGGCCAGGTCAGGGTTGGCCGAGAAATAGGCGATACCGAAGAAGCCCACGGCGCAGGTACCGGCCAGGCACAGGATCATCCAGGTCATGGAGATGCGGCGCGCCTTGGCGATGGATTTCACCGAATCGGCAGCCATGAAGCGCGCCAGGATATGCGGCTGACCGAAGTAGCCCAGGCCCCAGCCCATCAGCGAAATGATGCCGATGAAGGTCGCACCCTTGAGCATGTCGAAGTTCGCCGGGTTCTGCGCTTCGATTGCCAGGAAGGTCGTGTCGAATCCGCCCGTGGAGATCAGCACGATGATCGGGGTCAGGATCAGCGCGAAGATCATCAGCGAAGCCTGCACGGTGTCAGTCCAGCTGACCGCCAGGAAGCCACCGATGAAGGTGTAGGCGATGGTCGCCGCAGCGCCGGCCCACAGCGCAGTCTCGTAGGACATGCCGAAAGTGCTTTCGAACAGGCGGGCGCCAGCGACGATACCGGAGGCGCAATAGATGGTGAAGAACACCAGGATGACGATGGCGGAGATGATCCGCAGCAGGCCACTGCTGTCTTCGAAGCGGCTGGAGAAGTAGTCCGGCAGGGTCAGCGCATCACCGTTGTGCTCGGTCTGCACCCGCAGACGGCCAGCGACGAACAACCAGTTGAGGTAGGCACCGACGGTCAGGCCGATGGCGATCCAGGCCTCGGACAGGCCTGAGAAGTAGATGGCGCCCGGCAGGCCCATCAGCAGCCAGCCGCTCATGTCGGAAGCACCAGCGGAAAGCGCGGTGACCACGCTACCCAGGCTGCGACCGCCCAGAATGTAGTCGGAAAGGTTGTTGGTGGAGCGATAGGCGGCGAAGCCGATCAGTACCATTACCGCGATATAGATCACGAAAGTGATCGTTAGTGGATTGCCCATGCTTGTGCCCTGGCGTTTGTTTTTATGTCATGTACAACCGAATCGGGACGGTTGCACCCAGGCGGCGAATCCTATGCAACAACGTTAATGGGGTGCAACCACTTTTCATCTGCCAGTTGCACCTTCTCGTGCATTTTAAGGTAATGCCGCTTTTTTGCTCCTTTCTGGAGCAAAACCTGCTTTTTTCAGAACAAAACGCATCAGAAAGATGCACCTTTAGCGCGTAGGATTATTCATCGGACGAGTTGCACCTGTTCGGCCAAAAAATAGGGTTGCACCTGGTTGCACCCGAAATGTCCTACGGCTACTCTTGGCGTCAGCTTAGGCCACAACCGTGGCAATAACGAGGATAAGAAATGGCGACGACCACCCTTGGGGTCAAACTCGATGACCCTACCCGTGAACGACTCAAGGCAGCCGCGCAGTCCATCGACCGCACGCCGCACTGGTTGATCAAGCAAGCGATCTTCAACTACCTGGAGAAGCTCGAGGGTGGCGCCACCCTGACCGAACTCAACGGTCAGGCCAACAACCCGGCCGATGATGCCGGTGAAGTACAGCCCGACCACGCGCACCAGTGTTTCCTGGAGTTCGCTGAGAGCATCCTGCCACAGTCGGTGCTGCGCTCGGCCATTACAGCCGCCTACCGCCGCCCCGAGCAGGAAGTGGTGCCGATGTTGCTGGAACAGGCGCGCCTGAGCGCGCCACTGGCCGAGGCGACCAACAAGATGGCCGCCGGCATCGCCGAGAAGCTGCGCAACCAGAAGAGCGCTGGCGGCCGCGCCGGTATCGTCCAGGGCCTGCTGCAGGAATTCTCCCTGTCGTCCCAGGAAGGCGTGGCGCTGATGTGCCTGGCCGAAGCCCTGCTGCGCATCCCCGACAAAGGCACCCGTGACGCGCTGATCCGCGACAAGATCAGCAGTGGCAACTGGCATCCGCACCTGGGCAACAGCCCGTCGCTGTTCGTCAACGCGGCCACCTGGGGCTTGCTGCTCACCGGCAAGCTGGTCTCCACCCACAACGAAGCCGGCCTCACTACCTCGCTCACCCGCATCATCGGCAAGAGCGGCGAACCGATGATCCGCAAGGGCGTCGACATGGCCATGCGCCTGATGGGCGAACAGTTCGTCACCGGCGAGACCATCGCCGAGGCGCTGGCCAACGCCAGCCGCTTCGAATCCAAAGGCTTCCGCTACTCCTACGACATGCTCGGCGAAGCCGCGCTGACCGAGCACGACGCGCAGAAATACCTGGCGTCCTACGAGCAGGCGATCCACTCGATCGGCAAGGCCTCCCACGGCCGTGGCATCTATGAAGGCCCTGGCATCTCGATCAAGCTCTCGGCACTGCACCCACGCTACAGCCGCGCTCAATACGAGCGGGTGATGGAAGAGTTGTACCCGCGCCTGCTGTCGCTGACCCTGCTGGCCAAGCAGTATGACATCGGCCTGAACATCGACGCTGAAGAGGCCGACCGCCTGGAGCTGTCGCTCGACCTGCTCGAGCGCCTGTGCTTCGAGCCATCGCTGGCCGGCTGGAACGGCATCGGCTTCGTCATCCAGGCCTATCAGAAGCGCTGCCCGTATGTGATCGACTATGTCATCGATCTGGCCAAACGCAGCCGCCACCGTCTGATGATCCGCCTGGTGAAGGGCGCCTACTGGGACAGCGAAATCAAGCGCGCCCAGGTCGAGGGCCTGGAAGGCTATCCGGTCTACACCCGCAAGGTGTACACCGACGTTTCCTACGTCGCTTGCGCCCGCAAGCTGCTGTCAGTACCGGAAGCCATCTACCCGCAGTTCGCCACCCACAACGCCCATACCTTGTCGGCCATCTACCACATCGCCGGCCAGAACTATTACCCGGGGCAGTACGAGTTCCAATGCCTGCACGGCATGGGCGAACCGCTGTACGAGCAGGTTGTCGGTAAAGTCTCGGAAGGCAAGCTGAACCGTCCGTGCCGCGTTTACGCGCCGGTCGGCACCCACGAAACCCTGCTCGCCTACCTGGTGCGCCGCCTGCTGGAAAACGGCGCGAACACCTCGTTTGTCAACCGCATTGCCGACCACTCGATCTCCATCCAGGAACTGGTCGCCGACCCGGTCGCCAGCATCGAGCGCATGGCCACCCAGGAAGGCAGCATCGGCCTGCCGCACCCGCGCATCCCGTTGCCACGTGACCTTTATGGCAGTGAGCGGGCCAACTCGGCCGGTATCGACATGGCCAACGAACACCGCCTGGCATCGCTGTCCTGCGCCATGCTGGCCACGGCGCACAATGACTGGAAAGCCACCCCATTGCTCGCCTGCGCCGCCAGCGAAGGCGCTGCCACCGCGGTACTGAACCCGGCGGACCATCGCGATGTGGTCGGCCACGTGCAGGAAGCCACCGTTGCCGACGTCGACAACGCCATCCAGTGCGCGCTCAATGCGGCACCGATCTGGCAGGCCACGCCGCCCGCCGAGCGTGCAGCGATTCTGGAGCGCACCGCTGACCTGATGGAAGCCGAGATCCAGCCGCTGATGGGCCTGCTCATCCGCGAGGCCGGCAAGACCTTCGCCAACGCCATCGCCGAAGTGCGCGAGGCCGTCGACTTCCTGCGCTACTACGCCGTGCAGGCGCGCAACGATTTCAGCAACGACGCCCACCGCCCGCTGGGCCCGGTGGTGTGCATCAGCCCATGGAACTTCCCGCTGGCCATCTTCACCGGCCAGGTCGCCGCAGCCTTGGCTGCCGGTAACCCAGTGCTGGCAAAACCAGCGGAGCAGACGCCACTGATCGCGGCCCAGGCGGTGCGCCTGCTGCTCGAAGCCGGCATTCCGGAAGGCGTGCTGCAACTGCTGCCAGGGCGCGGCGAAACCGTGGGTGCCGGCCTGGTCGGCGACGAACGCGTCAAGGGCGTGATGTTCACCGGGTCCACCGAAGTGGCGCGCCTGCTGCAGCGCAACGTGGCCGGCCGCCTGGACAACCAGGGCCGCCCGATCCCGCTGATCGCCGAAACCGGTGGCCAGAACGCGATGATCGTCGACTCCTCGGCATTGACCGAGCAAGTGGTGATCGACGTGGTTTCCTCGGCCTTCGACAGTGCCGGCCAGCGCTGCTCGGCCCTGCGCGTGCTGTGCCTGCAGGAAGACTCGGCTGACCGCGTGATCGAGATGCTCAAAGGTGCCATGGCCGAAAGCCGCCTGGGCAACCCGGACCGCCTGGCGGTAGACATTGGCCCGGTGATCGATGCCGAAGCCAAGGCCGGTATCGAGAAGCACATCCAGGGCATGCGTGAAAAAGGCCGCCCGGTTTATCAGGTGGCGATCGCAGAGGCTGCTGAAACCAAGCGTGGCACCTTCGTGATGCCGACCCTGATCGAGCTGGAGAGCTTCGATGAGCTCAAGCGCGAGATCTTCGGCCCAGTACTGCACGTGGTGCGTTACAACCGCCGCAACCTCGACCAGTTGATCGAGCAGATCAACAACTCCGGCTACGGCCTGACCCTCGGCGTGCATACCCGCATCGACGAGACCATCGCCAAGGTGGTGGAGAACGCCAACGCCGGCAACATGTACGTCAACCGCAACATCGTGGGTGCGGTGGTGGGCGTGCAGCCGTTCGGTGGTGAAGGCCTGTCCGGTACCGGCCCGAAAGCGGGTGGCCCTCTGTACCTGTACCGCCTGCTGTCGACCCGCCCGACCGACGCCATCGGCCGGCACTTCCAGCAACAGGACGGCGAAGGCAAACCGGACCGCACCCTGCACGAACAGCTGATCAAGCCGCTGCACAGCCTCAAAGCCTGGGCCCAGAATAACCAGCAAGCGGAGCTGGCCACGCTGTGCGACCAGTTCGCCAGCCAGTCGCAGAGCGGCATCGCCCGCCTGCTGCCAGGCCCGACCGGCGAGCGCAACACCTACACCATCCTGCCGCGAGAGCACGTGCTGTGCCTGGCAGACAACGAAGCCGACCTGCTGGCACAGTTCGCTGCAGTCCTGGCGGTGGGTAGCTCGGCAGTCTGGGTGGATGGCGAGCCAGGCAAAGCCCTGCGCGGTCGCCTGCCAAAAGAGCTGCAGGCCAAGGTCAAGCTGGTGGCGGACTGGAACAAGGATGAGGTGGCGTTCGACGCGGTGATCCATCACGGCGACTCCGACCAACTGCGTGGCGTGTGCCAGCAAGTGGCCAAGCGCGCCGGTGCGATCGTCGGCGTGCACGGCTTGTCCAGCGGCGACCATCAGATTGCCCTGGAGCGGCTGGTGATCGAGCGGGCGGTGAGTGTGAATACCGCTGCAGCGGGGGGTAATGCCAGCTTGATGACCATTGGTTGAACAGGCTGAGGTAACGAAAAGGAGAGCTTCGGCTCTCCTTTTTTTGCCTGTCTCGAAACAGAGGAATGTGGTGGTAAATTTCTCTCGGCGTATAACGTTGAAATGCTCCATACGCACGCCAAACATGCGCCCCATTCCTCGTTTTGAACCCATATCACCCAAACTTATCAATCTCCCCCCTCACCAGCCGATTCCCTACACTCGCAGCATCCCGCCTCAGGATCGCCACCATGCCCGAGACCCTGCTCAGCCCCCGCAACCTCGCCTTTGAACTCTTTGAGGTGCTCGACGCTGAAGCCCTGACCCAGCGCCCGCGCTTCGCCGAGCACAGCCGCGAAACGTTCGACGCCGCGCTGACCACCGCGCGCACCATCGCCGAAAAGTACTTCGCCCCGCACAACCGCAAGGCCGATGAAAACGAGCCGCGCTATGTGGATGGCCGCGCCGAACTGATCCCCGAGGTGAAACCGGCGGTCGATGCCTTCCTCGAAGCAGGCTTCCTCAATGCCAACCGCGACTTCGAAGTCGGCGGCATGCAGTTGCCCAGCCTGGTCTCGCAAGCCTGCTTTGCCCACTTCCAGGCCGCCAACGCCGGCACCACGGCCTACCCGTTCCTGACCATGGGCGCGGCCAACCTGATCGAAAGCTTCGGCAGCGATGAGCAGAAACGTCTGTTCCTGCAGCCGATGATCGAGGGGCGCTACTTCGGCACCATGGCGCTGACCGAACCCCACGCCGGCTCGTCGCTGGCCGATATCCGCACCCGTGCCGAACCTGCCGGCGATGGCAGCTACCGGATCAAAGGCAACAAGATCTTCATTTCCGGCGGCGACCACGAACTGTCGGAAAACATCGTGCACATGGTCCTGGCCAAGCTGCCGGATGCACCAGCCGGGGTGAAAGGCATTTCGCTGTTCATCGTCCCGAAATTCCTGGTCAATCAGGACGGCAGCCGTGGCGAACGCAACGACGTGCTGCTGGCCGGGTTGTTCCACAAGATGGGCTGGCGCGGCACCACGTCCACCGCGCTGAACTTCGGCGATAACGGGCAGTGTGTCGGCTATCTGGTGGGCCAGCCGCACCAGGGCCTGGCCTGCATGTTCCAGATGATGAACGAGGCACGTATCGGTGTCGGCATGGGCGCGGTCATGCTCGGTTACGCCGGCTACCTGTACTCGTTGGAATACGCGCGCCAACGGCCCCAGGGTCGGTTGCCGGATAACAAGGATCCTCGAAGCGCTGCGGTTCCAATCATCAGCCACACCGACGTCAAGCGCATGCTGCTGGCGCAGAAGGCCTACGTGGAAGGTGCCTTCGACCTGGGCCTGTACGCCGCGCGGCTGTTCGACGACACCCACACCGCCAGCGACGAAAACGGCCGCGCTCAAGCCCAGCAACTGCTCGACCTGCTGACCCCGATCGTCAAGTCCTGGCCATCGACCTTCTGCCTCAAGGCCAACGAACTGGCGATTCAGATCCTCGGTGGCCACGGCTACACCCGCGAATACCCGGTGGAACAGTACTACCGGGACAACCGCCTGAACCCGATCCACGAAGGCACCGAGGGCATCCAGTCGCTAGACCTGCTCGGTCGCAAGCTGGCGCAAAACAATGGCGCCGGCCTCAAGCAGCTGATTCGGTTGATCGCCAGCACCGCGGAGCGCGCCAGCCACCACCCCAATCTTGATACCTTGCGCCAACCCCTCGAGCAACTGGTCAGTCGCCTGCAAGCCGTGACCCTTGCCCTGCTGGGTGATCTTGCCCAAGGCCAGATTGCCGACGCCCTTGCCAACTCGGCGCTGTACCTCAAGGCCTTTGGCCATTGCGTGATCGGCTGGCGCTGGCTGGAGCAAGCGATCCATGCCGAACTTGGCCTGCTCAAGGGCAATGCCGCAGACCGCGACTTCTACCTGGGCAAACTGCAGGCAGCCCGTTATTTCCTGACTTGGGAAGTACCAGGCTGCCATAATGAGCTGGCATTGCTCGAGGCGCGCGACAACACTTGCCTCGGCATGCAGGACGAGTGGTTCTAAGGAGGAGCCACCGTGTACACGGAGGCTTGCGCATGTTCGATTCCAGCGCCCTGCTGCGCCAGCGCTTTGCTGCGCTGCGCAGTACGGCCGAGTTGTTTTCCCTACGCCATGTAAAACAGTCGCACCAAGCGCTGTCGGTTCGCCGCAATGTCGCCGAACCGCCATGCTTCAGCCTGGACGAAGGCGCCATGCTCAGCGTGCGGATCAATGGCGTGGAGGCCTATGCGGCGACTGCCGACCTGTCCCAGGCTGGGCTGCAGCGCGCCCTGGAGCAAGCCGAGACGCTGGCCCGGCAGATCGACCGGCACAGCCTGCTGGACCTGCGCGACCAGCCCGTGGCCAGCGCACGCCACGATCATGTCTCGCCCAACTTCGACCAGCCCGTCCCCAGCCTTGCCGATTGCCTGGGCCTGCTCGCCGCCGAATCGGCCAGCGTGCCCAAGGACAGCCGCCTGGTGGACTGGCAGGCCAGCCTGGGCTTGAGCCTGGTCGAGCAAACCTACCTCAACTCCGCCGGCGCCGAACTGCGCCATGCCCAACGTTTTCTGTTCCCAGGCCTTGGCGTAACGGCCAGCGATGGCCAGGACAGCCAAAGCCGCAGCCTTGGCCGTGACAACTTCGGCCAGCAGGGTGGTTTCGAAATCATCGAGCGCTGTGGCCTGGTCGGCGCGGCCAGCCGGGTAGCCGACGAGGCACTGCAATTGCTGCTGGCACCGAACACCCCCAGCGGCCCGCGCGACCTGCTATTGATGCCCGACCAGATGATGCTGCAGATCCACGAATCCATTGGCCACCCACTGGAGATGGACCGCATTCTCGGTGACGAGCGCAACTACGCCGGCACCAGCTTCGTCAACGCCAGCGATTTCGGCCACCTGCAGTACGGTTCCAGCCTGCTCAACGTGACCTTCGACCCAACCATCGGCGAAGAGCTGGCCAGTTACAGCTTCGATGACGACGGCAGTGCCGCCAGCAAGCAGTTCCTGATCCGCGACGGCCTGCTGCTGCGCCCGCTGGGCGGGGCGCTGTCGCAGTTCCGCTCCGGCCTGGACGGCGTGGCCAACAGCCGCGCCTGCGGCTGGAACCGGGCACCCATCGACCGCATGGCCAACCTCAACATCGAGCCGGGCGACCAGTCTCTCGAGCAACTGATCGGAGGCATCGAGCACGGCATCCTGATGCGTACCAACCGTTCCTGGTCCATCGACGATGCGCGCAACAAGTTCCAGTTCGGCTGCGAATGGGGCCAACTGATCGAGAACGGCCAGCTCAAGGGCATCGTCAAGAACCCGAATTACCGCGGCATCTCTGCGCAGTTCTGGCGCAACCTGTCGGCAGTCGGCGACCGCAGCACCTTCCAGGTGCTGGGCACGCCCAACTGCGGCAAGGGCGAACCCAACCAGGTGGTGCGCGTAGGGCACGCCTCGCCGGCCTGCGTGTTCCGCCAGATCGACGTATTCGGAGGAGACGCGTGATGAAACAGGCTTTCGAAACCCTGGTCGGGGACGTACGCGCCGGCCTGCACGCGGGCGAGCAGTTCACCCTGAGCTACAGCGCCGAGCAGTCGCAATTCGTGCGCTTCAACCACGCCAAGGTCCGCCAGGCCGGCGAAGTAAGCCAGGCCAGCGCGCAACTGCGGCTGATCCGCGATGGCCGCCAGGCCGAACAGCAAGTGACCTTGAGCGGCGATGCGCAGCTGGATCGCCAACGCCTGGCGGATGCGCTGCAGCAGCTGCGCCAGACACTGCCACTGCTCGCCGTCGACCCTTACCTGCGCCTGGACGAGAGCGCCTGGCACAGCCACAGCCAACAAGCGCAGGCGCTGCCAGACCTGAGCGAAGTGCTGGCGCTGCTGGAGCATGAAGCCGGTGACCTCGACCTGGTCGGTATATACGCCGCGGGGCCGATCTGCCGAGGCTTCGCCAGCTCGTTCGGCGCCTTCGGCTGGCACCAGGCCAACAGCTTCAACTTCGATTGGAGCCTGTTCCACTCAAACGGCGAGGCGGTGAAGGCCAACTATGCCGGCCAGCTGTGGAGCGCCGACGACTTCAGCGCACGCCTGCGCCAGGCGCGGGAGCAGTTGGGCTTTCTCGGGCGCCCGGCGGTCACCCTCAAGCCCGGCAGCTACCGCGCTTTCCTGGCGCCGGCAGCGATGGACGAGATCGCCGGCATGCTGTGTTGGGGCGGTTTTTCCGCGCAGGCCCTGGCGACTGGCAACAGTGCCTTGCAGCGCCTGTACAACGGCGATGCGCGGCTTAGCCCGCTGGTGAGCTTCTCCGAGCAAGTCAGCGGTTCGTTGAGCCCGGCGTTTTCCGATGAAGGCTCACCGCGCCTGGATGTGCCGTTGATTCAGCAAGGACAGGCGCAGCAACGGCTGATCAGTGCCCGCAGCGCTGCTGAGTTCGAGTTGCTGGCCAATGGCGCAGACAGCTACGAATCGCCCTGCGCCCTCAGCCTGGCAGCGGGAAATCTTGCCAACGCAGACATCCTGGCGCGGTTGGGTACTGGCCTGTACATCAGCAACCTGTGGTACCTGAACTACTCGGACCTGCCGGCAGCGCGCATGACCGGGCTCACCCGCTTCGCGACCTTCTGGGTGGAAAACGGTCAGATCCAGGGGCCGGTAAGCACCATGCGTTTCGATGACAGCCTGTACAACTTGCTGGGGAGCCAGCTGGAAGACCTGACCTGTGAGCGGGAAATGATCCTGTCGACCAGCACCTATGGACAACGCAGCACTGGGTCGAGTCATTTGCCCGGGGCACTGGTCAAAGGCCTGACATTGACACTATAGGAGGGCAATACCAACCTCTTCGCAGGCCTGACCAGACTGTGAAGAGGAGTATAATGCAGAGCATGCTACGGATACCCTGTGCTAGGGAACCATGTCAATGCTACCCAGCCCTATTATCGAACCCCTACGTGCTTCGAATACTGTTGGTTTCATTCCACAAGGCCATGACTTCAACAGACTTCCGGACCGGAATGGGCTGATAATTTCTAACGGGCAGTTTAGGTTGGCTAATACGACTCTCGTACGGCTCAAGAGCCGCTTTTAGCCTGACTGCATGCACCTCCGTCATACCCGTATAACTAATGTTGATTTTTGGAGCACCCCGTGCTGACGGAGGTAAAGTCTGTGAGATTTGAATGTGTTGAGAGTCCAACCCTCTCTCGACGGAGTTAATGACATCTCTCACAGCTGTGGCTGATACCTTATCCGTCATTGGAAGATAGCTCTTCATATACTTGGCAAAACCCTTCGGGTCGTAAGCAGCAGTATCCTGCACCATTCGATTTATTCCAATCCCATCGTCCAGCCCAGCCATCGACTGCGGCGCTAGAACCTCTGCCGCCCGGCTGTAGCTAATTATTCCATTATGCGCGAGCGTCTCCCTACTAAAGAAGTCTACAAGGGACCTGCGCCCCACTTCCCGACCTGCCAAAAATTGAAGAGTAGGAATGCCAGCACGCCCGCTCGGGTCGATAAAGTTGACGGGATCTCCTCGACAATAGGCATAATCATTAATACCCGCCGATGTAAAGGGGCCAGACTTATCAGGAGAGCAGAAGCGCCGGAGTCTGGGACTGTAAAAACGCTCGCCATTGCCCAGCGCATACACCGTCTGCCGCGGAAGGTAAAGTTCACCATTGAAACCCAAACTAAGTTTGGCCCTTCCAGGCACACCGTCGCAGCCGTACGCGTCGTAACAAAGCGCGTGATCGCCTGTGCTGCCAGTGATCGCCCTGAGCACCGATGAAGAGACGTCAGTCGCTATCAATCGCCTACAATCAGCCTGGCCCAGGACCAGCGGTAGCCGACCAGACCGCATCAGGCGTTCAGCCCCTGCGGCATCCATCAGCATGGCCAAACATCCTTTTTCGTAGAAAAACAGCATTTCCTGCTTCCTCGCCCAGGTAAGGCCCACCTCGACCCACAGCAATCGTGAGGCGAGAAACCTGCATGCCGTCACGCCTCCCTCTACAATCACCCTGTATCGTCGAATGCTCAACTGGTAAAAGTGATAGGACCGTCAAATATCTGGCTCTGCATCAAGCGGTTGAATCCGCAGGAACTCGGCAGGTCTCTGAGATAACGCACCGGCTTTCCCCCTCCACATGAAACTGCCCGTGCCTGTCCAGCCCATGATTTGAGGATAAAATGCCCGAACGCACCCCGTTGGACCCCACCACCGCCCGCTGGATCCCTTGGGTGGTGGCCATCGCTTTCTTCATGCAGTCCCTGGACGGCACCATCCTCAACACCGCGCTCCCAGCCATGGCCCGCTCGCTGGCCGAAGACCCGCTGCGCATGCAGGGTGTGATCATCGCCTACATGCTCACCGTGGCCCTGCTGATCCCCGCCTCGGGCTGGATCGCCGACCGCTTCGGCACCAAGCGCATCTTCTTCAGTGCCATCCTGCTGTTCAGCTTCGGCTCGCTGCTGTGCGCCGCCGCTAATAGCCTCGGTTTCCTGATCTTTGCCCGTGTGGTGCAGGGCCTGGGCGGCGCCCTGATGCTGCCGGTCGGGCGGCTGGTGGTGCTGCGCGCCTACCCGCGCACCGAGTTGGTGCGCATCATGAGTTTCATCACCATCCCCGGCCTGCTGGGGCCGCTGCTGGGCCCGACGGTTGGCGGCTGGCTGGTGGAAATTCTCAGCTGGCACTGGATCTTCCTGCTCAACCTGCCGGTCGGCCTGATCGGCTGCTACGCCGTGTGGAAGTTCATCCCCGACCTGCGCGGCGCCGAACGGACCCGTTTCGACACGCCGGGCTTCCTGCTGTTCGGCGCCGCGATGGTGCTGATCACCATCGCCATGGAAGGCCTGGGCGAGCTGCACCTGCCGCACCTGCGGGTGATGCTGCTGTTGTTCGCCGGCATGGCATGCCTGGCGGCTTACTGGCTGCGCGCCGGGCGCGATCCCGAACCGCTGTTCTCGCCCAGCCTGTTCCGGGTGCGCACCTTCGCCATCGGTATTCTGGGCAACCTGTTCGCCCGCCTGGGCAGCGGCGCCCTGCCGTTCCTGGTGCCGTTACTGTTGCAGGTGGCGCTGGGCTATTCGCCAGCGCAGGCCGGCATGAGCATGATCCCGCTGGCGGCGGCCGCGATGGTCGCCAAGTCCGTTGCCCGGCCGCTGATCGAGCGGCTCGGCTACCGGATCGTCCTCACCGGCAACACCGTGCTGCTCGGCCTGCTGCTGGCCAGCCTGGGGCTGGTCGACGGGCAAACCCCGTATGCCGTACTGCTGGTGCAACTGGCCCTGCTGGGCGCGGTGAACTCCATGCAGTTCACCGCCATGAACACGGTAACCCTGATCGACCTCGACGATGCCAGCGCCAGCAGCGGCAACAGCCTGCTATCGGTGGTCGCGCAGCTGTCGCTGAGCCTGGGCGTAGCCTGCGCAGGCGCACTGCTTGGCGGTTTCACCGCAGCTGGCAATGCCGATGGCGTGGACACCACCTTGGGCGCCTTCCAGCTGACCTTCGTGACCATCGGTATCATGGCCATGCTGGCGGCGGCGATCTTTCTGCAGCTGTCGCCGACGGACGGAAGGCGTGCCCGTCGTCCGGAACAGCACATGGAGTCTTAGGGCGAATGGCCATGAGGCTGGTAGACTGCGTGGCATTTTTCGCTTCGCAACGCAGGCCCGCCTCGTGACCACCGAAACCACCGCTTTTGCCACCTTGCCGCTGTCCGCCGCCATGCTGGCCAACCTGGACGCCCTCGGCTATGCCGCGATGACACCGATCCAGGCCCAGAGCCTGCCCGTCATCCTCAGAGGCCAGGACCTGATTGCCCAGGCCAAGACCGGCAGCGGCAAGACCGCTGCCTTCGGCATCGGCCTGCTCAACCCGATCAACCCGCGTTACTTCGGTTGCCAGGCACTGGTTCTGTGCCCCACCCGCGAGCTTGCCGATCAGGTTGCCAAAGAGCTGCGCCGCCTGGCCCGCGCTGAAGACAACATCAAGATCCTCACCCTGTGCGGTGGGGTGTCGCTGGGCCCGCAGATCGCTTCGCTGGAGCATGGCGCGCACATCATCGTCGGCACCCCAGGGCGCATCCAGCAGCACCTGGACAAGGGTACCCTGGTGCTCGACGGGCTCAATACCCTGGTGCTGGACGAAGCCGACCGTATGCTCGACATGGGCTTTTTCGACGCCATCGCCAGCATCATCGGCAAGACCCCGTCGCGCCGCCAGACCCTGCTGTTCTCCGCCACTTACCCGGCCGGTATCGAGCAATTGGCCGCCGACTTCATGCGCAAGCCGCAGCAGGTCAAGGTCGAGAGCCTGCACACCGACAACCAGATCGAACAGCGCTTCATCGAGATCGACCCGCAACAGCGTCTGGAGGCCGTCACCCGTGTGCTCGGCCACTACCGCCCGCAGTCTTGCGTGGCATTCTGCTTCACCAAGCAGCAGTGCGAAGACGTGGTCGCCCACCTCACCGCCAAAGGCATCGTGGCCCAGGCCCTGCACGGCGACCTCGAGCAGCGCGACCGTGACCAAGTGCTGACGATGTTCGCCAACCGCAGCACTTCGGTGCTGGTAGCCACCGATGTGGCTGCACGCGGTCTGGATATCGATGGCCTGGACATGGTCATCAACGTGGAGCTGGCGCGCGATGCCGAAATCCACGTGCACCGCGTCGGCCGTACCGGTCGCGCGGGCGAGAAAGGCATTGCCGTGAGCCTGGTGGCACCGGCCGAAGGCCATCGCGCCCAGGCCATCGAGGCACTGCAAAAGAGCCCGCTGCGCTGGGACCAGCTGGACAGCTTGAAGAACAAAGGTGGCGAACCGCTGTTGCCGGTCATGACCACGTTGTGTATCGCCGCAGGCCGCAAGGACAAGCTGCGCCCGGGTGACATCCTGGGTGCGCTGACCGGTGATGCCGGCATCCCGGGCAAGCAGGTGGGCAAGATCGCCATCTTTGACTTCCAGGCCTTCGTGGCCGTGGAGCGGGCCTTGGCCAAGCAGGCGATGCAGCGGCTGAACAGCGGCAAGATCAAGGGCCGCGCCCTGAAAGTCCGCATTCTCTGACATCTTTTGGGGCTGCTTTGCAGCCCATCGCCGGCAAGCCAGTTCCCACAGGACCACCACAGGCCTCAGGCATTGTGCAATATCCGTGGCTGCTGGCTTGCCTGCAATGGCCGCGCAGCGGCCCCGAACCAGCAATGAGGTAACACCGTGCACACCACCGACGTGATCATCCTCGGCGCCGGCGCCGCCGGCCTGATGTGCGCCCAGCTCAGCGCCCGCCGTGGCCGCCGGGTGCTGCTGCTCGACCATGCCAACAAGCCCGGCAAGAAGATCCTCATGTCGGGTGGCGGGCGTTGCAACTTCACCAATATGTACACCGAGCCGGCCAACTTCCTTTCGCAGAACGCACATTTCTGCAAGTCGGCCCTGGCCCGCTACACCCAATGGGACTTCATCGAGCTGGTGGCCAAGCATGGCGTGCCCTACCACGAGAAGAAGCTCGGCCAGCTGTTCTGTGACAACAAGGCCAGCGACATCCTCGACATGTTGCTGGCCGAATGCGACGAAGCCGGTGCCGAGCTGCGCATGAACACCAGCATCGAGCAGATCGAGAAGACCGAAAGCGGCTATCTCCTGCAAACCAGCGCCGGCCAGTTCGCCTGCCAATCGCTGGTGATCGCCACCGGCGGCCTGTCGATTCCAACGCTGGGCGCGACCGGCTTCGGCTATCAGGTAGCCCGCCAGTTCGGCCATACCTTGCTGCCGACCCGCGCAGGCCTGGTGCCGTTCACCATCACCGAGCCTCAACTCAAGGCATTGTGCACCGAACTGTCGGGCACCTCGCTCGATTGCACAGCCAGCTGCAACGGCACCCGCTTCCGCGAGAACCTGTTGTTCACCCACCGCGGCCTCAGCGGCCCGGCGATCCTGCAGATTTCCTCGTTCTGGAAGGCCGGCGACACCGTTGAAATCAACCTGCTGCCCGACCGTGATGCGCTCATCTGGCTGCAACAGCAGCAGGCCGAGCGCGCCAACGCGGAACTCAAGACCGTCTTGGGCGAGGTGTTCACCCGCAAGCTGGCGAACCTACTGGCCGAACAGTGGTTCGAATCAAAACCCATGAAGCAGTACACCCCGGCGGAGCTGGCGCAGATCGCCGACAAACTGGCCGCCTGGCAGCTGGTACCGGCAGGCACCGAAGGCTATCGCACCGCCGAAGTCACCTTGGGCGGCGTCGATACCCGCGAGGTGTCGTCGAAAACCATGGAATCGCTGAAATCCCCCAACCTCTATTTCATTGGCGAGGTGCTGGATGTCACCGGCCATCTGGGCGGTTTCAATTTCCAATGGGCATGGGCATCAGCCAACGCTGCAGCACAGTTCGTGTAGAGTAGAATCCATTCAGCAGCACGGAACGCTTCTTGCTGGTCCGTGCCGTAATGCATTCATTCGATCACTGCCAGCAGGCCATCATGTCATCGAGTTCATTCCGTCAGTCATTGCGTCGCCTGTGGGGTCAAGACAAATTCAGCTACGCCATCCGGGTGACCATCGCCCTCACCGGCAGCATGGCCTGGTGCTGGTACCAGAACGAGATGAGCCTGCTCATCCCGTTGTTCCTCGGCATCATCGCCAGCGCGCTGGCCGAGACCGACGATAGCTGGCAAGGCCGCCTCAGCGCGTTGCTCGTCACCCTGGTGTGTTTCGCCATCGCTGCAATTTCGGTGGAACTGCTGTTCCCCTACCCCTGGATCTTCGCCATCTCCATGGCGTTGGCCGCCTTCTCCCTGACCATGCTTGGCGCACTGGGTGAACGCTACGGAGCGATTGCGTCGGCAACGCTGATTCTATCGGTGTACACCATGATCGGCGTGGACCAGCGCGGCGGCGAAGTCAGCGACTTCTGGCATGAACCGATGCTGCTGGTGGCCGGTGCCGCCTGGTATGGCTTGCTCTCGGTACTGTGGCAGGCACTGTTCTCCAACCAACCGGTACAGCAGAGCCTGGCCAAACTGTTCTTCGAACTGGGCACCTACCTCAAGCTCAAGGCCAGCTTGTTCGAGCCGATTCGCACACTCGATGTCGAAGCCCAGCGCCTGGCATTGGCCCGGCAAAACGGCAAGGTGGTCGCCGCGCTGAACGCCGCCAAGGAGATCATTCTGCACCGGGTCGGCAACAGCCAACCCAACTCCAAGGTCAGCCGCTACCTGAAGCTGTACTTCCTGGCCCAGGACATCCACGAACGGGTGAGCGCCTCGCACTACCCTTACAACGCCCTGACCGAGGCGTTCTTCCACAGCGACGTGATGTTCCGCTGCCAGCGCCTGCTGCGCAAACAAGGGGCGTCCTGCCAGGAACTGGCACGCTCGATCCGGCTGCGCCAGCCGTTCGTTCTGGCCACCGGCTTCGCCGAGGCCCTCGATGACCTCAACGCCTCGCTGGAGCACCTGCGCAACCAGAACAATCCCGCCTGGCGCGGGCTGTTGCGCTCACTACGCGCCCTGGCGGCAAACCTGGCCACGCTGGACCGCCTGCTTGGCGCCGCCAGCAACCCGGACAGCCTGGCCGACGCCAGCGACAGCAGCCTGCTCGACCGTTCGCCACGCAACCTCAAGGATGTGTGGAAGCGATTGCGCACCCAGCTCACACCGACCTCACTGCTGTTCCGCCATGCCCTGCGCCTGTCGTTGGCGCTGTCGGTGGGCTACGGCATGGTGCACTTGATCCACCCGACCCAAGGCTACTGGATCATCCTCACCACCCTGTTCGTCTGCCAGCCCAACTATGGCGCGACCCGGCGCAAGCTCGTGCAGCGGATCTTCGGCACAGCCATCGGCCTGACCGTTGGCTGGGCGCTGTTCGACCTGTTCCCGAATCAGCTGATCCAATCGGCGTTCGCAGTGGTGGCCGGGGTGGTGTTCTTCGTCAACCGGACCACCCGCTACACCCTGGCCACGGCGGCGATCACGCTGATGATCCTGTTCTGCTTCAACCAGATCGGCGATGGCTACGGCCTGTTCCTGCCACGGCTGTTCGATACCTTGGTCGGTAGCCTGATCGCCATCGTCGCGGTGTTCCTGTTCCTCCCCGACTGGCAGGGCCGGCGCCTGAACAAGGCGCTGGCCAACACCCTGGCCTGCGCCAGTGTGTACCTGCGTCAAATCATGCAGCAGTATGCCCACGGCAAGCGCGATGACCTGGCCTACCGTCTGGCCCGGCGCAACGCACACAACGCCGACGCAGCGCTGTCCACCACACTGGCCAACATGCTCATGGAGCCGGGGCACTTCCGTAAGGAGGCCGATGTGGGCTTCCGCTTCCTGGTGCTGTCGCACACCTTGCTCAGCTACCTCTCAGGGCTGGGGGCGCACCGTGATACGGCGCTACCGGCAGAAGTCCATGAGCAGCTGATCGAGGGCGCGGGGCAGGCATTGGCCGCCAGCCTCGACGAAATCGCCAACGGCCTGGCGGCGCGGTTACCCGTGGCGATCCACAGCGATGCAGAGGAAGCCTTGGCCAATACGCTGGAGCAGATGCCCGAAGAACTGGATGAACATCAACGATTGGTGCAAACCCAATTGGCGCTGATCTGCCGGCAGTTGGGGCCGTTGCGCACCTTGGCAGCGCACTTGATCAAAGAGAGCTCACCGGCCTGATCGTTCTTGCCTGCGCCGCAGATCAAAAGCCATGCTGGCGCAGAAGCCGTGCATAGCTGCCGTCTGCCTTCATCGCTTCGATGCTGCGCTCGAATCGCTCGACGATCTGCCGATGCTCCGGGTGCTTGAGGCTGACCAGGATATGCAGGGTGTTCTCGCCCAGCGCGGGTTCGACCAACACCACCACATTGCGCACCGACTCCGGTTCGCGCTGCAGGTTGTAGCGCGCCACGAACTCATCTTCCACCGCCAGGTTTACCCGCCCAGCAGCCAGCATGCGCACGGCGGAGGAAAAGTTGCGTACCGGCACCTTGTGCAAGCGGGTGTCGCTATCGAATGCCGGTGAGTAGGCATAATCACGCACCACGGCAATGCTGTAGGGGTACAGATCGGCCAGGCGGCTGTAACGGAAGCTGTCACCCTTGCGCTTGAGCAAACGGATGCGGTTGGTCAGGTAGGCCTTGGAAAACTGGCCGATGCGGGTGCGCGAATCGTTGTACCAGGCATTGATCAGTACGTCGTAGCGGCCTTCGCTCACCCCGAGCAGCGCCCGCGCCCACGGTACTTCCTCGTACTCGCTGGGGTAACCTGCACGCGCCAGCGCCGTGGTGACGATACTGGTGGCAAGGCCACCACCGGGCATACCGGCATCGGTGAACGGCGGCCAGGTATCGGCCACCAGCCGCAGTTTGGCCTGGCCCAGGGCTGGCGCCGCCAGCATTACGGCCAACACTCCCAGAACGCAAAACAGTGGCCGCATGCTCAAGTCCTTTTGCAATAGGGGGCACAGGCTGTTGATGGCGGTCTTCGATAACGCTGGTAGAGAGACTACACAAAGCCGCCGTACAGGGCAGCGGCCAATAGTGTCAATTAGCCTCTAATTTGGCCGAGGCACATAGACTCACAGACTTACGGGTAGCCGAGCACTTCCCTGATCTGGCGTAGGTGGCGGATGATCCACTGCTTGTCGATCGCTCCCCAGTCACGGATACGATAATGCCCGGCGTGGTTGCGCGCCCCGTCCTGCTGCTCGAACTCGCAGACAATGTCCAGGTCGGCCAGCGCAGCGATGGTGTCCTGCGCGGTGCGGCGCGGCATGCCGGTGGCTTCCATCAAGGCGGGCACGCTGGTAGCGGTCTGGCTGTCGATCAGCCAGGCCACGTACAGGCGGCGATAGAAACTGCTCTTGGTCTTGCTCACATCCATGCTGCGTGATCCTTACAGGTTACCCGGCAGCTCCCGATAGGTCAGGTAGACGCGCAGGTCGAATTCCAGTTGGTGGTAGTCCGGCTCCATATGCTGACAAAGCTGATAGAAGGCTTTGCTGTGGTCACGCTCGCGCAGGTGCGCCAGCTCGTGTACCACGATCATGCGCAGGAACTGCGGCGCGGCCTCCTTGAACAGCGAGGCGATGCGGATTTCCTTCTTCGCCTTGAGCTTGCCCCCCTGCACCCGCGATACCGCAGTATTGAGCCCGAGCGCACGGTGGGTGAGGTCCAGACGGTTGTCGAACAATACCTTGTCCAGGCTGGGCGCACTGCGCAGGTACTGCTGGCGCAATGCCTGGGCGTAGCCGTACAGCGCCTTGTCGCTCTGCACGTCATGGCGACCGGGATAGCGGCGCTGCAGGTAGTCACCCAGGCGGTCGCTGTCGATCATCAGCTGCACCTGCTCCTGCAGGTGCGGCGGGTAAGCTTGCAAATAGCGTAAGACGGTCATGGCATGGCATTCGGCGTAACGAATGACGATTCTAGCCAATCAGGACCCCGGCCAGGGAAAAATTGCCGGGAAGCCGCTGGCATCGGCGGCGGTCATCGGGCGAGCGACAAGAAAGCCCTGCACGTAGGCGCAACCGTTTGCCTTGAGCCAAGTGGCCTGGGCCGCTGTTTCCACGCCCTCGGCGATGACCGTGACGTTGTAATCGGCGCACAGGCCGATGACGCTGCGCACCAGGGCGGCATCCGCCGCCGAATCGGGCAGGCGCGCCACCAGGTGGCGGTCCAACTTCAAGGTGTCGATAGGCAGGTCGCGCAGCATGCGCAGGGAGCAGTCGCCAGCACCAAAGTCGTCCAGCGCCACGCGCACGCCCAACTCGCGCAGGCGGTGGATCTGCTTGATCGCCGCGTCGATGTTGTACATCAGTGAGGTCTCGGCGACTTCCACTTCCAGCTGCGCCGGGTTGAGCTGGTAATCCTCTATCACCCGCTGCAACTCATCGACCAACCCAGGCATGGCGAACTGAGCGCGGCTCAGGCTGATACCCAGCACCAGGTCCGGCGCAAAACGCTCACACCAAGCCTGGCGCTGCGCCGCGCCCTGGCGGTAGATCCAGCTGGCCAGGCGCGTTATCAGTCGCGCCTCCTCCAGCAAGGGGATGAACAAGCCCGGCGGTACATCGCCAACACTGGGGTGCTGCCAGCGCAGCAGGGCTTCGAAACCGCGCAGATGCCCGTCGGCGAAAGCGACCTGGGGTTGGTACACCATGTTGAAACCTTGCGACTCGACCGCGTCGCGCACGCTGTCCTCGAGCATCAACCGTGAACGCGCCCGGCCATTGAGCTCCTGGTCGTAGAAACGGTACTGCCCGCGCCCAGCTTGCTTGGCCGCATACATCGCCGCATCGGCGGCACGCAACAGGCCTTCGACCGTGGCACCGCAGTCCGGGTAGGTGGCAATACCGATGCTGACACCCAGGGATACATCCAGGCCGGCCACCTGCCGCTGAACGGACACACGCTCGAGCAGTTGCTCGGCAAAGCGGCCGGCTTGTTCCGGATACGGCAGGCCATCGAACAGCGCAGTGAACTCGTCTCCGCCCATGCGTGCCAGCAGCGCCTCACTGCCCAGGCAGTCCTTGAGCTGCTCGGCAACCCAACCCAGTACCCGGTCCCCGGCATCGTGGCCGAGCGAATCATTGATCCGTTTGAAGCCATCCAGGTCCATGTACATCAAAGCCTGCGTCTTGTCCGAGCGTTCGTTGCGCAGCAGCACACTTTCAGCTGCCTGATAGAACCCTCGGCGGTTGAGCAGGCCGGTGAGCGGGTCGGTGACCGCCTGGTATTCGAGCTGCTGGTGCAAATTACGCACTACCGACATGTCCAGCACCGTCACCACCATCGCCTGCTGATCGGCCGGCAGCGGCGCGCAGGACAAGGCTACCGGCACCAGGTGGCCGCCTGACGTGCGCAGGTGAGCATCGTGTATACGGAAAATCTGCCGCGACTGGTAGGCGTGATGAAAATCCGATTCGCTCCATAAGGTGGCATTGGGCAGTTGCAGCAACCCAAGCAACTGCGCGCCCTGCAATTGCTCGACCGGGGCATCGAGCAAGCGCGAGATCGCCGGGTTTGCAAAGCTGATGCTGCCGTGAGCGTCGACCACCAGAATACCTTCGGCGGCATTTTCCAGGATGGACGCATTGAACGCCCTGGCTGCCTCCAGTTCGCGCGTCAAGCGTTGCAGCATGCGCCGGTTGCGCTGCTGGTCCAGCTGCGCCTGCACCTTGGGCTTGAGGATCTGCGGGTCGAACGGCTTGAACAGGTAGTCCACCGCACCGCTGGCATAGCCCTTGAGCACGGCGGCATCGGACTGCTCGTTGGCGGTGAGGAAGATGATCGGAGTCAGCTTGGTCCGGTGGCTGCCACGCATCAGCCGGGCAACCTCGAAACCGTCCATTTCCGGCATCTGCACGTCGAGCAGCACAAGGTCGACTTCGTGCTCCAGCAAGGCGCTCAAGGCTTCCATCCCTGAACCTGCGGTCAGCACCTGCCAATCTGTGCGGGCCAGCAAGGCGCGCATGCTTATGAGGTTCTCAGGGTAATCGTCCACCACCAGGAGAACCGAGTTGCCATCCGGTGGTTGAGGGTAAGCGCCATCCATGCTGCTTTCTCTTGTATGACCGACTTCGACGTGCAATTTGGATCCGATTAATCACTCTAGACGCGAGTGCGTAACGCGCAATGCAATCAGAACGCTATCAACGACTAAATGTAAGGGTAGTCGACTAACGGTTGTTTGCTGGCCATTGGCCCATAAAAAAACCCGCATTTCTGCGGGTTTTTTCGTGGCGGCCTGTGATCAGTTGACCTTGGCGGCCAACTCACCTTTCAGGTAACGCTGGAACATGCCTTCCAGGGAGATCGGCTTGATCTTCGAGGCATTGCCGGCGGTGCCGAAGGCTTCGTAACGAGCGATACAGACATCGCGCATGGCTTTGACGGTTTCGCCGAAGAACTTGCGCGGGTCGAACTCGCTTGGGTTCTGCGCCATCAGGCGGCGCATGGCACCGGTGGAAGCCAGACGCAGGTCGGTATCGATGTTGACCTTGCGCACGCCGTGCTTGATGCCTTCAACGATTTCTTCGACCGGTACGCCGTAGGTTTCTTTGATGTCGCCGCCGTACTGGTTGATGATCGCCAGCCACTCCTGCGGTACCGAGGAAGAACCGTGCATCACCAGGTGAGTGTTGGGGATGCGCTTGTGGATTTCCTTGATGCGGTCGATCGCCAGCACGTCACCGGTCGGCGGCTTGGTGAACTTGTAGGCGCCGTGGCTGGTGCCGATGGCGATGGCCAGGGCATCCACCTGGGTTTTCTTGACGAAATCCGCGGCTTCTTCCGGGTCGGTGAGCATTTGGCTGTGGTCCAGCACGCCTTCGGCGCCGATGCCGTCTTCTTCACCGGCCATGCCGGTTTCCAGCGAACCCAGGCAGCCCAGCTCGCCTTCGACCGAAACACCGCAGGCGTGCGCCATGGCGACAGTCTGCTGCGTGACACGGACGTTGTACTCGTAGTCGGTCGGGGTCTTGCCGTCTTCACCCAGCGAGCCGTCCATCATGACCGAGCTGAAGCCCAGCTGGATCGAACGCTGGCACACGTCAGGGCTGGTGCCGTGGTCCTGGTGCATGCACACAGGGATGTGCGGGAATTCTTCGATGGCGGCCAGGATCAGGTGACGCAGGAATGGCGCGCCAGCGTATTTGCGGGCACCGGCAGAAGCCTGGACGATCACTGGCGAGTCGGTCTTGTCGGCCGCTTCCATGATGGCGCGCATCTGCTCGAGGTTGTTGACGTTGAAAGCTGGAACGCCGTAACCGAACTCGGCGGCGTGGTCCAGCATCTGGCGCATGCTAATGAGTGCCATTGTGTATCTCTCTCCCGACAAGCGTCGTTTTGTTTCGTGCAAGCCTGCCGCAGGGGCGGTTGCTGTTCAAGTAGTGTGGGCCACCCGTGCGGCCCGGCCAGTCACGGTGCCTTGCAGCCCCGCCCAATCAGATCATTGGTTGCCACCCAGTACACCAGGCCTTCCTCGCCCTTGGTATGGAAGGCCAGCACACCATCGCTGTACATCGCACCCGAGGCACTGGGCTCGGCCTTGAGCCGGTAGACCTGGTCGCCGCCGCCGAGGCGCACGTCGACCGAATCCTGTTGTGCATCGGCGAAGCGCCATAGCACTTCGTTCTGGCTGTCACAGACCCAGCGGGTCCAGGTGGCTGCCGGGGCGGGTTGCGCCGGCTGCAGCAGCGAGCATCCTGCCAGTGTCGCCAGGGCCATCAAGGCCATCAGCGCTTTCATTGCATATCCTCTAGATGACCACACAACGGTCACTTGGTTGCCTGCACCGACGAAGCGCATCGGTTCATGGGCAGCCAGGCGCCTTGCGCTGGTGGTCTTCGTCATACTTTTCCAGGCCTTCCGGGCCCACGCGCTTGCTGATTACCGGCACGGTCTCGGCCTGCCACTCAGACTGGTAGCACCCGCCTTTGGGCGGCTGCGCCGGATCGTTGTCCGAGGGCGGGCTGCTGGAGCATGCGCTCAGCAAACCCGCCAGCAAGATCACAGGCAATTGCTTGACCATCAGGTCGCTCCCTTTGCCAGGCGCCGCCATTGTCAGGCTTTTGCCCGCTCTTCCAGAATCGCCACCGCCGGCAGTACCTTGCCTTCGACGAATTCGAGGAATGCACCGCCACCGGTAGAAATGTAGGAGATCTCGGCGCCGACGCCATATTTGTCGATGGCAGCCAGGGTATCGCCACCACCAGCGATGGAGAATGCGGCGCTTTCGGCGATGGCCTTGGCCAGTACCTGGGTGCCGTTGCCGAACTGGTCGAACTCGAACACACCGACCGGGCCGTTCCACAGGATGGTTTTCGACGATTTCAGCAGTTCGGCGAAGTTGGCCGCAGTCTGCGGCCCGATGTCCAGGATCATGTCGTCAGCAGCCACGTCAGCGATGGCCTTGACGGTGGCCTCGGCGCTCTCGGCAAACGCCTTGGCCACCACCACGTCGACTGGCAGCGGTACGCTGACCTTGGCGGCGATGGCCTTGGCGGTTTCCACCAGGTCAGGCTCATACAGCGACTTGCCCACCGGGTGGCCGGCGGCGGCCAGGAAGGTGTTGGCGATGCCGCCACCCACGATCAACTGGTCGCAAACCGAGCTCAGGCTGTTCAGAACGTCCAGTTTGGTGGACACCTTGGAGCCGGCAACGATGGCGGCCATGGGTTTGGCCGGTGCCTTCAGGGCCTTGCCCAGGGCGTCCAGCTCGGCGGCCAGCAGCGGGCCAGCCGCAGCGACCTTGGCGAACTTGGCCACGCCATGGGTGGAGCCTTCGGCACGGTGAGCGGTACCGAAGGCGTCCATGACGAAAACGTCGCACAGGGCCGCGTACTTCTGCGCCAGCTCGTCGGCGTTCTTCTTCTCACCCTTGTTGAAGCGAACGTTCTCGAACAGCACCAGGTCACCAGCCTTGACCTCGATGCCATCGAGGTAGTCGGCGACCAGCGCAACGTCGCGGCCCAGGGCCTTGCTCAGGTAGTCGGCAACTGGTTTGAGGCTGTTTTCGGCCGAGAACTCACCTTCGGTAGGGCGGCCCAGGTGCGAGCAGACCATCACCGCCGCGCCCTTCTCCAAGGCCAGCTTGATGGTCGGCAGCGCAGCCAGGATACGCGCGTCGCTGGTTACCACACCGTCCTTCACAGGCACGTTGAGGTCTTCGCGGATCAGTACGCGTTTACCTTGCAGGTCGAGGTCGGTCATCTTCAACACGGTCATGAATGCAGTCCTTCAGGGCTGTTTGGTGCGGGTTGGGTGGACGACGTGCAGATAATGTTCGGCAACGTCGAGCATACGGTTGGCAAAACCCCATTCGTTGTCGAACCAGGCCAGCAGGTTCACCAGGCGGGGGCCCGAGACGCGTGTCTGGCTGGCATCGACGATCGCCGAATGCGGGTCATGGTTGAAATCACAGCTGGCGTGGGGCAATTCGGTGTAAGCCAGCAAGCCTTTGAGCGGGCCATCCAGCGCCGCCTCGCGCAGCACCCGGTTGACTTCAGCAGCAGTGGTGTCACGGCCGGTCTGCAGGGTAATGTCAAGGCACGACACGTTGACGGTCGGCACGCGTACCGCTTTGGCCTGTATTCGCCCGGCAAGTTCCGGCAGCAAGCGCTCGATACCACGCGCCAGACCGGTGGACACCGGGATCACCGACTGGAAAGCCGAGCGCGTGCGGCGCAGATCCTCATGATGGTAGGCGTCGATCACCGGCTGGTCGTTCATCGCCGAGTGAATGGTGGTGATCTGCACGTACTCGATGCCGAACGCCTGGTCCAGCACCCGCAGCAGCGGCACGCCACAGTTGGTGGTACAGGAGGCGTTGGACACAAGCCGCTCGGCGCCGGTCAGGCAAGCCTGGTTGATGCCGTAGACCACCGTTGCATCCACATCGGCCTCGCTGGCCATGGGCTGCGAAAACAGCACCCGCGGCGCGCCGGCATCGAGAAAGCGCTGACCATCGGCACGGGTGTGATAGGCGCCGGAACACTCCAGCACCAGGTCGATGTCCAGGGCGGCCCAGTCGACGCCCTCGGGGGTGGCGCTGCGCAGGACCTTCACGCAGTCGCCATTGATATGCAGACAGTCGCCGTCGACCTTCACATCGCCGGGGAATCGGCCGTGAGTGGAGTCGAAGCGTGTCAGGTATTCCACGCTGGCCTGGTCGGCCAGGTCGTTCAAAGCAACGATGTCGAAGCCCGCCTTTGCCCCACGCTCAAACAGTGCGCGCAGGACACAGCGGCCGATGCGGCCGTAACCGTTGAGTGCAACTTTGAAGGGACGCGGGTGAGGCATGGGTGGGCTCGCTAACGCAGGGTGGCTGTTGGGGCGGCGTTGCGGCCCATCGCGGCACAAGGCCGCTTCTGCAGTTACCTCGCCAGCATCGAGTCTGCGCGGTAACTGTAGAAGCGGCCTTGCATCGCGATGGAGGGCAAGGCCCTCCCCTACACGACCTGGAGGGCGTCACCGCCCTCCTTGGTTACATCAGTCTTCCAGCAGCTCTTCGGCAGTACCCAGGATATTTTCCAGGGTGAAGCCGAACTCTTCGAACAGTGCGCTGGCCGGAGCCGACTCGCCGTAAGTGGTCATGCCGATGACACGGCCTTCGAGGCCGACGTACTTGTACCAGAAGTCGGCGTGAGCCGCTTCGATGGCGATACGTGCACCCACTTCCAGCGGCAGTACCGACTGCTTGTAGGCCGCATCCTGGGCGTCGAACACGCTGGTGCTCGGCATCGACACGACACGCACCTTGCGGCCCTGCTCGCTCAGCTTGTCGAACGCCTGAACAGCCAGGCCCACTTCCGAGCCAGTGGCGATCAGGATCAGCTCAGGCTCGCCGGCGCAGTCCTTGAGCACGTAACCGCCGCGGGCGATATCGGCGATCTGCTGGGCGTCGCGCGCCTGATGCTGCAGGTTCTGGCGCGAGAAGATCAGCGCCGAAGGGCCGTCCTTGCGCTCCAGGGCGTGCTTCCAGGACACAGCCGACTCGACTGCGTCGGCCGGGCGCCAGGTGTCCAGGTTCGGCGTGCTGCGCAGGCTGGTCAGTTGCTCGATCGGTTGGTGGGTCGGGCCGTCTTCGCCCAGGCCGATGGAGTCGTGGGTGTACACATGGATGACGCGCTGTTTCATCAGGGCGGACATGCGCACAGCGTTACGGGCGTACTCCATGAACATCAGGAACGTCGCGCCGTAAGGCACCAGGCCGCCGTGCAGGGCGACGCCGTTCATGATCGCGGTCATGCCGAATTCGCGCACGCCGTAGAACACGTAGTTGCCGCTGGCGTCGTTGGCGTCCACACCCTTGCAACCCTTCCACAGGGTCAGGTTGGAGCCGGCGAGGTCGGCCGAGCCGCCAAGGAATTCCGGCAGCAGTGGGCCGAAGGCGTTCAGGGTGTTCTGGCTGGCCTTGCGGCTGGCGATGGTCTCGCCCTTGGCAGCGACTTCAGCGATGTAGGCAGCGGCCTTTTCGGAGAAGTCGGCCGGCAGGTCACCGCTCAGACGGCGCTTGAGTTCGCTGGCCAGCTCCGGGAAGGCGGCGGCATAGGCATCGAAACGCTTGTTCCACTCGGCTTCAGCCTTGGCGCCTGCTTCTTTGGCGTCCCATTCGGCGTAGATGTCGGCAGGAACTTCGAACGGCGCGTGGTTCCAGTTCAGTTCCTTGCGGGCCAGGGCGATTTCGTCGTTGCCCAGCGGAGCACCGTGGCAGTCTTCCTTGCCCTGTTTGTTGGGCGAGCCGAAACCGATGATGGTCTTGCAGCAGATCAGGGTCGGACGGTCGCTCTTGCGCGCAGTCTCGATAGCTGTGCGGATCTCGTCGGCGTCGTGGCCGTTGACGTTGCGGATCACCAGCCAGTTGTAGGCCTCGAAGCGCTTGGGCGTGTCGTCGGTGAACCAGCCTTCCACTTCACCGTCGATGGAGATGCCGTTGTCGTCATAGAAGGCGACCAGCTTGTTCAGGCCCAGGGTGCCGGCCAGCGAGGCGACTTCGTGGGAGATGCCTTCCATCATGCAGCCGTCGCCGAGGAACACATAGGTGTTGTGGTCGACGATGTTGTGGCCTTCACGGTTGAACTGGGCACCCAGCACTTTCTCAGCCAAGGCAAAGCCCACGGCATTGGCCAAACCCTGGCCCAGCGGGCCGGTGGTGGTTTCCACACCCGGGGTGTAGCCGAACTCGGGGTGGCCCGGGGTACGGCTATGCAGCTGACGGAACGACTTGAGGTCGTCAATGGTGACGTCGTAGCCGGTCAGGTGCAGCAACGAATAGATCAGCATCGAGCCGTGGCCGTTGGACAGCACGAAGCGGTCACGGTCGGCGAAGCTCGGGTTGCTCGGGTTGTGCTTCAGATAGTCGCGCCAAAGCACTTCGGCGATATCCGCCATGCCCATGGGGGCACCTGGGTGGCCGCTGTTGGCCTTTTGCACGGCATCCATGCTGAGGGCACGAATGGCGTTGGCACGTTCACGACGGCTGGGCATCGCTTATCTCCTGGGGCTTGAATAGGTGGTGTAACGAAAAAGGCGGCCATTTTCCCCCACTGGGGGGCTGGGGGCAAACATTTAAGCGGCCAGCGGCACGCTTTAATCAGCAAGAGAAAGCGGACCCGAGCGCGCAAGGCTCTATTTCCTGCAGCTCATCGCCAATATCAAAACTTTTTGATATTGGCCTTGCTAGGGCAACGATGCCTGTCTAGACTGCCGCGTCATGAACCTGCGTACGCGACCGATCCCTCAGCGAAGCGACACATTGGCAGCCCTGTGCAAAGCTAGTGGCGACGAACTGCGCCTGAATGTCCTGCGCGCCCTGGCCAGCGATTCGTTCGGCGTCCTGGAGCTGGCACAGATCTTCGACATCGGGCAGTCGGGCATGAGCCACCACCTCAAGGTTCTGGCCCAGGCCGAGCTGGTGGCTACACGCCGCGAAGGCAATGCGATTTTCTACCGCAGGGCCCTGCCCGACAGCCAACGGCTGGGCGGCCGCCTGCATACCGCGCTGCTCGAAGAGGTCGACGACCTGACACTGCCGCTGGACGTGCAGGCGCGCATCGCCCAGGTGCAGCAACGCCGCGCCGCCACCAGCCAGGACTTTTTCCTGCGCGTGGAAGAAAAGTTCCGCGCCCAGCAGGACCTGATCGCCGGCCTGCCGCAGTACCGCGAAAGCCTGCTGGCGCTGCTCGACACACTGAATTTCCAGCCGACGGCCAGCGCGCTGGAAGTCGGCCCCGGCGACGGCGGTTTCCTGCCCGACCTGGCCCGGCGCTTTGCCTGCGTCACAGCCATGGACAACAGCCCGACCATGCTCGAGCTGGCGCGCCAGGTCTGCGAACGCGAACGTCTGGATAATGTAAACCTGCAGTTGGCCGATGCACTGGGTGCAACGGATGTGGAAGCCGACTGCGTTGTGCTGAACATGGTCCTGCACCATTTCAGCGACCCGGCCCTGGCCCTGCGCCTTTTGGCCAAACGAGTGAAGGCAGGCGGCAGCCTGCTGGTCACCGAACTGTGCAGCCATGATCAGGGTTGGGCGCGGGAAGCCTGCGGCGATCTCTGGCTTGGTTTTGAACAGGACGACCTGGCCCGTTGGGCCAACGCTGCCGGGCTGGCCCCGGGGGACAGCCTCTATGTGGGCTTGCGTAACGGTTTCCAGATACAGGTCCGCCATTTTCAGCGGACGGCTGGCGACACACACCATCGGTAAATTTTAGGAACCCGTCGAGATGAGCGAATACTCCCTTTTCACCTCCGAGTCCGTGTCCGAAGGGCATCCGGACAAGATCGCCGACCAGATTTCGGATGCGGTCCTGGATGCCATCATCACCCAGGACAAATACGCCCGCGTGGCGTGTGAAACCCTGGTCAAGACCGGTGTCGCCATCATCGCCGGCGAAGTCACCACGTCGGCCTGGGTCGACCTGGAAGAGCTGGTGCGCAAAGTCATCATCGATATCGGCTACAACAGCTCCGACGTCGGCTTCGATGGCGCTACCTGCGCCGTGATGAACATCATCGGCAAACAGTCGGTGGACATCGCCCAGGGCGTGGACCGCTCCAAGCCGGAAGACCAGGGCGCCGGTGACCAGGGCCTGATGTTCGGCTACGCCAGCAACGAAACCGACGTGCTGATGCCGGCACCGATCTGCTTCTCGCACCGCCTGGTCGAGCGCCAGGCCGAAGCGCGCAAATCCGGGCTGCTGCCTTGGCTGCGCCCGGACGCCAAGTCCCAGGTCACCTGCCGCTATGAAAACGGTAAGGTAGTGGGCATCGACGCGGTGGTGCTGTCGACCCAGCACAACCCTGAGGTTTCGCAAAAAGACCTGCAGGAAGCCGTGATGGAGCTGATCGTCAAGCACACCCTGCCTGCCGAACTGCTGCACAAGGACACCCAGTACCACATCAACCCGACCGGTAACTTCATCATCGGTGGCCCGGTAGGTGACTGTGGCCTGACCGGCCGCAAGATCATCGTTGACTCCTATGGCGGCATGGCCCGCCACGGTGGTGGCGCGTTCTCCGGCAAGGACCCGTCCAAGGTCGACCGTTCTGCTGCCTACGCCGGTCGTTACGTGGCCAAGAACATCGTCGCCGCCGGCCTGGCCGAACGTTGCGAGATCCAGGTGTCCTACGCCATCGGCGTAGCCCAGCCGACCTCCATCTCGATCAACACCTTCGGTACCGGCAAGGTCTCGGACGACAAGATCATCCAGCTGGTGCGTGAGTGCTTCGACCTGCGCCCGTATGCCATCACCAAGATGCTCGACCTGCTGCATCCGATGTACCAGGAAACCGCTGCCTACGGCCACTTCGGCCGTACCCCGCAGCAGAAGACTGTCGGCGACGACACCTTCACCACCTTCACCTGGGAACGCACCGACCGCGCCCAGTCGCTGCGTGACGCTGCCGGCCTGTAATCAGCCTGCCGCGGTGAATCGAAGCCCTTGCCGAGTGATCGGCAGGGGCTTTTTTGTACCCCATGCCATCACCCCCGCGACACATCACCTGACAACTGAACCCGCCGACCTGCGCCCCGCTTGCCTAGCCTGAACACTCCACTCCGCCACGCAAGGATGCTGGCCATGTCACTGTTCCCGCGCCTCGCAGCCCTGTTGCTGCTGCACACGTCCATCGCTCAAGCCGGCCACTGTCCGGACTGGAGTGCCCAGCAAGCCAGAACCGAAATGGCACAACTTCGCGCAACCCTGGCCAACTGGGACGACAACTACCACCGCCAGGGTAAAGCGCTGGTGGCCGATGAGCTCTACGACCAGGCCCGGCACCACCTGCTGCACCTGCAACAGTGCTTTGGCCAGCCATCCACAGGCCCAAGCCCGCTGGCCAGCGCACGCGGCCCCATTGCCCACCCCGTGGCCCACACCGGCGTCGAAAAGCTCCCCGACGCAGCTGCCGTTGCACGCTGGATGGCCGGCAAGAAGGGCGTGTGGGTGCAGCCGAAGGTCGATGGCGTGGCGGTTACACTGGTCTATCGCCAAGGCCGGCTGGTACAGCTGCTCAGCCGTGGTGATGGCCTGCAAGGGCATGACTGGAGCCGCCACATCAAGGACCTGGGCAATATCACTGGGCAATTGCCTGAGCCACGGGACGTCGTACTGCAAGGCGAGTTGTACCTGCGCCTGCAAGCGCACGTGCAAGCTCAAGCAGGCAGCAGCAACGCGCGTGGGACCGTGGCCGGGATGCTGGCGCGCAAGCAGCTTGGCCCTGAACGGGGTGCGAGCGTCGGCCTGTTCGTCTGGGACTGGCCGCACGGGCCGGACAACCAGGGCGAGCGCCTCACTCAGCTTGCGGCCTGGGGGTTCACCGACAGTCAGCATTTCAGCACCGCTATCGCCACCCCCGAGGAGGCTGGCCACTGGCGCCTGCACTGGTATCGCTCACCGCTGCCCTTCGCCACCGACGGCGTGATTCTGCGGCAGGACTCCCGCCCCCCGGCCGAGCGCTGGCAGGCCAACGCCCCCTATTGGATCGCCGCCTGGAAATACCCCTTCGCCCAAGCGCTGGCAGAGGTACGAGAGGTGCGCTTTCTGATCGGCCGCACGGGCAAAGTCACGCCCTTGCTCAGGCTCAAACCGGTCACATTGGATGATCGCCGGATCAGCCAGGTCAGCCTTGGGTCCCTTGCTCGCTGGCAGGCACTCGACATTCGCCCAGGCGATCAGGTTGCGATCAGCCTCGCCGGCCTGACCATTCCACGCTTCGAGCAAGTGGTCCACCGCGCCGTCGAGCGCCAGGCATTGCCTGTACCTGAAGCGCAGCAGTACGGCCCACACAGTTGCTGGCAAGCCAGCGATGGCTGCCACGAGCAGTTCATCGCCCGCCTCGTCTGGCTCACTGGCAAGCAGGGGCTGGCCATGCCAGGCACCGGCAAGGGCACCTGGACGCGGCTGGTGCAGGCAGGGCTGGTGACATCGCTGACGGACTGGTTGACGCTCGATGCCCAGCAACTGCTCTCGGTGCCGGGCATCAGCGGGAAAACCGCCATGCAGCTTCAACGCAGTTTCGACAGCGGTCGCGACAGGCCTTTCGCTCAGTGGCGCAAAGGGTTGGGCGTACCGGCGCCAGGCCAGGTGCCACAGGACGAGAACTGGCAAACGCTGGCCAGCCGGTCTGCCCGCGATTGGCAAGCCCTGCCGGGCATTGGCGCAACACGGGCCAAACAGCTCGCGAACTTTTTCAATCACGAACAGGTACAACGGATAGCCGCTGTACTGGGGGCACGTAGGATCGATGGTTTTGACGGGGCAGCGGACCTTGTTTCGCAATAGTTCATGGGCAAGGCGTACGGGTAATGTTCGCCAATCCCAGCCTGAAAAACCACCAAGGGTTTAAAAATCGGCAAAACCAAGGCAGGATTTCCCCACTTTTTGCTGCCCCGCCCCGTTCAGGAGGCTTTTTGATGAAGCGTATTTCTACCCTTTTCCTGCTGGTGACGTTCGCCCTGTCGGCTCACGCCGCGCAGCCCACCGAAGAACAAACAGGCCTGACCGGCTGCGCCGCCAAGCGTAAGGCAATCAGCGAACAGATCGAGCAGGCCAAGGCTGACAACAACAGCGAGCAGCAAGCCGGCCTGGAAAAAGCCCTGAGCGAAGTTGACGCGAACTGCACCGAGGCCGGCTTGCGTAAAGAGCGCGAACAGAAAGTGCTCGAGGCCCGGCACGAGGTCAACCAGCGCACCAAGGACCTGGACAAGGCCATGAAAAAGGGCGACCCGGAGCGCATCAACAAGCGCAAGGACAAACTTGCCGAGGCGAAAAAAGAGTTGCAAGAGGCCGTCGACGATTTGGAGCGTTGACAGCTAGTTTCCAGTCAACTTGGCTTGTAGGACTTTTCTGAAGTTACCCACCGAAGGGTTCACTAGGTATTGGGGAATGGGCACCATTGCAGCGCTTACTGCCATATGCCCCTACAAGGAGGCTCCCATGAAAGTCGTTTCTTCCGTAGTCATGCTGGCTGTTCTGGGCTTGAGCGCAGCCGCCGCCCAAGCAGCACAGCCGACGCCTGGCCTGACCGGATGCGCCGCCAAGCGCAGCGCTATCGAAAACCAGCTGCAATATGCCCGGGCGCACAATAACTCGGGTGAGATTCGCGGCCTGGAAAAGGCCCTGCAGGAGAACACCGAGCACTGCACCGATGCTGGCTTGAAAGAAGAGCGTGAACAGAAAGTGCGCAAAGCCGAAGCAGAAGTCCAGGAGCGCGAAGCAGACCTGAAGCAGGCACAGGCGAAAGGCGATCCCAGCAAAATCGCCAAGCGTGAGCAGAAACTGGCCGAATCCAAAGCAGAACTCGAAGACGCCAAAGCCGAATTGGCCAAGTGATCTGAGGCTTCAGTTTCGTGCGTCAGCCAGCAGCCTGCGGCTCCCTGGCTGGCGCATCAATGATTACGGAACTCTGTATGGCAGGCCTTGCAGGCTGCCTCGACCTTGTCCATAGGTGCCTTGAGCATCGCCGCATCCAGCGGCTGCTTGCGTGTCACCGCCAGCAACTCGCCCGTCACCCCTTCCAACGCTTGCGCCAAGTCATGAAAGCGCGCCTGGCGCTCCCAGACCTCGGGCCGCGCACTGCTGTCGCCACCATCCTTCACCTGCGGAAAATGCTGCCATGGCGCATGGGCCAGGCTATCGAGCTTCACCGCACCCGCTGAAAATTTCTCGCCATCGAACGGCAACCGTCCGCGCAGCATGCCCCCCATGTCCTCGCTGGTCTGGAGCATCTGCTTGAAGATCGCCTTGCGCTGCCCCAGGGGTGAGTTAGGATCGACACGGTCGCAGGCTACCAGGGACAGGCTGACCAGCAGGATGGCGGTGAAACATTTGAACATCACGGTCACATTGGCAGAGGAAAGGGCCAACAGTATCCTCGCCTGCCGTGCAAAGACCAATACCCTTACGAACACTATGGGCAGCAACCACCTGTTGCCCTCCAAGGATGCAACCATGAAATCTGCTCTGCGCCATCTCGCCTGGGCGCTGCCGGCCCTGGCCTTGCTGGCCGGCTGCAATGGCGGCGAAACCGCCAAGCCCGAACCCCACGCCGTCGCTACCTACACCCCTGCGGCCTGGGATGACCTGCCCAGCGTCAGCGACAGCGACCTGCTCGCAGGTTTCAACGCCTGGCGCACTGGTTGTGAAAAACTCAAGCGGGACCCGGTATGGGCCGCCACGTGCGAGGCAGCACAGCCCATTGCCCTGGAGGCGACCCCAGTGCGCGCGTTCCTGCAGGCGCAATTGCAGGTCTATGGCCTGCGCTCGGCCGAGAACAATGCCAATGGCTTGATCACCGGTTACTACGAACCGGTCTACCCCGGCAGCCTGACGCGCACCGACGCGGCTCAGGTACCGGTGTACGGCATCCCGGATGACATGATCGTGGTCGACCTGGCCAGCATTTACCCGGAGCTGAAGGGCAAGCGCCTGCGAGGTCGCCTCGATGGCCGCGTGCTCAAGCCCTACGACACCGCTGAAGTGATCTACCGGGACGGCGTCAAGGCACCGGTACTGGCATGGCTGACCGACCCGATGGACCTGCAGTTTCTGCAGATCCAGGGTTCAGGCCGGGTACAGCTGGAAGATGGCAGTCAATTGCGCCTGGGCTACGCCGACCAGAACGGGCACCCGTACCGGCCGATCGGTCGCTGGCTGATCGAGCAAGGTCAATTGAAGAAGGAAGACGTGAGCATGGGCGCCATCCATGCCTGGGCTGAGGCCAATCCGCAGCGGGTGCCTGAATTGCTGGCGAGCAACCCCAGTTATGTGTTCTTCAGCACCCGCCCCGCCAGCAACGAAGGCCCGCGCGGTTCATTGAACGTACCCCTCACCGCGGGCTACAGCGTGGCCATCGATCGCAAGGTCATTCCACTGGGCAGCCTGCTTTGGCTGTCCACCACGCGCCCGGACGGCACACCGGTGGTTCGGCCGGTGGGCGCTCAGGATACGGGTGGCGCGATTACAGGCGAAGTTCGTGCGGATCTATTCTGGGGCACCGGGCCTGAGGCCGGCGAACTGGCAGGGAACATGAAGCAGCAGGGGCAGATATGGATGCTCTGGCCAAAAGGCAAGCCGCTGCCTGACGTGCCTAAAGTCCTTTGACCGATGGCTGCACTGCTCGCGGTTTAGCCGCGAGCAGTGCCGCCGGCTTCAGGCTGAGACAACGAAGAACGACACGATCAGCGCCACCCCGGTGAACCACACCAGCGAGCGCAATGCCGCCCAGTCGGCCAGATAGCAGATGATGTAGAGCAGCCGGCTGGTGATGTACAAGACCCCAAGCACGTCCTGCGTCACCTGCTCGGCATTGCCGACGATATCGGCCACCAGCACCGCCGCGGCAAACGCCGGGAACGCTTCATAGCTGTTCTGCTGCGCGGCATGGGCACGCCGTGGCAGGCCCGACAATGTGTCGAGGAAGGCGCGCGGGTCGTGATTGTCCTTCAAGCCGAAGCGGCCACTGCTCACCTTGGCGATCAAGGCGCAGAGCGGTGGTAGGAACAATGCGATCAGGATGCACCACAGGGCAACGGTCATGGACAGGACTCCTTCAGTCGTCAGGTTAGAGCTTCATCACCAGCATGCCTGCCAGTACCAGCCCGCAAGCTAGGAGTCTCGGGCCGCCAAAAGGTTCTTTCAGGTAGCGCATGCCCAGCAGCACCACCAAGATGACGCTCAGCTCGCGCAAGGCCGCCGCCTCGGCCACCGACCCCAGATGCATGGCCCACAAGACCAGCGCATAGCTGAACAGCACGCAAAAGCCCACGGCCAACCCCAAGCGCCACTGGGTGCGCCAGAACAGCACAAACGGCCCCCGCCGTGCCACACCGGCCAGCAGCGGAAACGGCCAGGCGCTGAGCAGGGTCAGCCATACCAGGTAGTCCCAGGGCTTGCCCCACAACCGCACGGCCTGCCCGTCGAACCAGGTGTAGCAACCGATGCACAGGCCGATCAGCGCCACTACCGGCAGCATCGACCAGGGCAGACGGTCCCCGCCACCTCCCTGCCACAGCAGGCACGCCATGCCACAGGGGATCAGCAATATGCCGATGATCTGCCGTTCGCTGAGCGACTCGCCGGCGAACGCCAGGGTCAGCCCCAGTACCACCAGCGGTGACAAGCCACGCATCAGAGGATAGACCAGCCCCAGATCGCCCACTCGATAAGCCTGAATCAACAGGAATCGGTACAACTGCTCTGCCAATGCCGAAGCGATCAGCCAAGGCCAGACCTGGGCAGGCGGCAGGTCGACGAAGGCCACTGCGAGCACGGCAAAGGCCAGGGCTACCGAGTCCATGCTGGCGATCACCAGCAAGCGCTCGCCACTGAATTTGATCAGGGTGTTCCAGGTCGCGTGCAGTAAGGCCGCGATCAATACCAGGGAAGTTGCCAGCACGCCTTCAGGTCCTTGTGACGTTATCAGCCTGTGAATATATAGCGTTGATGGGACCGTGGGGTGCGAAGCGATTCTGTATCGAAAGTGGAACGAATCCAGCCAATCAGGTCGAAAACTGTGTCCCGAGTCCCTCGCCAGGTCATCAAAGAACTGCCCGAGCCATTCGGGTTACGACTTGGAAGCCACTGTTACAGGATTTGGGATGCTTGAATTAGTCGCTGCGTTTATCTGCCTCACCACACTCCTCACCTACGTCAATTACCGCTTTATCGGCCTGCCACCTGCCATCGGCGTGATGGTCACGGCATTGCTGTTCTCGCTGATACTGCAGGGCCTGAGCCTGATCGGCTTCCCTGGCCTTGAAGAACGCGTCGAAGGGCTGATGAACCAGATCGACTTCAATGACCTGTTGATGCACTGGATGCTGGCGTTTCTGCTGTTCGCCGGTGCACTGCACGTCAACCTCACCGATTTGCGCAGCTACCGCTGGCCGATCGGGCTGCTGGCAACGCTCGGCGTACTGATCGCCACCGTGATGATCGGCTTTCTGGCGCACTGGGTGTTTGCGATGTTCGGCTGGCAGGTGCCACTGATCTACTGCCTGCTGTTCGGTGCACTGATCTCGCCCACCGACCCGATCGCGGTGCTGGGGGCCCTGCGCACCGCCAACGCCTCCAAACCACTGAAGACCACCATCGTCGGCGAATCACTGTTCAACGACGGCACCGCCGTGGTGGTGTTCACCGTGCTGCTGGGCATCATCGAACTGGGTGAAACGCCAGGCATGACGGACACAGCGATCCTGTTCGCCCGCGAGGCCATTGGCGGCGCGGTGTTTGGCGGGCTGCTCGGTTACGCCACCTACCGCATGATCAAGAGCGTCGAGCAGTACCAGGTCGAGGTCATGCTGACCCTGGCGCTGGTCATCGGTGGCTCGGCCATGTGCTACGAGCTGCATGTTTCGGCACCGATCGCGATGGTGGTGGCCGGGCTGATCATCGGCAACCTGGGGCGCAACCTGGCGATGAACGACATGACCCGTCGCTACATGGACGGTTTCTGGGAGTTGATCGACGACATGCTCAACGCCCTGCTCTTCGCCCTGATCGGCCTGGAGCTGTTGCTGCTGCCGTTCAACTGGCTACACCTGGCGGCTGGCGGTGTGCTGGCGCTGGCGGTGCTGTTGTCGCGGCTGCTGACAGTGGCCCCTGCGATCCTGTTGCTGCGCCGCTGGCGTAGTGTGCCCAAGGGCACCATACGGGTCCTGACCTGGGGCGGCTTGCGTGGGGGGGTATCGGTGGCGCTGGCATTGTCGCTGCCGTTGGGCGAGGAGCGTGACCTGCTGCTTTCGATCACCTACATCGTGGTGCTGTCGTCGATCCTGGTACAAGGCTTGAGCATCGGGCGGGTGGTGCGCAAGGTCAGCGCACAACCCTGAAAACCCGGGCTCGCCGTACGGCCCTTTCGCCGGCAAACCCCACATGGGTTGCGCCGGCTATTAGAGGTTGGGCAAGACAGTTGCGGCCACAGGTAAAGCGCAGATCTGAAGACCTGCGCGGTCGCGGTGGGAGCCGGCTTGCCGGCGATGGGCTGCGCAGCAGCCCTAGCACGTTACTCTACGGCGCTGTCCGGAAACTGGTCCTGAACATACTTGATCTCGGTCCGCCCATGGGCCGCCGGCTGGCCATCCTCGCCCAGGTTGACGAAGACCATCTTGTCGACGGTCAGGATGCTCTTGCGGGTGATCTTGTTGCGTACTTCACACTTGAGGGTGATCGAGGTGCGGCCGAACTCGGTGGCAGTGATGCCCAGCTCGATGATGTCGCCCTGGCGCGAGGCACTGACGAAGTTGATCTCCGACATGTACTTGGTCACCACGCGCTGGTTGCCCAATTGGACAATGGCATAGATCGCCGCCTCTTCGTCGATCCAGCGCAACAGGCTGCCGCCGAACAGCGTGCCGTTGGGGTTGAGGTCTTCGGGTTTTACCCATTTGCGGGTGTGAAAGTTCATCTGTACTCCTGACCTGCTTGGCTAACGTACGGTAATGATGGCAGAGCGGCCCGCGCCGCTCCATTGATCATCGACTATCGTCGCGATTAATCGACAGAAAACCTTGGGCGAAGACTCCCGCCAAGGCTATAATCTGCGCCGATTCACATGGCCACCCGCCGCGGTGCCATGCCCGCCACCTGTCCGAGGGGCGCTGCAGCAGGGTCATCCTGTCAGGCTCGGATGGGGCGTTGTCCGCTCCCGCGGACGCTGAACGCACAACGGCGCCCATTCGCACACTACGAATGGAGGCTCTCATGAGCGCTGTAAACACGCCTGCAGGTTTTACCGATTTCAAAGTCGCAGACATCTCCCTGGCCGCCTGGGGTCGTCGCGAAACCATCATCGCCGAATCGGAAATGCCTGCCCTGATGGGCCTGCGTCGCAAATACCTCGCTGAGCAGCCGCTCAAAGGTGCGAAGATTCTGGGCTGCATCCACATGACCATTCAGACTGCCGTGCTGATCGAAACCCTGGTTGCCCTGGGTGCCGAAGTGCGCTGGTCGTCGTGCAACATCTTCTCCACCCAGGACCAGGCCGCTGCCTCCATCGCTGCCGCCGGCATCCCGGTGTTCGCCTGGAAAGGTGAAACCGAGGAAGAGTACGAGTGGTGCCTGGAGCAGACCATCCTTAAGGATGGCCAGCCATGGGACGCCAACATGATCCTCGACGACGGCGGCGACCTGACCGAGCTGCTGCACAAGAAGTATCCGGCCGTGCTGGACCGCGTCCACGGTGTCACCGAAGAAACCACCACCGGCGTGCACCGCCTGCTGGACATGCTGGCCAAAGGCGAGCTGAAGGTCCCGGCCATCAACGTCAACGACTCGGTCACCAAGAGCAAGAACGACAACAAGTATGGCTGCCGTCACAGCCTGAACGATGCCATCAAGCGCGGTACCGACCACCTGCTGTCGGGCAAGCAGGCCCTGGTCATCGGCTACGGTGACGTGGGCAAAGGTTCTGCGCAGTCGCTGCGCCAGGAAGGCATGATCGTCAAGGTCACCGAAGTTGACCCGATCTGTGCCATGCAGGCATGCATGGACGGCTTCGAGCTGGTCTCGCCGTTCATCGACGGTATCAACGACGGCACCGAAGCCAGCATCGACAAGGCCCTGCTGGGCAAGATCGACCTGATCGTCACCACCACCGGTAACGTCAACGTCTGCGACGCCAACATGCTCAAGGCCCTGAAGAAGCGCGCCGTAGTCTGCAATATCGGCCACTTCGACAACGAGATCGACACCGCCTTCATGCGCAAGCACTGGGCATGGGAAGAGGTCAAACCGCAGGTTCACAAGATCCACCGCACCGGTGCTGGCGACTTCGACCCGCAGAACGATGACTACCTGATCCTGCTGGCCGAAGGCCGCCTGGTGAACCTGGGCAATGCCACCGGCCACCCAAGCCGCATCATGGACGGTTCGTTCGCCAACCAGGTACTGGCACAGATCTTCCTGTTCGAGCAGAAGTTCGCTGACCTGTCGGCCGAGAAGAAAGCTGAGCGCCTGACCGTTGAAGTGCTGCCCAAGAAGCTCGACGAAGAAGTGGCCCTGGAAATGGTCCGCGGCTTCGGCGGCGTGGTCACCAAGCTGACCCAGCAGCAGGCCGACTACATCGGCGTGACTGTCGAAGGCCCGTTCAAGCCGCACGCTTACCGCTACTAAGCGGCAAGCTTGAAGCGGCAAGCGGCAAGAAAAGGCAGACAGTGCCATTGCCGCTTGCAGCTCCAGCACCCACGATCTTGAACGATGCCAAGCCAGATCGGCCATCACCGATCTGGCTTTTACTTGCAGCTTGCCGCTAGCAGCTTGCTGCTTGAGGAACGAGTGATGTCACAAGAACGCCGCTACAGTTTCGAATTTTTCCCGACCAAGACCGATGCCGGTCATGAAAAGCTGATGGGCGTGGCCCGCCAACTGGCCACCTACAATCCGGACTTCTTCTCCTGCACCTACGGTGCCGGGGGCTCGACGCGCGACCGCACGCTGAACACCGTGCGGCAGCTGGAGAACGAAGTGAAGGTGCCTGCCGCACCGCATCTGTCGTGCGTCGGCGATACCAAAGACGAGCTGCGCGCCCTGCTGGCCGAATACAAGACGGCAGGCATCAAGCGTATCGTCGCCCTGCGTGGTGACCTGCCCTCTGGCATGGGCATGGCCAGCGGCGAGCTGCGCTACGCCAGCGACCTCGTCGAGTTCATCCGCCAGGAAACCGGTGATCACTTCCACCTGGAAGTGGCTGCCTATCCGGAAATGCACCCGCAGGCACGCCACTTCGAAGCCGACCTTGCCAACTTCGTTCACAAGGTCAAGGCCGGTGCCGACAGCGCCATCACCCAGTACTTCTTCAATGCCGACAGCTATTTCTACTTTGTCGAGCGCGCACAGAAGCTGGGCGTGGATATTCCGGTAGTGCCCGGCATCATGCCGATCACCAACTACAGCAAGCTGGCGCGCTTCTCTGACGCCTGCGGCGCTGAAATCCCGCGCTGGATCCGCAAACAGCTGGAAGCCTATGCCGACGATGCCGCCAGCATTCAGGCCTTCGGTGAAGAAGTCATCAGCCACATGTGCGAACAACTGCTGCAAGGCGGTGCACCGGGCCTGCATTTCTACACCCTGAACCAGGCAGAGCCGAGCCTGGCGATCTGGAACAACCTGAAGCTGCCTCGCTGAAATTTTTTGGCAAGATCTCGTTCAGAAATGCTTAAGGCTCTAGTCATAGACTAAAGCCTTAACTTTTTCTGGTTCAATCGAGTCTTGCCAGCCATGCAACCTCTCACGCCCTCGCGCCCTCAGCTGGTCTATCTGGCCTTCGGCCCTGCCACCTATCACCAGGAAGCCTGCTTCAGCATCGTCAGCGCACTGGCCCACCTGGGCACGTCCGCAGGCCAAGCCATGCACATCCAGGTCTATACCGATAATCCGCAGCCCTATGCCCAGCTGCCGGTCACGGTCCATCTGCTCGATGAGGCAACCCGCAAGGCCTGGAACGAACCTCACGGGTACCATTTCCGCAGCAAGCACGTCGTGTTGCGCCAGGTACTCCAGCAACATCCGCGGGCCGTCCTGATCGACACCGACACATTTTTCCGCAAGTCGCCGCTGACACTGTTCCAGCGGGTCAAACCCGGCAGCCTGCTGTGCAACGCGATCGGCGGGCGCTACGGCGAAAATCGCACGTGCCTGCTCTACCAGAACCTGCAGCCCCTCCTTCAAGCGCGTGGCTTGGCAGACTGCCAGATGCCTATGGTCAACTCCGGCGTGATTGGCCTGACCGCCGAAGATGCGGGGATCCTGGACCACTCGATTGCGATGATGGACGAATTCCACCCCCTGGTTCCCACGGCCTATACGCTGGAAGAGTTCTGCCTGGCGGTTGCTGCCTACCGCACGTTGGCGCTGGCTGAATGCACCGATGTAATCCACCACTACTGGAGCCGCAAAGCCCAGTTCCGGGCCAAGATCCAGGCCTGGTTGCGCAAGCACGGAGCCCAGCCTCTGAGCGCTGCCGCCTTGGCCGACGTGCTGTTGGTGAACGACCAGCTGCCGCGCCCGCCAACCTTGCAACGCCTGGGTTACAAGGCCATGAGCTTGACCCTGCCCAGCCGCGAACGCCAGTTTGCCCGCGAACTGTTGTATGGCAGCTACGCCTACCCCAACGAATTCGACCGCGCCTGTGCGCCTGCCTGGTGGGACAAGGCACTGCAGAATCTCAACGACCGCTATGGGCCGATGGAGCCGGAACAGTTACGCCAATGCCTGCGTCATCCATGCCTGCGCCTCTCGCTCGGAGCCCAGCGCAAGGAAATCGAAGCGTATCTGCTGCAGTCCACAAAGCTGTGAGCGTGCGATTTCCCCTGAGGTGCTGTCTCAGCGCCTGCAACTGGCCTTACCAGAGCCGAGCGCGTAATCTCGCGTTATGCCGTTCATCGTCCGTTTCTACTGCATCCTGCTGCTCGCCTGCCTGAGCCCCATGGCGCAGGCCGAACGCCTGCGCCTGGTTACCGACGACTGGGCACCTTATGTGTACCAGCACAACGGCCAGCCCCAAGGCATAGATTACGAAGTGACCACTGAAGTGTTCCGGCGCCTGGGTATCGAGCTGGAGTGGGAGTTCATGCCCTGGAAGCGATGCCTGAGCATGATCGAACATGGCCAGGCCGATGGGGTCATGGACATCTTCAAAGTGGACTCGCGCCAGGCCTACATGGTCTACCCGCTGGAGCCCATGTCGGATGTCGAATTCGTGCTGTATCAATCCAGCCACCGTCGCCATACCGTCAACCAAATGAGCGACCTCACTGACCTGACGGTCGGCACCTCACCGGGCTATGCCTATGGCGCGCAGTTCAACGACGCATCAGGCTTTCGCCGTGAAGCGGCGCCAAGCCACGAAGCCAATTTTGGCAAGCTGGTGCTCGGGCGCATCGATCTGCTGATCACCGATCGCCTGGTCGGGCGCTACCTGCGCCGCCATCTCGGCCTCGAGCAGCAGGTAGAGGAACTGCCACTGGTCATCAGCCGTCAAGCGCAATACCTGGGGCTGGCGCGCAAGCCTGGCCGCGATGCCTTGGCACTGGCGTTTTCCGAAGAGCTGCGGCGCTTCAAGGAGGAGCCCGCCTACCTAGCGATAATCGAACGCTATATCGGCAGCACCGGCCACCTTCCTCACACCGTTGAGCAGCAGGAAAGCAGCACACAGCGATAGCTCTGTTATACTCGGGCCTTCCCGCCCGGCTCACGCCCGGACGCTCGGCCTCGCAACAGGCATCCCGATCGGTACCGACGCACCTTGCGTCCTCACGCCGTTTTCCGGATGCGCAGTGAAAGCCCAGCTGGACCGGACGCGATCGCATCCCACCGATGCCCGTCGCGCCAGGCAGAATATCCCTACGGGCCCAGCCCCCACAGAACAGGATTGCCCATGTCCTTTGCTTCCCTCGGTCTCTCCGAGGCACTCGTCCGCGCTATCGAGGCTGCGGGCTATACCCAGCCGACTCCGGTGCAACAGCGGGCGATTCCCGCCGTGTTGCAAGGCCGCGACCTGATGGTCGCCGCACAGACAGGTACAGGTAAAACCGGCGGTTTCGCCCTACCGATCCTTGAGCGCCTGTTCCCGGCAGGTCACCCGGACAAATCACAGCGCCATGGCCCGCGCCAACCGCGCGTGCTGGTCCTGACCCCGACCCGCGAACTGGCGGCTCAGGTTCACGACAGCTTCAAGGTTTACGCTCGCGACCTGCCACTGGTCAGTGCCTGCATTTTCGGCGGCGTTGGCATGAACCCTCAGATCCAGGCCATCGCCAAGGGTGTCGATGTGCTGGTGGCCTGCCCGGGCCGCCTACTGGACCTGGCAGGCCAAGGCCGCGTCGACCTGGCCCACGTGGAAATCCTGGTCCTCGACGAAGCCGACCGCATGCTCGACATGGGCTTCATCCACGACGTCAAGAAGGTCCTTGCCCGCCTGCCGAGCAAGCGGCAGAACCTGCTGTTCTCGGCGACGTTCTCCAAAGACATCACTGACCTGGCCGACAAGCTCCTGCACAACCCGGAGCGCATCGAGGTCACCCCGCCGAACACGACCGTCGAGCGTATCGAACAGCGGGTCTACCGCCTGCCCGCCAGCCACAAGCGCGCGCTGCTGGCCCACCTGATCACGCTCGGCGCCTGGGAGCAGGTGCTGGTGTTCACCCGTACCAAGCACGGTGCCAACCGCCTGGCCGAGTACCTGGAAAAGCACGGCCTGAGCGCCGCCGCCATCCACGGCAACAAGAGCCAGAACGCTCGGACCAAGGCCCTGGCCGACTTCAAGGCCAACACCGTACGCGTACTGGTCGCCACCGACATTGCCGCCCGTGGCCTGGACATCGACCAGCTGCCACATGTGGTCAACTTCGAGCTGCCCAATGTCGAGGAAGACTACGTTCACCGTATCGGCCGCACCGGCCGTGCCGGCCGCTCGGGCGAGGCTATCTCCCTGGTCGCGCCGGATGAAGAAAAGCTGCTCAAGAGCATTGAGCGCGTTACCCGGCAGAAAATCGCTGATGGCGACCTGATGGGCTTTGACTCAAGCCAGGTAGAAGCCGAGAAACCTGAGGTGCGTGAACGGCCGCAGAATAACGGTCGCGGCGGCCGTAACCAGCAGGCCCGTGGTGACGGTGGCAAAGACGGCAGCAGCGGTCGCAAGGACAAGGGCAAGGATAAAGGCAAGGCCAAGCAGCCGGCTGCCGACAAGCCTGCCGACAAGGAGAAGTCCGCCGACAAGCAACAGCCGCGCAAGCCGCGCGACAAGAAGCCGCGCCAACAGCAGGCCAGCCAGAGCAGTGTGCCGAAAGTACCGGCCGACCGTGCTCCGGATGAATTCCTGGATGACGAAATCGACAATTTCGGCAACCGTGCCGACTACGTCAGCCCGTACCAGAATGCCAAGAATCAGGGCCGCAACCGTCGCCCTGGTGCTGGTACCGGAGCGGGTCAGGCCCAGGCCAACCCTGGGCGCAGCAACAGTGGTGGTGGCCAAGGGCGTAACGGCAGCCAGCCGCGCAGCGCCAGTGGTGAGAAACGCCCGCCGCGCAATAACAAGGGTGGTGAGGCGCGCCGCGACAGCAAAGGTGGTGGCCGCAACCGTTCGAGCGGCCGTGACGACGCATCCCGTCAGGAACCTGCCGTACGTAGCTCGCGAGAGCCGCAGAACCAGCCTGTGATCATCCGTAAAGAATCCAAGCTCGACCGTTTCCCAACGCCTGAGCAACTGGACGACCTGCCAAGCCGCCCACGTGGTGAGCGGCCTGCGTTGTTGACCCGCAAAGGCGGCTAACGCTGCTGGCAAATAACAACGCCGCGCCATGGAGCTAATGCTGTTCACTTGAGCATTTGGGTCCAAGCCGGGGTTTCTAGAGAATCCGATACCAGCCCCCTGGTATCGGATTTTTTATGCCCATTGAGCAGCAGTCGCTCGACCTCGGCGATCTCTTCAACTTCTCCGACCTCAGCACTTTCACCCAGAATATCCTGTGAATGGGTTGCCATTGCGCTCAAGCTCTCGGCGCAAGCCACCATCCGGCGGCGGCGCCTGCCAAGCGAGCAGTGGGAGGTGCGGGGGCCACGGAGTGTTTCATGGGGCTATCGCAGCGTCAGCCTCAACACCAACAACCTGTTCGACAAGCACTACTACACCCCAATACGGGCATCAATCCATTGGCGATCGCCAGGTCACCGTGCATCGCGACCCGGATATCTGGTTGACAGATATATGGATCCGAGATATTTTCCACCCAATGTTGGTGCGCCGGGACAACACAATGCGGGTCATAACGAAAGCGGCGGTTACCAAGGCGATTGAAGCCCACGGGCAGTGGAAAGCGCCCCTTAGCCTGTGGCTGACGACCTTTGACAGGGCGACGTTGCGGTTTGAATCTTTTGAACAGTTGAGGCAGACGTGGACCACTGTGTCTGGCTGGAATGTTGATCGCATCCCCTACTCAAGACTCAGGCCCCCCAGCCGCAAAGGGCCGCTTGATATCTACGTGTTCGATATCAAGAAAAACGAATGCCGCCTGATCGCTTGGCTCAATGCGCGAACGGGCACTCTCTACATCAAGGCCATTCTGTCGCACGCCGAGTACGACAAATGGTGCAGGAGCGATATCAGGTAGCAACCTGGGCCGCGCCCTATTTCAATTCGACAGGTGACAACATGAAGCGGGATAAAGTCGAAGCCAATGGACTAGATGCCTTCATCGCTAATATTTCACCCATGCTCGATGGCCTGAACACTCAGATGGCAACCATGGCCCAGCTTCTGGCCGCCTGCCATGACCCCATCAAGGACGATGCCGAGCTTGAGGCACGCATGGCATTGATCGACGAGCTCTACTCCCATGCGGACAGCGAAGGCCACGCTGCGGCACGTTTTGCGGAGATGGTAGCGGACCGCGTCTACGCGTATGAAAGTGACTCTGTATTGGTGCCGTTCGCGAGCCAGGCCGAAGCGTTGGCCTTTCTGCTAGCGGACAGGGGCGTGAAGCAGAAGGACCTGTCGGCGATAGCGACCCAGAGCGCAGTATCCGAGATTCTGAACAACAAGCGAAAGATGACGGTCGCGCAGATAAAGGGCTTTGCTGAGTTTTTCAATGTACCGGTCGAGTTCTTCATGCATGGGGTGGTGTGACAGAGAAGAAAGGGTGGTGCCGCTCAGTAAAAGCCAAACCAAAAAGGCCCACCTTTCGGTGTAATGCTGTTCACTGCTGGCTTACAACATCATCCGCCGGGAGGCCAGCCAGGCCGCAATCGCCTTTGGTCGAACACCGTCGGACCTACGCTTCAAACCTGCCCTCCAGTACATCGCCGTGCAGTTGATTGCCATGGCTGCGGCCAATCCAGCATCGGCCACGGGCAGGAGGTGGGCTGAGTTACGGGGAGGTGTTGCGGGGATGTTTCTGGATCACCGCCCAAGGCCCGGAAGGCCTGGGACGGTGAAGATTTTTCAAAACCCGGTATCCGGTGGAGCGCAAGGCTGCTCCGCTTAAGTGAACAGCATTACGCCCCATGGGGCGGCGTTTTTCATTGCTCAGGCAATGATCACTTCTGCTTCACGCCTTCGACGCTGATGTCCAGGTCGAGGGTCTGCGAGGTTGGGCCTGGGCCCTTGATGCCGAAGTCGTTCAGGTTCAGCGTGGTGGTGGCGTTGAAGCCAGCACGCTCACCGCCCCACGGGTCCTTGCCTTCACCGTTGAAGGTGGCCTTGAAGGTCACCGGCTTGGTCACACCGTGCAGTGTCAGGTCACCGGTCACGTCTGCGGTTTTTTCGCCGGTGGACTTGACGGCGGTGGAAACGAATTTGGCTTCTGGATACTTCTTCACATCCAGGAAGTCAGCGCTGGCGATATGCTTGTCACGCTCGGCGTGATTCGACCACAGGCTGGCGGTTTGCAGGTCGACGCTGATCTTGCTGGCTTCAGGCTTGTCGCTATCCCACGTGAAGTTACCGTCGAAGTCCTTGAAGGTACCGTGAATGAAGCTGTAGCCCAGGTGGCTGATTTTCCAGTCGACGAACGCGTGCTGGCCTTCCTTGTCGATCTTGTACTCGGCGGCCATGGCCTGACCAGCACTGAGCAGAGCGGTACCGAGCGCCAAAGCGGCAAAAGTCTTTTTCAACATCCTTTAAGTTCCTTGCAATTGAGGTTGAGAGTCAAGCTTTGCGGCCCAGCATGCGAACCAGGGTCGCGTCACGGTCAATGTAATGGTGCTTCAGGGCAGCCACGGCATGCAGCGCGGCGAAAATCACCAGGCCCCACGCCAGCCACAGATGAACCACGCCAGCCAGGTCTGCCTGGTCAGGCAGGTCACTGACAAGGGCAGGTACTTCAAACAAGCCAAACACTGGAATACCGACACCATCGGCGGTCGAGATCAGGTAGCCGGCGATCATCACCGCGAACAGGCCCACGTACAGCGCCAAATGCCCCAACTTGGCAGCCAGCCGGGTGAATGCACCGTGGCTGGCAGGCGCCGGCGGCGGTGGGCTGATGAAGCGCCACAGCACACGCACGAGCATGACGGCCATGAGCACCAGGCCGATGCTCTTGTGCAAGTCCGGGCCAGCCTTGCGCCAAGGGCTGTAATAATCGAGACCGACCATCCACAGACCAAGACCGAACAGGCCAAAGACCGCCAGCGCAACCCCCCAGTGCAAGAGGATGCTGACAACGCCGTAGCGAGAAGGTGAATTGCGCAGTTGCATGATGCCGTGTTTCCCCGTGGAAGCTGTGCACAGACTAACGCGTAACGTATCGAATAAAAGCACAAAAAATTGCTTTGGATTATCGATAAATCCGATGGTAATTGTCCGAGTCGGCTATTAAGGAAACATTAACGATAGTGGGTAATGTCAAGTTGTCAGCCCTGGCCCTGACATCCGCTTGGCGGTGACAGGGCCAGGCGATCACCCCTCAGCCGGCCTTGGCCTGGGCCGGTTCTGGAGCTGGAGCTGTAGCTGGAGAAGCCTTGGCTTCAGGCTTGTCGGCGCTGCCGAACAACCGCGAGAAGAAACCAGGCTTGTCCACCTTCGCCTCCTCGGCCTTCACCGGTTCTGCTTTGGCGGGTGCCTTCTCGGCGTCGTCCGCCTTGTCGGATGAACCACCGAACAGGTTGGAGAAGAACCCACCGTTGTCCTTCCTTGCCGCCCCTGTCGCCGCCACAGGGGCAGCCTTGGCGGGGTCGAACGACTTGCCGGCCAGCAGGTCCTGCACTTGGCTGGCGGCACGCTGGCCACTGCGCAGGGCACCTTCAAGGGTGCCTGGGTACAGCGCGTCGGTATGCTCACCGGCAAACGCAATGCGTTGCACCGGGCGCTCCCACAGGCGCCAGTACTTGCTGATCTGCCCTGGGCCATAGGCCAGGTAAGCACCGCCGGTGCCGGCATCGGCGCTGTAGCGCTTGACCTCATAACCGGTGAACGCACCACGGGCCTTTGGATAGAAGGCATGCAGCCGGATCAATACCTGGTCGACCATCTGTTTGTCGCCGAACGCCTGCAGCAGACGGGCGTTGTCACCCGACAGGTTGATCACCACGTTGGCGCCGCCTTTGAGTGCTGGCTCGATCCACAGCATGCCAAGGCCTGCGTTGCTGAAGATTTCGCCAGACATGCGAGCGCGGCTTTCCCAGACTGGCTGCTTGAATTTGAGCAGCAACTGATCGCGCCAACCATAGTTGGTGCCCCTCAGCGCCGCGATGTGCTGGGTGTCCAGAGCTGGAGTGATCTGGATCTTGGCCAGGGCACGCAGCGGCACCGCCATGACCACATAATCGGCCTGATAGCTGGCGCTGCCGACCTTGACGGTGACCCCGCCGCTGTCCTGAACGATGGAGGTGACCGGCGAGCTGGTCTTGATGGTTTTCAGCTGCTTGACGAAAGCCTGGGCCAGCACCGGGCTGCCGCCAGGCAAGCGTGCGGCACGCAGGTCACGGTCGCTGACGCCGCGGTAGACACGGCTCTGCTGGGCGAAGTACAGCAGTGAGAGACGCGATGGTTCGTCATAGCGGGTACGGATCTGCTGGTTGATCAGCTGCCGTGCAGTGCTGGGCAACTGCAGCTTGTCGAGCCAGGTGGAAACGTTCATCTGGTCGAGGGCGAACAGCGTACTGGTGGCCTGCGGTTTGAGCGGGTCATCGATCGAACGGGCCAGGTCATCGAGGGTCTTCTCGTAGCGCTTGAGCGCTTCGGCGGTAGCTGGCTGGCGGGTAGTCAGGTCGCTGGCGCTGAAGTACTCCCCGTCGATCAGATACCCCGGAGTACGGACGAACTCGGGCGCGGGCAGTGTCTCGAGCTTGAAACGCTCAAGGTACTGGTTGAGCACCGGCTGAGCCTTGCTGTTGCCGACCCACTCACTGGTGGCCAGGCCAGAGCGGCCGCCCATGCCGGCCTTGGCTTCCAGCAAGGTCACCTGCCAACCCTTGTCCTGCAGCTCGTAGGCCGCAGTCAGGCCTGCCAGGCCGCCACCCACCACGATTGCCGAAGGTGTCTTGTCCTTGGCCAGCGCGGCGCCGCTGGACACACCGATCAATACCAACGCGCACAGGCGCACCCAAGCAGCAGCCATGATGGCGAACTCCGAGTTGACGTTACAGAAATGGGAAGAGGCAAATGCCCCGAGATGATGCGTTAAGAATACGTCAGGTATGGCGACCCTGCCACCACAGCGCCATCAAGTGCCTTTGGCAACTGGCATTTTTGTCAGTAGACAGGCCTGCTGCCGTTACGCAACGCTGGTCTGGGTAGCCGGAAAACCGACAAAAGGAACTGCGCATGATCTACGAGGAGCACTTTGCCCAGGTCAAAAGGCAGCTCCTGTGGCACAAACAAACCTTACAGACGCCATCGGGCTTGCGTATCCGCAGCAATGGCACTTCCTGGGCCGGTGTTCACGAAGCGTGCAAAGGTGAGGACGGCACCGAACTGGTGATAGGCGAGCAGTGTGAGGTGGAAATCAGCTTCAGCCAGGAGGTCGAGAGCCTTCGCCTGGAATGCTACGTCGTCAGCGACCAGCACTTCGAAGATGTAACGATGCTCCTGGATACAGAGAGCTTGGATTGGGGCGTGTTTGCCCCGCCCCCGCACAACTTCTACTGGCTGACGCTTTCAGGCAGCGGCTATACCGAGTTCATGCCTGGGCATTTCTCCACTCAACCTTGCTATCAGCACCTCCCCGGGCCCTTTCGCTGCCTGACCATCTCCACCTCCAGAGCCGGCACCGTGCATATCCGCAAGTTCGAATGGACCCACACCAGTCGCCATTGACCCGCAGCGGTTGTCCTGCCTCCTGGCATTGCTTAGGCTTACGCGGTCAAACATGCCGTAACGCCAGGAGAAGTGCCAATGGGCCTCAACGATCAATGGATGCAGCGTGACCTGAAGGTCTTGTGGCACCCCTGCACCCAGATGAAAGACCACGAGCAGTTGCCGCTGATCCCGATCAAGCGCGGGGAAGGCGTGTGGCTCGAGGACTTCGAAGGCAAACGCTACCTGGATGCGGTCAGCAGTTGGTGGGTGAATGTGTTTGGCCACGCCAACCCGCGCATCAATCAGCGCATCAAGGACCAGGTCGATCAACTCGAGCATGTGATCCTGGCAGGTTTCAGCCACCAGCCGGTGATCGAGCTGTCCGAGCGTCTGGTGGCGATGACGCCTGCCGGCCTGGACCGGGTGTTCTATGCCGACAATGGCTCGTCGTGCATCGAAGTGGCGCTGAAAATGAGCTTCCATTACTGGCAGAACATCGGCAAACCGGCGAAAAAGCGCTTCGTCACCCTGACCAACAGCTACCACGGCGAGACCATCGCTGCGATGTCGGTGGGCGATGTGCCGCTGTTCACCGAAACCTACAAAGCGCTGCTGCTCGACACCATCAAGGTACCCAGCCCGGATTGCTACCTGCGCCCCGAGGGCATGGGATGGGAAGAGCACTCGCGCAACATGTTCAGCGCCATGGAACAGACGCTGGCCGAACACCACGAAACGATCTCGGCGGTCATCATCGAGCCGTTGATCCAGGGTGCAGGCGGCATGCGCATGTACCACCCGGTCTATCTCAAGCTGCTGCGCGAGGCGTGCGACCGCTATGGCGTGCACTTGATCCACGACGAGATTGCCGTGGGCTTTGGGCGCACCGGCACGATGTTCGCTTGTGAGCAGGCTGGCATCCGCCCGGATTTCCTGTGCCTGTCCAAGGCGCTGACCGGTGGCTACCTGCCGCTGGCCGCGTGCCTGACCACCGACACGGTGTACCAGGCGTTCTACGACGACTACCCGACCCTGCGCGCATTCCTGCATTCGCACAGCTACACCGGCAACCCGCTGGCCTGCGCCGCGGCCCTGGCGACCCTGGACATTTTCGAACAGGACAACGTCATCGAGGCCAACAAGGCGTTGGCCTCACGCATGGCCAGTGCCACTGCGCACCTGGCCGATCATGCCCATGTTGCCGAAATCCGCCAGACCGGCATGGCCCTGGCGATCGAAATGGTCCAGGAGAAGGCGGGCAAGGTCGCCTACCCGTGGCAGGAGCGCCGTGGCCTGAAAGTGTTCGAGCATGCCCTGTCCCGCGGCGCCCTGCTGCGCCCACTGGGCAGCGTGGTGTACTTCCTGCCGCCGTACGTGATCACGCCCGAGCAGATCGACTTCCTTGCCGAGGTGGCCAGTGAAGGCATCGATATCGCCACGCGAGAAAGCGTCAGCGTGGCGGTGCCAGCGAACTTCCACCCCGATTTCCGCGATCCGGGCTAACCGACCAGCAATCGCACTGCCATGCAGGTGGGGCCTTGTGCCGCGCCTGCAAGGTCGATGTCCAACCTTCTTCCTGAGCAAAACCATGAGACTGTCCCGTTTCTTCATCGACGCCCCCCTGAGCCTCGGCGAGCATGACCTGCCCGAAGCCCAGGCCCACTATATCGGCCGCGTACTGCGTATGGCCCCCGGCGACGCCGTGCAATTGTTCGATGGCAGCGGCCAGGAATACCTGGGCCAATTGCTCGAAGTGGGCAAGAAGAGCGTGCGCGTGAGCCTCGACCAGGCCGTCGCCGGCCAGGCCGAGTCGCCCTTGCACATTCACCTGGGCCAGGGGCTTTCCCGCGGCGAGCGCATGGACTGGGCGATCCAGAAGGCCACTGAACTGGGCGCCAATGAAATCACCCCGATCATCAGCGAACGCTGTGAAGTGCGCCTCAAAGACGAGCGCGCCGACAAGCGCCTCGCCCACTGGCGCCAGGTCGCGATCAGCGCCTGCGAACAATGCGGCCGCTCGACCTTGCCGATCATCCATGCGCCCGTGACCTTGGCAGACTGGATCAAGGGCAGCGATGCTGACCTGAAACTGGTCTTGCACCCTGTCGCTGAGCCGTTGACCAGTCATGACAAACCGGCACGCCTGGCGTTTCTGATCGGCCCCGAGGGTGGTTTGAGCGAAGCGGAAGTCGACCAGGCAAAGGGCGCGGGCTTCCACGCTGCCCGCCTCGGCCCCCGGGTGCTGCGCACCGAAACAGCACCGGTGGTGGCCCTGTCGGTGGCGCAACAGCTGTGGGGCGACTTCTAACGCACGTAGAAGGACACTGCCACGAAGTGCATCAGGCTGCCAGCGATCACGAACAGGTGCCAGATGCCATGCCAGTGTCGGAATCGGCTGTCGAAGGCGAAGAAGATGATGCCCACGGTATAAAACACACCGCCCGCCGCCAGCCAGGCAAAGCCGGCGGTGCCCAGGCTTTGCAGCAGCGGGTTGACCGCCACCAGCACGATCCAGCCCATCACTGCATAGATGATGATGGACAGGACCCGAGCCTCTGAGCGTGGCTTGATTTCCTGCAGCATGCCGATCACCGCCAGCCCCCAGACCACCCCGAACAGGCTCCAGCCCCAGGGCCCGCGCAGGCTCACCAGGCAGAACGGTGTGTAGCTGCCGGCGATGAGCAGGTAGATGGACAGGTGATCGAGCTTGCGCATGATCACCTTGGCCCGCCCGCGGGTGCTGTGGTAGAGGGTGGAGATGCTGTAGAGCAGCAGCAGTGTGCCGCCGTAGATCGAGAAGCTGACGATCTTCCAGGGATCGCCCTGCAGCCCTGCACTGACGATCAGCCAAATAGCCCCAATACAAGCCAGGAAGGCACCGACCAAATGGGTCCAAGCGTTGAAGCGTTCACCGTAATACATGCAAAAACAGACCTCCCAAACGTCTGCAAGTTGCGTCGAGCGGCAAGCTACAAGCTACAAGCTACAAGCTACAAGCAAGAGCAAGAGCAAGAGCAAGAGCAAGAGCAAGAGCAAGAGCAAGAGCAAGAGCAAGAGCAAGAGCAAGAGCAAGAGCAAGAGCAAGAGCAAGAGCAAGAGCAAGAGCAAGAGCAAGAGCAAGAGCGATACTCTCCCACTCAACGCGATCAGCTTGAAGCTTGCAGCTTGCAGCTTGAAGCTGCCGTCATGACAGATGCGCGTCACGCACGAGCCTTTCCAGCCCAACCAGGTCAGGCACCCGTGCCACCTGCTCGCCCACCTGCACCGCCGCCAACTCCAGGCTGGCCAACGCCACATCCACATAATTCAGCTGGCTGTCGAGCTTGCACGAGCGTGGGATGTCCTGCAGCAACACCGCCAGATATCGCAGGCCGGTGTCGCCCAAAGCGTTCAGCACCACGATACGCGCCCGCTCGCCACACGGGGTTTCACCACCGCACGCTGCCTCGAAGCCGATCAGCGGCAGGTGCTGCTGGCGCCAGTCGATCCACCCCAGGTGCCAGGACGGTTGGGCACGCTGGCACACCAGGTTGCGCTGGCCGATAAGCTCGGCCACAGCCACATTGGGCAACACCAGGGTTCGGTCGCCCAACGGCAACAACAGGCCCGTCAGGCTGCTGCGCTGGCCTGCGATCAACTCAAGCATGGGTTTGGCTCCAATGGGCGATACTCTGCAGCAGCACCGACTCCTGATACGGCTTGCCCAGGTAGTCGTTGACACCGATGGCCATGGCCCGGTCGCGGTGCTTCTGCCCGGTGCGTGAGGTGATCATGATGATCGGCAGGTCCTTGAGGCGCTCATCGCGACGAATGCGGGTGGCCACTTCAAAGCCATCCATGCGCGGCATTTCGATGTCCAGCAGCAACACATCCGGGCGGTGCTCTTCCAGCAGTGCCATGGCATCCACACCGTCCTTGGCCGTCAGCACGCTCATGCCATGGCGCTCCAGCAGGCGGCTGGTCACCTTGCGCACGGTCACCGAATCGTCCACCACCATCACCAGCAATGCCCGCCGCGGCGCCGGGCCGAACAGCGTGCGCTGCACCCCGCTACCACCCGGCAGCCGCGCCAGGCGGCGCTGCTGGCCGCGCAACTGGCCAAGCAGATCAAGAATCAGCACCACCCTACCATCACCGAGCAAGGTCGCGCCGGACAACCCTGGCACGGCAGCGAACTGCGGGCCCAAGCTCTTCACCACGATCTCGCGGCTCGGCGACAGGCTGTCGACCTGGATCGCGAACGACTGTTGCTGGGAGTGCACCAGCAACACCGGCAATGGCACGCTCTGGCCCAGAAGGCTCGGCCGCGGCAGGCCTTGCAGCAGCTCGCCCAGGTAACGCAAATCGTATTCATGGCCAGCATAGGCGTAGCGCGGCACATCCCGCTGGTAACAGATAGCCAGCTCGGCCGGCGGCACGCGCACGATGCCTTCGATGGTATTGAGCGGGATGGCGTACTGCTCCTCACCCAGGTGAACCATCACGGCACGGTTGATCGACACCGTGAACGGCAGGCGAATCAGAAAGCGTGCGCCCTTGCCCTGCGCCGACTCGATACTCATCGAGCCGCCCAGTTGCTTGACCTCTTCGTGCACCACGTCCATGCCCAGGCCACGCCCGGAGATCTGGGTGATCTTCTCTGCGGTGGAAAACCCCGGGCGCAAGATGAACTGCAGGATTTCGTGGTCACTCAGGTGGGCCTGGGGGTCCAGCAGGCCACGCTTGATCGCCTTGCGCCGCACCGCCTCCAGCGGCACGCCGGCACCGTCGTCGGTCATCTCGATGACAATATCGGCCCCCTCATGGAGCAAATTGAGATGGATGGTGCCCTGCTCAGGTTTACCGGCAGCCAGGCGCGCTTCCCGGGTCTCGAGGCCATGATCCACAGCATTGCGCAGCATGTGCTCCAAGGGCGCGACCATACGTTCCAGAACACTGCGATCAAGCTCGCCTTCGGCGTTGCCGACCACCAGTTCCACCTGCTTGCCCAACTCGCTGGCCACTTGGCGTACCACCCGTTGCAAGCGCGGCACCAGGCGTTCGAACGGCACCATCAACGTGGCGGTGAGGCCTTCCTGCAACTGGCTGTTCACCCTCGCCTGCTGCTGCAACAGGGCCTGCGCCTCCTGCGCGCGCTGGGCCAGCGTCTCTTTCAGGTCAAGCAGGTCAGAGGCCGATTCGAACAATGCCCGTGATAATTGTTGCAGTTGGGAATGGCGGTCCATTTCCAGTGGGTCGAAATCCTCGTAGGCGTCACCTTCGAACGGCTGACGGCTGCTGATCCGACCTTGGGTTTCCATGTCCAGGCGCAGCAACTGGTCGCGCATGCGCTCCAGCGTGGTTTCCATCTCGCTCAAGGCGAATTGGGCGTCATTGACCTGTTGCTCGATACGCCCACGAATCACCGAGTGCTCACCTGCCAGATTGCCCAGGTCATCGAGCAGTTCGGCATCCACCTTGACCAGGTCACCGGGGGGCCGCTCGGGTGAAGCGGCAGGTGCGTCGGCAGGTGCTGCCCCGGCCGGGGCCTGCCCGGCAACGCTGTCGGTCAGGGCGGCGCTGCTGAAGTTGCGGATGTAGTCGATCAACGCAGTCGCCGCATGCAGCGGCTGCCCCAGGCGCACCGCGTCGAGCATGTGCGCCAGGCGGTCATGGCAGTTCTGCAACAGGGCGAACAACGGTGCACCCGGTGGCAAGCGGCCGGCAGCCAGCAGTTCGTACAGGAATTCCAGTTCGTGGGCCAGGTCACCGATAGCGGCGATTTCCACCATGCGCGCCCCGCCCTTGAGCGTGTGCAAATCACGCAGCAGGTTGTCCACCTCGGCGCTGTTGCGCGGGTCGGCCTGCCAACGCGCAAGCGCGGCGGCGGCGCTTTCAACAATGTCGGAGCTTTCTTCGAGGAAGACTTCAAGCAGCTCCTTGTCGCCCGGGTTTTCCGCCTCATCAGCCGGCGCCGGAGGGCCATCGAGGCGTGTGACCGAGCCTGGTGCCACCAGGCCAGTGGCCTCGGGCGCCAGGGCGTCGTCCAGCAAGCTCCGCAAGCCCTCGACGCAGGCTGGGCGGGCGGTCGGCTCCTGGCCGGCAGCGACTTCGTCGAGCATGTCGAGCAGCGCCTCGTGCGCCTGCCGTGCCAAGACAAAAAAGCGCCCATCGGCGGCCAGGCTGCCCTCTTCCACCGCGCCGTACAGGTCCAGCAGCGCTTCACAGACATCGTCCATCTGCCACAGGTCGGCCAGGTGTGCACCGTGGCAGAGGGTGGTCAGCCCGTCGAGCAAGCTGTCCAGCGACTGGCGTTGGCCGGGCTGCTCCTGCCAGCGCGACAACAGGGCCTCGGCATCCAGCAGGATGTCCATCGACTGGGCGAGGAAGCTGGCGATCAACTGCGGGTCACGCTTGCCCCGGCGTCCATGCGACGGCTCTTCATGCAAGCTGGCCAAGCGCATGTCCACAGCTTCACCGACCTGTTCGATCAGTTGCGCCGCGCCGCAAATGGGTGCCAGCGGAGTGCTGGTCAATTGCGCCAGGCCCAGCTGGAACAAGCCGCGTGCCTCTTCAAGCCATTGGCGTTCTGCCGCTTGCAAAGGCAGGTGGTGCCCCCGGTACTCGCGCACCAGCCGGTCGAGCGCGGTGGCGAGCTCGGCGATTGGCAATACGCCGGCCATCGCGGCGCTGCCCTTCAAGGTGTGCAAGGCGCGTTGCAAGGTGTCGCTGACCTCGGTGCCCTGACCGTCTGTGCCCTGCAGAAATGCCTCCAGGCTGGCCAGATGGCCCTGGGCTTCATTGCGGAAGATGTCCAGCAGCAGGGGATCGAGGCCATCGATTTCGCCACCCGCGGGCGAATCCTTCTCCGCCAGCGCATGCAGGTGGCTCGCCAACTGCTCGATCTCGGTCACCTGTGGCATCTGGCCGGCAGCAAAGTCGGCCAGCAGGTCGGGCAAATGAACCACGACCTGCTGCAGCGCCACCACACCCTCGGGGGCCAGTGTCGTGCGCCCTTCGAGTACCCGGTTGAGCAGGTGCTCACCGCCCCAGGCCAATTCGGCGACCGCCTGAGCATGGACCATGCGGCCACTGCCTTTGAGCGTATGCAAGTCGCGGCGCACCTCCAGCAAGGCATCCCGCAGGCTGTTATCGGCGCGCCAGCGCAACCAATGCCGCTCGATCTGCGGCAGCAGCTCGCCGGCCTCTTCCAGGAAGACCTCGCGCAACTCGTCATCCACCCCGTCGGTACTGCCGTCCTGGGCCATGGCGCCTTCGCCGAGCGTGCACTGCACACCGAGCGCCGCCAGGCTGGCGCGCGCCCTGGCGAGGAAAGGCTGGGCATCGGCCAGAGGGTCGGCTACCCGCCATTGCAGGTAACACTCACTGGCGCTGAGGGCATCGGCCAGGTGGTCAAGCTCAACCGCCGGCGGCTCGACATCCAGGTGCTGCAACCAACCGTGCACATAACCCGCGCAACCAGCCAAGACTTCCGCCGCGTCCGGCAGCATCAGCATCGCCAACGCCCCTCGTACCTGCTGCAGCAACCCCGGCAATGGTTGCAGGCGCTGGCGCGGCCAACCGGATTCCAGGCAATCGCCGATCAGGTCCTTGGCCTGCTGCAACACGTTCAGCGATTCGTTCAACACCAGCTGGCGAATCTCGGCCAGGTCGGAACCGGGCAAGCCGCCCTGCCCGCCCTCTTCCAGCGGGCCAACCATGCCATTGAGGCTCGCCTCCACATACAACAAGGCGCCCGCAACATCCATGAGTACCGCGTCATCCGCCGCGCGTTGGCCTTGAGCCAACGCCTGCAGGGCCATTACCTGATCGATGATGACCCGCCGAGGCTGCTGAAAGCCCAGCACCGCCAGGGTATCGGCCACATGACGCAAGGGCGCCAACAGGCTGTCCAGCTGTTCGATGTGCTGACGGTCCCCGCGGACGAACTGGTCCAGACGTTCCTTGATGCGCATCAGGTCGTCGCACAACGCGCTGATCACCGAACGCAGCGCGTCACGCCCAGGCCCTGCCTGAACCTGCTCCCGCCAATTGCCCAGCGACAGGTCGAGGTTGGCCAGGTCGTCCGAGCCGGCGAAGCGCTGCGCCGCTGCGCTGATCAGGCTGCCCTGGGCCAGCGGTTCGACCCCCCGGCAAGCCCGCAACTGGTTGAGCAGCGGCAGCATGACCAGAGGCAGGTCATGGCGCGCGCCGCGCAGCCGCTCCAGGTACGAGGGCAGTTGCTCAAGGCCGCGGAACAGCGGGCCCAGGCAGTCGCCGCGGGGGCTCACCTGGCCCTCGGCAAAGGCCCTGGCCAGCAGCTCCAGCTCTTCGGCCAGGCGCGTGGCACCGCGCAGTTCGAGCATGCGCAGGCAGCCGTGAACCTGGTGCAGGTTATCCACCACGAACGCCAGGATGGACAGATCGCCGGTATCCCCGGCAAAGCGCTCAAGGGCCTGGCGCGCCTGCCCCAGGCAATCGAGGATGGACGCCTTGGTCCAGGCCAGAGCGACGGTATCGTGGCGCTCGGGGCTTGTTGCTGCAGCCATCATGACTCCTCAGCGCCGCTCGGCGGGTGCCGGCAGGGTGAAACCGGACACGGAGCGGCGCATCTCGCTGGCCATCCGCGCCAGGTGGCGGATACTGTCGGCGGTGGCGCCGGAGCCCGCGGAGGTCTGCGCGGTAATCTGCTGGATGACCGACATGGTGTGGGAAATTTGCCCGGCCGACGAAGTCTGCAACTGGGCAGCGTCGGAGATGCTGTGGATAAGTTCGGCCAGGGTCTGCGACACCCCCTCGATTTCGGCCAGCGCCACCCCGGCGTCCTGCGCCAGGCGTGCGCCGCGCACGACCTCGGCGGTGGTCTGCTCCATGGAGATCACTGCCTCGTTGGTATCGGCCTGAATGGTGCGTACCAGTGCCTCGATCTGCCGCGTTGCCGAGGATGAACGCTCAGCCAGACGCTGGACTTCATCGGCCACCACGGCAAAGCCACGACCGGCCTCTCCCGCCAACGAGGCCTGGATGGCGGCATTGAGCGCGAGAATGTTGGTCTGGTCGGCAATGTCGTCGATCAGGCTGACGATGTCGCCGATTTCCTGGGAAGACTCACCCAGGCGCTTGATCCGCTTGGCGGTGTCCTGGATCTGCTCGCGGATGTTGTCCATGCCATTGATGGTGTTGTGCACCACCTCGTTGCCTTTGTTGGCGATCGCCACCGAACGCTCGGCTACCTTGGCCGACTCGTAGGCATGCGCGGAAACCCGGTCGATCGATTCGACCATGTCGCCCACCGCCTCGGACGCCTCACTGATTTGCTCGGCCTGATGCTCGGAGGCCTTGGCCAACTGGCGGGCGGTGTTCTGCGTGTCTTGTACCGCCGCTGCCACCTGCTCGGCGCTGTGGTTGATGGTGGCTACCAGGTCGCGCAGCTGGTCAACGGAATAGTTGATCGAGTCGGCGATCGCGCCGGTGAAATCTTCGGTCACCGAGACCGTCACCGTCAGGTCGCCGTCGGCGAGTTCTTCTATTTCGTCGAGCAGGCGCATGATCGCCTGCTGGTTGCGCTCGTTCTTCTCGGCGGTTTCTTGCAACTGGCGGTGGGTAGTGCGGACCATCACCAGGCCGATCAGGATGATCGAGGCCAGCGCCAGCAGGCCCAGTACATACCCACCGACGGTATCGAGGGTGCGTCCGGCGGCCAGGTTTTCGAAGCCGTTGGCGAGGTGCGAGGCCTCGTCGAGCAGCGTTTGCGAGAGGCTGAAGATGTTGCCGGCCGCTTCACGCACGCGGAACAGCTCTGGCGACGTTTCGAGGATTTCGTCGACGGATCCGGCGACGAACTGGAACAGCTCGGCGATTTCCGTCAGGCGCGCCCGTGCGTCGGCATCTTCGACGCGGGTCACCTGAATCGCCGGATTGCCCGCTAGCATGCCTTCGAGTACCTGACCAAAGCGGCTGGCATCGCGGCCGAAGGTATCGGCAGCCTGCGCCGCCGTATCGTCGCCTGCCAGCACGGTGTTGACCGAACCCAGAATGCGCTCGGCGAGCAGCAGCTGGCGCTGGGCAACCACCACCTGGCTGGCCGGGGCGCCGCTCTGCAACAGTATCTCCACCACCTTCTCGTATTCGACCTGCAGTTGCGGCACGGTTTCGGCCAGGGTCGCCGCCACCTGGTGCAGCGAGAGCACGGTCTGCTCACTGGCAAGGATGGTATCGGTGTTCTTGCGCAGGTTTTCCCAGTCCTGAAGCACCGCCTCCATTTCATCCTTCACCTTGACCGGCGCGGCTGGCAGGCCGGTGGACGGGTCGCCCTCTCGCAGGTAGCTCCAGCGCCGCTCGAAGTCGTTGCGCGCATCCGACAGCAGCTTGAAGGCCAAAGCCTTGCCCGCTGCTGCCTCTGTGGCATTCTTGGCGATGCGTTGCGACAGCACGCGCAGCTCACCCGCATGGCCGATGTACTGCTTGTCGTGGTTGGACTGGGTGTTGAGGTAGGCGAAATTGGCGAACAGCAGAATGATCGACAGAATCAGCACCACGAACAGCACGGTGATCTGAACGATGCTGCGCGTGCGCGGTGTCATGCTGCTGGGGGCGACATTGGTGGCCGGCTTGTTCACGTTCGAAGTCCTATAGCGCCACGTCGAGAAAGCCCGGCGCCTGGGCCAGGGCGAAGGGGCTGAAGATGGCCCAGTTGCGCTCACGCGGGAAATGCCCCTGAACGAACCGTGCAGCGGCGCGGATCAGCGGCTGGGGGGGCGAAAGCTCCAAGGTATCCAGGGCAAAATGCTGCAGGCCGAGCACTTCGTCCACCAGCAGGCCGACGAACAGGTCTTCATGGTCCAGCACCAGCACCCGACGCTGCTTGCCCGGTGCCGCAGGGCCAAGGCCGAAAAAGCTGCTCAGGTCCATCACCGGCAACAACCTGCCGCGCAGGTTGGCTACCCCGCACACCCAAGGCTGTACGCCCGGCACCCGACTGCTGCGCGGCTCCCGCGTGACTTCGGCCACCTCGCCCATCGGCGCGACGAACCACTGCCCGGCAATGCGAAAGCCGATACCGCTCCATTGCTGCAGGCGCATGTCCTGGGGCGGCTGGTCGGCCACCAGCAGGCGGCAGCGCCGGTCTATGTCCAGCAACAGCTCGAAGGCGGTCAGCGACGCGCCTTGGGGGCGGGTGGTCAAGCGCCCAGCACTTCGTTGAGCTTGGCGATCAGGGCATGTTCTTCCACCGGCTTGGTGACGAAGCCGCGCGCGCCCTGGCGCTGCGCCCAGATACGGTCGGTTTCCTGGTCCTTGGTGGTAACGATGAGCACGGGAATGGCGCTGGTTTCCGGGTCCTTGGTCAATTGCCGGGTGGCCTGGAAGCCGTTCATGCCAGGCATGACGATGTCCATCAGCACCGCGTCGGGCTTTTCCTGGCGGGCCAGGGCCACAGCGTCAGCGCCGTTGTTGGCCTTGAGCACTTGGTGGCCATGCTTTTCCAGCCACTCGGTCAACCTGTACATCTCTGTCGGCGAATCGTCGACAATCAGAACTCGGGCCATGCTGTTTCCCCATCAGGAAAATAAAGGCCACGCCGCCTCGGGCGTGGTCAGGGTGCGTGTTGTTCGTGCGCGGCGAACCCGGGCACGTGGGCCCTGATCGCGTCGAGCAGTTCTTCCTTGCTGAATGGCTTGGTCAGGAACTGGTCGGAGCCGACCACCCGCCCGCGCGCCTTGTCGAACAGGCCATCGCGCGACGACAGCAGGATCACCGGGATGTCCTTGAAGGCGCTGTTGTGCTTGATCACGGCGCAGGTCTGGTAGCCATCCAGGCGCGGCATGAGCACGTCGACGAAGATGATCTGCGGCTGGTGGTCGATGATCTTGGCCAGGGCATCGAAACCGTCGCTGGCGGTGATCACCTCGCAGCCTGCTTCACCGAGCAACATCTGCGCGGTGCGGCGGATCGTGCGTGAATCGTCGATCACCATCACCTTCAGGGGTTGTTCCATAGATGCCTACCAGAAGAAATTGAGCTGCAAGGTGCAAGCGTCAAGCGGCAAGAAAAGCTGCACCGGCACAAGGCCAGGTTTTTCTTGAGGCTTGTAGCTTAAGGCTTGCAGCTCATTTTTAGCACACTCCGGGTGGCCATTCCATCCACCACACCCCTTGACCCGCGGCGTTGGCGGCGCCACCCTGAGCCACTTTTCTTTCGATTCGTTGCGGCTACCGGCCGCCAAGAGGAACCACCCCCATGAGCGTTCGCCTCGGCATTGTCATGGACCCAATCGCGTCCATCTCCTACAAGAAGGACAGCTCGCTGGCCATGCTGCTGGCCGCCCAGGCCCGTGGCTGGAGCCTGTTCTACATGGAACAGCGCGACCTGTACCAGGCCGATGGCAAGGCCCGCGCGCGGATGCGCCCACTCACCGTGTTCGCCGACCCTGAGCGCTGGTTCGAGCTGGACGACGAGCAGGACAGCCCGCTGGCCGAACTGGACGTGATCCTGATGCGCAAGGACCCGCCGTTCGACATGGAGTTCGTCTACAGCACCTACCTGCTGGAGCAGGCCGAAGCCGAAGGCGTGCTGGTGGTCAACCGCCCGCAGAGCCTGCGCGACTGTAACGAAAAACTGTTCGCCACCCTGTTCCCGCAGTGCACGCCGCCGACCCTGGTCAGCCGCCGCCCGGACATCATTCGGGCCTTCGCCGCCCAGCATGGCGATGTGATTCTCAAGCCCCTGGACGGCATGGGTGGCACCTCGATCTTCCGCCACCGGGCGGGTGACCCCAACCTGTCGGTCATTCTCGAAACCCTGACCGCGCTCGGCGCCCAGCAAATCATGGCCCAGGCCTACCTGCCGGCCATCAAGGACGGCGACAAGCGGATCCTGATGATCGACGGCGAACCGGTCGACTACTGCCTGGCGCGCATCCCGGCCAGCGGTGAGACGCGCGGTAACCTGGCCGCTGGCGGGCGTGGCGAAGCACGCCCGCTGAGCGAGCGTGACCGCTGGATTGCCGCCCAGGTCGGCCCGACCCTGCGTGCCAAAGGCCTGCTGTTCGTCGGCCTTGACGTGATCGGCGACTACCTCACCGAGATCAACGTCACCAGCCCGACCTGCATCCGCGAGATCGACGCGGCCTACAACACCGACATCGGTGGCAAGCTGATGGATGCCATTGATCGCCAGTTGAAGGCGCGCTGACCGCCGACGCGGAGCAAAAGCGCAGAGTGGGGTATGATGCGCAGCCGCAAGCTTCAAGCTGCAAGCCGCAATAAGACGTTGGCCTGCACCAGTCTGCTGTTACTTGCAGCTTGCGGCTTGTAGCTTGAAGCTGACTGTGGATACCTGATGACGCTGCCCGCCGACATCCCCTCCGACCTGCTTCCACCGCGCGTTCGCCCGGTGGACCGGCTTGGTTTTACCCTGTTCCTGGCTGCCTTGGTGCACCTGGCGCTGATCCTCGGCGTGGGCTTTACCGTGGTCAAGCCGGCTGAAATCCGCCAGACCATGGACATCACCCTGGCCACCTTCAAAAGCGAGAAGCCACCCGAGAAGGCCGATTTCCAGGCCCAGGCCAACCAGCAAGGCAGCGGCACCCTGGAGAAGAAGGCGGTGCCCACCACCACCGAGATCGCGCCGTTCCAGGACAGCAAGATCAACAAGGTCACCCCGCCGCCGGCGGCTAAGCCTGAGGTGAAACCGCCGCCTGCACCGCAAAAGTCCGCGGTGGCCACCCAAGCGCCCAAGGCGCAGAAGGTCGAGCCCAAGCCGAAGGAAAGCAAGCCGCAGCCCAAACCGGCAGCTACGCCGGATTTTGACAGTTCGCAGTTGTCGAGCCAGATCGCCAGCCTTGAGGCGGAGCTGTCCAACGAGCAGCAGATGTACGCCAAGCGCCCGCGCATCCACCGCCTGAACGCTGCCTCGACCATGCGCGACAAGGGTGCCTGGTACAAGGAGGAGTGGCGCAAGAAGGTCGAGCGGGTGGGCAACCTCAATTACCCCGACGAAGCACGCCGCCAGCAGATCTACGGCAACCTGCGGATGATGGTGTCGATCAACCGCGATGGGTCGTTGTATGAAGTGCTGGTATTGGAGTCGTCCGGCCAGCCAGTGCTGGACCAGGCCGCGCAGCGCATCGTGCGGCTGGCAGCGCCATTTGCGCCCTTTACCGGAGACCTGGCGGAATACGACAGGCTGGAAATCATCCGCACCTGGCGGTTCGCCCGAGGCGACAGGCTTTCCAGCAATTGAGCGGCAAGCTGCAAGCTGCAAGCTGCAAGAAAAGGCCGATCGGTGAGCACCCTGCTTTTTCTTGTAGCTGGTAGCTCGCAGCTCGTAGCTCGAATGCCTTGTCAGCCTCGCCACCTGGCGCCACACTATCCCTCATGAAAACCCTCGCCCCGAGCTACCTCAAGCATCAGTTCCTGATCGCCATGCCGCACATGGCCGATCCGAACTTCGCCCAGACCCTCACGTACATCGTCGAGCACAACGCCAATGGCGCCATGGGCCTGGTGGTCAATCGACCTCAGGAGCTGAACCTGGCGGACATTCTCGAGCAGTTGCGCCCGGACGAGGAACCGCCGGCCAGCACCCTGCAGGTGCCGATCTACCAAGGTGGCCCGGTGCAGACCGACCGCGGTTTCGTACTGCACAGCAGCGAATGCAGCTACCAGGCCACTGTCGAGCTGCAGGGACTGTCGCTGTCCACCTCGCAGGATGTGCTGTTCGCCATCGCCGAAGGTGTTGGGCCGGAAAAGAGCCTGATCACCCTGGGCTATGCCGGCTGGGAAGCGGGGCAACTGGAGGCGGAGCTCGCCGACAACGCCTGGCTCAACTGCCCGTTCGACCCGGACATCATCTTTGGCCTGGGCAGTGAACAGCGCCTGGCTGCCGCAGCCGCCAGCCTGGGCATCAACCTCAGCTTGCTGACCAGCCAGGCGGGGCACGCCTGATGGCCGAGCTGCGCCTGCTGCTGGGCTTCGACTACGGCAGCAAACAGATTGGCGTGGCCGTCGGCCAGGTAGTGACCGGCCAGGCACGTGAGCTGTGCACGCTCAAGGCGCAAAACGGCGTACCGGACTGGGCCCAGGTGGAAAAACTGATCAATGAGTGGAAGCCCGATGCCATCGTCGTCGGCCTGCCATTGAACATGGACGGCACGCCAAGTGAAATGAGCGCCCGCGCCGAAAAGTTCGCCCGACGCCTCAACGGCCGCTTCAACCTGCCAGTGCACACCCACGATGAACGCCTCACCACCTTCGAGGCCAAGGGTGAGCGCATGGCCCGCGGCGGCCAGCGCGGCAGCTACCGTGACAACCCGGTCGATGCCATCGCCGCGGCCCTGCTGCTGCAAGGCTGGCTGGAGGCCAACACCTAATTTTCCGCTTTGCCGTCGGGCCAACCCGGCGCCCTCCTGGAGACACGCAATGAGCCTACCCAATCCCGCCGACCTGATCCGGCAGATGGCTGTCGACCTTCGCGCCCATCTCGCCCGCCGCAGCATCACCGAGCCGCGCTACATCGGTATCCGCACCGGCGGCGTCTGGGTAGCCCAGGCCCTGCAGCAGGAGCTGGCCGATACCAGCCCACTGGGCACCCTGGACGTGTCCTTCTACCGCGACGACTTCAGCCAGAACGGCCTGCACCCACAAGTGCGCCCGTCCGAGCTGCCGTTCGAGGTCGAAGGCCAGCACCTGGTGCTGATCGACGACGTGCTGATGAGCGGCCGCACCATCCGCGCCGCGCTCAACGAACTGTTCGATTACGGCCGCCCGGCCAGCGTGACCCTGGTCTGCCTGCTTGACCTGGATGCTGGCGAACTGCCAATCCGCCCCAACGTGCTGGGCGCCACCCTGTCGCTGGCGGCCCATGAACGGGTAAAATTGACCGGCCCCACACCGCTCGCACTCGAGCGCCAGGACCTCGCCACCGCTTCCGCCCTTTAAGAGTCCACCCGCGATGACGCCAATCGACGCCAAGCGCCCGCTGCAGCTCAATGATCAGGGCCAGCTGCGCCACTTCCTCTCGCTCGACGGTTTGCCCCGCGAACTGCTCACCGAGATCCTCGACACCGCTGACTCGTTCCTCGAAGTCGGCGCACGGGCCGTCAAGAAAGTCCCGTTGCTGCGCGGCAAGACCGTGTGCAACGTGTTCTTCGAAAACTCGACCCGCACCCGCACCACCTTCGAACTGGCCGCCCAGCGCCTGTCGGCCGACGTGATCAGCCTGAATGTGTCGACCTCCTCGACCAGCAAGGGCGAAACCCTGTTCGACACCCTGCGCAACCTCGAGGCCATGGCCGCCGACATGTTCGTCGTGCGCCACTCCGACTCCGGCGCCGCGCACTTCATCGCCGAGCATGTATGCCCGGATGTCGCGGTCATCAATGGCGGTGACGGTCGCCATGCGCACCCGACCCAAGGCATGCTCGACATGCTGACCATCCGCCGCCACAAAGGCAGCTTCGAGAACCTGTCCGTGGCGATCGTCGGCGATATCCTGCACTCGCGTGTAGCCCGCTCCGACATGCTCGCGCTCAAGGCCCTGGGTTGCCCGGATATCCGCGTGATCGGCCCGAAAACCCTGATCCCGATCGGTATCGAGCAGTACGGCGTGAAGGTCTACACCGACCTCACCGAAGGCCTGAAGGACGTCGACGTGGTGATCATGCTGCGCCTGCAGCGTGAGCGCATGGCTGGCGGCCTGCTGCCCAGCGAGGGTGAGTTCTACCGCCTGTTCGGCCTGACCACCGCGCGCCTCGCCGGCGCCAAGCCGGATGCCATCGTCATGCACCCGGGGCCGATCAACCGCGGCGTGGAGATCGAGTCGGCAGTGGCTGATGGTAAACACTCGGTGATCCTCAACCAGGTCACCTACGGCATCGCCGTGCGCATGGCGGTGCTGTCCATGGCCATGAGCGGGCAGAACACGCAACGTCAACTCGACCAGGAGAACGCCCAGTGACCCTCAGCATTCTTGGCGCCCGGGTCATCGACCCCAAGAGTGGCCTGGACCACGTCACCGATCTGCACCTGGACGGTGGCCGAATTGCCGCCATCGGCGCGGCCCCGGCCGGCTTCAGCGCCAGCCGTACGATCCAGGCCGACGGCCTGATCGCCGCACCCGGCCTGGTCGACCTCGGCGTATCGCTGCGCGAGCCGGGCTACAGCCGCAAGGGCACCATCGCCAGTGAAACCCGCGCCGCCGTAGCCGGTGGCGTCACCAGCCTGTGCTGCCCGCCGCAGACCAAGCCGGTGCTCGATACCTCGGCAGTGGCCGAGCTGATCCTCGACCGCGCCCGTGAAGCCGGCAACAGCAAGGTCTACCCCATCGGCGCCCTGACCAAGGGCCTGGAAGGCGAGCAACTGGCCGAACTGGTCGCCCTGCGTGACACCGGCTGCGTCGCCTTCGGCAACGGCCTGAAAGAAATCCCCAACAACCGTACCCTGGCCCGCGCCCTGGAATACGCCGCCACCTTCGACCTGACCGTGGTCTTCCACTCCCAGGACCGCGACCTGGCACAAGGCGGCCTGGCCCATGAAGGCGCGATGGCCAGTTTTCTCGGCCTGCCCGGCATCCCGGAAACCGCCGAGACCGTGGCCCTGGCGCGCAATCTGCTGCTGGTGGAACAGGCCGGCGTACGTGCGCACTTCACACAGATCACCAGCGCACGTGGCGCGCAGCTGATCGCCCAGGCCCAGCAACTTGGCCTGCCGGTGACCGCCGATGTGGCGCTGTACCAGCTGATCCTCACCGACGAGTCGCTGCGCGAGTTCTCGAGCCTTTACCACGTGCAACCGCCACTGCGTAGCGCCGCCGACCGCGATGGCCTGCGCGAAGCGGTCAGATCGGGCGTGATCCAAGCCATCGCCAGCCATCATCAGCCCCACGAGCGCGATGCCAAGCTGGCCCCGTTCGGTGCCACAGAGCCAGGTATCAGCAGTGTCGAACTGCTGCTGCCACTGGCCATGACGCTGGTCGACGATGGCCTGCTCGACTTGCCGACCCTGCTCGCCCGCCTGAGCAGCGGCCCCGCGGCCGCCATGCGCCTGCCGGCGGGCGAACTGAAGGTGGGTGGTGCGGCAGACCTGGTGCTGTTCGATGCCAAGGCCTCGACGGTTGCCGGCGAGCAGTGGTACTCGCGCGGCGACAACTGCCCGTTCATCGGCCACTGCCTGCCCGGCGCAGTGCGTTACACCGTGGTCGACGGGCATGTCTGCCACGAGGGCTGAGCCCGCGTAGCACGCCGCAAGCTGCAAGCTGCAAGCTGCAAGCTGCAAGCTGCAAGAAAAGCAGGCCCGCCGGTTTTTCTTGCCGCTTGCAGCTTGCAGCTCGTCGCCAATGGTTGAAATCCTTCCCCCCACCCCCATATGAGTCTGCATCAGGCAATTTTGCCCCGCTGCGTGGAGACTCTCCCTTGACCACCATCGTTTCTGTCCGCCGTCACGGCAAAGTCGTCATGGGCGGCGACGGCCAAGTATCCCTCGGCAACACCGTCATGAAAGGCAACGCCAAAAAGGTACGTCGCCTGTACAACGGTGAGGTCATCGCCGGTTTCGCCGGCGCCACCGCCGACGCGTTCACCCTCTTCGAGCGCTTCGAAGCCCAACTGCAGAAACACTCTGGCCATTTGGTACGTGCCGCCGTCGAGCTGGCCAAGGAATGGCGTACCGACCGTTCCCTGAGCCGCCTGGAGGCCATGCTGGCCGTGGCCAACAAGGATGCATCGCTGATCATCACTGGCAACGGTGACGTGGTCGAGCCAGAAGACGGCCTGATCGCCATGGGCTCCGGCGGCGCCTACGCCCAGGCCGCAGCCCGTGCCCTGCTGAACAAGACTGACCTCTCGGCCCGCGAAATCGCCGAGACCGCACTGAACATCGCCGGTGACATTTGCGTGTTCACCAACCACAATCTGACCATCGAGGAGCAGGACCTGGCCGAGTGATCAGCTGTTCTGGCGCCCCGTCCCGGTGACGGGGCTTTTCCACGCTGACTCATTCTGCTCGAGGACCATTTTCATCATGTCCATGACCCCCCGCGAGATCGTCCACGAACTCAACCGCCACATCATCGGCCAGGACGACGCAAAGCGCGCCGTGGCCATCGCCCTGCGCAACCGCTGGCGCCGTATGCAGCTGCCTGCCGAGCTGCGCGCCGAGGTGACGCCCAAGAACATCCTGATGATCGGCCCCACCGGCGTTGGCAAGACCGAAATTGCCCGTCGCCTGGCCAAGCTGGCCAACGCACCTTTCCTCAAGGTCGAAGCGACCAAGTTCACCGAGGTGGGCTATGTTGGCCGCGATGTCGAATCGATCATCCGCGACCTGGCTGACGCGGCCATGAAGATGCTGCGTGAGCAGGAGATCATCCGCGTGCGCCACCGCGCCGAAGATGCCGCTGAAGACCGCATCCTCGACGCCCTGCTGCCGCAGGCCCGGGTCACCAGCTTCAGCGAAGAAGCCGCGCAGACCAGCAGCGACTCCAATACCCGCCAGCTGTTCCGCAAGCGCCTGCGTGAAGGCCAGCTGGACGACAAGGAAATCGAAATCGAGGTGGCCGACGCTGTAGGCGTCGAAATCGCCGCGCCGCCCGGCATGGAAGAGATGACCAACCAGCTGCAGAGCCTGTTCGCCAACATGGGCAAGGGCAAGCGCAAGGCGCGCAAGCTCAAGGTCAAGGAAGCGTTGAAGATGGTTCGCGACGAAGAAGCGAGCCGCCTGGTCAACGATGATGACTTGAAGGCGAAGGCCCTGGAAGCGGTGGAGCAGCACGGCATCGTGTTCATCGACGAAATCGACAAGGTGGCCAAGCGTGGCAACGTCGGTGGTGCTGATGTGTCCCGTGAAGGCGTGCAGCGCGACCTGCTGCCGCTGATCGAAGGCTGCACCGTCAACACCAAGCTGGGCATGGTCAAGACCGACCACATTCTGTTCATCGCCTCTGGCGCGTTCCACCTGAGCAAGCCGAGCGACCTGGTTCCTGAACTGCAAGGCCGCCTGCCGATCCGTGTCGAGCTCAAGGCACTGACCCCGGAGGACTTCGAGCGCATCCTGCAAGAGCCGCACGCTTCGCTGACTGAACAGTACCGCGAGTTGCTCAAGACCGAGGGGCTGAACATCGAGTTCAAGGCCGACGGTATCAAGCGGCTGGCCGAGATCGCCTACCAGGTCAACGAGAAGACCGAAAACATCGGTGCCCGCCGCCTGCACACCCTGCTCGAGCGCCTGCTCGAAGAGCTGTCGTTCAGTGCTGGCGACCTGGCCAGCGCCCATGATGAAGCGCCGATCCAGATCGACGCAGCCTATGTGAACGGCCATCTGGGTGAGCTGGCGCAGAACGAAGACCTCTCGCGCTACATTCTCTAAGCGGCAAGCTTCAAGCCGCAAGCTGTAAGCTGCAAGCGACAAGCTGTTTGGCGTCGCTTGCAGCACTGCGTTCAGATGGTCTTTGTGGGGTGGCTCTACTGTCACTTCTTGCAGCTTCGAGCTGTAAGCTGCAAGCGACAAGCTGTTTGGCGTCGCCTGCAGCACTGCGTTCAGATGGTCTTTGCGGGATGGTTCTACTATCACTTCTTGCAGCTTGCAGCTTGAAGGTTGAAGCGACAAGCTGTTTGGCGTCGCTTGCAGCACTGCGTTCAGATGGTCCTTGTGGGGTGGCTCTACTATCACTTCTTGCAGCTTGAAGCTTGAAGCTTGAAGCTTGCAACTTGTCGCTCAGAAGAGATTCAGACCATGGCCCGCATGCCCACCGCCATCAACCTGCACAAAGCCTCCAGGACACTCAGCCTCACCTACGGTCCCGACGAGGTCTACCACCTGCCCGCCGAATTCCTTCGCGTGCACTCACCCTCCGCCGAGGTCCAGGGCCACGGCAACCCCATCCTGCAATTCGGCAAACTCAATGTCGGCCTCAGCGGCCTCGAGCCCGCTGGCCAATATGCACTGAAATTGACCTTCGACGACGGCCATGACAGCGGGCTGTTCACCTGGGAGTATCTGGAGCAACTGTGCCTGCGCCAGGAACAACTCTGGGCCGAGTACCTCGATGAACTGCACAAGGCCGGCAAATCCCGCGATCCTGCCGAAACAGTGGTCAAATTGATGCTCTAGCTCAAGCCTTCCACGGTTTAGAGCGCATTTTCTAATCTCATCTGCTTGAATGCCCTACAGACAGCTCATTCATGGGCTGTCTTGCGCATTACATGAAAGTCGGGTAACCAATGGAGCTGGCAAGTTCCCTGCATTGCTTTGAAGGCAGTCAGGGCATGGCTGGTATGTAGAGGTCGCGAGCGAAAGCAGGCTGTCTTCACACGCAGACTCCCCCGCAGCTCATCGCCGATAGCATCCGGCCCGCAGCACCGCTGTTCCTTATCACTGGTCACCCGAGTAGCAGTACCGGGCTGTCGACTGTGCATGCGCCACAGCAAACCGGTACTCGTCTCAGGACAACGGAGCGTCGTAGATGAGTAACAAGAACAACGATGAGTTGCAGCGGCAAGCCTCGGACAACACCCTGGGCCTGAACCCGGTCATCGGCATTCGCCGCAAAGACCTGCTGAGCTCTGCGCGTACCGTGCTGCGCCAGGCCGTGCGCCAGCCGCTGCACAGCGCCAAACACGTGGCACATTTCGGCCTGGAGCTGAAAAACGTGCTGCTGGGCAAGTCCAGCCTGGCCCCCGAAGGCGACGACCGCCGCTTCCAGGACCCGGCCTGGAGCAAAAACCCGCTGTACCGCCGCTACCTGCAAACCTATCTGGCCTGGCGCAAGGAGCTGCAGGACTGGATCGGCAGCAGCGACCTGTCGCCCCAGGACATCAGCCGCGGGCAATTCGTCATCAACCTGATGACCGAAGCCATGGCACCGACCAATACTCTGTCCAACCCGGCGGCGGTCAAACGGTTCTTCGAAACCGGCGGCAAGAGCCTGCTCGACGGCCTGTCCAACCTGGCCAAGGACGTGGTCAACAACGGCGGCATGCCCAGCCAGGTCAACATGGACGCCTTTGAAGTGGGCAAGAACCTCGGCACCAGCGAAGGCGCCGTGGTGTACCGCAATGACGTGCTGGAACTGATCCAGTACAGCCCCATCACCGAACAGGTGCACAGCCGCCCTTTGCTGGTGGTGCCGCCCCAGATCAACAAGTTCTACGTCTTCGACCTGAGCCCGGAAAAAAGCCTGGCGCGTTTCTGCCTGCGCTCGCATCAGCAGACCTTCATCATCAGCTGGCGCAACCCGACCAAAGCCCAGCGTGAGTGGGGCCTGTCGACCTACATCGACGCACTCAAGGAAGCGGTGGACGCGGTCCTGGCGATTACCGGCAGCAAGGACCTGAACATGCTCGGCGCCTGCTCCGGCGGCATCACCTGCACCGCGCTGGTCGGCCACTACGCCGCGCTGGGCGAGAAGAAGGTGAATGCGCTCACCCTGCTGGTCAGCGTGCTGGACACCACCCTGGATACCCAGGTCGCATTGTTCGTCGACGAGCAGACCCTCGAGTCGGCCAAGCGCCACTCCTACCAGGCCGGCGTGCTCGAAGGCAGCGACATGGCCAAGGTGTTCGCCTGGATGCGCCCCAACGACCTGATCTGGAACTACTGGGTCAACAATTACCTGCTCGGCAACGAGCCGCCGGTGTTCGACATCCTGTTCTGGAACAACGACACCACCCGCCTGCCCGCGGCCTTCCACGGCGACCTGATCGAGATGTTCAAGAACAACCCGCTGACCCGCGCCGATGCACTGGAAGTGTGCGGGACCGCCATCGACCTGAAAAAGGTCAAGTGCGACATCTTCAGCGTGGCCGGCACCGCCGACCACATTACCCCGTGGCAGTCGTGCTACCGCTCGGCGCACCTGTTTGGCGGCAAGATCGAATTTGTCCTGTCCAACAGCGGCCACATCCAGAGCATCCTCAACCCGCCAGGCAACCCCAAGGCACGCTTCCTGACCGGTGTGGACCGTCCCGGGGACCCATTGGCCTGGCAAGAGAACGCAGACAAACATGCCGACTCCTGGTGGCTGTATTGGCAGACATGGCTGAGCGAGCGCGCCGGCGAGCTGAAAAAGGCGCCGACCCGCCTGGGCAACCGTGCCTACGTCGCAGGTGAAGCCGCACCGGGAACTTACGTTCACGAACGTTGAGTTGTAACGCCGTGGCAGCCCACGGGCAGGCCACGGCGCTTCATTCACCACAGAGTCATGCGCATGTCGTCACACTACATATTCCGGACCGTCGAGCTGGACGACCAGTCCATCCGCACTGCCGTGCGCCCAGGCAAGCCGCACCTGACGCCGCTATTGATCTTCAATGGTATCGGCGCCAACCTGGAGCTGGTTTTCCCGTTCATCGAAGCGCTGGACCCGGACCTCGAAGTCATTGCCTTCGACGTGCCAGGCGTGGGTGGCTCCTCCACCCCTCGCCGCCCCTATCGCTTCCCCGGCCTGGCCAAGCTGACCGCACGCATGCTCGACTACCTGGACTACGGCCAGGTCAACGCGATCGGGGTGTCCTGGGGCGGCGCCCTGGCCCAGCAGTTCGCCCATGACTACCCAGAGCGTTGCAAGAAGCTGGTGCTGGCCGCCACCGCCGCCGGTGCATTCATGGTACCGGGTAAGCCCCGGGTGCTGTGGAACATGGCCAGCCCCCGGCGCTACATCCAGCCCTCGCATGTGATCCGTATCGCGCCGCTGATCTATGGCGGCGCCTTTCGCCGCGACCCTGACCTTGCCATGCACCATGCATCCAAGGTGCGCTCCGGCGGCAAGATGGGCTACTACTGGCAGTTGTTCGCCGGGCTGGGCTGGACCAGCATCCACTGGCTGCACAAGATCCAGCAGCCCACGTTGGTGCTGGCCGGCGACGACGATCCGCTGATCCCACTGATCAACATGCGCTTGCTGGCCTGGCGAATTCCCAATGCCCAGCTACATATTATCGACGACGGTCATTTGTTCCTGATCACCCGGGCCGAAGCCGTCGCCCCGATCATCATGAAGTTCCTCGAGCAAGAACGTCAGCGCGCGGTCATGCACCCCCGCCCGGCCTCCGGCGGCTAGGGTGCTGTTTGCTGTTGTTCTGTCCCGACCGTGGCCTGACGAAGGAGTGCTGCCATGAAAGACAAACCGGCCAAAGGAACGACAACGCTCCCAGCCATCAGCATGAACGCACAGAACGCGATCGTCGGCCTGCGCGGCCGCGACCTGATTTCCACGCTGCGCAATGTTGGCCGGCATGGTTTGCTCAACCCCTTGCACACCGCACGCCACTTGCTTGCCCTGAGCGGCCAGCTGGGTCGCGTCATGCTCGGCGACACACCCTACTCGCCAAGCCCGCGGGATGCGCGCTTCAGCGATCCGACATGGAGCCAGAACCCGTTTTACCGCCGTGGCCTGCAGGCCTACCTGGCCTGGCAGAAGCAGACCCGCCTGTGGATAGATGAAAGCCACCTGGACGACGATGACCGGGCCCGGGCGCATTTCCTGTTCAACCAGATCAACGACGCCCTGGCACCGAGCAACTCGTTGCTCAATCCGTTGGCGGTCAAGGAACTGCTCAATACCGGCGGGCAGAGCCTGGTGCGCGGCGTGGCCCACCTGCTCGACGACCTGCGCCACAACGACGGCCTGCCGCGCCAGGTGGACGAGCGGGCCTTCGAAGTCGGCGGCAACCTGGCGGCAACCCCGGGCGCGGTGGTGTTTCGCAACGAGATGCTGGAACTGATCCAGTACAAGCCGATGAGTGAGAAACAGCACGCTCGGCCTTTGCTGGTGGTGCCACCGCAGATCAACAAGTTCTATATCTTCGACATGCAGGCGAACAACAGTTTCGTCCAGTTCATGCTCAAGAACGGTTTGCAGGTGTTCATGGTCAGCTGGCGCAACCCCGACCCGCGCCACCGCGAATGGGGCCTGTCCAGCTACGTGGAGGCGCTTGAAGAAGCACTCAACGCCTGCCGCAGCATCAGCGGCAACCGCGACCCCAACCTGATGGGCGCCTGCGCCGGCGGCCTGACCATGGCCGCGCTGCAGGGCCACCTGCAAGCCAAGCACCAACTGCGCCGGGTGCGCAGCGCCACCTACCTGGTCAGCTTGCTCGACAGCAAGTTCGACAGCCCCGCCAGTCTGTTCGCCGACGAGCAGACCATCGAAGCGGCCAAGCGCCGCTCCTACCAGCGCGGGGTACTGGATGGCAGCGAAGTGGCGCGGATCTTCGCCTGGATGCGGCCCAACGACCTGATCTGGAACTACTGGGTCAACAATTACCTGCTGGGCAAGACGCCGCCTGCTTTCGACATTCTCTACTGGAATGCCGACAGCACGCGGCTACCCGCTGCACTGCATGGCGAACTGCTGGACTTCTTCAAGCTCAACCCGCTCACCCACCCAGCCGGGCTGGAGGTCTGCGGCACGCCTATCGACCTCAAGCAGGTCAACCTCGACAGCTTTACCGTGGCCGGCAGCAACGACCACATCACGCCATGGGATGCCGTGTACCGTTCGGCCTTGCTGCTGGGCGGCGAGCGGCGCTTCGTGCTGGCCAACAGCGGGCACATCCAGAGCATCATCAACCCGCCCGGCAACCCCAAGGCCTATTACCTGGACAACCCCAGGCTATCGAGTGACCCGCGTGCCTGGTTCCACGATGCCAAGCGCAACGACGGCAGCTGGTGGCCCCTGTGGCTGGAGTGGATAACCCCCCGTTCCGGCCCGCTCAAGGCGCCGCGGGTAGAGCTGGGCAACGCGACCTATCCACCGCTGGGCCCCGCGCCAGGCACCTATGTCCTGACCCGATGAGTACAACGACTGGATGAAGACCCGCGACCGTATTCTCGAATGCGCCCTGCAGCTGTTCAACCAGCAGGGCGAGCCCAACGTTTCGACGCTTGAGATTGCCAACGAGCTGGGCATCAGCCCAGGCAACCTGTATTACCACTTCCACGGTAAGGAGCCTTTGATAATCGGCCTGTTCGAGCGCTTCGAAGAAGCGCTGATGCCGCTGCTGGACCCGCCCCTGGAAGTGCGCCTGGATGCCGAGGACTACTGGCTTTTTCTTCACTTGATCGTCGAACGCATGGCCCAGTACCGCTTCCTGTTCCAGGACCTGTCGAACCTGACCGGGCGCCTGCCCAAGCTGGCACGGGGCATGCGCAGCCTGATCAATGCACTTAAACGCACACTGGCGGCACTGCTGGCCAGCCTCAAAGGCCAGGGCCAGGTGGTCAGTGAAACGCAGGCGCTGGGACAGCTGGTGGAGCAGATCACCCTGACGCTCATGTTCTCGCTGGATTACCAGCGGGTACTGGGGCGCGAGGGGGATGTAGGGATCGTGGTGTATCAGGTGATGATGCTGGTGGCGCCGCATCTGCAGGCGCCAGCGCGTGAAGCGGCGGAGCAGTTGGCGGTGCGCTACCTGGAGGAGTAGGGGTACAGATTTCCGGGGGCGCGCCTGGCCCCATCGCCGGCAAGCCGGCCCCAAGTACTGCGCGGGTTTCAAAGCTTGCGCAGTACCTGTGGGAGCCGGCTTGCCGGCGATGACGGCGACGCGGTATCAGGCCTCGGTAGCGCTCACCGGTGCCGACGCAGCGCTGCTGGCGGGAGCTGCGCTGGGTGCTGGCGCTGCAGTAGCGGCCGGTGCGGCGCTGGCTGCGGGTGCTGCCGGCTTGGCGGCGGCCGGCTTGGCCGGTGCCTTTTTCACCGCCGGTTTTTTCACAGCAGCAGGCTTTGCTGCAGGCTTGGCAGCAACGGGTTTGGCTGCAGGTTTCGCCGCGGGTTTGGCCGCCGCAGTCTTGGCCGCTGGTTTGCTCGCAGGCTTGGCCGCCGCCGTTTTTGCTGCAGGCTTGGCAGCTGCCTTGGCCAGCGGTTTGGCTGCAGTCTTGCTGGCTGCTGGCTTGGCTGCAGCGGCGCGCGACGAGATCGGCGTGACCGAAGCCCCGGTCAGTTTCTCGATCTGCTTGGTCAGGCTATCGACCTGCTGGTGCAGGGCCTTGATCTCGTTCCTGCTTGGCACGCCAAGGCGCGAGATAGCGCTGTTCAGGCGTTTGTCGAAGGCTTCTTCGAGCTCGCTCCACTTGCCCAGTGCACGGTCCTTCACGCCAGAAACACGCGAAGTGGTCGAGGCCTTGGCGTTATCGGCCACATCCTCAGCGGTTTTCTTCGCCTGCTTCTCGGCCTTCTCGCCATCTTTGACCAACGAGTCGAACAGCTTCGGGCCGTCCTGGTCGATCTTCGAATAGATACCCAGCCCTGCCAGCCAGATCTTGCGGGAGTACTTCTCGATCCCGCCGACCCAGGAGCTGCCGTCTTTGTCGGAATTCTTCTTGCCAGCCATCCTGCTCTCCTTATGGTTTGTGCGCGACGCGCTCGAGCAGCTCATGCAGCTGTTCAAGCTTGATGGACAACGCCTCAACGTCATGTTTAGACGGAATGCCGAGGCGATTCAAGGCGCGACCGACCCGCGCGTCGAAAGCCTTCTCGATCTTGTCGAGTTGTACTTCGACCTTGCCACGTACGCGGCTGACTTCTTCGGCCGCTTCGTCGACCTGGTTGTTGGCGGCATCGAGTTCTTTGTCGATGCGCTTCTTGCCACGCTTCTCGACCCCTTCACCGGCCTTTACCAGCTCCTGAAAGTAGTCCGAACCCTCCTGGCCAACCCGGGCATAAGCGCCGATGCCTGCCAGCCAGATCTTGCGCGCATAGCCGCGCACTTCGCCCAGCGTGCTTTGGACGTCTTCCTTTTTCTTCACGGTTACTTTAGCCATGTTCTGTACCTCATGCTCACGAGTGGAGAGGAACCGCCCATGGAGGTGGGCTTGAGCATAAGGTAGAGACAGAAATTAGAATCTTCACCCTAAGCAGAGGCAGTACATGACTGCCCGTTGCAACCGCTCTCTATGTTCTGCGCGCTTCGTCCAATGTACCCGGGCGTGCGACGTATTTACCTCACCCGGCAACCTCGCCGCCTCTAGTGTTCGCGCTCATTTGCAAACTGGAGCTCGACTTGCATGGCGGTATCGCCCTTGAACATCACCTATCGGCAGCTGGTGGCCAGCCGCTTCGCCGAACGCCCCACACTACGCCGCCTGCTGGCTGACGAAGGCTTCAGCGTGCTTGCCGACCGCTACCCGTGGATCGTTCGCAACTATCCGCACCTTGAAAGCCTGGAGCGGTTCACCGTACTCAGAGCAGAACCATCCTTGCCGCCAGAGCAGCCGCTGGTGCCACTGCTGCTGGAGCACTACCTGAGCGGCCGCCCCATGGACCTGGGCGCAGCGGATCAACTCAGCATCGCCCCACCGCAGCCCTTCTACCCCCAGGAGCAAGGCGCCAACCCTGCCGACCAGCCCAGAATCACGCTTGATATGGCGATGCTCAACCGCGATTTCGACACAGTGCTCGGCGCCCTGGGCGATGCTTTCGAGCAGGCCCAGATCAGCTTCTGGGCCGGCACCGCCGGCGCTTACGAGCGCTCCAACCTGCGCTGGCTGGCGCATGTGCTGAAAGCTTCACTGCTGAACAACGTGGAACGCCAGGGGCTCAATGCCACCGCCAGAGCCAGGCTCTATCGCCTGCTGTCGAACGGCACCAACACACCGGTCGTCAGCGCCCTGCAGATATCGCTGGGCCTGCCGGGCAACATCCTGTCGTTCACGCTGCCGGACTTTGTACTGTTCTGGCCCGACCTGGTGCTGTGGTGCAGCCCTTCGGGCAGAGTACGCAGCTATAGGGATGCGACCACTTTCGCCAATGCCCTGCGCGATCAGTTGGCCCAAACGTATCGCTTCGACACCTTGCGCTGGGCGCAGCGTCCCTTGCCCGGCGACCCGTTCGAACACCAGGCTACGGCCATGCTCAATGGCATCGTCGAGCGCCTCGGCCACCTGAGGGTGGCGCCCATCAGCTCTGTAGAAGCGCTGGAACAGACGTTCGACACCGTTACCAACCCCGCCTCAGGCATTTCCGGCCAGCCAGTGGTGGATCAAGAGCAACCGGCAATCGCCTTACCAGGCTGGCTGGCTTCGGCAGACGCCAGCGACCGCCTGCTGTACAGCGCCGCCTTGCTGCAGTTGGGCGCCCGCCAGGCGCAGGCAGGCAGCAAAGGGTCACTGGACGATGTCGAAACGCTTCACGCTTATGCCAGGCGGCGCCTGCGCGAACAAATGCAACTCGACCACCCCGACCAGCCACTGCCCGACCCCAACGCGCTGATGATAGCGATCTCCGTTGTCGTGCCTGTGTCATCGACAGGGCCAGCCCAGCTGCCTTACCTCAAAAGCATGTCCCTGACCGAACTGGCCATAGAACGCCTGCACACCGCGTCGAACGAAGTGGCATCGGGCCTGACCTACCAGGGGCGCCTACCGGAGCAAGCCTGGATCACCCTCGATTACGTTCAGGCCCTGATCGTTGCGGTCGACATCGGCGGCCAGTATCCGCTGCACGTGGCCGCTCAGCTTCAGGCATTCGAGCATGACCCCGGGCAAGTCCAACGCTTTGCCCAGGAATGGCGCAGTAATCTGGCGTTTTCGGCCCTCAAGGCGAAAATTGCCGGCCAGCTTGGCGACACCGCCTACCGGGCGATTGCCGAATTTTGCCTGGGCAAAGCACTGCCCTCGACGCCATTGACGGTCTCGGCACTGCTGCTGCGACCGTTCGCAGGCGCCCGCCAGGGCGACACCGTGCATGGCATGTTCCTGCTGCATGTCCAGGCCAGCGCCAGCTATGTACTCTACCGCCCGTTTTTTGCCCAACGCCCTTTGATGGAACATGCCAGCCTGGATGCGCTGATGGCGCTTATCCGCACGGATGCGCAGTTGCAGCAGGACGTGCTCGACTGGATAGACGATGAAAACCGGCCCGTGTATCAGCACGGTGGCTTCATCCGCCCTCACCTGCACCCGGGCCTGTCCAGCCTGGCGCACTGGCTGGGCGGTGGCACCGCCTGGACCGATGACGCGCTGGAGTCGCTGCGTACCCCGGTAACGCTGATGCATGAGCCTTGGCGGGGCGATCTGGACATCAAGGTGCACAACGCCAGGGTGCAGGCACTGTTACTGCTTGCCTCGCGTCAGGCGGTCTCGAACTCGCAACAGCGCTGGGCGCTGGCCAGGCAGCTTGGCTGGATGCTGTTCAACGCCACCACGCCATTACTGCGCGGCCCGGCAGCGGTCGTGGCCTGGGTGGTGGCTGCAGTGGCGGCATTGAAAGACGATTTGTCGGCACTCACCCAAGGCACACCCGAGGAAAAGGCCCTGGCAGTCACCGACCTGCTGGCCAATGTCGCCATGTTGCTGATCCATGATGTCGGCAGTGTCACCCCAGAACCCCCTGCGGCCCGGCTGCAAGGCCCGCTGCCACGGCTTGAAGGCCTGGAAGCCCGCCCGGCTGCCGCTGCGCCCTGGCGGGAGGCGCCAGACGAAGGCGCCTGGCAATCGCCGGTTCAGCCCCAAAGCCACGTCGCGTTGCTGAACTGGGGCGACAACCAACGCCTGGGCAACCTCCCAGCGCCCACCCGACACGCGCTGGGGCAACTGCAGGCCAACATTTCCCTGGACGGGCTCAAGGTGCAGCGCCAAGGCCGGCTTCGCGGGTTGTATACCCTCGATGACCGCTACTTCGTCAACTTGCACGGGGCTGCCTACGAGGTGCAGGAAAGCGAAACAGGCCTGCGAATCATCGGCCCGCCGCAAAACATGGATGAATGGCAAAGCCGGTGGGGTGGCAACCCGGACGGCTACCATATCGTTGGCCGCCAACGCCGTTACGGCCCCTGGCTGACACGCTGGAACGATACCTGGGTACTGGACCTCGCCCTGGCTGGCGGCATGCCCAGAACCCGGCAGCAAGTCGTCGCGCAGAATCAGCAGCAGTTCGACAGCCTGAACCAGGCGGTGGCTACCCACCACGCCGCGCTGAAGAAGATCAAACCGCTGCTGGAGTCGAACCAGCGATTGATGGCCGACTACGATGCCGATGCCAATGCCTTCGGGCACGCCTTGGCCAGGGCAGGGGGCCCGGCAGCCATGGACGAACAGCTGCAGCAACGAAACCAGGCCCTGACTGCCCGGCGCCAGGCGCTTATGCCGCAGATCCGCACGATATCGCTTTGCCTGGAAAAACAGGCGTCATTGCTGCAAGCCAGTGCCTCCCTCCTGCGCCAACTGATCGAGCCCCGGTTCGCCAGGCTGGACCGGCACGGCAGCGCCAGGCGCAGCCTGGGGGTACTTTGCGAAACATTCGTCGAGAACGACATACTGTTGCTTCGCCGTCTGCTGGAACAAACGGACCACAACAGCATCGAGCAACGCTCCGTCGGCCTGAGCAAACTGCCCGTGACCGACGAACAAATACAACGCCATGTTTCACTTCGCCAGGCCATGCAGGACACGCTGGGCATCGTCAACCGCCTGCTCACGGTCAGTGAGCGGCTAGACAACCTCTTGCCGCAGATACTGGATGACCCGCTGATCACCTTCCAGAACAAGGACAAGAAAGCCAGGATCGAAGAGGCCGTGGCGCTGCGCCCCTATTCAACCTTGATCATTCGCGCGCAGAAGCTGAGCGACATGGCGAACCTGTTGCTGGACAAGACGCGCCTGACCGAGCAAGCGGCCGTCGATCTTCTGCCCTTGCAGCAAGCGCTGGACAGCAAGCAGTTCTCACAGACCATCTGGACACATGATGGCATCGCCACGGCAAACCTGCCCCAGGAAGAGCAGGCAGGCTTGCTCGGCGATGCACTACGCGAGTATCAGACCACGCTCGGCAAGGCCCAGTACCTGCAGTCGTTCGATCACCCGGCCATCGACCAGGCCATGCTGCAAGGGTACATCGAGGAATTGTCGACACTGGTGCACATCACTGAAGCGCAGCTTGCCAGTGCCCTGGTGAACGTGGACAGCGGCGCAAGCCCCGCCCCCGCTCCAGTGATGCACCGTGTACACCCTCGCAAGAACACGGTCATCAGGACGGCGCAAGGTCGCCGGCTGCTGGTCGACCGTGCACACGGCAGCAACCGAGCGGTGCAACACGACCCCGTCACTCAGCAACCTGCCAGCACGTTCGAACAGCGCGACGGCGAGTGGTATGAGCTGCCGCCGGAGCAGCCTTCGGTGGCCCTCAACACCTCCGAACTGCGCCAACGCGCCACCAGCCTGCTCGCCAGCCGTGACGAGCGCATCGCCAAGGCCGCGCGTCACATCAACGAGCCGAATGCCCTGTCCAACCTCATGGACTGGCATATCGAAGACATGCTTGAGATCGCCGTCAAACTCAAGGCCATCAAAGGCGATCCCCGGTTGGCCGCATTGAGCAGCGAACTGCAGGAAGCGATAACCTACGTGCGGGCAGAGAAACAACGGCTGCTGACCCAGTCCTACCTCACCACGCAACACCCCGATGCCGCTGCATTGCGCTACCTGCATGAACGGCAGCGCCTGCAGATCACGCCAACGGTGGCGAGAAAACCGACGCGCCGTGCAAGTGACTTTCTGGACGTGTATGAAATCCGAGACGCCCATGCCCCCGCCAAAGTGCTGTGGGAGGCGCACTTTCATTACCGCAGCCAGCAGACCAGCGCCCGCGACTTCGCCAAGGGCCACTTGAAATTCTGGGAGCCCCGGAGCCTGGAGCGAGAGGAACAACTCAAGCACGCCACCACCGCCGAACGGATCAAGATCTACCGGGGCGATCTGAAGCTCGAAGATGTCGACGGCATCGTACCGTTTCCGGCCGATTGAGCGTGTCACGGGCCGACCTCGGTCGGCCCGTCATCCTCAGGCCAGCGCCTTGTCCAGCGCCCGCTCGATTTCACCCTTGATGGTGCCGCTCATCATCGACAGCATCATGCCCAGTTTCAGGTCCACACGGATGCTGTCTTCGCCAATGTGCACACTGCCGTTGGCGCCGCTGCGGGCGACGTCCACCCGGTCACCGTTCCAGGTGGCCTTGAGGTCGTATTCACGGCTCAGTTTTTCCACCAGCGTTTGAGCCTTGGCACGGGCCGCCTCGCGACCGAGGGTGTGTTTGCGTTCGACGCTGATCTGAGTCATACGGGTGTTCCTGGATATGAAGACATAATTGGCATTATGCCCGCCCCCGCCGCACGGTACACCCTGCCAAGACAAATGCGCCCATTCGCCCTAGAATGGCGATAATTTTTTCCGGTGAAGCGATATGAACGACCAGCGCAAAGGCGAACACGCCGAACCCACCACCCATTTCGGTTACCAGGATGTGCCCGAGAGCCAGAAGGCGAAGAAAGTCGCCGAAGTGTTCCACTCGGTGGCTGCCAAGTACGACCTGATGAACGATGTGCTTTCCGGCGGCATGCACCGCCTGTGGAAGCGCTTCACCATCGAGCTGTCAGGTGTGCGTAGCGGCAATCGGGTGCTGGACATCGCCGGCGGCACGGGTGATCTGGCTGCCAAGTTTTCGCGCCTGGTCGGCCCTACCGGCCAGGTGGTACTCGCCGACATCAACGACTCGATGCTCAAGGTCGGCCGCGACCGCCTGCTCGACCGCGGTGTTGCCGGCAACATCGAGTTCGTCCAGGCCGACGCCGAGAAGCTGCCATTCCCGGACAACCACTTCGACTGTGTGACCATCGCCTTCGGCCTGCGCAACGTCACCCACAAGGACGAGGCCATCCGCTCGATGCTGCGTGTGCTCAAGCCGGGCGGGCGCCTGTTGATCCTGGAGTTCTCCAAGCCGACCAACAAACTGATGTCCAAGGCCTACGACGCCTACTCGTTCGCCTTCATGCCCCTGGCCGGCAAGCTGATCACCAATGACTCCGAGAGCTATCGTTACCTCGCCGAGTCGATCCGCATGCACCCCGACCAGGAAACCCTCAAGGCCATGATGGTCGATGCCGGTTTCGACCGGGTCACCTACCACAACATGACCAGCGGCATCGTCGCCGTGCACCGGGGAATCAAGCCCTGATGTTGCTGGCAGGGCTGCTCGCCAGCGTCGAACATGGCCTGAACCGCGTCCTGCGCCTGGACAGCACGGCATTGCCGCGGCTGGGTGCGCTGGAAGGCAAGGTCATCGAAATCGATTGTCGCCAGCCGGCCCTGCAAGTGTTCATCCTGCCCGATGAACAGGGCCTGATGCTCGCCGCACACTGGCAAGGCGAGGTCGACTGCAGCCTGCGCGCGCCGGCCGGTAGCCTGCTGCAACTGGCCGTGGCCAAGGACAAGACCGCTGTGCTGCATAGCCCTCAGGTCGAACTGCATGGCGACACTGCCGTGCTGCTCGACCTGTTCGGCATACTGCAGGACCTGGAACTGGACTGGGAGCACGAACTGCAGCGCTGGCTCGGCCCGGTCGCCACTGCGCTGCTCGCCGGCCACGTGCGCCTGCGTGCACGCTGGACCCGCCAAGGCCTGGCACGCTTCAGCCAGAACCTGTCCGAGTACCTGGCCGAAGAGTCGCGCACCCTGGTAGGCAAGCGCGAAGCTGAAGCTGCCTTCATCGAGCTAGACACCCTGAAGGTCGATACAGAACGCCTCGAGGCGCGCCTGCAGCGCCTCTCCCGATCCCTTGATACCAGCGATAACGCATGAAGCTGCTCGCCGTCCGTCGTCTCTTTCGCATCCAGCGCGTGGTGATCCGCTACCGCCTCGATGACCTGCTCTTCGACCTACCGCTGCCGTGGTGGCTGCGCAGCCTGCGCCTGCTGATGCCGTGGCGCTGGTTGCCTCGCGGGCACTCCGAACTCAGCCGGGGGGCCCGTCTGCGCCTGGCGCTCCAGGACCTGGGGCCGATATTCATCAAATTCGGCCAGTTGCTGTCCACCCGCCGCGACCTGCTGCCCACCGACATCGCCGATGAGCTGATGCTGCTGCAGGACCGTGTACCCCCGTTCGACCCAAAACAAGCCGTGGCGCTTATCGAAAGCCAGCTTGGCGCCAAGGTGGGTGAAGTGTTCAGCCGCTTCGACGTCGAACCGCTGGCCTCCGCCTCGGTGGCCCAGGTGCATGCCGCGCGCCTGAAGACCGGCGAGGAAGTGGTGGTCAAGGTCGTGCGCCCGGGCCTCAAGCCGGTGATCGCCCAGGACCTTGCCTGGCTGTTCCTGATCGCCAAGGGCGCCGAGCGGGCTTCGGCCGATGCCCGTCGCCTGCACCCGGTGGAGATCGTCGGCGACTACGAAAAAACCATCTACGACGAGCTCGACCTGCTCCGCGAGGCGGCCAACGCCAGCCAGCTGCGGCGCAACTTCGAAGGCTCGGAGCTGATGTACGTGCCCCAGGTCTACTGGGACCTGTGCCGCCCCAAGGTGCTGGTGATGGAGCGCATCTACGGCGTGCCAGTGACCGACATGGCCACCCTGGCAGACCAGCGCACCGACATGAAACTGCTGGCCGAGCGCGGTGTGGAGGTGTTTTTCACCCAGGTGTTCCGCCACAGTTTCTTCCATGCCGACATGCACCCCGGCAATATCTTCGTCAGCACCGTCAAACCGTGGAGCCCTCAGTACATCGCCATCGACTGCGGGATCGTCGGCAGCCTCACCGCCGAAGACCAGGACTACCTGGCGCGCAACCTGATCGCCTTCTTCAAGCGCGACTACCGCCGCGTCGCCGAGCTGCACATCGACTCGGGCTGGGTACCGGCGCATACCAAGGCCAATGAATTCGAAGCGGCCATCCGTACCGTGTGCGAGCCGATCTTCGAAAAACCGCTCAAGGACATTTCCTTCGGCCAAGTGCTGATGCGCCTGTTCCAGACAGCCCGGCGCTTCAACATGGAAGTCCAGCCGCAGTTGGTGCTGCTGCAGAAGACGCTGCTCAACATCGAGGGCCTGGGCCGCCAGCTGTACCCTGACCTTGACCTGTGGAGCACCGCCAAACCGTTCCTGGAACGCTGGATGCGCGAGCGCTACAGCCCCAAGGCCATGTTCGGCAACCTGTACAGCCAGGCCGAACAGCTGCCGCACCTGGCCGGCATGACCCGCGACCTGCTCGAACGTCTTTCCCAGCCGCATCTGCACGACCCGCAGCTGCCCGAGCGGCGTCGCCAGGGCGACCGCTGGGCGCTGCGCCTGCTCGGTGCCGGCCTGCTGGGCGGCGGTGCGGTGCTGGCCGCAGGCGCCGCCGAGGCCGCCAGCCTGGCCGCCCCGGCCGCCTGGCCGGCGTGGCTGATGCTGGCAGCCGGCCTTTACCTGATCGTGCGCCAATAGCCAGCCGCGCTGCTGGCTGGCACACTAGCGCAAAGGGCCCGGCACAGAAGCGGGCCCGGTTTTGGAGTCGACGATGAAAGAGTGGCTGGACGAGATCAAGTGGAACAGCGATGGCCTGGTACCGGCGATCGCTCAGGACCACAAGACCGGACGCGTACTGATGATGGCCTGGATGAACCGCGAATCGCTGGCACTCACTGCCGCCGAGCAACGCGCCATCTACTGGTCGCGCTCGCGTGGCAAGCTGTGGCGCAAGGGCGAGGAATCGGGGCATGTGCAGAAGCTGCACGAAATGCGCCTGGACTGTGATGCCGACGTGATCATCCTGATGGTCGAGCAACTGGGCCATATCGCCTGCCATACCGGCCGTGAAAGCTGCTTCTACCGCGTCTTCGAAGACGGCCAGTGGAAAACCGTCGATCCGGTGCTGAAAGACCCGGATGCCATCTACAACGCAGGACACTGACATGAGCGACACCCTCAACCGCCTGGCCGAAGTGCTCGAAGAACGCAAGCAAGCGGCCCCCGACAGCTCCTACGTCGCCAGCCTGTACCACAAGGGCCTGAACAAGATTCTCGAAAAGCTCGGCGAAGAGTCCGTCGAGACCATCATTGCTGCCAAGGACGCTGCGGTCAGCAAGGATTACAGTGATGTCATCTATGAAACCGCCGACCTGTGGTTTCATAGCCTGGTCATGCTCAGTGCATTGGGCCAGCATCCACAAGCCGTGCTCGATGAGCTGGAGCGCCGCTTCGGCCTGTCCGGGCACGATGAAAAGGCCGCTCGCGGGCCTTCGGCCTGACTCAATAGCATTCTAGGAGAGCACCATGGGTATTTTTGACTGGAAACACTGGATCGTCCTGCTGGTCGTCGTCGTCCTGGTGTTCGGCACCAAGAAGCTGAAGAACTTCGGCAGTGACCTCGGCGAATCGATCAAGGGCTTCCGCAAAGCCATGAACGAAGAAGAAAGCAAACCCGCCGAGCAGACCCCACCGCCTGCCCAGCCGGTACCGCCCGTGCAGAACACCGCACAACAACCACAGGGCCAGACCATCGAGGGCCAGGCCCAGCCGGTCCAAGAGCCGCAGCGGAAAGACTGAGCCATGTTCGGCATGAGTTTCAGCGAGTTACTGCTCGTCGGCCTGGTAGCGCTGCTGGTGCTCGGCCCCGAGCGCCTGCCCGGTGCCGCGCGTACTGCAGGGCTGTGGATCGGCCGGCTCAAACGAAGCTTCAATTCGATCAAGATGGAAGTCGAGCGCGAAATTGGCGCCGATGACATCCGCCGCCAGTTGCACAACGAGCACATCATGCAGATGGAACAGGAAGCCAAGCGCATCCTCAACCCGCTGACGCCGCCTGCCCCGCCACCCGCTGCAGGGGCCACCGAGCAGCCCGTTGCCACGCCAACGTCGGCACCGGTAGCGCCTGCCCCTGCACCTGGGCAGCCCGAACAGTCTCAACCGCCGCGAGCCCCATGAGCGAAAAACCGCAAGACGACCAGCCCATGCCGCTGGTCTCGCACCTGACCGAACTGCGCACCCGCCTGCTGCGCTGCGTGGCTGCCATCTTCCTGATCTTTGCCGGGTTGTTCTCCTTTGCCCAGCAGATCTACACCTTGGTCTCGGCACCACTGCGCGAACACCTGCCGGCCCACGCCACGATGATCGCCACCGACGTGGCCTCGCCGTTCTTGACGCCGTTCAAGCTGACCATGATCGTTTCGCTGTTCCTGGCGATCCCGTTCATCCTGCAGCAGATCTGGGGTTTCATCGCCCCGGGCCTGTATCGCCACGAGAAGCGCATCGCCATCCCCCTGCTGGTGTCGAGCATCTTCCTGTTCTACGCCGGCATGGCCTTCGCCTACTTCCTGGTGTTCCCGTTGATCTTCGGCTTCTTCGCCAGCGCCACGCCGGAAGGCGTGTCGATGATGACCGACATTTCCAGTTACCTGGACTTCGTCATGACGTTGTTCTTCGCCTTCGGCGTTGCCTTCGAGATCCCGGTCGCGGTGGTGCTGCTGGTGTGGATCGGCGTGGTCGACGTGCAATACCTGAAGAAAATCCGCCCCTACGTGATCATCGGCTGTTTCGTGGTCGGCATGATCCTGACCCCGCCCGACATCTTCTCGCAGACCTTGCTCGCCGTGCCGATGTGGCTGCTGTTCGAGATCGGCGTGTTGTGCGGCAGCCTGATCCGCAAGCGCAGCCATGCCGAAGACGAAGCGGCAAACGACCATAACGACCAGCCGCCAGCGACCCAGCCGTGAATCTTTTGCTTCTTGAAGAGGCCGACTTCGTGTCGGCCGACCGCGTCGTCCTTGCCGATCGGCGCTTCACCCATATGCAGGAAATTCACCGCGTAGTGGTCGGCGACAGCCTGCGCGTAGGCCGCATCAATGGCCTGATGGGCACCGCTACCGTGGTACGCCTGGCACAGCACGAAGCCGAGCTTGAAGTCGGCTTCGACCAGCCGCCGCCGGCCAAGCTGCCGCTGACGCTGGTGCTTGCCGTGCCACGGCCGAAAATGCTGCGCCGGCTGTTCCAGACCGTCGCCACGCTGGGGGTACAGCGGTTGATCCTGGTCAACAGTTACAAGGTCGAGAAAAGCTTCTGGCAGACGCCGTTCCTCAGCCCCGAGAGCATCCGCGACAACCTGATACTGGGCCTGGAACAGGCCCGCGACACGGTGCTGCCCGAGGTGCTCATCGAAAAACGCTTCAAACCGTTCGTCGAAGACCGCCTGCCCGCGATCGCCGAAGGCACCTTAGGCCTGGTCGGCCACCCCGGCCCCTACCCCGCCTGCCCGCGCGCCGTCGAAGGCCCGGTAACACTGGCCATTGGCCCCGAAGGTGGCTGGATTCCGTACGAAGTCGAACTGCTGGGCAAGGCAGGGCTCGCGCCAGTACAGCTCGGTGACCGCATCCTGCGTGTGGAAACCGCCGTAACAGCCTTGCTCTCAAGGATTTTCTGACAAACGGGTCAGGTTTTTCCCATCAAGTTTCCCCGGCGCAGGCCGATGCCTAGGCAACACAACAATAATCCGTGCTGCCAAGTTTACCGGGGAGTCGAACATGTTCCGATGGGTTACCGAAACGCTGGGAAATGTGAGCGTCAATCGCAAATTGGGGCTGGGCTTTGGCCTGGTACTGTTACTGACCCTGGCCATCACCTTCACGGGCTGGCAAGGCATGGACAGCATCATCGACCGTGGTGACAAGCTGGGCAATATCTCGGTCATCAGCCAAGGCACCCAGGAACTGCGCATCGCGCGGCAGCACTACCAGCGCGAACGCAGCGAAGCGGCGATCGGCGAACTGGAGAAGGCCCTCGCTAGCCTCGACCGCCAGATCAGCCTGATGCTTGGCCAGATCGAACAGCCCGTCGATCATCAGCGCCTGCAGCAACAGCAGGAGGCGGTGCGCAAATACCAGCAAGCTTTCGCCGACCTCAAGCAGGCCGGGCAACGCCGCGAAGCCAGCCGAAGCGTATTGGGTGACAGCGCCGACAAGGCAGCCGCACTTATCAGCAAGGTGCAGGAACGCCTGCTGCAAGCCGGCGACATCACGCCCTATCACAGCACGGTAGAGGTCAGTGCCCTGCTCCAGCAAGCACGCTTCCAGGTGCGCGGCTACACCTACAGTGGCGATGCGAACTACCAGCAGACTGCGCTCAACGCCATCGACCAGGCCATGACCAACCTCAAGGCGCTACCCGCCAAGCTGCCCGCCGAATATGCCGCCAGCCTCGACGACGCGTTGTCGGCCCTCGCCGCCTACCGCGATGCGGTCAACCAGTTCGGTAGCGCGCAATTGGCCAGTGATCAGGCCCTGCAGGTGATGACTGATCAAGGCACCGTGCTGATGGATAACAGCCAGAAGATGACGGTTTCGCAGACCGAAGTCCGCGATGCAGGCTCGCGCCAGGCGAAGGCCCTGCTTGCCTGCGCCACGGCACTGGCATTGGTGCTGGGCCTGATCGCGGCCTGGGCCATCACTCGGCAGATCATCGTGCCACTGCGCCAGACACTGGCCGCCGCCGAGCGCGTGGCCAACGGCGACCTGCGCCAGGACCTTCTGGCAACCCGTCGTGACGAGCTGGGGCAGTTGCAGGCCAGCATGCAGCGCATGACCCAAGGCCTGCGTGAACTGATAGGGGGTATCGGTGACGGTGTCACGCAGATCGCCAGCGCCGCCGAAGAGCTTTCGGCGGTAACCGAACAGACCAGCGCCGGGGTCAGCAACCAGAAGGTCGAAACCGACCAGGTGGCCACCGCCATGAACGAAATGGCGGCCACCGTGCATGAGGTGGCACGCAACGCTGAGCAAGCCTCGGAAGCGGCCCTGATGGCCGACCAACAGGCGCGTGAAGGTGATCGGGTGGTCAGTGAAGCCGTGGCGCAAATCGAGCGCCTGGCCGGTGAAGTGGTCAACTCCAGCGAGGCGATGAACCAGCTCAAGGCCGAAAGCGACAAGATCGGCAGCGTGCTGGATGTGATCAAGTCGGTGGCCCAGCAGACCAACCTGCTGGCGCTGAATGCGGCCATCGAAGCGGCGCGGGCCGGTGAGGCCGGACGCGGCTTTGCCGTGGTCGCCGACGAAGTGCGCAGCCTGGCGCAGCGTACCCAGCAGTCCACCGAAGAGATCGAAGAGCTGATTGCCGGCTTGCAAAGCGGGACCCAGCGAGTGGCCAGCGTGATGGACGCCAGCCGCCAGCTCACCGACAGCAGCGTCGAGCTGACCCGCCGCGCGGGCACTTCGCTGGAGACCATCACCCGGACCGTATCGTCGATCCAGGCGATGAACCAGCAGATTGCCACCGCCGCTGAACAGCAAAGTGCAACCGCTGAGGAGATCAACCGCAGCGTGATCAATGTGCGGGATATCTCCGACCAGACCTCGGCGGCGAGCGAGGAGACGGCCAGCTCCAGTGTCGAGCTCGCGCGGCTGGGCACCCACCTGCAAGACCTGGTAAGGCGCTTCAGGCTGTAAACCCGTACTGGCCCCATCGCCGGCGAGTCGGCCGTGGGGCCAGTGTGAATTCCCAAGCGCGCTGCTGAAATTTCCTACCCAATTCTCAGGTCAAGTCCTACAAGCCTTCCGCCGATGGGCAGGGGTGTCATGCCAGTAAAACGCCGGCATGGCTCCCCTACTCAACTGGATGGAGACTTGCCATGTTCGGCTACCTCAACCGCAGGATTGGCAACATCAGCGTCGGCGCCAAACTCGCTCTGGGTTTTGCCGTGGTACTGCTGCTCACCGTGGCCACTGCCGTCAGCGGCTGGCGCGCCCTGGACGGCGCAATTACGCGCTCCGAGCAGCTCAGCGAAATTGGCCAGATCAATGATCTGGTCAAGGACCTGCGCGCCGAGCGCATCACCTACAGGGTGTTGGCCGATGATGCCAGCAAGGCGCAGATCAGCCGCATCCTGCAACAGCTCGACGCCGGGCTGAGCGCGCTGCAGCAACGCAGCAGCGTCGATGAATCACGCCAGATGCTGACTCAGAAGCTGCAATTGCTGCAGCGCCTTCAGGACAATTTCGCCACTTTGCAACGCACCGTTGAAAGCCGGCGTGGCTTGCGCGAGGCCATGCAGGCGCAAGAGCAGAAGCTCAACGCTGTGATCGACGAACTGGAAACCCAGGCCTTGCTGAAGATGCCTGCCGACAGCCAGCAAAGTGGCCTGCTGGGCCTGATGGACAGCCTCACCCGGCACGTGGACGGCGCCAACCAGCAAAGCCTGGTGCCGGCGTACACCTTCTCGCCGCTGGAGGACTTCAGCAAGGTCGGCCAGGCGGCGCTGGATGCTGCTGACAAAAGCCTCGCTCAACTGATCCAAGCCCTCGCCCCCTTGGGCCTTGCGCGGGCAGTCATGGACCAGCCCGGCGTGGAGCTGGGGAAATACCGCACCAGCCTGGAGCAGTACCGCCGCGCCGCCTTGCGTGTCGAGCAATTGCAAAACGACATGGAGCAGATGGGTAACGAACTGCGTGCCGTGAGCCTGGAGCTGGGTCAGAGGAAGGTCGAGCAGCGCGACAGCGAAGCACTGGCCGCCCGTTCGCTGCTGACCAGCGTTGCGCTGCTGGCGCTGCTGGTGGGTGTAGCGGCCGGCTGGCTGATCACCTTGCAGATCACCCAGCCGCTACGCCAGACCCTGGCGTTGGCAGCGCGCATTGCCCGGGGTGACCTGAGCCAGGTGGAGTCTGTAGATCGTCGTGACGAAATGGGCCAGTTGCAGGCCAGCATGCAGAGAATGACCTTGAGCCTGCGCGAGCTGATCGGCGGTATCGATCAGGGTGTCGGCCATCTGTCACAGGCCGCCACGCAACTGGCCGCCAGCAGCGAGGACACCAAACTGCGCATCAGCCAGCAACGCGAGGAAACCGATCAGGTTGCCACGGCCATGAACCAGATGAGCGCCACGGTGCAGGAAGTGGCACAGAACGCCGAACAAGCCTCGCTGGCGGCAACCAACGCCGACCAGCAGGCCCAGCAGGGTGATCAGGTGGTGACTGAAGCCATAGGCCGTATCGAGCAGCTGGCCAGGCAGATGGACGATTGCCTGGCAGCGATGCAACATCTGGCGGGCGAAAGCCAGCGCATCGGCAGCATTCTCGACGTGATCAAGTCGGTCTCCGAGCAAACCAACCTGTTGGCGCTGAACGCCGCCATCGAGGCGGCGCGAGCAGGTGAGGCCGGGCGTGGCTTTGCCGTGGTGGCTGACGAAGTGCGCGGCTTGGCCCAGCGTACGCAGCAGTCGACGGAGGAGATCGAGCAGTTGATCGAAAGCTTGCACAACGGCACCGACGAGGTGACCAGCCTGCTCGACAACAGCAAGCGCCTGACCGAGCAGAGTGTCGAGCTGAGCCGCAAGGCGGGGGATGCGTTGAGCCAGATCACCGATACGGTGTCGAGCATCCAAGGCATGAACCAGCAGATTGCCACGGCCAGCGAGGAGCAGAGTGTGGTGGCCGAGCAAATAAACCGCAGCGTCATCAGCGTGCGCGACGCGTCGGACCAGACCAGTGCAGCCAGTGAACAAACGGCAGCCTCAAGCGGCGAGCTCGAGCAGCTAGGACAGCAGCTGCGAGGCATGGTCGGCCGTTTCAGCCTTTGAGAGCGGCAAGCTGCAAGCTGCAAGCTGCAAGCTGCAAGCTGCAAGCTAAAGCCGAACGCGGTGGACCGGCCATCACCGCTCGGCTTGTAGCTTGTAGCTTGTAGCTTGTAGCTTGTAGCTTCACGCTAAGGCCGAACGCGGTGAACCGGCCATCACAGCTCAGCTTGTAGCCTGTAGCTTGCAGCTTGTGGCTTATAGCTCGCAGCTTGCAGCTGCTCTCAGAGCACTTGGCGCAGGAAGGTCTGGGCGCGGGGATCCTTAGGTGAGGCAAAGAACGCCGCGGGCGGCGAGTCTTCCAGCAGTTTGCCGTGATCGAAGAACAGTACGCGGTCAGCCACTTCCCTGGCAAAGCCCATCTCATGCGTCACGCAGACCATGGTCATGCCTTCCTGGGCCAAAGTCTTCATCACGTCCAGCACCTCACCGACCATCTCCGGGTCCAGCGCCGAGGTTGGCTCGTCGAACAGCATCACCTTCGGCTCCATCGCCAGCGCACGGGCAATCGCCACCCGTTGCTGCTGACCACCGGAAAGCCGCGAAGGGAACTCATTGGCCTTCTCCGAGATGCCCACCTTTTCCAGCAACGCCCGCGCCTTGGCCTCACGCTCGGCCTTGCCACGCTTGCGCACGACCTTCTGCGCCAGGCACAGGTTTTCCAGCACCGTCATGTGCGGGAACAGGTTGAAATGCTGAAACACCATGCCGACTTCCCGGCGGTAGGCGTTGATGTCGGTCTTCGGGTCTTCCAAGCGCAACCCGTTGATGGCCACATGGCCCTCGTCGAAATGCTCCAGCCCGTTGAGGCAGCGCAGGAAGGTCGACTTGCCGGACCCCGACGGGCCCAGCACCACCACCACTTCACCCTTCGCCACCTGGGTGGTGACGTTGTCCACCGCACGCACCACCTGGCCTCGGGTGTCGAATACCTTCAAAAGGTCACGGACTTCAATCACTTTGCGCAAGCCTCCGCTCGAGCCGGCTGGCCAAATGCGACAGCGGCAGGTTGATCAGCAGGTACAGGCCTGCCACGCAGAACCAGATCTCGAATGTCGAGAACGAAGTGGTGATGGCCTCACGGCCGCTCTTGGTCAGTTCGGTGATAGCGATCACCGAGACCAGCGAGGTGTCCTTGACCAGGCTGATGAACTGCCCGGCCAGGGGAGGCAGCACGCGCTTGAAGGCCTGCGGCAGGATCACATGGCGCATCGACTGGCTGGCGTTCAGGCCCAGCGAGCGGGCGGCCTCGTTCTGCCCTTTGGCGATCGACTGCACGCCGGCACGCACGATCTCGGCCACGTAAGCACCGGTGAACAGCGCCAGCGCCGCCACCCCGGCGAACTCCCGGGACAGGTTGAGCACGGTACCGATGAAGAAGTAGAAGATGAAAATCTGCACCAGCAGCGGCGTGCCGCGCACCAGTTCGACATACACGGTCGACAGGTCACGCAGGGTCGGGTTGTTCGACAACCGGCACAACCCGGCGAACAGGCCGATCACCAGGCCGAGCGCACCGGACACCACCGAGATCCACAAGGTGGTCCACAGGCCCCAGGCCAGTGGGCCTGCAGCCCAGTGACGGGTGACGCCGACCTGATCACCTTCGGCCACATCGTCACCGCGGCTCAGTTGCAGGCTGTCCTTGGCCACCTCGAGCACCTGCTCACCACCGCGCTCATCCTTGAGGGTAACGCGGGCGCTATCGCCGGAGACGACAATGTCCTGCACCGTGCCGTAATCGCTGGCACGCTGCACGTCCTCGGCCTGGTAGGCAAAGTATTGGGGTACGCGGTTCCAGCGCCACTCGTAGGAAATCATCGAGGTGGCCAGGTACAGGCTGATCGCCAAGCCCCCAAGGACCAGCGCAGTCAGCGCATGCCAGGGCCATTGGGCTTTCTTGTGTTTGATCACGTGGTTACTCCAGAAAGCGGCAAGCCGCAAGCCACAAGCTGCAAGAGCAAGCAGACCGCGTATGGGCCGACCTCCTCCTGCAGCTTGCAGCTTGCGGCTTGAAGCTGCTTCTTATTCCATTTCCTTCAGCCAGTCCTTGTTCTTGAACCACTTGTCGTGGATACGATCGTAGGTCCCGTCATGCTTGATCTGGTGCAGGAAGTTATTGATGAAGTTGATGCTGTCGTAGTCGCCTTTCTTCAAGCCGAAAGCCAGGGGCTCGTAGGTGAAGGGCTCGTCGAGGAACAGCAGCTTGCCGGCACCGGCCTTGTCGACCGCCACTACGTTGTACGGCGCATCGTAGACGAAGGCATCGGCCTTGCCGCTGACTACGTCCATCACCGCTTCCTGCTCGTTGTCGTAGCCGTGGTACTTGGCCTTGGCGATCAGTTTCTTGGCGACCATCTCGCCGGTGGTGCCGAGCTTGGAAGTGATGCGGTACTTCTCGTTGTTCAGGTCTTTGTACGACTTGATCTCGCCAGCCAGCTCCTTGCGGATCAGCAGGGTCTGGCCAACCACGATGAAGGGTTCGCTGAAGTTCAGGCGCAGGTTGCGTTCCTGGGTCAGGGTCATGCCGCTGCCGATCATGTCGAACTTGTCGGTCAGCAGGGCCGGGATGATGCCGTCATAGGCGGTGGAGACGGTCTCCAGCTTCACGCCCATGGATTTGGCCATGGCCTTGAGCAGATCCACTTCGAAGCCAATGATTTCGCCGCGCTTGTTGGTCATCTGGAACGGCATGTAGGTCGGGTCCATGCCCACCCGCAAGGTACCGCGCTTGACGGCATCGTCGATGGCACCGGCCTGGGCCGAGGCCACCGCGACCAGCGCCGTGACGCCGACCAGCAGCCGCGAAAGGTATTTCTTCATCATCACCAAGTCCCCTAGCAAGAAAAGTAGCGAATCTTATTGTTGGCACGGCCGTACCGGCCGGCATGGCTTTTCGGAGAGGGATGCTAACGCATGGCGGCCCTGGGACCTAGAGCCGGCGGGGACTTTGTTGGCCAAAATCCGAAGGGTGTGAGGAAGATAGGAAAACCCTTCCGCCGGCAAGCCGGCGAAAGGGCCGCATGGCGGCCCAGGGTCGGTCAGGCGCCAACCAGGCTAGGTTGAGCCTCGTTCGCCGGGTGCAAGGGCAGCAACGGCGAATGCGGGTCGTTGTTGATCGATGCACGCCACGCGTCGATCCAGGCCGCATTGTGCTCTGCCCACACCTGAGCATGCAGGCGTGCCAAGGCGACCGGGTCGCTCAGCACGGCGAGGCGAGTACCCAGGTCCAGGCCTTTGGGCCCAGCCTCTATCGCCTTGGCAAGGCGCTCGGCACGCATCGCCTCGATCGCTGCCGACTGGCCATGACGGGCAGTGGCCATGGCACAGGCCAGGGCGTTCTGCCGCGGGTCGACCACAGCGCGGACGAAGCCGTCGTGCAGGGCATGCCAGCGATTCTCGTGGGTGTACTGGTCGGTGGCGAGCAGCTCCTGGGGCGTTGCGTACTCCTCAGGGATCAGGAACAGCTTCTCGTCCTTGGCTGCCAGGCCCAGGCGTGTACGGCTGGAGATCACCGAAACGGGGATCGACAGCACCAGCGAACCGACGATCGGTGCCAGCCACCACAGGAAGCTTGGGTTCAGCCACGCCACCAACGCCGCCCAGGCGATACCCAGCAGGGTTTGCGGGCCATGGCGACGTACCGCCTCGCTCCACGGGGTCGAATCGTCGTCGCGCTGCGGCGAGTTCCAGGTAGCAGCCCAGCCAAGGAATGCGGCCAACACGAACCGGGTGTGGAAGATCATCCGCACTGGCGCCAGCAGCATGGAGAACAGCATCTCCATCAGCATCGACAAGGTGACCTTGACCCGCCCACCGAACTCGACCGCGCCCTTGGCCCAGATCAGGATGATACTGAGCAGCTTGGGCAGGAACAGCAGCACGATGGTGGTGGAGAACAGCGCCACGGCCTTCTCCGGGTGCCACTGCGGCCACAGCGGATAAAGCTGGTACGGCTCGATGAAGTATTGCGGCTCCATCAGCGTGTTGGTGGCCAGCAGCGCGGTCGACAACACCAGGAAGAAGAACCACAGCGGCGCCGACAGGTAAGACATCACGCCGGTGAGGAACACCGCACGGTGCACCGGGTGCATGCCCTTGACCAGGAACAGGCGGAAGTTCATCAGGTTGCCATGGCACCAGCGGCGGTCCCGCTTGAGCTCGTCAAGCAGGTTCGGCGGCAGCTCTTCATAGCTGCCCGGCAGATCATAGGCAATCCACACGCCCCAGCCCGCACGGCGCATCAGCGCCGCTTCGACGAAGTCGTGGGAGAGGATCGCGCCGGCGAAGGCGCCCTTGCCGGGCAACGGCGCCAAGGCGCAGTGCTCGATGAACGGCTTCATGCGGATGATCGCGTTATGGCCCCAATAGTGTGACTCGCCCAGCTGCCAGAAGTGCAGGCCGGCGGTGAACAGCGGGCCGTACACTCGGGTGGCGAACTGCTGCATGCGCGCGTACAGCGTGTCCATGCCCGACGCCTTGGGCGCGGTCTGGATGATGCCGGCGTCCGGATTGGCCTCCATCAGGCGTACCAGGCTGCTCAGGCACTCGCCACTCATGACGCTGTCGGCGTCGAGCACGACCATGTACTTGTATTCGCCCCCCCAGCGACGGCAGAAGTCGTCGAGGTTACCGCTCTTGCGCTTCACACGGCGGCGGCGGCGGCGGTAGAAGATGCGGCCGAAACCTTTGGTCTCGCGGCAAACGTCCAGCCAGGCCTGTTGCTCTGCCACGGCGATGTCCGTGTCGTTGGTATCGCTGAGCACGAAGAAATCGAAACGGTCGAGGTTGCCGCTGGCTGCGACCGATTCAAAGGTCGCCCGCAGCCCTGCGAACACGCGCGGCACGTCTTCGTTGCAAATAGGCATCACCAACGCCGTACGTGCTTCAGGAGCGATCGGCTCACTGCCGGCACTGCTGCCGGAGATACGGTATTTGTCACGCCCGGTGAGCAGCTCGAGGAAGCCCATCAGCGCGGTCCAGAAGCCCGCCGACACCCAGCAGAAGAGGATGCCGAAGAGGATCAGGATGGAGGTCTGCAAGGCATAAGGCCAGACCTGCACGACGGTGTCCCACAGCGGCTGGTTGACCACTTCGTCGAGGTCGACGAACGACCAGCCCTGGTACGGCAGGATGCCCTTCATGTACCAGCCGGCGACGAGGGTCTGGCCGATCATGAGGGTCAGCAGGATATAGCGGCGGATCGAGCCGACCGTGCGCCAGCGCGCCGGAGGCAGCTCGCGCTTGGGCGGCTGCGGCGCATTGGTGCGGCCGGTCATGCGCCGCCACACGCGGATCAGCACATTGGTACGCCAGGGCTCGGGCACAACCCGGGTGCGCTTGATCGGCGGTGCGATCTTCAGGCAGAGCCGGCCGCTGCCGTCGACGCCGAGCATCTCGGCGTCTTCCAGTTCGGCGGCGCTGCCCACCGTCAGGCGCGGGCCCACCGAGGCCTGCACGGCCTCGTGGGTGGTGGCGGGCGCATTGCCCGCCAGGCGTTGGTGCAGCTCACTGAACGAGGTACAGCTGGCGAGTTCCGCGCGCTGCTCATCGCTCAGTGGGAGGTGGGCCAGGTACTCGCCAAGCGATTCCGGCCTTGCGCTTGAGTTACTCATCGGCAGGCAACTGATAGCTCCAGGTCTCGGTCAGCACTTGTTCAGTGGTGGCCGGGGCCCCGTTGGTGGATGCCGCGTCGGCGGCAGGTTGTTCAGCCTTGGCAGGTTGCTCGGCCTTGGCAGTTTTTTCAGCCTTGCCATGCTTGGTCGCGGCCTTGTCCTGCTTGGCTTCTTCGGCAGGCTTGGCCGCCTCGACCGGAACGTCACGAACCAGTGCGGCACGCATCTCGGTAGCCTTGTTGGCCTCCTTGATCTTCATCCGCAGGGTCAGGCGCCAGCCCTTGGTCTCTGGGTTATAGCGCAGATTGTTCTCGACCACCTCAGCGTTGTCGCCGACGCTGATCTGGCTGCGTACCGCCGCGTCTTCCGGCAGGGCGGCCAAGGCCGGGCCGGCGAAGTCGACCAAGAACGCCACGCTGCCGTCTGGTTGACGGATCAGGTTGGACTGCTTGACGTCACCGGTGGAACGCATGGTCTGGGTCACCGAACCCAGCTCCTGGGCCTGGAAACGCGCCTCGTCGATGGTCCAGTGCAGGCGGTAGGCGTACTCGAACGGCTTGCCTGGTTCTGGCAAGGTTTCCGGGCTCCAGAAGGCAACTATATTGTCGTTGGTTTCGTCGGCGGTCGGGATCTCGACCAGATCGACGGTGCCCTTGCCCCAATCGCCCTTAGGCTCGATCCAGGCGCTCGGACGCTTCTGGTAGTTGTCGTCGAGGTCTTCGTAATCCTTGAACTCGCGATGACGCTGCATCAGGCCGAAACCGCGCGGGTTCTCGACGCTGAAGTTGCTTACCGACAGGTGTTTGGGGTTGTTCAGCGGGCGCCACAGCCACTCGCCGTTACCGGCGTGGATCGACAGGCCTTCGGAGTCATGCAGGGCCGGGCGATAGTTCATGACCTTGGACGGCTGGTTAGGACCGAACAGGAACATGCTGGTCAGCGGCGCGATGCCCAGACGGCTGACGTGGTCACGCAGGAACACGCGGGACTGCACATCGACCACGGTATCGTTGCCCGGGCGCAGGATCAGCTTGTAGGCACCGGTCGAGCGCGGCGAATCCAGCAAGGCGTAGATCACCAGGTGCTTGTCGGCCGGCTTGGGTTTTTCGACCCAGAATTCGGTGAAACGCGGGAACTCTTCGCCCGAAGGCAGCGCGGTGTCGATGGCCAGGCCACGGGCCGACAGGCCGTACACATGCCCTTTGCCGACCACGCGGAAATAACTGGCCCCCAGCAGGGTCATGATTTCGTCCTGCTTGTCGGCCTTGTTGATCGGGTAAAGCACGCGGAAACCGGCGTAGCCGAGGTTCTTGGTGGTTTCAGGGTCGTGCGGCACGTCACCGAACTCGAAACGGCTCGGGTCGTACTTGATTTCCTCGACGGAGGTGGCGGTGACTTCGTTGATTTTCACCGGTGTGTCGAAGTGCATGCCCTGGTGGTAGAAGGACAGCTTGAACGGCGTCTTGTCCTTGGCCCACTCGGCCTTTTCCTGCAGGAAGTGAATCTTCTGGTAATCCGCGAATTTCATGTCGCGGAACACTGCCGGCAGATTGCTTTTCGGTGCTTCGTACTTCTGGCCGGCGAGATCCTTTGCCTTGGCTGCAACATCGTCAAGATTGAATGCCCACAGGTGGCCCGCGCTCATCAGGCCGACCAGTGCCGCACTGGCCATCAGGGCCTTGCGCAGCCGATTGCCGGGGATTCTAGATGCTTTATGGGGACTAACAATCACGAGCAACCCTCGCCGAAAACAGATCATGAAACCAACGGCCAGCGACAAATGCCGGGTTGGCGAGCACTGTTCGGACCCCGTGAGGGCGTAATGATTCCCCAAACGGTTCCAGACAATGCTCGAGTCAGAGTAAAACGAACCTGCGAACGCAGGCCTTAACAGCGCGCGATTATCCAGCAGGATGCGTTACAACGCATCAGGCTGGATCAACTATTTATCGTACAAAACCCCTTGTTTCGCACAACCAAGGCCGTTTTTTCATTCATATTTGTAACAGAAAAGTCACAGGGCCATCATTGACCAGGTGAACCTGCATGTCGGCACCGAATCGGCCGCTCGCCACATCGGCATGCTGGCCCTGGGCTTGCTGCAAAAGATAGTCGAACAGTTCGGCACCGAGCGCTGGCGGTGCAGCCGTCGAGAAGCTCGGACGCATGCCGCTGCGGGTGTCCGCCGCCAACGTGAACTGCGACACCAGCAGCAAACCGCCGCCCACATCCTTGAGGGACAGGTTCATCTTGCCCTGCTCATCGCTGAACACGCGGTAGTTGAGCAACTTGTGCAACAGTTTATCGGCCTGTTCACGGGTATCTTCAGGCTCTACCGCCACCAGCACCAGCAAGCCCTGGTCGATGGCGCCGACAATTTCACCCGCCACCTCTACCCGCGCGCCGCGCACACGCTGCAGCAGCCCCTTCATGCTTCTTCCAGGGGCAGGTCGAGCAGGCGACGTGCCATCTGATCGGCGGCCCGCACCAGCGCATCGGTGATCCCCGGCTCGGACGCCGCATGGCCGGCGTCGCGGATCACCTTCAGCTCGCTGTTGGGCCATGCCTGGTGCAATGCCCAGGCGTTGTCCAGCGGGCAAATCACATCATAGCGGCCATGCACGATCACGGCGGGCAGGTGGGCGATCTTGGGCATGTCCCGGATCAACTGGTCGGGTGCGAGGAACGCGTTGTTCATGAAGTAGTGGCATTCGATCCGGGCGATCGACAAGGCGCGCTGCGGCTCGGAGAAGCGGTCGATCACCAGCGGGTTGGGGCGCAGGGTGGCAGTGCGGCCCTCCCAGGTGGACCACGCCTTGGCGGCATGCATCTGGGCGATCTGGTCGTTGCCGGTCAGGCGCTTGTGGAATGCCTTGACCAGGTCATTACGCTCATCCGGCGGAATCGGCGCGATGTAGTCCTGCCAGTAATCGGGGAACAGGCGGCTGGCGCCCTCCTGATAGAACCACTCGATCTCTTGCGGGCGGCACAGGAAGATACCGCGCAGGATCAGGCCGTGAACCCGCTCGGGGTGGGTCTGGGCATAGGCCAGGGCCAGGGTAGAGCCCCAGGAGCCGCCGAACAGTACCCACTTGTCGATGCCCAGATGCTCGCGAATGCGCTCCAGGTCTTCGACCAGGTGCCAGGTGGTGTTGTTCTCCAGGCTTGCATGCGGGGTGGAACGGCCACAGCCGCGCTGGTCGAACGTGATGATGCGGTACAGGTTGGGGTCGAAGTAGCAACGGCTCTGGGCATCGCAACCCGCGCCCGGGCCACCGTGGATGAACACCACCGGCAGACCTTCAGGCGAGCCGCTTTCATCGACATAAAGCACATGCGGCGCTTCCACGGCCAGATCGTGCCGGGCGTAGGGTTTGATCTGCGGGTAGAGGGTCTGCATTGCGCACTCCGTGTGAGGATTTAGTCTGCCGTTGGGCATCATAAACCTGAATTGCGCTTTGAGCATGTATCTGAAGACAACTCCCCCGCACAAGCCTGCCATGCCTCTGCCACTGCGCTGACACCCCACCAGATTTATCTACCCCATCGAGGCTTTTCCACTCGCCATAGTCCCTTGTCCCGTTTCCTGCAATGGACCTCACGATGCCTAGCCCAACCGGCAAGACCACCCCCCCACCGGGTACCCCATACGCCACCATCGAGCAGAAAATCCCCGCGTGGCTGAAGTCAGCCTCCCCCGACACCCTGCGCGCAATGCGCGACGGGGAGCAGGCCCCCACCTGGCTGGCCACGGCGATCCTGCAAATGCCGGACATCGGCAACGCCTGGCGTGACGAACATGCGCGCCACCGCGACCACGCGGCACAGGTGCGCAGGCTGTTTGAAGCGCTTCCCGAGCTGCAGTCCTACGCCAGCCAGCAACTGTCAGAGGCGATCAGCGAACGGTTTGGCCTGACCGTCGATGTGCAGAACTGCTACCTGGTGGATGCACGCCTTATCGACATCGCCAACGCCATCGACAGCCGTCAGGCCATCGACCGCGCCACCCGCTCGCTGCTGCACTGCGCCCTGCACAACTTCGATGCTGCCGCCGCCGTCAAGCATGGGATGGATGCAGAGGGCGGGCCACTGAAGAAGTCCGTCATCGTCGATCACCGGCGCTTCATGGGCACAGTGCCCATCACCAATACCCTGAACATCGAGGCAGAGGCGTTTGCCGAGCTGTGCCGTGACCTGGACCTGGGCCGCAAATACCACGACAAGGTTCACGCCATCTACTATCCCCACGCCACAGCACAGCTGAGCGCCGACGAAGCTGCGCTGAACGTGTATCGAACCCTGGGCCGCGCCGAGGTATCGGCATTCAGGCAATCCCTGCATTTCGCCCGCCTCAAGGGCGATATCAGCGAGGTGCTGTACACCACCGCCCTTGCCACCCCCCTCGACAGGCTCCCAGCCGAATCTGCAGGACCGGCGATCGCTTTCAGCCTGCTCACACTGTGGGAAGCCGAACTCACCGGCGTCGCGCTCATCACCTTGCGAACGTCGGCCCAAGACACCGTGGCGCTGTACATCCCTGATGACAACGAAACGCCGCTCAAGGAATTCGCCTCCCTGGAAGCCTTGAAGGCCGACCTGAGCGGTCGACTGAGGGCGAACATCGCTTACCTGGACAGGCATATAGCCGACCGCGACAAAGGCCCGGTGATCGCGCGCCTCAAGGACCGCCTGGCCCCCATCGGCTGGAGTGTCCGCGGCCTGCATGAGCGAGTGCCGGACCCGCATGCAACGCTGTACCCGGTCGCGCAACCGTTTCGTCATGCATTCGAGGGTGTGATGGCCTTCCAGAAAGCCGAGCGCCACGAAAAGGATGTGCTTTTCCACGCGATACCAACAGCGATCGTCGATCGACGTACCGCTCTCGCCCACCGGCAGTTGATTGCCGGGCGCGTACTGACGGGCTTGAACATCGCAGGCTTTTTCGTCCCGGGCCTGGGCGAGGCGATGCTGGCCGTATGCCTGACACAGCTGGCCTGCGAGGTGTACGAAGGCATCGATGCGTGGAAAAACGATGAACGTGATGCGGCCTACGGGTATCTGGTCGATGTTGTCGAGAACGTGGCGCTCATGGCGGCGCTCTCTGCCGCAGCCAAGGCACTGAAGAACCCAGGGGAAGGTGCTGCAGGCGGGCCGGGAGAGGAACCGGAGGTGGAACGGATCCCCGTGGAAACGCCCTCCTTCATCGAAGCGCTGGAAACTGTCGAATTACCCAATGGTGAGGCCCGCCTGTGGAAGCCCGACCTGACGCCGTACCGCAGCCCCCAGGTGCTGCCCGCAAACCTGGAACCCGACGAACATGGCTTGCTTCACTATCAAGGCAAGCGCTGGCTTGTCGTGCAGGGTAACCAGTACATCGTCAGGCCCACTGCGGCCACTGACCAATACCGCCTGGTGCACCCGGCCAGGCCTGTTGCGCACGAGCCTGCGCTTCGCCATAACGGCGCCGGCGCCTGGTTGTTGCCCCTGGAGCACCCTCTGCAATGGCCAATGACGACCCTGGTGCAACGCATGGGCCTTGCGAGCGAGCAATTCTCAGAAGAAACAGCCTTGCAGATACTGCGTGTCTGCGATGTACATGAAAACGTGCTGCGCCATGTCCTGACCGAAAACCAGCGGTTGCCTGCCCTGCTTGAGGACACCCTGACCCGCTTCAGGCTGGACCAGGCTGTCCGTCAGTTGCCTGACAGGAGCCGATGGCCCACCGAGCTCGAACGTGCCTACGCGCGGCTCCCCGCCAGCCAGGCTAGCGGCGCGGCAGTCATTCAGAGGGTCTATCCGAACGTGCCCGCAGCAATCACCGATGAGGTGTTGCGAAACGCCACCAGCGGCGAACTGGCAGCACTCGGCTCGGGCAAGCTGCCTCTGCGCCTGGCTGAAGAAATACGCGTCTTCCAGCAGCAGGTACGCCTTGCCCGGGCCTACGAAGGGCTGTTCCTCGCCAGCGTTCGCAACGGCGACACCGACCGGCTGATCATGCATTCACTCGAACGGCTGCCTGGCTGGCCCGCTGACATCAACCTCGAACTTCGCCAGCACCGCTTCTGGCCTGCTCATCGCGAAAGGGTGGGGCCAACGGATGCACGGTCTTTCACGGTGATTACCAGCGCCGAGGCAGGTTACATCGTCCACGCTGAGGCAGGGGCGCAAACGCCGGTCGCCGTTTATGGCGATCTGTGTACGGCGTTATATGCCGCGCTGCCCCAGGCGATGGCCCAAGTGGGCATTGTGGACGGGGCTGATTTACGCCTGCGGTTGCAGGAAGGCCCCCTGTTGTCACGTACCTCGCTCAGGCAGGTGCTGGGCATGCAACCTGTACGGCCAGGTTACCGCTCCCCCATGCGGCTCGCCAACGGACGTATTGGCTACCCGTTGAGTGGTGGCCTGCCGACAGCCCCCATTGTCAGCCGCCAGGCCCTGCTTGAGGCGGTCAACGCCACAGGGCTCGCCGAACACACCCCCAGATCGGCGGATCAGATTCTGATGATCATCGCCGGCGGTGGCCGTAACCCACAGCAAGTGCTTGGACGGCTGCAGCAACTGGTGGATCAACGCATAGAGATGCAAAGCCGGCTGGACGACTGGAACGAGGGGATTTCAACTGCGTCCGATCAGGCCGCGCAGCAATACAGTGCCCTGCGGCAAGCCATCATGCAGCACTGGTACGACACGGCGTTGGTCGAGGGGGACAGCCACACCAGCGAGCTGAGCCTGGAGCAGGTGCCCCTGGCCGATATCCCCATGACCCTGCCGGCATTCTTCACCTCGAATATTCGCAGGTTGCGGCTTTACGACCTGCCATCAGGCACCCTCGCCGGTTGGGCGCAGAACGAACGCTTGCTGCAACGCCTGCTCAGGCAGGTTCCGCAACTTGAATCGCTGGAGATCAGCCGGGCCTACGACCCCAGCATTACACCGTCCTCTTTCATTTTCAGTATCCCCACCATCACCGAGCACTTGCCTGGCCTGCGGGCGCTGAGGTTCATCAACCAGAACGTCGCACTCACCTCCAACGACATGAACCAACTGGCCCAGTTGCCACTGCTCAGGTACCTGGACCTGAGCGGCAATCGTTTCGCGCAGCGCGACAGCCCCAGCTTCCATGAGTTTTCGCTGGACTACCTCGGCCTGAACGCCATGCAACTGCATCAATGGCCGATCGGGCTGGGCAGTGACGCCCTGGAGCGAATCGCTCACGTTTCGCTGCGTGACAACAACCTCCGGTCGCTGCCCTCGTTCCTGCTCAATGAGGCAGAAGCGATCCAGCGCCCATCGAGCCTTTCGCTGGAGGGTAACGAGATCAACGAAACCCACCTGCAGCGCCTGCTACTGAGCGAGAACCGGATGAATGTGCAGGTCAATGTGGATCACTCCCCCGAGCTGACCCAACGGCTCGAACGCATCCAGAATGAGCGCCAGCAACTGCGCGAGGCGATCGAAGGCTGGGCGCAAGCTTCCAGTTCCAACGCCCCGCTGACCCAAGCGGTGCTCGAAGACCGGCAACGCATCGAAGTGGCGATCACCGAATTCTGGTCCCGGCAGGAGCAGGGTTTGCAGTACCTTCGGCTGCAGCTTGAAAATGTGGCACTGGAGCACTTCCCGAGACGGCTGCCGGCCTTCTTCGGTGAACGCGTGACTGCCTTGACGCTGACCCGCGTCAGTGGCTCAACCGCCCAGCTCAACGAACTGCTGGGGCGCTTCCCCAATATCACCCGGCTGACCGTCGAAGCGCACGTAGCGCCAATGCCCTCGCTGCCGTCGGCCCTGGTACGGTTGCAGCGACTCGCGCACTTGGAATTTCGCAACATGGGCCTGGAAATCGACCAGGCCATGATCGAAGCCTTCGCCCGTTTGCCGCAACTTTCGTCGCTGGACCTGTCGGGTAACCAGATCGGTGCCATTACCCAGATACCCGCCAACCTCTCAGCGAACCTGACATCCCTGAGCCTGACCAACATGAACCTGCAGGCCTGGCCAGCCTGGTGCGACGCCCTGCTGCCATTGGAGCTGCTGGATTTGAGCTCCAACCATATCTCGGAGCTGCCCAACCATATTCTGGAAAACATCCACAACCCGATGCCGATCTCGTCGATTTCGATGTTCGACAACCCGTTGTCAGAAGATACGATCCAACGGGTGCGCACGTTCTCCGACAGCCAGCACAGCCTGTCCTTCGCCCTCGACATTCCCGACAACCTGATCCTGATTGAATCGTCCGATGAGGGCTCACTCCTCGATCATCCTCACTTCCCAGTGCCCTTCGCTGGCGATGACTCACCAAGGCTGGAGGATTGGGCGCTTGGCAACCAAGCGCAGAACGAAGCCCTGAGCGACTGCTGGCAAAGGCTGCAGACACTCGAAAATGGCCAGAACCTGTTGGCCCTCGCGGGCCGCTTGCGCAATGCGGCGCCGTACCTCGACCCTACCTCGCAAGCCGCGTTCTGCGAGCGCGTGCGCATCATGCTGGTGATTGCGGCAACCCATGAGCATGAGCTGCCCACCATGAGCAGCATCGCTGCGGCGGCCTTGCCCGACCCGGTAACCGGCTCGCAGACCTGCCATGACGGCGCACTTCAGGAATTCAACAATATCGAGCTGTACCTGATGTCCAACCGCATCCTCACCGACGCGGGCGACTCCTTGCCGGCCTTGTATCGGCGCCTGCTTCAACTGTACCGGATCGGCCAGCTGGAACTGCTGGCCAACAGCCGGACCGGGCAAGGTGACCGGGTCTCGGTACGCCTGGCCTACCGCCGGGAGCTGGCCCGGGAGCTGGACCTGCCGATTGCTGACAGTATGCGTTTTCGCGGCGCGGCCATGCTGGCACCGGGCGAGATCTCCAGTGTCCTGGAGCGCGTCAGGCAAAAGGAAAACAGTGATGCGTTCATCCAGTACATGCTGGCGAACGATGACTGGACCCGCCGATTGCGCGCTGAATACCCCGGCCGTTTTGCCGAAATAGAGCAACGCTATGGCGAGCAGGTGCTCGAACTGGCTGCACTCGACCTGCCGCTGACGGAGGAGCTGGCACTGCAGCAAAACCTGCAAGACGCTAAAGAACATCAGGAGCTGGAGCTGCTTCAGGAACTGACCCGGATGCAGGGCCGGCCCGAATGATCACCCCCTGAAACGAACTGCGAGGGCCTTCACCCGGCCAGGCCCTCGTCGCTCACTGCGCGTAGTGCCCCTGCCCCCACGCCAACATGGCCGTCAACAGCTGGTGCAGAACCACTTGCGTCGGTTGAGCCAGGTCTTCGCGATAGTCGAACGGTAGGCTCTCTTCCATGTAGGTACTCTGCGCCAGCTCCAGCTGCACGGCATGGATATGGCCGCCAGGGTCACCATAATGCCGAGTGATGTGCCCCCCCTTGAAGCGGCCATTGAGCACATGGCTGTAGCCCTGCGCTTGGGCACATACGCTTTGCAACCGTTCGACCAGCCCTGGGGCACAACTGGCACCGTTGAAGGTGCCCAGGTTGAAGTCTGGCAACCTGCCTTCGAACAGGTGGGGGATAAAAGAGCGGATCGAGTGGGCATCCCAGAGGAGTGCGTAGCCGAACTCGCTGCGCAAGCGTGCCAGTTCCTGCTCGATGACCTGGTGATACGGCCGCCAGATTTGCTCGAGATAAACCTTGCGCTCCTCGGCAGAAGGCTCGCAGCCTTCCTTGAACAGCGGCTGGCCCTCGAACAATGCAGCCGGAAACAGGCCTGTGGTAGCCCCTGCATACAACGGTTTGTCGTCATCCGGGCGGTTGAGGTCGATGACGAAGCGCGAATACTCTGCCGCCACCACACTGGCCCCAAGCTCACGGGCGAAATCGTACAGGCGCGGGATATGCCAGTCAGTGTCGGGCAGGCTGCGCGCCTGGTCGACCAACCCGTCGCGCACGGCCGGGGTCAGGCGGAGCCCCGCGTGGGGCATGCTGATCAGCAGGGGCACACGGCCCTGGTGGAAACTCAGTACCTTGTCCATTTCGCCTCGCTCAGTGGGCTATTTCATGGCCTTTGCGCACCACGCGCTTGGGCAGGTCGCCACCCAGCCAGTAAGCCAGGTCGGCGGGGCGTTCGATCTGCCAGGCGACAAAGTCCGCCACCTTGCCGACTTCCAGCGTGCCATGGGTGTCGCCCATGCCCAGTGCCGTGGCGGCATGGAGGGTAACGCCCGCCAGGGCTTCTTCCGGGGTCATGCGAAACAGCGTGCACCCCATGTTCAGCATCAGCCGCAGCGACAGGCCTGGCGCTGTGCCGGGGTTGAGGTCGCTGGCAAGGGCAATCTTCACGCCGTGACGACGCAGGGCGTCCATGGGAGGCAGCCGGGTTTCGCGCAGGAAGTAGAACGCGCCCGGTAGCAGCACCGCGACGGTGCCCGCCTCGGCCATCGCCACGGCGTCTTCCTCGGTCATGAATTCCAGGTGGTCGGCCGACAGCGCCTGGTAGCGCGCGGCCAGGCTGGAGCCGTGCAACGACGATAGCTGCTCGGCGTGCAGCTTGACCGGCAAACCCAGTTCGCGTGCCCTGATGAACACCTGCTCGACCTGGGCCGGGGAAAACGCCAGGTGCTCGCAGAACGCGTCCACGGCGTCCACCAACCCCTCGGCGGCGAGTGCAGGCAGCATCTGGTCGCAGATGTGCGCAATGTAGTCGTCGGGGCGCCCGGCGTATTCCGGCGGCAAGGCGTGGGCGGCCAGGCAGGTAGCGCGCACGGCAACCGGCAATTCGTCGGCCAGACGCCGCGCCACACGCAGCATCTTGCGTTCGTTGGCCAGGTCCAGGCCGTAGCCGGACTTGATCTCCAGGGTAGTCACACCGTCACGCATCAGCGCCTGGACCCGCTGGCGGGCACTGGCGAACAGCTCATCCTCGCTGGCCGCACGGGTGGCCCGCACGGTACTGGCGATGCCGCCGCCTTGCGCGGCGATGTCGGCATAACTCACGCCCTGCAGGCGCCGCTCGAACTCGTCGCTACGGTTGCCACCGAATACGGCGTGGGTGTGGCAGTCGATCAGCCCGGGGGTGACCCAGACGCCGTCAAGGCTCACTGTGCGAGCGATGCCCTGCACCGGCGCTTCAGTCCGTGGCCCGATCCACTCGATCAAGCCCGCGTTGCTGACGATGGCCGCGTCCTCGATGATCGAGTAGCTGCCCTGGGCCATGGTTGCCGCCTGGCAGTTCTGCCAGAGAGTTCTCATATTCAGTCTCCGTTACTAGCGATAGTGCGCGAGGCAACTGACCGGTTGTCACAAGCTCGGCAACACGCCACGCGGCAACAGCCCCGTCAGTTTGCCTTCTGCCAGCAGCGCGCTGGCGGCCTCGATATCCGGCGAAAAGAAGCGATCACGGTCATAGTGCGGCACTTCACGGCGCAGCACCTGGCGGGCCTGCTCCAGTTTCACCGAGGTCTTGAGCCCCTCGCGCAGATCGAGCCCCTGGCATGCGCCCAGCCACTCGATGGCCAGCACACCACGGGTATTTTCGGCCATTTCCCACAGCCGTTTGCCAGCCGCCGGGGCCATGGACACGTGGTCCTCCTGGTTGGCCGAGGTCGGCAGGCTGTCGACGCTGTGCGGGTGTGACAGCGCCTTGTTCTCACTGGCCAGGGCCGCCGCAGTCACCTGGGCGATCATGAAGCCGGAGTTGACCCCGCCGTTTTCCACCAGGAACGGCGGCAACTGCGACATGTGCTTGTCCATCATCAACGAGATACGGCGCTCGCTCAGTGCGCCGATTTCAGCGATGGCCAGCGCCAGGTTGTCGGCGGCCATGGCCACCGGCTCGGCGTGGAAGTTACCGCCCGAGACCACATCGCCTTCGACGGCGAACACCAATGGGTTGTCCGACACCGCGTTGGATTCGATCGCCAGTACCTCCGCCGCCTGGCGCAGCTGGGTGAGGCACGCGCCCATGACCTGGGGTTGGCAGCGCAGCGAGTACGGATCCTGGACCTTGCCACAGTGTTTGTGCGACAGCGAAACCTCGCTGGACTCGCCCAGCAGGTCCCGGAAACAGGCGGCTGTATCGATCTGCCCGGGCTGGCCGCGCGCGTCGTGGATGCGCGGGTCGAACGGCGAACGCGAACCGAGCACCGCCTCGACCGTGAGGCCGCCGCAAGCGATGGCTGCAGCGAACAGGTCTTCGGCCTGGAACAGGCCGCGCAAGGCATAGGCAGTGGACGCTTGGGTGCCGTTGAGCAACGCCAGGCCTTCCTTGGCGGCCAGGGTCAGCGGTTGCAACCCGGCAACGGCAAGCGCCTCGACAGCAGGCAGCCATTGGCCTTGGTAACGCGCCTTGCCTTCGCCCAACAGCACCAGGGACATGTGCGCCAGCGGCGCCAGGTCACCGGAAGCCCCCACCGACCCCTTGAGCGGAATGTGCGGGTAGACTTCGGCGTTCACCAGTGCGATCAAGGCATCGATGACCTTGCGGCGAATGCCGGAAAAACCACGGCTGAGGCTGTTGATCTTCAGCACCATGATCAGCCGGACCATCGCATCGTCCAGCGGCGCGCCAATGCCCGCGGCATGCGATAGCACCAGCGAGCGCTGCAGGTTTTCCAGATCGTGGCTGGCAATACGGGTCGAGGCCAAAAGGCCGAACCCGGTGTTGATGCCGTAAGCGGTGCGATCTTCAGCGATGATCTGCTCGACAACGGCAACGCTGGCATCGATGGCCGCAGCTGCGCTGGCATCCAGGCTCAGGCGCAGTGGCGCCAGGTGGATCTGGCGCAGTTGGGCCAGCGTCAGCCGGCCAGGGATGAGGTTCAGGGCTTCCATGTACAGGCTCCTTTGTTATTGTTCAGTGCAGTGCCGCGAGAACAGGCAGCGGCCCTGGCGAAGCTTTGAGCAGCGCGGCGGTGCAGGCGATGTCCGGCGCCAGCCAACGGTCTTCCAGGTAAGCCGGAACCTGCTCACGGAGCAGGCGCCAGGCGGCATCGGTACCTGCGCCAAAACGCTGATACTTGAGAAATTCGAACGCCTGGCTCGCCAACAGATACTCGATGGCCAGTACCTGGGTGCAGTTCTCCAGCACCTGGTGCAGTTTCAGCGCGGCGTTGGTTCCAAGGCTCAGGTGGTCTTCCTGCAGACCGGAAGTGACGTAATTGTCGAGCACTGCCGGTTGCGCCAGCTGGCGGTTCTGCGCGCACAGCGAGGCGGCCACGTACTGGGCGATCATCATCCCCGAGTTGACCCCAGGGTTGCTGACCAGAAATGCCGGCAGCCCACTGACGTGGGGGTTGACCAGGCGATCCAGGCGGCGCTCGGCAATCGAACCGATCTCGGCCATGGCAATCGCCAGCAGGTCGGCGGCCATTGCCACCGACTGGCCGTGTGGGTTGGCTTGGGACACCACACGGAAGTCATCCGGGGTGCCCAGCAGCAACGGGTTGTCGTTGGCGCCGTTGAGTTCGGCCTCGATCTGCCGCACAGCATGGGCGAACTGATCACGGGCCGCGCCGTGCACCTGCGGGATCGAGCGGATGCTCAGCGCATCCTGGGTGCGGATACCCTTGCTGGCAGCGATCACTTCGCTCCCCGCGAGCAACGCGCGCAGGTTCTCGCCCACCACTTGCATGCCTGGGTGCGGCTTGAGGGCGATGATCTCGGGGTCGAACGCAGTGATCTGCCCGCGCAGTGCCTCGAAGCTCATGGCACCGGTCACGTCGGCCCATTGCAACAGCCGGCTGGCGTCGTCCAGGGCGAGGCTGGCCAGGCCGGTCATGCACGGCGTGCCGTTGACCAGGCACAGCCCATCCTTGGCCCCCAGCAGCACCGGCTGCAGGCCCTCCTCGGCCAGGGCCTGGGCGGCGTCGACGACGTGCCCACGGTAGCTGACCTTGCCGATCCCCAGCAGGCACACGCCAACGTGCGCCATGTGCGTCAGGTAACCGACCGACCCCTGCGAAGGTACCTGCGGCGTGATGCCATGGTTGAGCAGCGCCAGCAACGCTTCGACCACACATCGGGCGATACCCGATTTGCCGTGGCTGTAGTTGGCGATTGCAGCGCAGATGATCGCCCGGGTCTGTTCCTCAGCGAGCGCTGGCCCCACGCCACAGGCGTGGCTGAGCAAGGTATTGCGTGATAGCTGGCTGAGCTGTTCGCCTTGCAGCGACACGTTGCATAGTGCGCCCAGGCCCGTGTTCACGCCATAGGCCCGCTCACCGCTCTCGACGATATGGCGGACGATGGCTTGGGCATTGTCGATACGCGCCCATACCTGCGGTGCCAGTTCCAATGGCGCGCCATGGCGGGCAACGGCGGCTATGTCCTGCCAACGCAGTGGGGCATCTTCGAAGACAACGGTCTGAACGTGCGACATGGTGCCCCTCATACCGCGACCGCGCGGCGCTGGACGAAGCGGTCGACATACTCATCGGCCGGGTTGTGGAGGATCTGGTGCGGCGTTCCCACCTGGATCAGGCGGCCGTCCTTGAGGATGGCGATGCGGTTGCCGATGCGTACCGCTTCGTCCAGGTCATGGGTGATGAACACGATGGTCTTGTGCAGGGTCTTCTGCAGTTCGAGCAATTGGTCCTGCATCTCGGCGCGGATCAAGGGGTCGAGCGCACTGAAGGCCTCGTCCATGAGGATGATATCGGTGTCCGCTGCCAGTGCCCGGGCCAGGCCGACACGCTGGCGCATGCCACCGGACAGCTGGTGCGGGTATTTCTTCTCGTAGCCCTTCAGGCCTACGGTCTCGATCCATTGCTGGGCGCGCTCGGCGCACAGCTGCTTGCTTTCGCCCCGCACCTTCAGGCCATAGGCGACGTTTTCCATCACATTGCGGTGCGGCAGCAGGCCGAAGCTCTGGAACACCATGCTGATCTTGCGTCGGCGAAAATCGCGCAAAGCCTCCATGTCGTACTGCAGGATGTCTTCGCCATCGACCAGGATCTGCCCGCTGGTAGGGTCTATCAGGCGGTTGAAATGGCGTACCAAGGTCGATTTCCCTGAGCCCGACAAGCCCATGATCACGAAAATCTCGCCGCTGGCGATGGACAACGACAGGTCGTTGACCCCGACCACGCAGCCGGTCTGCGCCAGCACTTGCTCTTTGCCCTGGGCGCTGCGGATCAGGCGCATGGCTTCGTCGGCCCGGTCGCCGAAGATCTTGAAGACGTTCTTCACCTCGATCTTGCTGATCGGCTGCGTGCTCATTTGCTCACCTCGTGGCGTGGCCGGCCATAGGCCTGGGTAATGCGGTCGATGACCACCGCGAGAATGACGATGGCCAGGCCCGCTTCCAGGCCGCGGCCAACGTTGAGGGTCTGGATGCCGACCAGCACGTCTTCACCAAGGCCACGCGCCCCGATCATCGAAGCGATCACGACCATCGACAGGGCCATCATGGTGGTCTGGTTGATACCGGCCATGATGCTCGGCAGCGCCAGCGGCAACTGCACACCGAACAGCTGCTGCCAGCGGTTGGCACCGAAGGCGTTGATCGCCTCCATCACCTCCCCATCGACCTGGCGGATACCCAGGTCAGTCAGGCGGATCAGCGGCGGCGCGGCATAGATCACCGTAGCGAAGATGGCCGGCACCTTGCCCAGGCCGAACAGCATCAGCACCGGAATCAGGTACACGAAGCTGGGCATGGTCTGCATGATGTCGAGCAGTGGCATCAGTACTGCCCGCAGACGGTTGCTGCGCGCCGACAGGATGCCAAGCGGGATGCCCACCAGCACCGAGATCAGCGTAGCTACCAGCATCAGTGCCAAGGTCTGCATCAGCTTGTCCCACAGGCCAACGGCACCGACCAGGAACAGCAGGCCGGTGATCAGCAGGGCCGGCAGGATGCGCCGGGTCGCGTGCCAGGCGACCACTGCCACCACACCGAGCATCAGCCACCAAGGGGTAGCGCGCAACAAGCCCTCAAGGCCGACGATGGCCCATAGCAGCGTATCGGAGATGTGCCGGAACACATCGCCGTAGTTGGTCACCAGGGCGTCGACCCAGCCGTTGACCCAGTCGGCGATGGAAAATGTCAGGTTGTCAGGAAACATAAATTCCACTCATCGGCAGAGGACGCTCAAAGCGCCGCGTTGATCTTCTTGGCAGCCTCTTCGCTGACCCATGCCTGCCAGACTTCAGGATGTTCCTTGAGGAATGCCTTGGCCAGTGCCGGCGACTCGATCCGCTCCTTGGTCATGCGCGCCAGGTTCTGGTTCAGCAGGTCGATCGGGATGTTGACCTTCTCCAGCACAGCGACCAGCTCGGGCGCTTGTTCGTGGAAAACCTTGGACAGCCCGACCTTGATCGAGACGGTCTTGTCCACACCCTGTTTTTCCTGCAGCTTGACCAGATCGATCTGGCCCATCAGCGGCGTGGGGGTCCAGTAATAGAAGAGAATGGGTTCCCCGCGCTTGTAGCTGGACAACACCGCAGCATCCAATGCCGGGCCGGTGCCGGGGCGGAAGTTGGTATAGCTGCTTTCCAGGCCGTACTCCTTGAGCATCTTGCTGTTGTCCAGCTCGCAGGTCCAACCGGCCGGGCAATTGTAGAAGCGGCCCTTGGCGGGCTCTTCCTGGTCTTTGAAGACACTGGCATATCTGGCCAGATCGGCCACGTTTTCGAGGTCTGGCGCCTTGGCCTGGAGCTTGCGTTTGGCGTCACCCTCGATCACATAGCGCGGCACGTACCAACCCTCTTGCGCGCCCACCACCGGGGCGCCGACGCCCACCACCTTGCCGGCTGCCTCGGCCTTCTTCCACACCTCGCTACGGCCGACCCACTCCTCGGCGAACACCTGGATGTCATTGGTGCCCAGCGCGTTCTCCATGGTGATGGAGTTGCCGGGCAGACTGTCGGTTGCACAGCCGTAGCCGTTCTTCAGCACGAACTGCATCACGTCAGTCAGCAGCATGCCGCTTTCCCAGTTCAGGCCGGCGAATTTGATCGGCTTGCCGGACTCACACCAACCAGCAGCCTGGCTGCTGCCGGTGACGCCGAGCAGGCCGAGGGTGAACAGCGAGGCAAGCAAGGTCTTGTTGGTTTTCATTGCATGACGCTCCAAACTTGAAAGTGGAAATCGGCAGTCCTTACAACAAAAATCACCGATTGGGGGCCGCCGTGCGGCCCACCGGGGCTGTCAGCCAGTGATCATCGGCAGGTTCAGACCCTGCTCTTTGGCGCAATCGATCGCAATCTGATAGCCGGCATCGGCGTGGCGCATCACACCGGTGGCCGGGTCGTTGGTCAGCACGCGAGCGATACGCTCAGCCGCGTCGTCGCTACCGTCGCACACAATCACCATGCCAGAGTGCTGGGAGAAGCCCATGCCCACGCCACCACCATGGTGCAGCGAGACCCAGGTGGCACCGCTGGCGGTGTTCAACAGTGCATTGAGCAGTGGCCAGTCGGACACCGCATCCGAGCCATCCTGCATGGCCTCGGTCTCGCGATTGGGGCTGGACACCGAGCCCGAGTCCAGGTGGTCACGGCCGATGACGATCGGCGCCGACAGTTCACCGCTGCGCACCATCTCGTTGAACGCCAGGCCCAACTTGGCGCGCAAGCCCAGGCCGACCCAACAGATGCGGGCTGGCAGCCCCTGGAAGCTGATGCGTTCGCGGGCCATGTCCAGCCAGCGGTGCAGGTGGGCGTCATCCGGGATCAGCGCCTTGACCTTGGCGTCGGTCTTGTAGATGTCCTCGGCATCACCCGACAGCGCCGCCCAGCGGAACGGGCCGATACCGCGACAGAACAGCGGGCGGATATAGGCAGGGACGAAGCCTGGGAAGTCAAAGGCGTTGGCGACCCCTTCTTCCTTGGCCATCTGGCGGATGTTGTTGCCGTAATCGAAGGTCGGAATACCCTGGCTCTGGAAGTCGAGCATGGCTTGCACATGCACGGCCATGGACTGCTTGGCGGCCTTGACCACAGCCGCCGGTTCGGTCTGGGCGCGGTCACGATACTGCTCCCAGGTCCAACCCGCTGGCAGGTAGCCATTGAGCGGGTCATGGGCACTGGTCTGGTCAGTGACCATGTCCGGGCGCACGCCACGCTTGACCAGCTCAGGCAGGATTTCGGCAGCGTTGCCATGCAGGGCGATGGAGATGGCCTTGCCTTCGCCAGTGTACTTGGCGATACGCGCCAAGGCGTCGTCGAGATCGCTAGCCTGCTCGTCGACGTACCGCGTCTGCAGGCGGAAGTCGATGCGGCTCTGTTGGCACTCGATGTTCAGCGAGCAGGCACCCGCCAAGGTTGCAGCCAGTGGCTGGGCGCCGCCCATGCCGCCCAGGCCTGCCGTCAGTACCCACTTGCCCTTGAGGCTGCCGCCGTAGTGCTGGCGACCGGCTTCGACGAAGGTTTCGTAGGTGCCCTGAACGATGCCCTGGCTGCCGATGTAGATCCAACTGCCGGCGGTCATCTGCCCGTACATGGCAAGGCCCTTGGCATCCAGTTCGTTGAAGTGCTCCCAGTTGGCCCAGTGCGGTACCAGGTTGGAGTTGGCGATCAGCACGCGCGGGGCGTTAGCGTGGGTCTTGAATACGCCGACCGGCTTGCCCGACTGCACCAGCAGGGTTTCATCGTCGTTCAGGTTGGTCAGGCTCTCGACGATCTTGTCGTAGCAGGCCCAGTTGCGCGCGGCGCGGCCAATGCCGCCATACACCACCAGCTCTTTCGGATTTTCGGCAACCTGTGGATCGAGGTTGTTCATCAACATGCGCAGCGGCGCTTCGGTCAGCCAGCTTTTGGCCGTCAGCTTGTTGCCGCGCGGGGCGCGGATTTCGACATCACGAAATTTGTTCAGCTTGTTGTCAGTCACGAAAGTGCTCCTCGGATGCTTACAGCGCGAAGGGGACGGCCTATCCACGATCGCGCACTTGGCTTTACTTGTACATACAAGCATATGCAATTGAATTGCCAAGTTGCCTGACAGCGCCTCGACGAGGACGCTGAAAACAGGTTGCAGCCCATGCACGTCAAGGGCTCAGAGCAAGAAGAAAAGCTTTGGTGGGGTAAAAACCAGACGTTTTTCACACTGGACGGCATTGCGCCATCCTGGGGCGTTCGGTAACAGACTGCTCCGTTTGGAAGCGTTACCAGGTTACTCTCGACCGATTGCAATGGCCCTGTCGCCTGCAAGCCGGCGGATCAGGGCCACTACATCCACTTATAGAGGGGACAGCTCGATCACGCAGCAGCGCCCGAGCACATCAATCTCCTGCAGGCGGGTGTTTTCGCTCACCTGCAAGCAGTCGTACAACCCCAATGGCGGCTGCAGTTGCCCATCGATGCTCGCCTGCAATTGCGCCTGGCCACTGAACACGAGCACGGTGCTGGCCGCACTGAGCAGCCGGCTGCCACCGTTGAACCATTGCAGCCGGGCGCGGTAACGCCCAGGCGCATAGATCAGGTTGAAATCGCGAATCGGCCCGCCCAGCAGACTACAGTTCACTTGGCTTTCACCACTGAAGGCATAGGCATCGAAGGGCAACAGCGGCCGGCTGGACTCGCCGTCCACCGTCAAACGCATGCCATCGCCCTGCAGCACGGTGATGATGCGTTGGTAGCCGGCAAAGCTCGAAAAACCGCCGGACGCCTCAATGTCGGCAATCGACAGCCGCCAACCGAAGCCATCAAGCCCATCGCCGGTATCGCGGGTGATTTCTTCGGTAAACCCGCCACCGTTCTTCCACGGCATGCGCGGGTACTCTTCGGCGTGCAACCAGTGTATCTGCCTCATTTGCTGAAACGCCCTTCCAGACGATGACGAGACCCCGGATGGATCAGGCGCGCTGCGGTCACCGGCTGACGCCCGGACCAGGTACGGCGACGGATCAGCAGGCAAGGCTCGCCACGCTCGATCGTCAACAGTTGGCATTCGTCAGGCTCGGCAAGGATGGCCTCTACCACATGCTCGCCCTCCGTCAGCGGCGCCACCTGCGACAGGTAGGCGTAGGGCGTCTGCAGGGTAAAGTCCTGCTTGAGGTAGTCTGGAGCGATCTGCGCGTTGACGTAGCGATCCTCGATCTGCACCGGCACGCCGTTTTCGTAATGCACGATCAGCGAATGGAACACTCGCTGACCTTCACGCATGTCCAGGGCCAGCGCGCGCTCGGAACCGGCCGTTTCCTCGGCCAAGGTGATCACCTGGCAGCTATGCTGATGGCCACGCGCGGCGATTTCGTCGGCAATGTTGTGAACTTCGAACAGCGCCGACTGGGTCTTGGGTTCGGCAACGAAAGTGCCGACGCCCTGCATCCGCACCAGCAGCCCATCAGCCGTGAGCTCGCGCAACGCACGGTTGATGGTCATGCGGCTGAAGCCAAGCTGGCTGACCAGTTCGCTCTCTGACGGCACCCGGTGATGCGGGGGCCAGCTGCCACTTTCGATCTGCTGGATGATCATCTGCTTGACCCGGGCGTACAACGGCGCCGGGCCCTCGCCCATCGGGGCGACCAGCGCGGGGACAGGAGGTGTCGGCACGGCGTGGATCCTTGTGCGGAATGAATGAACGGTAGCTTGCCGCAGTTTACCCGGCAGGCAAACGGCTGTATATGTATATACAAGCTGAACACTCACAGGATAGCGCAATGCCCGCCTACTACGCCGAACGTGCCCTGCTACCCACCGGTTGGGCCCACAATGTCCGCCTGGAGGTGGCCGCCGAGGGTCATCTGGTGGGGGTCCAGGCCGATGCTACGGCCGAGGGCGCCGAACACCTCAAAGGGCCGGTACTGCCCGGCATGCCCAACCTGCACTCGCACGCGTTCCAGCGCGCGATGGCCGGCCTGGCCGAAGTGGCGGGCAATCCCAACGACAGCTTCTGGACCTGGCGCGAACTGATGTATCGCCTGGTCGGCAAAATCACCCCCGAGCAACTGCAGGTCATCGCCCGTCAGCTCTACATCGAGATGCTCAAGGCCGGCTACACCTCGGTGGCCGAGTTTCACTACGTGCACCATGACCCGGCGGGCAAGGCCTATGACGACCCAACCGAGCTGTCCCGGCGCATCAGCGCGGCGGCGGCCAGCAGCGGTATCGGCCTGACCCTGCTGCCGGTGCTGTACAGCCATGCCGGCTTCGGTGGCCAGCCACCCAACCAGGGGCAGCGGCGCTTCATCAATTCCACCGAGCAGTACCTGCAACTGCACGCGCAACTCGCAGCGACGGTCGCCGCACAACCCGCGCAGCAGCTGGGCTTGTGCTTCCACTCACTGCGGGCGGTGACGCCAGGGCAGATCGCCCAGGTGTTGGCAGCAGGCGATCAGCAATGTCCAATCCACATTCATATCGCCGAGCAACAGAAGGAAGTCGACGACTGCCTGGCCTGGAGCGGCCTGCGCCCATTGCAGTGGCTGTATGAGCATGTGCAGGTCGATCCGCGCTGGTGCCTGGTACACGCCACCCACGCGCAGGCTGACGAAGTGGCAGCCATGGCCAGCAGTGGCGCGGTGGCCGGGTTGTGCCTGACCACCGAAGCCAACCTGGGTGACGGGATTTTCCCGGCGGTGGACTACCTGAGCCAGGGTGGCCGGATGGGGATCGGCTCTGACAGCCATGTCTCACTGAGCGTGGTCGAAGAGCTGCGCTGGCTGGAATATGGCCAGCGCCTTCGTGACCAACGGCGCAACCGGCTTTATCGCGACGATCAGCCGAGGGTCGGCCGTACGCTGTATGACGCGGCGCTGATGGGTGGGGCTCAGGCAGTCGGGCAGCCTGTGGGGGCGCTGGCCGTGGGCAAACGTGCCGACTGGCTGGTGCTCGATGGGCAAGACCCGTATATCGCCACGGCCGACGAAGATGCAATTCTCAACCGCTGGCTGTTTGCCGGTGGCGACCGCCAGGTGCGCGATGTGATGGTCAACGGGCAGTGGGTGGTGCGCCAGGGGCGGCACGGGCAGGAGGAAGAAAGCGCTCGGGCGTTTGTCGAGGTGTTGCGACAGCTGTTGGGCTGACGACAGAGGGCCGCAACGCGGCCCCTATGCCCTCAATGCATCTGCACGATCTGCTTGTCCGCCATTCGCCAGATCAGCCGGCTGGTGTCGTAGCCCTGCTGACGGGCCTTGGCCAGCAGGCTCTCGCGCTCCCATGCCGGCAGGGTCGGTGTACGCGACAGGATCCAAAGGTACTTGCGGTCAGGGCTGCCGACGATCGCCGAGCGGTAGTGGTCGTCCACGTACAGGATCCAGTACTCCCCCTTGGTCAGGCCAGGGACCAGGCGGGTGAACCAGTTGTCGAACTCCACCCACAACCTGTCGGTATGCCCCGGCTGCTGGATGTTGGCATGCCCCTCGGCGCGCAGCCACTCGTCACCCATCGTGCGGCAGCGGTTCAGCACGCCGTACGAGCCATCAGGCTTGAGGTTGTAATGCGCTTCGGACTGGGCGCACTCGCTCTGGTACGGCATCGGCAAGCGCGCCAGCTCGTACCATTTGCCCTGATAGCGCTTGAGGTCGACATTGCCGGCGGTCTTGGGCGCCAGCGGGTCATTGGCCGACGTGGCGCAGCCACCCAACAGCATCACCAGGCACAACCCCAGCAGCAGGTGCAGACGCGTCATTTGAGGCCCTGCCCTGAATACATCAGTACCTTATCGGCCGCGTATTGCACGCTGATGAAGCTCTTTTCGTCCCCCCAGGTACAGCTGCTCATGCCCAGTGCGCCAGAGCACTCGGTGGGCGTGCCGAGCAGTTGCTCGACCTCGGCCTTGTTCATGCCGGCCTTGAGCTTGGAATAGTTTTCCTGGTTGATCTTGCTGCACGCAGTCAGGATGACGCACAGGGACAACAGGGCGAGGGAACGCAACGACATGAAGGAACACTCCTGAATGGTGGGCACAGGCGAGAGGCCTGCAGGGACCTTCGACGGGAAAAACGGTCCCTGGTTCCCTGCCATGCCCTTTTCGTTCCACACCATTGGTCGGCGGGCGCTGCGCAAACGATTAATGTTTTGCCATGGCGAGTCGACACAGCGAGCACGCTGTGACGCGTGATCGCAGCACTCCTTTGCCTTGCCTTGTGCAGACCCCAAAAAAATGACCAAGAATCTCAAGTTCAGCCACAAGATCCTGCTGGCCGCCGCCCTGGTGGTGGCCGTCGCCTTTACCTGTTTCGTGCTGTTCAACGACTACCGCCAACGCCAGTCCCTGCGCAGCGATACCCAGGCCAACCTGCAGGACCTCGGCCGCCTCACCGCAGGCAACATCCGCACCTGGCTCGACAGCCGCGTTCAGCTGCTGGCCTCGCTGGCACAGCAGATTGCCGTCGATGGCCCGGGCAAGACCAGCCTCGACAGAAGCCTGGCGCTGCCGGTATACGCCAGCAATTTCCAGCTCACCTATTTCGGTGGCCAGGACGGCAGCATGCTGTCGGTGCCGGCCGGCAACCGCGCCGCCGACTACGACCCTCGTGCGCGCGGCTGGTACAAGGCAGCCAGTGCAGGCAGCCAGACCATCGTGACCGAGCCGTACATTTCGGCTTCCGCCGGCAAGCTGGTCATCACCCTGGCCGCTCCCGTGCAGCAAGGGGGCCGGCTGATAGGCGTCAGCGGCGTGGACACCGACCTGCAAACCATCAGCAACCTGATCAATACCCTCGACTTCGATGGCCACGGCCACGCCTTCATCGTCAACGGCGAGGGCAAGATTCTGATCCACCCCAAGGCCGACCTGGCGCTCAAGACCTTGGCGGATGTCTACCCGGACAACACGCCGCACATCAGCAGCGGCCTTGAAGAAGTGGTGCTCGATGGACGCAAGCAGTTCATCAGCTTCACCCACGTCGACGGCGTGCCCTCGGCGGACTGGTATGTGGCGCTGGTGGTCGATCAGGACGCGGCCTTCGCCATGCTCGGCGAGCTGCGAACCTCGGCCATCGTCGCTACGATGATCGCGATACTGGTCATCATCGCCCTGCTCGGCCTGCTGATCCGCGTGCTGATGGAGCCGTTGCACCTGATGGGCCGGGCCATGCATGACATTGCCGAAGGCGAAGGCGACCTGACCCGGCGCCTGGCCATCCACGCGCAGGACGAGTTCGGCAGCCTTGCCCAGTCATTCAACCGTTTCGTCGAGCGCATTCATGAGTCGATCCGCGAAGTGGCCTCGGCCACTGGCCAGGTCAATGCGGTAGCCACGCAGGTAGTGAGCGCCTCGAATGCCTCGATCTGCAACGCCGACCAGCAGTCCAGCCGCACCAACAGCGTGGCCGCGGCCATCAACCAGCTGGGTGCCGCAGCCCAGGAGATCGCCCAGAACGCAGCGCTGGCCTCGCAACATTCCAGTGAGGCACGCGGCCTGGCCGAGGACGGCCAGCAGGTGGTCGGGCGCACCATCGACGTGATGAACCAGCTGTCGGCGCGCATCAGCGATTCATGCGGCAACATTGAAACGCTCAATGCCCACACCGCCAACATCGGGCAGATTCTCGATGTAATCAGCGGCATTTCCCAACAGACCAACCTGCTGGCACTCAATGCCGCGATCGAGGCAGCCCGTGCCGGTGAAGCCGGGCGAGGTTTTGCCGTGGTCGCCGACGAGGTCCGCAACCTGGCGCACCGCACCCAAGAGTCGGCGCAGCAGGTTCAGCGCCTGATCGAAGAATTGCAGGCCGGTGCACAGATGGCCGTCAGCACCATGAACCAGAGCCGTGAACACAGCGACCAGAGCGTCGGGATCGCCAACCAGGCGGGTGCGCGCCTGGGCAGCGTGACCCAGCGCATTGGCGAAATCGATGGCATGAACCAGTCAGTGGCTACTGCTACCGAGGAGCAGACGGCGGTGGTCGAGTCGATCAATGTCGACATCACCGAGATCAATACGCTGAATCAGGAAGGGGTGCAGAACCTCCAGAGCACGTTGCGTGCCTGCACCGACCTTGAACACCAGGTCGAGCGGTTGAAGCATCTGGTGGGGAGTTTCCGGATCTGAAACGAATGGGGGCCGCGTTGCGGCCCCATTCGTTACTCAAAACCTGGAGCCTGGCTCCAGCAAAAAGTCCATCTCTTCACTGGTGCTTGGCCGCTCCAGCAGCAGATTGCGATGCGGGAAGCGCCCGAACCGGGCAATCACCCGCTGGTGCTGCTCGGCATAATCAAGGAACCCTTCGAACAACCGCCGGTTGGCCTCGGGCTGCTCATCCAGCAGCATCTGGTAACGTTCAACGCACAGGTTCTGCCAGTCCAGCACCTCGGCATGCTCGAGCACCAGCAGCACGAATACCCGCTGAATCGGCAACAGCTGGTAATCCCAGCCCTTCTGCAACCCCTGCAGGGCCACAACTTGGGCACGCCGGTCGCCCTCGAAGGCACGCGGCGTGTCGCGGTAGATCATGCGCGGCAGCTGGTCCAGCAGTAGCAGCAGGCCGAGCCACCCCTGCGGGCTTTGCTGCCACTCCTCGAGCCCGCCCGCCAGGGCATGCTCGACAAGCTCGCCAAACAGCGCATGCGCTTCGGCATCGTGATGCTTGCCGAACCACAGCGTGCTCTTCTCGTCAGCCACGGCCTGGGGACTGGAGCCCCAACCGAACCACCACTCCAGCAACGGCTGCCAAGGTGCGAGCATGATTTACTCCTTGTGATAGGCGGTGACGCGCTCGACCTCTTCCTTCGAGCCGAGAATCACCGATACACGCTGGTGCAGGCTCTCTGGCTTGATGTCGAGGATGCGTTCGTAACCGTTGGTGGAGGCGCCGCCGGCCTGCTCGATGATGAACGACATCGGGTTGGCTTCGTACATCAGGCGCAGCTTGCCCGGCTTGCTCGGCTCGCGGGCGTCGCGCGGGTACATGAACAGACCGCCACGGGTCAGGATACGGTGCACGTCGGCCACCATCGAGGCGATCCAGCGCATGTTGTAGTTCTTTTTCAGCGGCCCGGTCTCACCGGCCAGCAGTTCGCCCACGTAGCGCTGAACCGGGGCTTCCCAGTGGCGCTGGTTGGACATGTTGATGGCGAACTCGGCGGTGGTTGCCGGGACCTGGATGTTTTCGTGGGTCAGGACGAAGCTGCCCAGCTCACGGTCCAGGGTGAAGCCCTTGACGCCGTTGCCCAGGGTCAGGATCAGCATGGTCTGCGGGCCATAGATGGCATAACCGGCGGCGACCTGCTCGGTACCTGGCTGCAGGAAGGCGTTTTCGTTCAGGGTTTCGTTCTGGCTCAGGTATTCATTAGGGCAACGCAGTACCGAGAAGATGGTACCGACCGAAACGTTGACGTCGATGTTCGACGAGCCGTCCAGCGGGTCGAAGACCAGCAGGTAGGCACCTTTGGGGTATCTGCCCGGGATCTGGTAGGCGTTGTCCATTTCCTCGGACGCCATGCCGGCCAGGTGGCCGCCCCACTCGTTGGCCTCGAGCAGGATATCGTTGGAAATAACGTCGAGCTTCTTCTGCACTTCGCCCTGTACGTTTTCAGTGCCCATGCTGCCCAGCACGCCGCCGAGGGCGCCCTTGGACACGTGATGGCTGATTTCCTTGCACGCACGCGCCACCACTTCGATCAGGAAGCGCAGATCGGCAGGGGTATTGTTGCTGCGGGTCTGCTCAATCAGATAGCGACTCAAGGTAACGCGGGACATGTATGGCTCCGAAAGGATGGGGGAGAAAAACCCTCGCAGTTTACAGGGAGAGTTCAATGCTAGCGAGTAAAGAGACACGCCTGGGCAGTCAGACGGCACATCGGGTCGGTAGTTCAGCGCTCGCCAGGCCAGTGGTCAGGTGGGGCCGCTGTGCGGCCCCCAGGCTCAATCCAGCACCTTCCAGATCTCGGTCGCATACTCGCGAATGGTCCGGTCCGAAGAGAACCACCCCATCCGTGCGGTATTGAGCACCGCCATCCGCCACCACTCCTGGGGCGTATGCCACAACGCCTCAACCCGCTGCTGGGCATCCCAGTAGGCATCGAAGTCGGCACAGACCAGGAAGCGGTCGTAAGCCACCAGCCCGTCGATCAGCCCGGTATAGCGTGACGGGTCATCGGGAGAGAACACGCCACTGCGAACCGCCTGCAGCACATCGTTTAGGCGGTTGGAGGCGGCGATCGCGGCCACGGCGCCAAAATCGCCGGCACGCTTGCGCGCCTCCACCTGCTGCGCGGTCAGGCCGAAAATGAACATGTTGTCGGCACCCACCTGTTCGCACATCTCCACGTTGGCGCCATCGAGGGTCCCGATGGTGAGTGCACCGTTGAGGCCGAACTTCATGTTGCTGGTGCCCGACGCTTCGTAGCCGGCCGTGGAAATCTGTTCCGACAGGTCCGCCGCCGGGATGATGCTCTCGGCCAGGCTGACGTTGTAGTTGGGCAGGAACACCACCTTGAGCAGGCCGCGCACGGTGGGGTCGTTGTTGACCACCCGGGCGATGTCATTGGCCAGCTTGATGATCAGCTTGGCCTGGTGGTAGCTGGCCGCAGCCTTGCCGGCAAAGATCTTCACCCGCGGCACCCAGTTGGTGCCCGGGTCGTTACGAATGGCCTGGTACAGCGCTACGGTATGCAGCAGGTTGAGCAGCTGGCGCTTGTACTCGTGGATGCGCTTGACCTGCACGTCGAACAGCGCCTCTGGGTTGACCGTGACGCCCACGCGGTCCTGGATGATGCTGGCCAACGCGCGCTTGCTGTGCAGGCGCTGCTCGGCGAACTGCTTGAGGAAGACGCCCTTGTCGGCGAACGGTACCAGGTTGGCCAGGCGCCCCTGTGGGTCGTCGAGCAACTCTGGCCCCAGGGCCTCCACCAGCATCGACGTCAACTTCGGGTTGGACTGGTACAGCCAGCGGCGGAAGGTAATGCCGTTGGTCTTGTTGTTGATCCGCTGGGGGTACAGCTTGTGCAACTCGGCGAACACCGTGCTTTTCATCAGCTTGCTGTGCAGCGCCGATACCCCGTTGACGCTGTGCGAGCCCAGAAACGCAAGGTTGCCCATGCGCACCCGGCGGCCGTTGTCTTCCTCGATCAGCGACACCGCCCGCAGCACGTCGAAGTCATGCAGGCCCTTCGCGCGCAGGGCATCGATATGGTAGGCATTGATCAGGTAGATGATCTGCATGTGCCGCGGCAGCATGCGCTCCATCAAGGCCACCGGCCACGTCTCCAGCGCCTCGGGCAGCAGGGTGTGGTTTGTGTAGGCCAGGGTGCCGACGGTCAGCTCCCAGGCTTTCTCCCACGGGATTTCATGTTGGTCCACCAACAGCCGCATCAATTCGGCGACGGCGATCGACGGGTGCGTGTCGTTGAGCTGGATGGCCGCAGCATCCGGCAGGTTGAGCAAGTCCTTGTGCATGTTCAGATGGCGTCGCAGCAGGTCCTGCAGCGATGCCGACACGAAGAAGTATTCCTGGCGCAGGCGCAATTCCTGCCCCGCTTCGGTGCTGTCGGCCGGGTACAGCACGCGGGAGATGCTCTCGGCGCGAGCCACTTCGGCCACCGCGCCAAGGTGGTCACCGGCATTGAAGCGCTCCAGGTGCAGCTCTTCCAGCGCCCGTGCGCGCCAGAGGCGCAAGGTGTTGACGCTGGAGCCGCGCCAGCCGACCACCGGCGTGTCGTAGGCGACCGCCCGCACCGTCTCGCCCGGCCACCACACCTGACGCTGCTGGCCATGGGTATCGTGCACCGTTTCGACGCTGCCGCCGAAGCTGATCGGGTAGATCACCTCGGCGCGCTCGAACTCCCAAGGGTTACCGAAATCCAGCCAGTTTTCGGTCTGTTCCTGCTGCCATCCGTCGACCATGGCCTGGCGGAACAGCCCGTGCTCATAGCGGATGCCGTAACCGTGGGCGGCGATACCCAGCGTCGACATGCTCTCCATGAAACAGGCAGCCAGACGGCCCAGGCCACCGTTGCCCAACGCGGCGTCCGGCTCCAGCAGGCGGATGCGCTCCAGGTCCACGTCCAGCCCCTCCAGCGCATCACGGGCGATGTCCAGCAGGCCTAGGTTGCTCAGGCTGTCGTAGAGCAGGCGCCCGATGAGAAATTCCAGAGAGAGGTAATAGACCCGCTTCTGGCTGCGCCGGTAGGCCTGACGGGTGTGATCCATCCAGTGATCGACCATGTGATCACGGGCAGCCAGGGCTATGGCCTCGAACCAGTCGTGGTCAAAGGCGTGCTCCGGGTCCTTGCCGACCGCGTAGGTCAGTTTGTCCAGTACAGCGGCGCGAAAGTCGGCCACCTCGGCGTCACGTGCTTTGGGTTCCTGGGACATGTGGCATCCTCGGGCAAATTGGCGAAAGTGGCGGGAGAGTGTTGAGACTAGACCCTTCGACAGGGAGTGACAGTCTCCGTTCGCAGTTTTCATGCCGGCTTGGCCAATCCGGCAAAAGGTTGTTCACAAATTGAACAACTCCGGTATCATCGCGCGCCCCAAGACCGTGATCCACCCCTTATAACGATGAAAACGACCCTGATTGCCGCAGCCGAAGTCGACCGCCTGGAAACCTGGCAACGCTATGCCAGCCACATGTGCGGGGGCTGTCATTCGACCTGCTGCACCCTGCCTGTGGAAGTGAAGATCAAAGACCTGATCCGCATCGGCGTAGTGGACGAGTTCGAAAAGGACGAACCGCCGAAGAACGTGGCCAAACGCCTGCAAAAGGAAGGTATCATCGAGCGATTCAACCAGAAGTCGGGGATCTTCACCCTGACCCGGATGAGCAACGATGACTGCATGTACCTGGACCGTAAGAGCCGGCTGTGCACCATTTATGACAAGCGCCCGGATACCTGCAGGAACCACCCGAAGGTCGGGCCGCGGCCGGGGTATTGTGCTTACAAGCCGAAAGCACCCGGACGTTGACGAGCCATCTGAGACCCAATAGACTTTTAACCGTCTTGATGTACACGGAGCTTCCTTCGGGAAGTGTCTAGACGCCGCCATCTGGTTCCGGCCGTGCCGGTTGATGGGATTAGTCCCTAAGGGCATCCGCGATACGACCCCCTTCATTGGGGGTTTCGTATTTTTACAGGTTGCTATCGCCTTACAGGCCGTCGAATCGGCTCATTTCTCAGTTTCTTCAGCATCAGCAACCAGCCTTTAATCTTCTCGTGCCGCTTCAGCGCCGTAGGCCGATTCGAAGGATGGCCAGGGTCACGCACATAAGCACTTTCCACATGGAGTTTCAGGCTACGGGGCGAATCTCGACGCAAGTTGAAATACACCTCATATCGACTGCCCTCCGGATACCCGAACTGATTACCCTCAATGGTCAACCAGTTGCTATGCCCAGTAAATAGGCACTGTCGCTCAGGCAACGAAGCAATAATCGAAGGCAACTGAACTGACAGCTTGTGACGACCAGGGCAGAAGGCACGGCGAATTGCCCGATGATCGATCAAGAGGTGATCGTGCCCCATATGTTCGAAGTCCAGTTCAGTACCTTGCTTGGGACCATAGCTGACGCAGTGACTTGAGTACTCGACCGCCAGTGCTACTTCCCCCATTCCCCCATCAGCCAGGCCCGGGATCTTCAACTGATGTGAGATTGGACGCAAATGAAGCAGACTCCACGAACTGCCTGCGACCTCGATCTGGCCACGAGCCAAGTGCTCCTTCCACCCCTTGCCCTTCATTTTCAGCCTCAATCAATTGCCAACAGGCAGCGTACTGAGGCCATCGGCTATTGCCAAAGACAGCTTGGTAAGTAATTGAGTAGAAAGAAACATGCTGTAACCGACACTGGAAATATCGGTTTCCAGTTTGCCCAAAATCAAGTCTTCACACCTCCGACCCAAGGCAACTCAACACTGTGCATCTATTCCACTAAGAAAATTTCCCACTATTGATACAGATAGTTCCTACAGGTTTGGGCTGGCGACATCAGTCCTCGCGAAATACCCTACAAACCCTGTCGACTCGCGTCTGATTGTTACTGGAAAGCTGTCCCCCTAGGCTTTCCAGGTCGCTGGGCTGTGCACCATTTATGACAAGCGCCCGGATACCTGCAGGAACCACCCGAAGGTCGGGCCGCGGCCGGGGTATTGTGCTTACAAGCCAAAAACAGCCGGGCGCTGACGAACCTATCAGAGCGCCTATGAAGTTTTAGGCGCCTCGATATACACATGGCTTTCGTCGGCGGGGTGTCTAGACGCCACCACATGACACCGGATGGGCCGTGATGCATGGCGCATCCAAAAGCTCACCTTGGTATCGGAGGCTTTCAGGAAAAATAGCGGATTATCAACATCAGGCCGGAAGCAAGCACGACTACATTCACGAGTTTGATAAACCGCTCTCTGGACATATTCAGCGTCAGCCGACGCCCTACTGCGATACCTATCAACATGCCTGGAGCCAGGACCAGAGCGAGCAAAAGCAGACTTGGATCCAGGTAAACCCCAGCAATCACAAACAATCCGACGCGAGTCAATGTACTTAAACCGATCAACGTCGTCTGTGTGATGCGCAACGCATCTGGATCCCGGAGTCGACCGCCGAGGTAGATGGCATAGATAAAACCACCGCTACCGAACAGTGCACTAAAGACTCCGCCAACCGCTCCGAATGGGATTGATAACATAGGGGAGAACTGGCGGTTAGTCTGCCGTCTCCGGAGCGAATAAATACAGTATCCGACCACAAAGACGCCCAACGCCAGTAGCAGAACATCGGGTTTTGCATTGAGAAGTAGGGTAGCGCCTATCAGACTACCGACCACCATGAGTGGCACCAGGCGCTTAAGTTCGCTCCAATCAGCCTTGCTGCTATCGCGACTGACATTGATCACTGCTGCACACAGGTCCATCAATGCCAGCAGCGGAACAATCTTCGAGACAGGTATGAAGATGCCAATATTGGGCTGGCTATCAATGCAGTACCGAATCCTGCAATACCAAATACGACATAGGCCAATAGAATCACTGCAAACATTGAGGCCAAGCCAGGCAGACTAACTTCTAAAATGTCGATCACATCAAGGTCCTTTTTTCTTTTTTGTATGGCGGTTCCTGCCAATCAGGAAAAGGTTCCTGCGAATCGAATGATGCATCAATACGACCAAAGAATTAATAGCTCGCAGACACTATCAATAGGAATTTTTAGCACGTACATGTTACATGTAGGACACTTCATACGTCACATGACGAAAGTGCTTACTTTGACACTGAAAGATCCCCACAGAAATTTCGGATCCTAGATATAAATCTTGTTCAGAAAGGGACAAGATTCGCTCAAACCCACAAAAAAAACGCCCCCGGCCTTTCGACCGGGGGCGTTTTCATTCAGCCTGAGCTAACTCAGTTCTTGGCTTTCTTGGCAGCGCGGGTACGCTCGCCTTCGTCCAGGATCTTCTTGCGCAGACGGATCGACTTCGGCGTGACTTCGCACAGCTCGTCATCCTGGATGAATTCCAGGGCCTGTTCGAGGGTGTGGCGAACTGGCGGAACCAGGGCGATGACTTCGTCTTTGCCCGAAGCACGCATGTTGTCGAGCTTCTTGCCTTTGGTCGGGTTCACGCCCAGATCGTTGTCACGGCTGTTCAGACCGATGATCTGACCGTTGTAGATCTCCTGGCCGTGCTCGACGAACAGCTTGCCGCGCGCCTGCAGGGTTTCCAGGGAGTAGGTCAGTGCCTTGCCGGTCTCGACCGATACCAGTACACCGTTGAGGCGGCCGGACATCTGGCCCGACTTCATGGTGTCGTAGCGATCGAAGATCGAGGTCAGGATGCCTGCACCGTTGGTCAGGGTCAGGAACTGGTTACGGAAGCCGATCAGGCCACGGGCTGGAATGTTGTACTCCAGGCGAACACGGCCCTTGCCATCCGGAACCATGTTGGTCAGGTCGCCTTTACGCAGACCCATCTCTTCCATCACCTTGCCCTGGGATTCCTCAGGGATGTCGATGGTGACGTTCTCGAACGGTTCCTGCTTGACGCCATCCACTTCGCGGATGATCACTTCAGGACGGCCCACGGCCATCTCGAAGCCTTCACGGCGCATGGTTTCGATCAGTACCGACAGGTGCAGTTCACCACGGCCCGATACCTTGAACTTGTCAGGGGAATCGGTTTCCTGAACACGCAGAGCAACGTTGTACAGCAGCTCTTTGTCCAGACGGTCCTTGATGTTACGGCTGGTGACGAACTTGCCTTCCTTGCCGCAGAACGGCGAGTCGTTGACCTGGAAGGTCATCGAAACGGTTGGCTCGTCAACGGTCAGCGGCTTCATCGCTTCGACGGCAGTCGGGTCGCACAGGGTGTCGGAGATGAACAGCTCGTCGAAACCGCTGATGCAGACGATGTCGCCAGCCTGGGCTTCTTCGACGTCGACGCGGTGCAGGCCGTGGTGGCCCATCAGCTTGAGGATACGGCCGTTACGCTTCTTGCCGTTGGTGTCGATGGCGACGACCGGGGTGTTCGGCTTCACGCGGCCACGGGCGATCCGGCCAACGCCGATGACACCCAGGAAGCTGTTGTAGTCCAGTGCCGAGATCTGCATCTGGAACGGGCCTTCACGGTCAACGTCCGGCGCGGGTACGTTGTCGACGATCGACTGGTACAGCGGGGTCATGTCTTCGGCCATGGCGGTGTGGTCCAGGCCGGCAATGCCGTTCAGGGCCGAGGCGTAGACCACTTTGAAGTCCAGCTGCTCGTCGGTTGCACCGAGGTTGTCGAACAGGTCGAAGATCTGGTCCAGAACCCAATCAGGACGTGCGCCCGGACGGTCGACCTTGTTGATCACGACGATCGGCTTGAGGCCGGCTTCGAAGGCCTTCTTGGTCACGAAGCGGGTTTGCGGCATAGGGCCGTCCTGGGCGTCGACCAGCAGCAGCACGGAGTCGACCATGGACATTACACGCTCAACCTCGCCACCGAAGTCGGCGTGGCCGGGGGTGTCGACGATGTTGATGTGGTAGCCGTTCCAGTTGATGGCGGTGTTTTTCGCCAGAATGGTAATGCCACGCTCTTTTTCCTGGTCGTTGGAGTCCATGACGCGCTCGTCGTTGAGCTCGTTACGTTCCAGGGTGCCGGACTGACGCAGGAGTTTGTCGACCAGGGTGGTTTTACCATGGTCAACGTGGGCGATGATGGCGATGTTACGCAGATTTTCGATCACAACTGTATCTCGATCAGAGGATTCGGTTGCCGCCAGTCTAGGCGGCCAATATGAAGGTAAAAGGCTCAGCGGGCCCGGCGGTCGGGAGGGCGATGGCGGATGCTGCCGCCATACAGCCCTGGGGTCTTATGCCGGACGATAAACACGCACATTGGCATGTCCCTCACTGAGCAGGTGGTGTGCGTGCAATCGGCTCATCACACCTTTGTCGCAATACAGCAAGTACTGGCGGGTTTCATCCAGCTGCTTGAACTTGCTGTTGATCGCGTAGAACGGCATCACCTGAACTTCGATACCCTCGAGCACCAAAGGCTCGTCTTCCTGGGCGTCAGGGTGGCGGATGTCGATCACGATCTGGCCTGGCAATGCTTCGCTGACTTCCTCGATTTCCACGTCCTTGCCCAGCTCGTCGATCACGTGGTCGATCGAGATGAACTTGGCACGTTCGAGGGCGCGCTCCAGCACGGCCATGTCGAACTGCTTCTCTTCATGCTCCATGCGGTGACGCTTGGCATGGGTGGTGGGGTTCACCGAGATCACGCCGCAATATTCAGGCATGTGCTTGGCGAAGTCGGCGGTGCCGATTTCGTTGGCCTGGTCGATGATGTCCTGCTTGTGGCTGGCCAGCAACGGGCGCAGCACCAGCTTGTCGGTGGCCGAGTCGATGATCGACAGGTTCGGCAGCGTCTGGCTGGACACCTGGGAGATCGCCTCGCCGGTGACCAGCGCATCGATTTCCAGACGATCGGCCATGCGCGCAGCGCCGCGCAGCATCATGCGCTTGAGGGTCACGCCCATGTAGCTGTTGTCGACCTTGTTGAGGATCTCGCCGACCACTTCTTCGAACGGCACGCTGATGAACAGTACGCGCTGGCTGCTGCCGTACTTTTTCCACAGGTAGTGGGCCACTTCCATCACGCCCAGTTCGTGGGCGCGGCCGCCGAGGTTGAAGAAGCAGAAATGGGTCATCAGGCCGCGACGCATCATCTGGTAGGCCGCCACGGTGGAGTCGAAACCGCCGGACATTAGCACCAGGGTCTGCTCAAGGGCCCCCAGCGGGTAGCCGCCGATGCCTTGATGCTGATTGTGGATCACGTACAGGCGCTGGTTGCGGATTTCGATGCGCACCGTCACTTCAGGCTGCTTGAGCTCGATGCCGGCGGCGCCGCACTGCTGGCGCAGCTGGCTACCCACGTAACGGTCGACGTCCATCGAGGTGAAGTCATGGTGGCCGCCCCGCTTGCAGCGCACGGCGAAATACTTGCCGGCCAGCAAGTGACCGAAGTGCTGCTTGCACTTGGCGACGATATCGTCGAAGTCACCGAGCGGGTATTCCTCTACCTGCAGGAAGTGGGTGATCCCCGGGGTGCAGGTGAGGCGCTCGATCATCTCGCGCTGGACTTTTTCGTCTTCGACGCGGGTGACCACTTCGAGGTTGTCCCAGACACCATCGACCGCGAGCTCAGGGTCGAGGTCCTTGAGCACGTTGCGGATGTTCTTGCCGAGCTGGCGGATGAAGCGCTTGCGCACCGGCCGGCTCTTGATGGTGATTTCTGGGAAGACTTTGACGATAAGTTTCATTGGTTAACAGCGCGCGCAGGGCCTGCCGAAAAATGAGGGGCGCGAATTATATCGGAAATTGCTCAGGATTTGACCAACTTTTGTACAGAAGGTCGGATTTATATTGCCGGTACTGGCCTCATCGCCGGCAAGCCAGCGCCTGGGGGACATCGGCAGGCCTCACGACCGGCGCCTGATCTGTGCGAGCCGGCGTGCCGGCGACTAAGCCCCTAAAGGAAGCACACGGCCCAAACTGTGCACGCAATTGGTGCGCCAGTAACAAAAACCGCATCGTAAGGGTGCACTTTTCCCCGACAACCCGGCCTCGAATGCCCGTAAACGCCCCTTTTTATCCCGGCCTCGCCATTTTCGGGCACTGGCATGCAATTTGCTCCCTTGTGAGGCAGGTAAGCTTGGCCGACTATCCGCGCCCGGCAACACCCTTTTTTCCAGGGCAGCGGCCCACCGCGCTCTAGACCATCCGGAGGACAACATGTCGAAGTCGGTTCAACTCATCAAAGATCATGACGTCAAGTGGATTGATCTGCGTTTCACGGACACCAAAGGCACTCAGCATCACGTGACCATGCCAGCGCGTGATGGCCTGGACGAAGACTTCTTCGAAGTCGGCAAGATGTTCGACGGTTCCTCCATCGCTGGCTGGAAAGGCATCGAAGCCTCCGACATGATCCTGATGCCGGTTGACGAGACCGCCGTCCTGGACCCGTTCACCGAAGAGCCGACCCTGATCATCACCTGCGACATCGTCGACCCTTCGAGCATGCAGGGCTACGATCGCGACCCACGCGCAATCGCCAAGCGCGCTGAAGAGTACCTCAAGAGCACCGGCATCGGTGACACCGTCTTCGCCGGCCCAGAGCCTGAGTTCTTCATCTTCGACGAAGTGAAGTTCCAGTCGGACATCTCCGGCTCGATGTTCAAGATCTTCTCCGAGCAAGGCTCGTGGATGACTGGCGCTGACGTGGAAGGCGGCAACAAAGGCCACCGTCCAGGCGTCAAAGGTGGCTACTTCCCAGTTCCGCCGTTCGACCACGACCACGAAATCCGTACTGCCATGTGCAACGCACTGGAAGAAATGGGCCAGACCGTTGAAGTTCACCACCATGAAGTGGCGACTGCCGGCCAGAACGAAATCGGCGTCAAGTTCAACACCCTGGTGAAGAAAGCTGACGAAGTACAGGCCCTGAAGTATGTCGTGCACAACGTTGCCGACGCATACGGCCGTACCGCCACCTTCATGCCGAAGCCACTGTACGGCGACAACGGCTCGGGTATGCACGTGCATATGTCGATCTGGAAAGAAGGCAAGAACACCTTCGCGGGTGAAGGCTATGCCGGTCTGTCCGAAACTGCCCTGTACTTCATCGGCGGTATCATCAAGCACGGTAAGGCACTGAACGGCTTCACCAACCCGTCGACCAACTCCTACAAGCGTCTGGTTCCAGGCTTCGAAGCCCCGGTAATGCTGGCCTACTCGGCACGTAACCGTTCGGCCTCGATCCGCATTCCTTACGTCGGCAGCCCTAAAGCCCGCCGTATCGAAGCGCGCTTCCCGGACCCATCGGCCAACCCGTACCTGGCTTTCGCCGCCCTGCTGATGGCTGGCCTGGACGGTATCCAGAACAAGATTCACCCAGGCGATGCTGCCGACAAGAACCTGTACGACCTGCCGCCTGAAGAGGCGAAAGATATCCCGCAAGTTTGCGGCAGCCTGAAAGAAGCGCTGGAAGAGCTGGATAAAGGCCGTGCGTTCCTGACCAAGGGCGGCGTGTTCTCCGACGACTTCATCGATGCCTTCATCGAGCTGAAGTCCGAAGAAGAGATCAAAGTCCGTACCTTCGTGCACCCGCTGGAATACGAGCTGTACTACAGCTGCTGATCTGATCGGCGCCTGGCGTCGATGAAATCACCGAAAACGGCCTTCTTCTGAAGGCCGTTTTTGTTTTTCGACTGCGCGAATCGGACGCATCCTACAAGCAGAACTCGCCATCCAAATCCACAATCAGGTCTCCATCCACAGGAGATCACCATGCAACGCGCCACCTTTGTGCTCGTCATCACCTTCGGCCTTCTCGGCTGCCAGGCATCATCACCTTCTGAACCCGAATTCCAACCCTTGCTTTCCAGCATCGAGCAGCGCCTGGACCTGGCCACCTCGGTAGCGGTACACAAATGGGACCACCACCTGCCCGTGGAGGCCCCCGAACGCGAGCGGCAGGTGCTGTCAGGTGTCCAACAGATGGCACCGGACTACGACCTGAGCCCTGAGCGCGCCGCTGCGTTCTTCGCTGACCAGATCGAAGCCAACAAGCTGATCCAGTACACCCTGCGCGATCGCTGGGCAATGCTAGGGCAACGCCCGCCGGCCAAACCGCTCGACCTTGCCAACCAGATTCGCCCCCGCCTGGACCAACTCCAGGCGACGCTCCTGTTCGAACTGGCCCGGTTTGACCAGCAACGTTACCCAGACTGCAGGCAAGAACTCGCCCGCGCCCTGGCGCGACGCACCAACGACCCTTTACGCCACCAGGCGCTGGTGCGCGCCACCTCACAGCTGTGTGTCGACCACTAGCCACGGCTATGCTCTATATTGGTGCGCAATGTCACGCATTGCGCCGCCGATCACACCAAAACAGGTCACGTGAAACGGTAAATCAGAGTCTTCTGTTCCGAATAAGCGCAATTACAGGTCTTTATCAGAGAATTCCGCTTCTTTTCGGAGCCTTGGTTTGTTTCTTGCATTTTCCAGGCATCAGCGGATCCATAGCGCGCTCGTCCTTGGCCCTACCAAGGACCCGCCAGCGCCAAAAGAGGTCAACGACGCCTTATGACCATCAGCGATGCACAGCACCGTCTGCTTCTGGACAACCTGACCACAGCTACGCTCCTGCTCAACGCCGAGCTGCGCCTGGAGTACATGAACCCGGCTGCGGAAATGCTCCTGGCCGTGAGTGGCCAGCGCAGCCATGGGCAGTTCATCAGTGAACTGTTCACCGAATCGTCCGAGGCGCTCAACTCGCTGCGCCAGGCGGTCGAACAGGCGCACCCGTTCACCAAGCGCGAAGCCCAACTGACCTCGCTGACCGGGCAGACCATCACGGTCGACTATGCCGTGACACCCATCTTGCACCAGGGCAACACCCTGCTGCTGCTGGAGGTACACCCGCGTGACCGCCTGCTGCGCATCACCAAGGAAGAAGCCCAGCTGAGCAAGCAGGAAACCACCAAGATGCTGGTCCGCGGCCTCGCCCACGAGATCAAGAACCCGCTGGGCGGCATCCGTGGCGCGGCGCAACTGCTGGCCCGGGAATTGCCCGAAGATGGCCTGCGCGACTACACCAATGTGATCATCGAAGAGGCCGATCGCCTGCGCAACCTGGTCGACCGCATGCTCGGTTCGAACAAGCTGCCATCGCTGGCCATGACCAACATTCACGAAGTCCTTGAGCGGGTCTGCAGCCTGGTCGACGCAGAAAGCCAAGGATGCATCACTTTGGTGCGTGACTATGACCCGAGCCTGCCGGACGTACTGATCGACCGCGAGCAGATGATCCAGGCGGTGCTGAATATCGTGCGCAACGCGATGCAGGCGATCAGCTCGCAGAACGAGTTGCGCCTGGGCCGCATCACCCTGCGCAGCCGCGCGATGCGCCAGTTCACCATCGGCCATGTACGCCACCGCCTGGTGGCCCGCGTCGAGATCATCGATAACGGCCCCGGCATCCCCAGTGAACTGCAAGACACGCTCTTCTATCCCATGGTCAGTGGCCGCCCGGACGGTACCGGGCTGGGCCTGGCCATTACCCAGAACATCATCAGCCAGCACCAGGGCCTGATCGAGTGTGAAAGCCACGCCGGCCACACGGCCTTTTCGATCTTCCTGCCACTGGAACAAGGAGCCACCGCCTCATGAGCCGAAGTGAAACCGTATGGATCGTCGACGATGATCGCTCCATCCGCTGGGTCCTGGAAAAAGCCCTGCAGCAGGAGGGTATGACCACCCAGAGCTTCGACAGCGCCGATGGGGTGATGGGCCGCCTGGCCCGGCAACAGCCGGACGTGATCATTTCCGACATTCGCATGCCGGGCGCCAGCGGCCTCGACCTGCTGGCACAGATTCGCGACCAACACCCGCGTCTGCCGGTCATCATCATGACCGCCCATTCCGACCTGGACAGCGCAGTCGCGTCGTACCAGGGCGGTGCTTTCGAGTACCTGCCCAAACCGTTCGACGTCGATGAGGCGGTCTCGCTGGTCAAGCGCGCCAACCAGCATGCGCAGGAACAGCAAGGCCTCGATGTGCCCCAGGCCCTGGCTCGTACCCCGGAAATCATCGGTGAAGCTCCGGCGATGCAGGAGGTGTTCCGTGCCATTGGTCGGCTGAGCCACTCCAACATCACCGTACTGATCAACGGCGAGTCCGGTACCGGCAAGGAGCTGGTGGCGCACGCCCTGCACCGCCACAGCCCGCGGGCTGCCTCACCGTTCATTGCCTTGAACATGGCCGCCATTCCCAAGGACCTGATGGAGTCGGAGCTGTTCGGCCATGAAAAAGGCGCCTTCACCGGCGCGGCCAACTTGCGACGCGGCCGCTTCGAGCAAGCGGACGGCGGCACCTTGTTCCTCGACGAAATCGGAGACATGCCTGCCGATACTCAGACACGCCTGCTGCGTGTACTGGCCGATGGCGAGTTCTACCGTGTGGGCGGCCATGTGCCCGTGAAGGTCGATGTGCGAATCATCGCTGCGACCCATCAAAATCTCGAGTCACTGGTACAGGCTGGCAAGTTCCGTGAAGACTTGTTCCATCGCCTGAACGTAATCCGTATTCATATCCCGCGCCTGGCCGACCGCCGCGAGGACATCCCAGCACTGGCCCGCCACTTCCTGGGCCGCGCGGCTCAGGAGCTGGCCGTCGAGCCGAAGCTGCTCAAGCCGGAAACCGAAGAATTCATCCGCAACCTGCCATGGCCTGGCAACGTCCGCCAGCTGGAAAACACCTGCCGCTGGATCACCGTCATGGCGTCCAGCCGCGAAGTGCTGGTCGGCGACCTGCCACCCGAGCTGCTCAACCTCCCGCAGGACGCGGCACCGGTAACCAACTGGGAGCAGGCGCTGCGCCAATGGGCCGACCAGGCCTTGGCCCGAGGGCAATCCAACCTGCTCGACAGCGCCGTGCCCAGCTTCGAACGGATCATGATCGAGACAGCGCTCAAGCACACTGCCGGGCGTCGCCGGGATGCCGCAGTGCTGCTGGGGTGGGGGCGCAATACCCTGACCCGCAAGATCAAGGAACTGGGGATGAACGTCGATGGCGGGGATGACGATGAGGGCGATGATCACTGACTTCCCGCTGACTCAGTAACACCGTTGGGGCCGCTTTGCGGCCCCAGCCATTTCTGGCCCATGCACCGAAGCTGTGCCAACTGCACCGCGCCAAGGCACAAATCCCCTCAAAACCCGGCCAGATCGCCCTGAAACCCAATGTTTCCGGACTTTCAAAACTGGCACGCCACCTGCAATAGGTACTACATCTCCAGTTTCGGGGGCCTCGGTACAGGCAGGCCGGGTGAACCCCTCTTTTATACGCAGTAACGCAAGCTTTGGGGATCTCGGTACAGGCAGGCCGGGAGTCCCCTCTTTTACACGCAGTAACGCAAGCTTTGGGGACCTCGGTACAGGCAGGCCGGGAATCCCCTCTTTTATACGCAGTGACGCAAGCTTTGGGGACCTCGGTACAGGCAGGCCGGGAATCCCTCTTTTACACGCAGTAACGCAAGCTTTGGGGACCCTGGTACAGGCAGGCCGGGACATCCCCTCTTTTATTCGTGCACCCGCACCCGCACCCGCCAGCGCCCCGCGTCCTCTGCACCGGCCCATTCGCCACGCAGAGGGCGCGCGGCAATCACGCTCAGCAGCAACCCTTCGTCAGTTTTCTGCAAACGCCAGCTCACCGGCTTGCCCTGCAGGGTCAGTTGCCCGCGCTGGGCCTTGCCCTGGGCCTGGAACAGTACAGCGACAGCCCCCTCGACATTCTCGCCATGCAGCTTCGGCTCGTCGCTGAACCACAGGTCCAACCCATCCTGCACCACCTCCACCTGCTCGAGCACGCGCTCTTCTGGGGTGGTGAGGCGGCCGATCATCAGGCCGACCATCACGCCGACGATCGCCAGCGAAAGCATCACACGCGGCAAGGCCTTCGAACGCGACTCGGGTTCGGGGGTAGAATGTGCACCATCTTCATGCTTGGAGCCGTGCATGTTTCACGTCATCCTTTTTCAACCTGAAATTCCGCCGAATACCGGCAACATCATTCGCCTCTGCGCCAACAGCGGTTGCGACCTGCACCTGATCGAACCGATCAGCTTCGAGCTGGACGACAAACGGCTGCGCCGTGCAGGGCTGGACTACCACGAGTATGCCACGCTCAAGCGCCACGAAAGCCTGGCCGGATGCCTGGAAAGCCTTGGCAACCCACGGCTGTTCGCCTTCACCACCAAGGGCTCGCACCCCTTTCATGAAGTCGCCTACCAGCCCGGCGATGCCTTCCTGTTCGGGCCCGAGAGCCGCGGCCTGCCCGCCGAGGTGCTGGACAGCCTGCCGGCCGAACAGCGCCTGCGCCTGCCGATGAGGCCTGGATGCCGCAGCCTGAACCTGTCCAACACTGTCGCGGTGACGGTGTATGAGGCGTGGCGCCAGCAAGGGTTTGCCGGGAGCTGATGCAGTGCCTGTACCGGACCTGGCGCCGGCCTTGTTCAACACCTGACGCCACACCTGAGCGGGCTTGCCCGCGATGAAGGCCCGAACAGGCAACAAAAAAGCGCCCCGAGAGGCGCTTTTCGATACCGGCCGCGCTTACTGCACGGTCGGCGCTTCGCCGGCTTCCTGCATGCGCTGCATCTCTTGCGCGTACAGGGCGTCGAAGTTGACCGGCGACAGCATCAGGGCCGGGAACGAACCACGGGTCACCAGGCTATCCAGGGTCTCGCGGGCGTACGGGAACAGGATGTTCGGGCAGAACGCACCCAGGGTGTGGCTCATGGAAGAGGCGTCGAGGTTCTTGATCAGGAAGATACCGGCCTGCTGAACTTCGGCGATGAACGCCACTTCGTCACCATTCTTGACGGTTACCGACAGGGTCAGCACCACCTCGTGGAAGTCGCCTTCCAGGGCTTTCTGCTTGGTGTTCAGGTCCAGGGCAACGCTCGGCTCCCAGGTCTGACGGAAGATCTGCGGGCTTTTCGGGGCCTCGAACGACAGGTCGCGCACGTAGATACGCTGCATGGAGAACTGAGGGCTGTTGTCTTCGGCTGCTGCGCCGTTGGTCTGTTGGTCAGTCATGGCAGATCCTTATCCTAATGTTTTTGAATGCAGTGCAAATCAGGCCTTGAGCAGCGCGTCGAGCTTGCCGGCGCGCTCCAGGGCGTAGAGGTCATCGCAACCACCGACATGGGTACTGCCGATCCAGATCTGCGGCACCGAAGTCCGGCCGGCCTTCTGGCTCATCTCGGCGCGCACTTGCGGCTGGCCGTCGACCTTGATTTCCTCGAAGGCCACGCCCTTGCTCTGGAGCAGGTACTTGGCGCGCATGCAGTAGGGGCAGTAGTCGCTGGAGTAGACGATGACGTCGTTCATATCACTTCACCAGGGGCAGGTTATCGGCTTTCCAGCTGGAAACGCCACCGCTCAGCTTGGCGGCGTTGTAACCAGCCTTGAGCAGTTCGCGGCAGATGGTGCCGGACTGCTGGCCCATCGCGTCGACGACGATCAGGGTCTTCTCTTTGTGCTTGTCCAGTTCGCTCATGCGAGTGGCGACCTTGTCCTGCGGGATGTTCACAGCACCGACGATGTGGCCGGCGGAGTATTCCTTGGCAGGGCGGATATCGATGACAAGGCCTTTCTCGGCGTTGACCAGAGCGGTCAGTTGGCCATTGCTCAGGCTCTGGCCGCCGCGGCGGATTTCATTGAGCAGCAGCAGGACCAGCAGAACAACGAAGATCGCAACCAGGATGTAGTGATCTGTCGCGAATTGAATCAGGTGAGCAACCATCAGCGGTGTTCCAGGCGATTGAAAATGCCGGCCAGTATACACAGCCCCCCAACACCGCCAAAGCCCGACAGGCCGGCGGCGAAGCTACCTTCATGTTGCTGCGGGCGCCACGCTGGTCAGGGAACAGGACGAATATTCGCCGCAGGTGGCGCATTTGCCCTAAAATGCGTGTCTTTATCATCTTTGAACAACCGTGAGTTTGATTGATGACGAGTACGCCCAAACCCCTGGTCCTGATCATCCTGGATGGCTTCGGCCACAGCGAAAGCCCCGAATACAACGCCATCTACGCCGCCAACACGCCGGTCTATGATCGCCTGCGCGCCACAGCGCCGCATGGCCTGATTTCCGGTTCGGGGATGGATGTCGGCCTGCCGGACGGGCAGATGGGCAACTCCGAAGTCGGTCACATGAACCTGGGCGCCGGTCGTGTCGTCTACCAGGACTTCACCCGCGTGACCAAGGCCATCCGCGACGGCGAGTTCTTCGAAAACCCGGTGCTGACAGGCGCGGTGGACCAGGCTGCAGGTGCCGGCAAGGCCGTGCACATTCTCGGCCTGCTCTCCGACGGCGGCGTCCACAGCCACCAGGACCACCTGATTGCCATGGCCGAACTGGCCGCGCAGCGGGGTGCCGAAAAGATCTACCTGCACGCATTCCTCGACGGTCGTGACACCCCGCCACGCAGCGCGCAGTCGTCCATCGAGCTGCTCGATTCGACCTTTGCCAAGCTCGGCAAAGGCCGTATCGCCAGCCTCATCGGCCGTTACTACGCGATGGACCGCGACAACCGCTGGGACCGCGTCAGTGCTGCCTACAACCTGATCGTCGACAGCGTTGCCGAACACACCGCAGACAGCGCCACTGCCGGGCTCGAAGCGGCCTATATGCGTGGCGAGAGCGACGAGTTCGTCAAGGCCACGCGTATCGGCGAAGCGGTAAAGGTCGAAGATGGCGATGCCGTGATTTTCATGAACTTCCGCGCCGACCGCGCCCGTGAGCTGTCGCGCGTGTTCGTCGAAGCCGATTTCAACGAGTTCCCACGGGCCCGCCTGCCCAAACTGGCTGCCTACATCGGCCTGACCCAGTACTCGGCGAAAATCCCCGCCCCTGCGGCGTTTGCCCCGGCCAGCCTGAACAACGTGCTGGGTGAGTACCTGGCCAAGAACGGCAAGACCCAACTGCGCATCGCCGAGACCGAGAAGTATGCACACGTCACGTTCTTCTTCTCCGGGGGGCGCGAAGAGCCGTTCGAAGGCGAAGAGCGCATTCTGATCCCATCGCCGAAAGTCGCCACTTACGACCTGCAGCCGGAGATGAGCGCCCCAGAGGTCACCGACCGCATCGTCGAGGCCATCGAGCAGCAGCGCTATGACGTGATCGTGGTGAATTACGCCAACGGTGACATGGTCGGCCATACCGGCGTGTTCGAAGCCGCGGTCAAGGCCGTCGAAGCCCTGGATGGCTGTGTCGGTCGCATCGTCGAGGCCTTGGACAAGGTGGGCGGCGAAGCGCTGATCACCGCAGACCACGGCAACGTCGAGCAGATGGAAGACGAGTGCACCGGCCAGGCGCACACGGCCCACACCACCGAGCCGGTGCCTTTCATCTATGTCGGCAAACGCCAGGTCAAGGTTCGCGAGGGCGGCGTGCTGGCCGACGTGGCGCCGACCATGCTCAAGCTGCTGGGGCTGGAAAAGCCTGCGGAGATGACGGGTAGCTCGATTTTGGTCGACGGGTAAGCTGCAAGCTGCAAGCTGCAAGAGAAAGCCTGGAGTCTTGTGCCAGGCAGTTAGCTATTTGGGGGTGCTACGCAGCCCATCGCCGGCAAGCCGGCTCCCACAGGGACTGCGCAGCTCTTGAGGCTTGCGCTGTACCGGTGGGAGCCGGCTTGCCGGCGATGGGGCGCAAAGCGGCCCCAAAGCGCTTGACTACCGGTATTGACCCAACACCCGCTTTTTCTTGCGGCTTGTAGCTTGAAACTTACCGCTGACGCCGTGAGGCGTTTTTTTTGCAGGCCCGGGCGGGCATACTAGGCCAGTCTCCATCCTTGGTACGCCCAACCTCATGCTTCGCGCCCTGATCTTCCTAGCCCTGTCTTGCCTGCTCAGCCCGGCCTTCGCCGACGAGCGCGCTCAGACCCAGCAACAACTGGACGCCACCCGCCAGGACATCGCCGAGCTCAAGAAGACGCTGGGCAAGCTCCAGGAAGAAAAATCCGGCGTGCAGAAAGACCTCAAAGCCACCGAAACCGACATCGGCAACCTCGAAAAGCAGGTGGAGGCTCTGCAGCAACAACTAAAAAAGACCGAGGGCGAGCTGGAGCGCCTTGATACCGAGAAAAAAAAACTCCAGAGCTCGCGCATTGAACAACAACGACTGATCGCCATTCAGGCGCGCTCCGCCTACCAGAACAATGGCCGCGAGGAATACCTCAAGCTGCTGCTCAACCAGCAGAACCCAGAGAAGTTCGCCCGCACCCTCAGCTACTACGACTACCTGAGCAAGGCGCGCACGGAGCAACTGCGTGCCTTCAACGAAACCCTGCGCCAGCTGGCCAATGTCGAACAGGACATTTCCCGCCAGCAAGAGCAGTTGCTGGCCCAGCGCGCCGACCTCGACAGCCGCCGCCAGGCCCTGGAAGCCGAGCGTGGCAAGCGTCAGCAGGTACTGGCCAAGCTCAACAGTGACATGAAAGACCGCGACAAGAAGCTGCAGGCCCGTGAACAGGACCAGGCGGACCTTGCCAAGGTGCTCAAGACCATCGAGGAAACCTTGGCTCGCCAGGCCCGTGAGGCCGAGGAGGCGCGCAAGAAGGCCCTGCTGGCCGAGCAGGAGGCCCAGAAGCGCCGACAGCAGCAAGCGTTGACCGCACAGCAGGACAGCGAACCACCAAAAAAGGCGCGCACCACCCTCGGCCCCTTGGTGTCCAGCGACAGCACAACCTACGGCGGTGCTTTTTCTGCCGCACGGGGCAAACTTCCGTGGCCGGTCAATGGTCGATTGCTGGCACGTTTCGGTGAAGCCCGTGGCAGCGATGCCCGAGCCAAGTGGGACGGTGTGATGATCAGCGCCAACCCCGGCACCCAGGTACGCGCCGTGCACGGCGGGCGCGTGGTGTTCGCCGACTGGTTGCGCGGCGCTGGACTTCTGGTCATTCTCGACCATGGTAATGGTTACCTGAGCCTGTACGGCCACAACCAGAGCCTGCTCAAGAGCGCCGGAGACATCGTCAAGGCCGGCGAGGCCATTTCCACCGTTGGCGACAGCGGCGGCCAGGATGCCGCCGGCTTGTACTTCGCCATCCGCCAGCAGGGCCGGCCCACCGACCCTTCCCAGTGGTGCAGAGGTTAAGCTTCAACCCTAGTCACTTTTTTACGGCCTGGCGCCCCACGCTGGGCCGATGCTCCCCAAGGAGCGCCTACAGGATCAGGAGTTCGTTCGACATGCTGCACTCGCCTCGTCTCACCCAGCTGGCCCTGACCATCGCCCTGGCGACTGGTATGCCTTTGGCCATCGCTGCCGAGCCGGCGCCGGCCAAGCCTGCCGCGGTGCCAGCCACCGAGGTGACCGCCAGGGCGCCGCTGCCACTGGAAGAGCTGCGCACCTTCGCCGAGGTCATGGACCGCATCAAAGCGGCCTATGTCGAGCCGGTAGACGACAAGACGCTGCTGGAGAACGCCATCAAAGGCATGCTCAGCAACCTCGATCCACATTCGGCCTACCTTGGCCCAGAGGACTTCCAGGAGCTGCAGGAAAGCACCAGTGGCGAGTTCGGTGGCCTGGGTATCGAAGTTGGCCAGGAAGACGGCTTCGTCAAGGTGGTCTCGCCCATCGATGACACCCCCGCCTCGCGCGCTGGCGTGCAGGCTGGCGACCTGATCGTCAAGATCAACGGTGCGCCAACCCGTGGCCAGAGCATGACCGAAGCGGTCGACAAGATGCGCGGCAAAGTCGGCGAGAAGATCACCCTGACCCTGGTACGTGACGGCGGCACCCCGTTCGATGTGAACCTGGTCCGTGCCGTGATCCAGGTCAAGAGCGTGAAAAGCCAGTTGCTGGAAAACGACTACGGCTACATCCGCATCACCCAGTTCCAGGTCAAGACCGGGGACGAAGTGGGCAAAGCATTGGCCAAGTTGCGCAAGGACAATGGCAAGAAACTGCGCGGCGTTGTGCTGGACCTGCGCAACAACCCCGGTGGCGTGCTCCAGTCGGCGGTGGAAGTGGCCGACCACTTCCTGACCAAGGGCCTGATCGTGTACACCAAAGGCCGTATCGCCAACTCCGAACTGCGCTTCTCCGCTGATCCGGCCGATGCCAGTGAGGCCGTGCCATTGGTAGTGCTGATCAACGGCGGCAGCGCCTCGGCCTCGGAAATCGTCGCCGGCGCCCTGCAAGACCAGAAACGCGCCGTGCTGATGGGCACCGACAGCTTCGGAAAAGGCTCGGTCCAGACCGTGCTGCCGCTGGCCAACGACCGAGCCCTGAAGCTCACCACCGCGCTTTACTTCACCCCCAATGGCCGTTCGATCCAGGCACAGGGCATCGTCCCGGACATCGAGGTGCGCCCGGCCAAGCTCACCGCAGAGGTGGATACCGAGAACTTCAAGGAAGCCGACCTGCAGGGCCACCTGGGCAACGGCAACGGGGGTGCTGACCGCCCGACCGGCAGCAGCAAGCGCAAGGAGCGCCCGCAGGACGATGACTTCCAGCTGAGCCAGGCGCTCAGCCTGCTCAAGGGGCTGAACATCACCTCCGGCAAATGATTCATCCGCTGCGGTATCTGCTGCCCGTGCTGTTGTGCCTGGCAGCCGCATGTGCCCACGCGGCCCCGGCCAGCAAGGCCTACATGAGCATCATCATCGACGACCTGGGCCAGAGCACCGAGCGCGACAGCAGGACGCTCGCGCTGCCTGGCCCTGTGACGATGGCGATCATGCCGGATACCCCACACGCCACCGAGTTCGCCCGCCAGGCGCACCAGGCAGGCAAGACGGTAATCCTGCACATGCCCATGGACCCCGCCACCGGGCCCTATGCCTGGCACCCGGAGATCGCCCTACCAGAGCTCGCCAGGCGATTGGACGCGGCCTTGGCCAAGGTGCCCTACGCCGCCGGCATCAACAACCACATGGGCAGCCGCATGACCGCCCAGCGTAGCGCCATGACCTGGCTGATGGGTGAACTTCAGCGGCGGCATCTGTTTTTCGTGGACAGCCGCACCAGTGCTGCCACCGTCGCTGCCGCCGAGGCCCAGGCACAGGCCCTTGGGCACGTCTCGCGTGACGTGTTTCTGGACGACGTCCGTACCACAGAGGCCATCACCGCACAGCTGCAGCAAGGCGTGGCACTGGCACGTCGGCAAGGCTCGGCGGTGCTGATCGGGCACCCTTACCCGCAAACCCTGCAGGTGCTGGAACAGGAAATGCCCCGGCTGCGCAGCCAGGGCATCGAGCTGGTATCACTGGCACAGATGATTGCAGAACGCGGCAATCAGGCCATGCCTGCCCATGGCAAGCACGGCCGCTACAGCAATCGCTGAGCCATTCAGTCGAAGGGGATCAGCCCCTCCACCTGGGTCAGGCGTAAATCTCCCCGGTAAATAGCGACCAGGTCTTCGCCGCTGGTCGCAGCCCGCAGTTGCGCCAGGCGTCCCAGTTTGCGCTGCGCCCACAGTTTCAGGTGCCCTTTGCTGAACTGCCGCCCCGGGGTGCCGATGTCCGGGTAGTGGAAGTGTGCCTCCCACAGCCCATCACCCTGAACCTGGCCGGCCCGCGGCTGGCGCCTGACCTCGTAGACATCCAGGTAATCACCTGCTGCCAATGCCTTGCGTGGCCCGGCGCGCTGGACAGTGACCTGGTGGTTGTCGAGCAGAAATTGCAGGCTGCGGGCGTCGGGGTGATCGGTGGACAGATAGATACCGGTCAACAGGTCGCGGCGGGTAGCCTGCAAGCGCTCGATACCCTCACCCAGACTTTCGAACAAGGCATCTTCGGGGCTCATCCTTGGCAACGTGCTCAGGGCATTGCGCATTTTGTCCAGGTGCCCGTCGATGACCGTGGCCAGACTGTTAGGCTGCTCTGCCTGAAAGAAGCTTCTGGCCAGCTTGGTGATCCGCTCGACCTCTGCAAGCAGGGCCTGTGCACGCTTGCGCGCCAGGCGAGGTTCCAGTGGGGAGAATGGCGGCTCTGACGCTGTAGGTTGCGGCGCATCCTCGACCCACTCGCCACCACGCTGGTGGAAGGTCTTGAGTACATGCTGGGTACGCTCATCGCGTTGCTGGACGAGGGCGACACCATCCACCTCGACTTCCTGAGCGAGCACCTTGCGCCCGCGGTGAGTCCTGACCAGCTGGCGCCGCCCACCGCGCGGGGCATAGACCGTCGGACGCGGTGGGGCAGGCTCGCTGAGTTCGTGCTCGCGCACTGCCTGGGCGAGGTCGCCTTGGGCAGCGCGCTGCAATCCGTGCAAGGTTTTCTTGTACAGTTGCAGCGACTCCTGCCTGATCGCCGCGCCGCCCACACTGCCCAGGTAGTCGGCCATTGCCGCAGCCTCCTCGTAGCCCTCCAGGATGCCGGTCAACACCTCGATCCGCTCGGCCAGCGACAGCTCGCTTCCCGCCAGGTCGCCATGCGCGTTGCCCGCGCTCTTCAGGCTGTCGCCGGCCAGGTAGTCGAGGTATTGCGATAACACCCGCTCCTCGACATCGGCCCGTCTTTCCAGGCTGGCTTCGGCCAGGTCTTGAAGCAGACGGAAATCAAGGTCGATGGCCGACAACCGCCGCGCCTCGATGGTGCTCTTGAGCTCGTGGCCTTTGTTGATGCGCGCTTGCGTGTCTTCGTTCCTGAACACGAACGTGTCGTCTTTGAGGGTTTCTTCGAGCAGCGTGTCCAGCAACCGGGACATGTCGACCAGATCCACCTCCCATTTGATGACCTGCTCCAAGGCAGAGCGAAATTGCAGGTACTGGCTGATCTCGGCCTCACTCTCTGGGTGGATGACAAGCTGCTGGGCGAGGTTTTCCAGGTCCTCTGCGTTGATGATCATGGCCATCTCGTTGTAGAAGATGGACATATTCTCGATCAGGCTCTGGCGGATCAGGCTGCGCTGCGCGGTGAGGGCGATGCTGTAGGCTGCATCGTCATGGCGCATGTTGTACAGGCTGTTGACCACTTGCTCATGCTTGAGTGAAGCCTCGACCACGCCTTTGACTTCGTAGATGACTTTCAGATTGATCTGCTTGCGCAGGCGCCGGGTCAATTCAAGCTCGCGCAGCGTCAACTCGTCCGGTTCAGTCACCGCTTCCAGCACCGCGATGCGCTCGTCCTTCTCATTGAGCAGGTCGCGATGCCTGTTCAGGGTTTCGGCCAGCGCATTGTGATGGCGGGCCAATTCAGCTTCTTCGTTCTTGAGTTGTTCGGCTTTCTTGCGGTTCTCCTCTTTCAAGGCTTCAAGGCGGCTGCGTGGCATGCCGCCACGCAAGCGCAAACCACGATCTACACGCCATTGGCCGTGCTCGAACGCCAACCAGGGCCCCATGGCACCGTCGGCACCGACCATACGCAGGCCTTGCTCCTCAAAGGTGGCCCGGTATACCCCATCACCCAGCGTGAGGTAGTAGTGCTCACCCACGCGGTACAACCCGCGGCCAGGCCCCTCTGCAAGCGGTTCCAGGCCTTCCAGCGATTGCTCGACGCGCAGGCCGAACACCACGGTGCGCTGCTGCGGCGACAGCACATTGAACCCCTGAGTGCCGCGCCAGGAAAAATCCAGCCGGGTCGAGCCATGTTGCGCCAGCACTCCCGGCGCAGCGACCTTGCCTTGTACGGGCGCCACCAGTGCTTCTGCATCACCCAATGCGGGCATTGCGCTCCGGCGGGGAAGGTTGCGTACAGGCTCGCCCAGGGGGAACTGCGGTAAACGCAAATGCATCAAGGCCATGCAAGCATTGAGCAACACGTCGACCACAGCGGTACTGCGCTCGAACGCACTGCCATCGCGCAAGGCCGACAGGTCGTTGTGCAACCCGGCAATGGCCTGGACCAGCCAGGCAACGCTGGCAACAGGCCCACGCAAGATCAACGTCACCACATCGAACAACAGCCAGGCCCCCTGAACGAGAATCGCCCAGCGACTCTCGGCGTTGGAAACCGACTCGCGGTCAGCCAACTCAACCAACAGGTCGCGATTGGCCTTGTACAGTCTTGCATCGACCTCATCACGCCAGAACTGCGCTGCAAATGTTGGCGGGTACCCTCGCGCAGGCAGTAGCTGGCTGTCCAGGATAGGCCCTGACCAATGCGGCTCGTAGAAGCCGCCATAGGCGTAGACGGCACGCGAGGCCGACGGCATCCACGCAAGGATGCTGTCCTGCAATGGCCCGGGCCTGCGGATTGCGTCCATCATCAGGTCCAGGCTGGCAAACTCCAGCAGAGGCTTTGCGCTGTACAGCGGCCGATACAGCAAAACCCGTGCAGGCTCCGTGGCGAACAGGACATACATGCCACTGACGGAATCGGGCTCGACCTCGCCCGCCCCGCGCTTGAAGGCCAGCGGCATCAACATCAGCGCTGGCAATTGCGGGTCAAGGTAGCCATGGCAAAAGTCTGTAACGCACTGCAAGCCGGCGTCGCTCAGCTCGCCCTGCATGCGGGCATAGAGCGCGCTGAACAGCAGTGAACACCGCCATTCACGGCCAAAGCGTTTGATCCGCTCGGGTTGTGTAGCGGGGTCGTCCAGCTTCTGCGCGACGTAAACGGGGTAGTGCTTGCCGATGTCGACCCGCTGCACCAGCGACTTGACGTAGTCGACGTTCATCCAGTCCATGATCAACTGGTTTTCACAATGGGTGATGCCGGTAAGCTGCGCGTTATGAAGCGACCAGAGATTACCGATGGCGAACTCGGTCAAGCTCATGCTGTGGGGTTCAGTCGTCCAACCACCCGGCCCGACGCCAGCACCACCGGGCGAGCCGACATGGGTGGGCAGGTGCAGGAGCAGATCATCCGGGAAATAATTGGCTTCGAGCGGAAAATCGGCAAGCATCAGCGTGCGCAACTCCCGCCGGGTGAAACTGCGCAAATCGAGCACATCATCGAGCGCCCCAACGCCTTCGGACTGAGCCTGCGCCAACGCCAGTTCGAACACGCCCCGCTGATAGGCAAAACCATTCGCCGCACTGCCATGGCGCAGGCCTGGTGGCAGCGGGATCTGTGCATCACTGGCCTGGCCGTAACCTTCGATGAACCAGCGCGCGGGGTCACTCAGGGCAGCAAAGCCCCTTTCAAGCAACGAACCCTCTGGCAACGCGGCATAACGCAAACGTGCGATGTCATCGAGCATGATCTCCAGCAACAGGCTGCTTTGCTGGGCAAAAACGTCGCCTTCGAGCTCATAGCGGTGCCATACCATGGCCTTGAAGCGCTGATGCTCAGCAAGCTCGGCCCTTAACGCTTCAGCAAACAGATCGAGCGAGTCAAATGCCTTCACCAGGCTGGAGGGGGCGCACCACAAAAACACTTTGCGCTCGTCCCACTCGCCACTGACCAGCAGGTTGGGCAGCCACTGAACATCGTTATCGAGTTGCACCTGGACCAGAAATACCGCAGGTGTGGCGCCGTGACTCTTCAGCAGGCTCAGCAAGCACTGACGTTGCTGTTGGTCCAGCCCCTGCAGTGGCAAATTGTGCAACAACGCCCTCTTGAGCAGGTGCTGCAGCCACAGGTCACGGCTTACGCCCTGACTGCCTGGCGCCTTCCAGAAATCGACCTGCGCTTGGCAGAAGCGGTCCGCGAGCATGAGCAGCAGGTCATCCAGCGCAGCCATTTGGGCGCCGATTGAGATCGTCCCGAACGGCAACGGGTTACCCGCCTGGTCACGCAGGAACCATGGCTCCCGGACCGCCAGCAGGAAATCCCCACCATTAGCCCCCAACGACGCCAGTGGCTGACGGGCGTGCAATGCTTCAAGCATGACCTCCAACAGTGGCCGGGGTGTCCAGGCATCGTAGGTCTGTGGGCCGGACGCAATTTGGGCAGGAATGTTGAGTATGAGCGCTTCGGCATCGGGCAGCCCGGCACCCGCCAGCGCGGCATGCCAGGGGACCAGCAATTCGAGAACCTGCTGGCTCAGAACGCTACGCAAGGTGGGACGATCGAGAAACTCGGCAGCGACTGACCGACGAAAATCAGGAACAGCACTTGGCTGGATGGGCATGGGCGGCTTCCTCGCGGCAAATGGAGCGCAAGGATGTGCCAAGGGGCTGGGTACGCTGCGTTACATAAAGCTGTAGCCCTTGCGCGGCCAGGCATCCGGCCGCGCAAGGGCTAGCCGCGTCAGCTGTACACGCGGCCCAGCAACTGTCGATGGCTCTCGAACTGGTCCAGTACATCACGCACGATCTGCTCGGGCGCGAAGCCCATCAGGTCGTACTCCTGGCTGCCATCGTGCAGGTACACTTCGGCGCGATAGAAGCGCTGGCGCACCTCGGGCTCGCCTTCGACCGGCGCCTCGCTCGGTGCGGCCATGTAACCGTCCAGGCTCACTTCGTAAACGAAAGGGTTGCCCTCTTCCATCATCACCCGCAGGCCCATCATGTTGCGCGATTGGCCAACACGGCTCTCGACATCGAAGCCCAGGGTGCGCAGCTGTTCGGCCGCCTCTTTGAGGGCCGGGCTGACTTGCTTGTCCATGAAGCGCTGCACCACAGCCTGGGTCGGTTGCAGCTCAAGCTGGCTCAAGCGCTCGCTGAAACCGCGGCGGCCGCGGGCAGCCAGCTCGGCACGCTCCTGCTCCACGGCAACGTCCTGCTTCATGGCCTTGTACAGGCCGAACATGAACAGCACCAGCACCACCGAGAACGGCAGGCCCGCCAGCACCACCATGGTCTGCATGGCTTCGAAGTTACCGGCGAACAGCAGGCCGATGGTGACCAGGGTGATGATCACCGACCAGAACACCACCATCCAGTGCGGGGCATCTTCGTCGACCTTGCCACCTTTGCATGACAGGTTGGCCATCATCACCGCGCCGGAGTCGGCCGGGGTAAGGAACAGCACGAAGCCGACGAACACCGCCACACCGATCACGATCTTGGCGGCTGGGAAATATTCCAGCAGCTGGTAGATCGACATCGACGGCTGCTCCAGCGCGGTCTTGCCCAGCTCCACAGCGCCCTGGTTGATCACCAGGTCAAGCGCGGTATTACCGAAGATCGACAACCAGGCCAGGGTGAAGCCCAACGGAATCAGCAGTACGCCGCAGACCAGTTGGCGCACGGTACGGCCCTTGGAGATCCGGGCAATGAACATGCCCACGAACGGGCCCCAGGAGATCCACCACGCCCAGTAGAACACGGTCCACAGGCCCAACCAACGCTCAGATTTGCCGGCCTCGCCTTCGTAGACATAAAGGTCGAAGGTCTTCAGCACGATGCCGTTGAGGTAGTCGCCGACGTTCTGCACTAGGCCGTTGAGCAGGTGCAGGGTCTCGCCGCCCAGCAGCACGAAGATCAGCAAGCCACTGAACAGCATGATGTTCAGGTTGGACAGGCGGCGAATGCCGTTTTCCACACCCGACACCGCGGCCACCGTGGCCACCCCGGCCATGACCAGAATCACCACCAGCAGGTTGGTCTGGCTATGGTCCATGCCGAACAGGTATTCAAGGCCCGAAGACACCTGCATCGCGCCGATCCCGAGGTTGGTCACCAGGCCCAGCAAGGTGACGAACATGCCGAAGATGTCCACGGCATTACCGGCGGCCCCTCTGACCCAACGCTCACCGACCAGCGGATACAGGGCCGAGCGCAGTGCCAGCGGCTGGTTGTGGCGGTAGGCGAAGTAGCCTACGGCCAGCCCGACCAGGGCGTAGATCGCCCAGCCATGCAGCCCCCAGTGCAGGAAGGTCAGTTGCAGGCCCTGGCGCGCGGCCTCGAGGCTGGCAGGGGTGCCTTCCGGCGGATTGAAGTAGTGGTCCAGCGGCTCAGAGGCGCCGAAGTACAGCAGCGAGATACCGATACCGGAGGAGAACAGCATGCCGGCCCAGGCCCCGTAGCTGAAGTCGGGCTGGTCATCCTTGCCGCCAAGCTTGAGCTTGCCGTAGTCGGAGAACGCCAGGTAAACGACGAACAGCAGGTAACCGCAGATCACCAGCATGTAGTACCAGCCGAAGGTGCGTGTCAGCCACTTCTGGGCCACGCCCAGTACCTGACCGGCGGTTTCGGGAACAGCGATAAGCAAGGCAGTCAGAACGAGGATCATCAGCGCGGAGGTGTAAAACACCACGCGATTGACCCGTACCCTCTCGGCGGGGGGTTTGGTAAGGGAGGCAGAACTCATTGCACGAATGCTCCGGGCAGTGCGGCTGTGGAGGCTAATCAGTCTTTTCCCGAGCAATTGGTGGAATACCCCCACTGCATCAGGTGTTATAAAAGCATCTTGGAAACCGTGATCCCGAATAGAAACGTTGCAAAACCAGACAGGTGGTCTGCGCAAATGCCTCGCCAAATCAGTTGGCTGCGCGCATTCGTCACAGAGCACCCCGCCCGCTCCAAGGGCCTGCCGCAGGCGCATGGCCGTTGAGCAGAATCTGCATTTCGCATCGCTAATACCCGTCAACACCTTGTAATACGGGGGTTACGCGATTTCCTGGGGTGTCAATCCGTGCCACCGAAACAGCCTTGGAAGCTGTCAATGGCACAAATTGTCGCAGAGCTTATTCTTTATTGATTGAACGTTCAATCAAAACAAAATAGACTGGTCCTCGCCGAGTCAGCCGCACGTTGTCTGCTCGTCAGGCCTGAGGAGATAGCAAGATGCCCAAGGTCGGTATGCAACCCATCCGCCGCCAGCAATTGATCGAAGCGACGCTGCAAGCAGTCGATCAGGTCGGCCTGGGAGATGCCAGCATTGCGCTGATTGCCCGTTTGGCCGGTGTGTCGAACGGCATCATCAGTCACTACTTTCAGGACAAGAACGGCCTGATCGCGGCGACGATGCGCCACATCATGAACATGCTCAACGAGGGCGTGATCGCCCGTCGCCAGGCACTGACCGACGACAGCCCGCGAGCCCACCTGAGGGTGATCATCGATGGCAACTTCGATGCCAGCCAGGTGAATGGCCCGGCAATGAAAACCTGGTTGGCCTTCTGGGCCTCCAGCATGCACCAGCCGTCCTTGCACAGGTTGCAGCGGATCAACGATCACCGCCTGTATTCCAACCTGTGCTGCCAGTTCCGCCGCGCCATGCCGCTCGATGAAGCGCGCACCGCCGCCCGCGGCCTGGCTGCCTTGATCGACGGGCTGTGGCTGCGTGGAGCGCTGTCGGGCGATGCCTTCGACACCAGCCAGGCGATACAGATCGCTTACGAATACCTGGAACTACAACTGGCTAAACAGAAGCGCCCGGACATGCAACCACCGGCCTCTGAAAAAATGCGCACAGCCCTTGCCCAGCCGGCCGGAGCGTGACGCGAAAGCCACTCACACACTGCACTTGCGAGGACACTATGGCCCGTTTCGGAACGCAAAAACTCTACATCGACGGCGGTTATGTCGACGCTGGCAGCGATGCCACCTTCGAAGCCATCAACCCGGCGACCGGCGAAGTTCTGGCCCACGTCCAGCGCGCCACTGAGGCCGACGTCGAGAAAGCCGTCGAAAGCGCCGAGCGCGGTCAGAAAGTCTGGGCCGCGATGACTGCCATGCAGCGTTCGCGCATCCTGCGCCGTGCCGTCGACATCCTGCGTGAGCGCAACGACGAGCTGGCCATGCTGGAAACCCTGGACACCGGCAAGTCGTACTCCGAAACCCGCTATGTCGACATCGTCACCGGCGCCGACGTACTGGAATACTACGCAGGCCTGGTACCGGCCATCGAAGGCGAGCAGATTCCGCTGCGTGAAAGCTCGTTCGTCTACACCCGCCGCGAGCCGCTGGGCGTGACCGTCGGTATCGGCGCCTGGAACTACCCGATCCAGATCGCCCTGTGGAAGTCCGCCCCGGCCCTGGCCGCCGGCAACGCGATGATCTTCAAGCCTTCGGAAGTCACCTCGCTGACCACCCTGAAGCTGGCCGAGATCTACACCGAAGCCGGCCTGCCGGACGGCGTGTTCAACGTCCTGACCGGCAGCGGCCGCGAAGTCGGCACCTGGCTGACCGAACACCCGCGCATCGAGAAAGTCTCTTTCACCGGCGGCACCACCACCGGCAAGAAGGTCATGGCCAGCGCTTCGAGCTCCTCGCTCAAGGAAGTCACCATGGAGCTGGGCGGCAAGTCGCCGCTGATCATCTGCGCCGATGCCGACCTGGACAAGGCCGCCGACATCGCCATGATGGCCAACTTCTACAGCTCCGGCCAGGTCTGCACCAACGGCACCCGCGTGTTCATTCCAGCCCAGATGAAAGCGGCCTTCGAAGCCAAGATCGCCGAGCGCGTTGCCCGCATTCGCGCCGGCAACCCGGAAGACGAAAACACCAACTTCGGCCCGCTGGTCAGCTTCCAGCACATGGAAAGCGTGCTGGGCTACATCGCCAAGGGCAAGCAGGAAGGTGCCCGCGTGCTGTGTGGCGGCGAGCGCCTGACCGAAGGTGATTTCGCCAAGGGCGCCTTCGTGGCCCCGACCGTGTTCACCGATTGCACCGACGACATGACCATCGTCAAGGAAGAAATCTTTGGCCCGGTGATGAGCATCCTCACCTACGAAACCGAAGAAGAAGTCATCCGCCGCGCCAATGACACCGAATACGGCCTGGCCGCAGGCGTGTGCACCAACGACATCACCCGCGCCCACCGCATCATCCACAAGCTCGAAGCCGGCATCTGCTGGATCAACGCCTGGGGTGAATCGCCGGCCGAAATGCCGGTCGGTGGCTACAAGCAGTCGGGCGTCGGCCGTGAAAACGGCGTCAGCTCGCTGGCTCAGTACACGCGCATCAAGTCGGTTCAGGTCGAACTGGGCGGCTACGCGTCGGTCTTCTGACAAACAGCGGCAAGCTGCAAGCTGCAAGAAAGAGCCGGTCGGCGTAACGCCACCGGCCCTTGCAGGCTCATCCATCCGCGAGTTTCCCACGGCTGCTTTTACTTACAGTTTGCCGTTTGAAGCTCGCAGCTGCTTCCGGAGGAAGCCCCATGGAATACGATTACATCATCGTTGGTGCCGGCTCGGCCGGTAACACCCTGGCCACTCGCCTGACCGAAGACGCCGCCGTCACCGTACTGCTGCTGGAAGCCGGTGGCCCCGACTACCGCCTGGATTTCCGCACCCAGATGCCGGCTGCCCTGGCATTCCCGCTGCAGGGCCGCCGCTACAACTGGGCCTACGAGACCGACCCGGAGCCGCACATGGACGGCCGCCGCATGGAATGTGGCCGCGGCAAGGGCCTGGGTGGTTCCTCGCTGATCAACGGCATGTGCTACATCCGCGGTAACGCCATGGACTTCGACGGCTGGGCCAAGCTGCCAGGCCTGGAAGACTGGGCTTACCTGGACTGCCTGCCGTACTTCCGCAAGGCAGAAACCCGTGACATCGGCCCCAACGACTACCACGGCGGCGAAGGCCCGCTCAGCGTTGCCACCCCCAAAGCGGGCAACAACCCGCTGTTCAACGCCATGGTCGAGGCCGGCGTACAGGCCGGTTACCCACGCACGGAAGACCTGAACGGCTACCAGCAGGAAGGCTTCGGCCCGATGGACCGTTCGGTGACCAAGAACGGCCGCCGCTCCAGCACCGCCCGCGGCTACCTGGACCAGGCCAAGAAGCGCCCGAACCTGACCATCGTCACCCACGCCCTGAGCGATCGCGTGCTGTTCGAAGGCAAGCGCGCCGTTGGCGTGACCTACCTGGTCGGCGACAGCGAAGAGCGCGTCGAAGCCCGTGCGCGCAAGGAAGTCATCGTCAGCTCCGGCGCCATCGCCTCGCCGCAGCTGCTGCAGCGCTCCGGCGTCGGCCCGCGGGCCCTGCTGGAAAGCCTCGACATCCCGGTCGTGCACGACCTGCCGGGCGTCGGCGAAAACCTGCAGGATCACCTTGAGTTGTACTTGCAGTACGCCTGCACCCAGCCGGTGTCGCTGTACCCGTCGTTGCTGTGGTGGAACCAGCCGGCCATCGGTGCCGAGTGGCTGTTCAAGGGCACCGGCATCGGCGCCAGCAACCAGTTCGAGGCAGGCGGCTTTATCCGTACTCGCCCTGAATTCGAATGGCCGAACATCCAGTACCACTTCCTGCCGGTCGCGATTAACTACAACGGCTCCAATGGCGTGAAGGAACACGGTTTCCAGGCGCACATGGGCTCGATGCGCTCGCCTAGCCGTGGCCGCGTCCAGGCCAAGTCCAAGGACCCGCGCCAGCACCCGAGCATCCTGTTCAACTACATGGCCACCGAGCAGGACTGGCAGGAGTTCCGTGACGGTATCCGGCTGACGCGCGAAATCATGGCCCAGCCAGCGCTGGACCCCTACCGTGGCCGTGAAATCAGCCCTGGCGCGCACGTGCAGACGGACGAAGAACTGGACAAGTTCATCCGCGAGCACGCCGAAACCGCCTTCCACCCGTCCTGCTCGTGCAAGATGGGGACCGACGAGATGGCGGTGGTCGATGGCGAAGGCCGCGTGCACGGTATGCAGGGCCTGCGTGTGGTGGATGCGTCGATCATGCCGATCATCATCACCGGCAACCTCAACGCCACCACCATCATGATCGCCGAGAAAATCTCGGACAAGATACGCAACCGCAAGCCGCTGCCGCGCAGCACTGCCAAGTACTACGTGGCCAACGGTGCGCCGGTCAAGGGCAAGCCGATGCGTGAAGTGAAGCAGGCCTGACCTGCCCCCACTTGCGCCTTCAGCGGCAATACCGCCGCCCCCTGCGGAAGCCGGCTTGCCGGCGCTGAGGCGCGCAGGCGCAACGCAAGAAAAGGCACTCTTCGGGGTGCCTTTTCTACATCTGCAGAAACGCTTTACATGCTGCCAATTCATCAGGTTAGAATCGATTGGCACGCGACCTGCTAGTTCTTCAAAGCTATCGAGTCCTCTTCCCCGCGTTATCCCGGAGTACCTGCCTTTGGATGCAAGCACCATCAACAGCCTGTTCTTGATCGGCGCATTGCTGGTGGGCGCAAGTATCCTGGTCAGCTCGCTGTCGTCGCGCCTTGGCATTCCAATCCTGGTCATCATCCTCGCGGTCGGCATGCTCGCCGGCGTGGACGGGGGCGGCATCATCTTCAACAACTACCCGACCGCCTACCTGGTGGGCAACCTGGCGCTGGCGGTGATCCTGCTCGACGGCGGCCTGCGCACGCGGGTAGCGAGCTTCCGCGTGGCCCTGTGGCCGGCATTGTCGCTGGCCACCATCGGCGTGATGATCACCACTGCCCTCACCGGCCTGGTCGCGGCCTGGCTGTTTGACCTGAGCCTCATCCAGGGCCTGCTGATCGGTGCCATCGTCGGCTCCACCGACGCCGCAGCAGTGTTCTCACTGCTTGGCGGCAAAGGCCTGAACGAACGGGTCACGGCGACGCTGGAAATCGAATCGGGCAGCAACGATCCCATGGCCGTGTTCCTCACCGTCACCCTGATCGAGATGATCGCCAGCAGCCAGACCGGCCTGCACTGGAGCCTGCTGGGGCACTTGCTGCGCGAATTCGGCATCGGTGGCCTGTTGGGCCTGGGCGGTGGCTGGCTGATGCTGCAACTGGTCAACCGGATCAACCTGGCCGGCGGCCTCTACCCGATTCTGGTCATCGCTGGCGGTTTGGCGGTGTTCTCGCTGACCAACGCCCTGCACGGCAGCGGCTTCCTTGCCGTTTACCTGTGCGGCCTGGTGCTGGGCAACAAACCCATCCGCAGCCGCCACGGCATCCTGCACATGCTCGACGGCATGGCCTGGCTCGCTCAGATCGGCATGTTCCTGGTGCTGGGGCTGCTGGTCACACCCCATGACCTGCTGCCGATCGCCCTGCCCGCACTGGGCCTGGCGCTGTGGATGATCCTGATCGCGCGGCCGCTGTCGGTGGTGGCCGCACTGCTGCCGTTCAAGGCCTTCCATGGCCGCGAGAAAGCCTTCATTTCCTGGGTCGGCCTGCGTGGCGCGGTACCCATCATCCTGGCGGTGTTCCCGCTGATGGCGGGGCTACCTGACGCGCAACTGTTCTTCAACCTGGCATTCTTCATCGTGCTGGTATCGCTGCTGGTGCAGGGCACCAGCCTGCCGTGGATGGCCAAGCTGTTGAAAGTCACGGTACCACCGGACCCGGCACCGATCTCGCGGTCCGCCCTCGAAGTGCACGTTACCAGCGAGTGGGAGTTGTTCGTCTATCGCCTGGGCGCGGAGAAGTGGTGCATCGGTGCCGCCCTGCGCGAATTGAAGATGCCCGAGGGCACCCGTATTGCCGCACTGTTCCGTGGCGAACAGTTATTGCACCCCTCCGGCAGTACCGTGCTCGAAGTCGGCGACATGCTGTGCGTGATCGGCCACGAACACAACCTGCCAGCATTGGGCAAGCTGTTCAGCCAGGCCCCGCAACGCGGCCTGGACCTGCGCTTTTTCGGCGATTTCGTGCTCGAAGGCGATGCCGAACTGGGCGCGGTGGCAGCCCTTTACGGCCTGAAACTCGACGGCCTGGACGCGAAAATGCCACTGGCGCAGTTCATCCGACAGAAGGTCGGGGGCGCTCCAGTAGTGGGCGATCAGGTGGAATGGCACGGCACGATCTGGACCGTGGCGACCATGGACGGGAACAAGATCCAGAAAGTGGGCGTCAGATTCCCCGAAGGAACGCGACCCGGACCAGGATTGTTCCTCTAAACTTCGTTTCTGCATGATCCATAAGTAGTCTGCCTATGTCCCTGCGCGTGTACCTTCGCACAGCCCTGCTCGGGCTGTGCCTGTCCCTGCCGTTCGCCGCTGCTGCAGCCGAAGCTCCGAGCGCTGCCAGCATCCAGAACAGCCTCGACAAGATCGCCGAACGCAAACTGCCGGAGGCCGATCAGAAGGCCTTGCAGCAGGTGCTCGAACAAACCCTGAGCCTGCTTGCCAACAAGGAAGATAGCGAGAAGAAGCTTGCCGAGCTCAAGCAACAGCTGGCTGGCGCGCCCAAAGAGACCAGCGACAGCCAGAAAGAACTGGCCAAGCTCAAAGCCAGCAAGCCACAACCGGTGGCTCAACGCTACGCCAGCCTGAGCGTGCCGCAGCTCGAGCAGATGCTCAGCGAACGCAACACGCTGCAGGGTGAGCTGCAAAAAGCGCTGTCCGATGCCAACAGCCTGATCATCAATTCCCAGACCCGCCCCGAGCGCGCCCAGGCCGAGATCAGCAACAACCAGACACGCAGCCAGCAAATCAACACCATCCTCAAGAGCGGCAAGGATGGCGGCAAATCGATCAATGCCGACCAGCGCAACCAACTGAGTGCCGAACTGGCCTCGCTCAATGCCCTGACCCTGCTGCGCCGCCAGGAACTGGCCGGCAACGGCCTGCTGCAAGACCTGGGCAACGCCCGCCACGACCTGCTGATCGAACGCACCGCACGTCTGGAACAGGAAATCCAGGACCTGCAGACGCTGATCAACGAGAAGCGTCTGGCCCAGTCCCAGCAAACCGTAACCCAACAGTCGATCGAAGCGCAGAAGGCTGGCGGCAGCAGCCTGCTGGCCAGCGAAAGCGCAGCCAACCTCAAGCTTTCCGACTACCTGCTCAAAAGCACCGACCGCCTCAACGAATTGACCCAGCAGAACCTGCGCACCAAACAGCAGCTCGACAGCCTGACCCAGGCCGATCAAGCCCTGGACGAGCAGATCAGCGTGCTCAAGGGCAGCCTGTTGCTGTCGAAGATCCTCTACAAGCAGAAGCAGGCCCTGCCGCACCTGAAGCTTGACCGTGACCTGGCGGACCAGATCGCTGACATCCGTCTGTACCAGTTCGAGATCAACCAGCAGCGCGAGCAGATGAGCAGCCCGGTGACCTATGTCGACAAACTGCTGGCCAACCAGCCGCAGCAAGACGTCACCCCAGCCTTGCGCAAGGCCCTGCTGGAGGTAGCGATCACCCGCAGCGACCTGCTTGAACGCCTTAACCGCGAGCTGTCGGCGCTGCTCAACGAATCGATCACCCTGCAGCTCAACCAGAAGCAGTTGCTCAGCACCGCGCAAGGCCTGCGCACCACGCTCGACGAGCAGATGTTCTGGATCCCGAGCAACAAGCCGCTGGACTGGGACTGGTTGAAGACGGTGCCGGAGCGCTTTGCCAAACAGGTCTCAGACCTGCCCTGGGGCTCTGGCCTGAAGGAGCTGGGCGACGGGCTGAGTCAGCGCCCATTGCTTTTCCTGCCATTGCTGCTGGTGATCGGTGCCCTGCTGTGGCGCCGCAAATACCTCTACCAACGGCTGAACAAGGTGCACCAGGATATCGGCCATTTCCGCCGTGACAGCCAGTGGCACACGCCCCAGGCGATCCTGATCAACATTCTCCTGGCGATGCCAGTGAGCCTGGGCCTTGCCCTGTGCAGCTATGCCCTGCAGATCGACGCCCGTGGGCAAAACGCCAACCTTGGCTCCGCGCTCTGGCAACTGGCCCAGGCCTGGCTCGTGTTCTACACCGCCTACCGCATTCTCGCCCCAGGGGGGGTGGCGGAAATCCACTTCCGCTGGCACAAACCGCAAGTCGAGTTCCTGCGCGGCTGGGTGCGCCGGCTGGGTACCGTCGTGCTGGCGCTGGTCGGCGTGGTGGCAGTGGCCGAGCACCAGCCGTCGGCACTGGCCGACGATGTGCTGGGCATCGGCGTTGTACTGACCTGTTACGCACTCATGGCCTGGCTGCTCAGCCGCCTGCTGCTGAGCAGCCCCGCGCACCGCGACGCTTCGCTGTTCCGCCGGGCCGTCGGGCTGGCCTTCACGGCGTTGCCCATCGCCTTGTTCGTTGCGGTCTGCTTTGGCTATTACTACACCGCACTGAAGCTCACCGACCGGCTGATCTACACCCTTTACCTGCTGATGTTCTGGTTGGTGATCGAGGCCGCATTCGTACGTGGCCTATCGGTCGCCGCGCGGCGCCTGGCCTACCAGCGTGCGCTGAGCAAGCGCGCGGCCGCCAAGGAAGGCCTGGACGGCGAAGTCATCACCGAAGAGCCGACGCTGGACATCGAGCAGGTCAACCAGCAGTCGTTGCGCCTGATCCGCCTGGCCTTGCTCGGTGGCTTCATTGCCGGCCTGTACTGGGTGTGGGCGGACTTGATCACGGTGTTCGCCTACCTCAACAACTTCACCCTGTACGAATACACCAGCGGCACCGGCACGGCCGCCAGCATGGTACCGATCAGCCTCGGCGACCTGCTCGGTGCGCTGGTGATCGTCGGGATCACCTTCGCCCTGGCCGGCAACTTGCCGGGCTTGCTGGAGGTGCTGGTGCTGTCGCGGCTGAACCTGGCCCAAGGCAGCGCCTACGCCACCACCACGCTGCTGTCGTACACCATCGTCGGTATAGGTATCGTCAGTACCCTGTCGACCCTCGGCGTGAGCTGGGACAAGCTGCAGTGGCTGGTGGCAGCGCTGTCGGTCGGGCTGGGTTTCGGCATGCAGGAGATCTTCGCCAACTTCATCTCCGGCATCATGATCCTGTTCGAACGCCCGGTGCGCATCGGCGACACCATCACCATCGGCAACCTGTCCGGCACCGTGAGCAAGATCCGCATCCGCGCCACTACCATTACCGACTTCGACCGCAAGGACATCATCGTCCCCAACAAGACCTTCATCACCGGCCAACTGATCAACTGGTCGCTGACCGACACGGTGACCCGCGTCACGCTGAAACTGGGCATCGACTACGGCTCCGACCTGGACCTGGTGCGCGACCTGCTGCTCAAGGGCGCCCACGACAATCCACGGGTGCTCAAAGACCCGGAACCGCTGGTGTATTTCCTCAACTTCGGCGAGAGCTCGCTGGACCACGAACTGCGCATGCACGTACGCGACCTGGGCGACCGCAACCCGACGCTGGACGAGATCAACCGCTACATCAACCGTGAGTTCAAGGCGCACAACATCAAGATCTCCGTACGCCAGGTCGAGGTATTCCTGATGGACACCCAGGGCGGCAAGCAGCAGCTGATTCCCGTGGAACAACCAAAACCCGATGGCACTGCGCCGGCCTGATACGGCTCGAATGCTTTATTCTGTGCTGAACCCTAGGAGCAGCCCGTGAAAGCCCTCGACCAACTCACCTTCGACAACCGCTTCGCCCGCCTGGGCGATGCGTTTTCCACCCAGGTCCTGCCCGAGCCCATCGCAGAGCCGCGCCTGGTCGTGGCAAGCGAGTCGGCCATGGGCTTGCTCGACCTCGACCCGGCCCAGGCCGACCTGCCGGTGTTCGCCGAGCTGTTCAGCGGCCATAAACTCTGGGAAGAGGCCGACCCACGGGCGATGGTCTATTCAGGCCATCAATTCGGCTCGTACAACCCGCGCCTGGGTGATGGCCGCGGGCTGCTACTGGCCGAAGTGCTCAACGAGGCGGGCGAGCACTGGGACCTGCACCTCAAGGGTGCCGGCCAGACCCCTTACTCGCGCATGGGCGATGGCCGGGCGGTGCTGCGTTCGTCGATTCGCGAGTTTCTCGCCTCCGAAGCCCTGCACGCCCTGGGCATCCCCAGCAGCCGCGCGCTGTGCGTGATCGGTTCCAGTACCCCGGTATGGCGTGAAACCCGCGAGAGCGCCGCCATGCTCACACGGCTGGCACAGAGCCACGTGCGCTTTGGCCATTTCGAGTACTTCTACTACACCAAGCAGCCTGAGCAACAGCGGGTGTTGATCGACCACGTACTGACGCAGCATTACCCCGAATGCCGCGAGGCCGAGCAACCGTACCTGGCCATGTTCCGCACCATCGTCGAGCGCAACGCCGAGCTGATTGCACGCTGGCAGGCCTATGGCTTCTGCCATGGGGTGATGAACACCGACAACATGTCGATCCTGGGCATCACCTTCGATTTCGGCCCCTTCGCCTTCCTCGACGACTTCGACGCCAACTTCATCTGCAACCATTCCGATGATCGCGGCCGCTACAGCTACGCCAACCAGGTGCCGATCGCCCACTGGAACCTCAGCGCGCTGGCCCAGGCCCTGACCACGGTGATTGAGGTCGAGCCCCTCAAGCAAGCGCTGGCGTTGTTCCTGCCGCTGTACCAGGCGCACTACCTGGACCTGATGCGCCGGCGCCTGGGCCTGACCACGGCTGAGGACGAGGACATGGCGCTGGTCGAGCGCCTGCTGCAGCGCATGCAGAGCGGGGGAGTGGACTACAACCTGTTCTTCCGCAGGCTGGGCGAGCAGCCGGTGGCCGAGGCACTCAAGGACGTACGCGACGACTTCATCGACCTGGCAGGCTTCGATGCCTGGGGCGCAGCCTATCTGGCCCGTTGTGAGCGTGAAGCCGGTAATGGCGATGGGCGCCGCGAGCGCATGCACGCGGTGAACCCGCTGTACGTGCTGCGCAACTACCTGGCGCAAAAAGCCATCGAAGCCGCCGAGGCCGGTGACTACAGTGAAGTGCGGCGGCTGCATCAGGTGCTGAGCACGCCGTTCGAGGAACAAGCCGGAATGCAGGCCTACGCCGAACGGCCGCCAGCGTGGGGCAAACTCCTGGAAATCAGCTGCTCCTCCTGATGGCTGGCCGCAGTCCCCCATCGCCAGCAAGCCGGCAGTCCAACGACTGTCGCCGCTCCCGTGGGAGCCGGCTTGCCGGCGATCACCGGCGAAGCCGGTGCCATGCACCGCTGAGCCTGCAAGCCAGTTGCTTCACAGCCCCCTGGCCTCAGGTCCTGGGCGAAACCGGTGGCCGGCGACAGGGCCTGACCAAACACCACAAGGAAACCACATGTCCGACTCGTTGCTAATCCCCTGCCCCCACTGCGACGGCCTCAACCGCCTGCCTGCCACCCGCCTGGGCGATGCGCCTAAATGCGGCCGCTGCAAACAGCAGGTGCTGTTGGGCCAGTCGTTCGAACTCAACGAACGCAACTACGCCAGCCAGATCAAAGGCGACCTGCCGCTGCTGATCGACGTCTGGGCCGACTGGTGCGGCCCCTGCAAGTCCTTCGCCCCCACCTTCGAACAGGCCGCCCGCCAACTCGAGGGGCGCTGCCGCCTGGCCAAGCTCGACAGCGAAGCCAACCGTACCCTTGCTGGCCAGTTGGGTATCCGTTCGATTCCCAGCCTGATCCTGTTCAAGAACGGCCGCGAAGTCAGCCGCCAGGCGGGCGCGTTTCCACTGCAGTCGCTGCTGGAGTGGCTACGCAGCCAAGGGATTTAAGCGTTTTCTTCGAGCAGCGAGTGCAGCTCGACAAACTGTTGGGTCAGCTTGTGCCGTGGCTCCAGGTGAATCAGCGGTAAGCTGGCGTGGTGCGACTCGCGCATCTTCACCGAACTGCTCAGGTATATCGGCAATACCGGCAGCCCTTCGGCCAGCAGTTCGTCGAGCATTTGCTGGGGCAGGCTGGCGCGGGACTGGAACTGGTTGACGACAATGCCTTCGACCACCAGCTCTTCGTTATGGTCATCCTTCAACTCTTCGATCTCAGCCAGCAGCCCGTACAGCGCCTGGCGCGAAAAACTGTCGCAGTCGAAGGGGATCAGCACGCGATCTGCCGCAATCAGCGCAGATACCGCATAGAAGTTGAGTGCAGGCGGGGTATCGATGTAGATCCGCTCGTAATCCTCGTCGAGCTCGTCGAGCAACTTACGCAGCTTGTTGATCTTGTGCTTGGCCTCGAGCTTGGGCTGCAAATCGGCCAGCTCCGCGGTGGCGGTGACCACATGCAGGTTGTCGAACGGGGTTTCGTAGATATCGACCTTGTTCTTCTTGCTGAACGGCCCGCTGGAGAGGCTTTGCTTGAAGAAGTCGGCGATACCCATGGGGATGTCTTCGCCGGTGAGGCCGGTCAGGTACTGAGTCGAGTTGGCCTGGGCATCCAGGTCGATCAGCAGGGTCCGATAGCCGTCGCTGGCGCTGACCGCAGCCAGGTTGCAAGCGATGCTCGACTTGCCCACGCCACCTTTCTGATTGAACACCACGCGCCGCATGAGAGACCTCCGTGTATCAACGAATGCCCGAGTATGTGGCGCTCGCTCGGCGTTGACCAGCATTCTTCATTCAAGTTGTGCACCTCCCGACCGACAACCTTGCCCTGACCGATTGTCGGAAACCGCGTACATGGCGATCAGCGTATGTCATGTCCAGACGAAGGCAATGTCTGATTGAACCACTATGCATTGATACATGACCCCGGCACCGGGATAATGCGCGCCACTCGATGAATGCGCCAACCCTGGCAGGTCGTTACGCCGAGTCATTCCCTCGGCATGGAAGTCCCTCAGGGCGGGAAACAAAGCACCGTGATCACCTTCGACATCAGCCAATGGCGCGCGTGGGCCCCTGGCCTCTCGACACACGCCGACTGGCAATTATGGGCAAATGGCCATCAGCCGCCACGCAGCGATGCGCAGGCGCCTGACGTGAGCTTCCTGCCCGCCATGCAACGCCGTCGCCTCAGCCACCTGGCGCGCATGGCCTTTGCCGTGGGTTGGCCATTGGCCGAGGGCCACGAGCAGTTGCCACTGGTGTTCGTATCGCGCCACGGTGAAACGCCCCGCACCTTTTCGATTCTCAGCGAGCTGGCCGCACGCCAGCCGCTGTCGCCCACCCAGTTCAGCCTGTCGGTGCACAACGCGGTCATCGGCCTGTGGTCGATCCTGCGCGGCTCGACCAGCGAAATGACCGCCCTGGCGGCCGCGGGCGACGGCTTCGAGCAAGGCGTGCTGGAGGCGGCGGCACTGCTGGCAGAGGGTGCACCCGCCGTGCTGTTGATCGTCACCGAGGAACTGCCCCCCGAGGCCTACAGCCCTTGGATCGACGACGTGCCCTTCGCCTACGCCCTGGGCCTGCTGCTGACCCCTGGCCAGCAATGGCAACTCGCGCCCGGGCAGGCGTTGGCAACACCTCCCGTGGAATTGCCTCACGGCCTCAGCTGGCTCAAAGCCATGCTGACTGGCTGCACTTCCTTCACTCACACCTGGAATCGTCGTACATGGAACTGGCAACGACAGCCGTGAGCCGGCCACGCGACGCTTACTATTGGCGTCTGCTGGCCACCGCCGCGAGCTTCTTTCTGTTCGGCCTGGGCGGTTTGTGCCTGCGCCTGCTGGTCTTTCCGCTGCTGGCCTGCCTGCCAGGCGGTGCCGAACGCCATCGCCGGCGCGCGCGGCGCACCATCAGTTGGCTGTTCTGGCGTTTCGTGCGGTTCATGCACGCCACCGGCGTGCTGACTTACCAGATCGACGGCGCCGAGCGCCTCGGCCGTCCGGGGCAGATGATCATCGCCAACCACCCGTCGCTGATCGACGTGGTGTTCCTCATTGGCCTGGTGCGTCAGGCCAACTGCGTGGTCAAGCAGAGCCTGTTCGACAACCCATTCACCCGCGGTCCGGTCAGCGAAGCCCAGTACATCGGCAACGACGGCAGCCTGGACATGCTCGACACCGCCGTGGAGTCGCTGCGCCAGGGCCAGCCACTGGTGATCTTCCCCGAAGGCACGCGCACCTCCCCCGGCCAGGCGCCGGCCTTTCATCGTGGCGCCGCCGCAATCGCCCTGCGCGGTGCGAAGATCATCACCCCGGTGACCATCCAGGTCAGCCCCACCACGCTGACCAAGAATGAACCCTGGTACCGCATTCCCAGCCGCCGCGTGCACTTTACCCTCAAGGTCGGCGCCGATATCGATCCTCAGGCCTTCGCCGCCCTGGGCCCCGCCCCCAAGGCATCGCGGCTGCTCAACGACCATCTGCACCACTACTTCATCAAGGAGCTCGCCGCCAATGAGCGTGCCACAGCAAGACCTGAACCGTGACCTCAAACAGCTGATCATCGACGCCCTGGGCCTGGAAGACATCAGCGTTCAGGACATCGACGATGAACAACCCCTGTTCGGCGAAGGCCTGGGCCTGGACTCGGTAGACGCACTGGAACTCGGCCTGGCGATCCAGAAGCGCTACGGCTTCAAGATCGACGCCGATGCCAAGGACACCCGCAACCACTTCAGCAACGTCGCCACGCTGGCGGCATTCGTCACCGCCCGTCAGGCCGCCTGAGAACGTACCATGCAAACCCGCGAAGACATCTTCAACATCCTGCGCGACGCTCTGGTCGAACTGTTCGAACTGGAGCCGGCCAGCATCTCTCTGCAATCCAACCTGTACCAGGACCTGGAAATCGACAGCATCGACGCCGTCGACCTGATCGACCACATCAAGCGCCAGACCGGCAAGAAGATCGCCGCTGACGATTTCAAGTCGGTACGTACCGTCAATGACGTGGTCGAGGCCGTGTTCCGCCTGGTAAACCCGGCGGCATGAAACGCCTGATCGGCCTCGGTCTGCTGTTGGCCGGCCTGCTGTATCCGTTTGCCGTGCATTTCGGCATGGCCCATTTCGCCCCCTGGCAATTCGGCCTGCTGCTTGGCGCCCTCTGGCTGGCCCGCGCCCTGAGCGCGCCGCGCCGCCCGGGCAGCCTGTGGATGGCGCTGGCGGCGCTGGCATTCTGTGGCGTGCTGGGGCTGTCCGACAGCCAGCAACTGCTGCGCTGGTACCCGGTGCTGATCAGCGCCTTCATGCTCGCCCTGTTCGGCAGCACCCTGCTGCACGGCATGCCCATGGCCGAGCGCCTGGCGCGCCTGCGTGACCCTGAACTGCCACCCCGGGCCGTGCGCTACACGCGCCGGGTGACCGAGGCGTGGAGCCTGTTCTTTCTGTGCAACGGCCTGATCGCCGCCAGCCTCACGCTGTGGGCGCCACTGCGCTGGTGGACCCTGTACAACGGCGTGATCGCCTATGCCGCGATGGGCCTGCTGTTCGCCATCGAATGGCTGATAAGACAACGTGTGCGAGGACGCTCATGAACTGGATCAACCTCGAACACCTGCTGCGCCCGCTGGAAGCGCCGCGCCAGGTGACCCAGGCGCCGGCCCTGGACCACGCCGCACTGTGCCGGCAGGCCCTGCAGTTGGCCGGTGGCCTGCGCCAGCGTGGGGTCAAACGCCTGGCAGTGCATCTGGAAGACGCCGCGCAACTGGCGGCCGCACTGCTGGGCGCCTGGCGTGCCGGGGTCGAGGTGCTGCTGCCCGCCGACCTGCAACCGGCAACCCGCGAGCGCTGGAATGCCCAGGTCGACTTGTGGCTCAGCGATCAGCCAGGCGATGCCACGCTGGAGGCCTTGCTGGGCAACGCCCTGGAACCTGCCGACCTGGATCTGGCGCAGTGCCGGATCAGCCTCTGCACCTCCGGCTCCAGCGGCGAGCCCAAGCGCATCGACAAGCAGCTGCGCCAACTGGCCAACGAAGTGACCGCCCTGGAACGACTCTGGGGCAGCACCTTGGGCGATGCGTGGATCATCGGCAGCGTCGCCACCCAGCACATCTATGGGCTGCTGTTCCGCGTGCTCTGGCCCCTGTGCGCCGGGCGTGGCTTCGAGCGCCGCCCGCTACCCTTCCCCGAAGACCTGCAACGTGCCAGCCGCGAACACCCGGCGTTTGCCTGGGTGGCCAGCCCGGCGCTCCTCAAGCGCATGGGCGACAACCTCGACTGGCCGGCCCTGCGCCCGGTGCGCCAGGTGTTTTCGTCCGGCGGCGAACTGCCGGCGGAGGCTGGCGAGCGCCTGCACCAGCGCCTGGGCCAGTGGCCGGCGGAAATCCTCGGCAGCTCGGAAACCGGCGGCATCGCCTGGCGCCAGGGCGAAGAGCTGTGGAGCCCGTTCGCCGATGTGCAACTGAGCCAGGATGAGCAAGGAGCCTTGCGCATCGCCTCCAGCTACTTGCCGGCCGGCCATGTCGAGCAGAGCGCCGATGCCGTCGAGTTCGTCGAAGGCGGGCGCTTCCGCCTGCTCGGGCGCCTGGACCGTATCGTCAAGCTAGAAGAAAAGCGTATCTCCCTGCCGATGCTCGAACAGGCCCTGTGCAGCCACCCGTGGGTCGCCGAAGCGCGCCTGGGCATGATCGAGGAAGGCCGCGCCTTCCTTGGCGCGCTGCTGGTGCCAAGCCCGGCCGGCCTGCACACATTGCGCAACCTTGGCCGTCGGGCGCTGGTCGACGGCCTGCGCACGCACCTGGCCAGCCACTGCGAAGCGCTGGCCCTGCCACGCCGTTGGCGGTTGCTGCGCCGCCTGCCGCTGAACAGCCAGGGCAAGCTGCCCCAGGCCAACTTGCAGGCCCTGCTGCTGGCCCAGCGCAGCCTGGCGCCCGAGGTGCTGGAACAGCGCCGCGAGGGCGACGAACTGCACCTGCGCCTGGCCGTGCCGCTGGACCTGGCGTGTTTCCCCGGGCACTTCCCGCAGACCCCGGTATTGCCGGGCGTGGTCCAGATCGACTGGGCCATCGACCTTGGCGGCGAACTGCTCGATTGCGAGCGGCGCTTCAGCGGCATGGAAGTGCTCAAGTTCCAGCAGTTGGTGCGCCCAGGCGATGAACTGGCGCTGACCCTGCGCTGGGACAGCGCGCGCGGCAAGCTGTACTTCACCTTCACCTGCGCTGGGTTGCCCTGCTCCAGTGGCCGTATTCTGCTGGAGGCCGTCTGTGCATAAGCCCTGTGCGGTGATCCCGGTGTACAACCACGAGCAGGCAGTGCCGGCCGTGGTCGCCGACCTGCTGCGCGCAGGCCTTCCCTGCGTGCTGGTAGATGACGCCAGCTACGCGCCCTGCGCCCAGGTGCTGGGGCGCCTGGCTGGCCAGCCTGACGTGCACCTGGTGACCCTGGCGGTCAACCAGGGCAAGGGCGGCGCAGTCATGGCCGGCCTGCGCGAAGCCGCACGGCTCGGTTTCAGCCATGCCCTGCAAGTGGACGCCGACGGTCAGCACGATCTCGCCGATGTCGGCCGCTTCGTCGAGCAGTCGCAAGCTTATCCACAGGCGCTGGTGTGCGGTTATCCACAGTACGATGCCAGCGTGCCCAAGGGCCGCCTGTACGCCCGCTACCTGACCCACGTGTGGGTGTGGATCAACAGCCTGTCGCTGCAGATACCTGACTCCATGTGCGGCTTTCGGGTATACCCGCTGCCGGCGACCCTGGCGATGATCGACAGCGTCAAGTTGGGCAAACGCATGGATTTCGACCCGGAGATTCTGGTGCGCCTGGCCTGGCGCAACCAGCCCATGAAGTGGCTGCCGACCCGCGTGCACTACCCACAGGACGGTCTCTCGCACTTTCGCCTGTTCCACGACAATGCGCTGATCTCGAAGATGCACGCCAAGCTGTTCTTCGGCATGTTGCTGCGCGCACCGCTGATACTCTGGCGCAGGTGGCGCGCATGAGCGAACAGCCACAACACTGGGCCGAGCACCAGGAACGGGGCAGCTTCTGGTTGATGAAGCTGACCGCGACCCTGGTGCGCCTGCTCGGGCGCCGCGTACTCAGCCCGCTGATCCACCTCATCGTCGCCTACTTCTTCCTGTTTGGCCGCCGCGCCCGGCGCAGCGCCCGCCAGTACCAACAGCGGCTGCATCAATGGAACGCCGGGCAAACCGCTGCGCCCAACCATTGGCAGGTGTTTCGCCAGTTCATGGCGTTTGCCGAGGCACTGTTGGACAAGCTCGATGTGTGGAACGGCAAGCTGCGCATCGAGGACATCGAGATCCACGACCCCGCCAACCTGCGCCAGCAACTGCGCGGTGCACGCGGGCAGATGCTGGTCGGTGCGCATTTGGGCAACCTCGAAGTGTGCCGGGCCCTGGCCGAGATTGGCGAACAGGTGACCATGAACGTGCTGGTGCACACCCGCCATGCCGAGCGCTTCAACCGCCTGCTCGGCGAGGCGGGTGCCACCAACCTGCGGCTGATTCAGGTCAGCGAGCTGGACCCGGCGGTGATGCTGCAGCTGTCCGAGCGACTGGAGCGCGGCGAGTGGCTGGCGATCGCCGGCGACCGCGTGCCCTTGCACGGCGCACGCACCGTCGAGGTGGATTTTCTCGGCCACCCGGCGGCCTTCCCGCAAGGCCCCTGGCTACTCGCCGGCATGCTCGAATGCCCGCTCAACCTGCTGTTCTGCCTCAAGCACCAGGGCCGCTACCACATCACCCTCGAACCCTTCGCCGAACGCCTGCAATGGCGGCGCGGCCAGCGTGACCAAGTGATCGCCGAGTGGGCCACGCGCTATGCCGCACGCCTGGGGCACTACTGCGTCCAGGCGCCATTGCAGTGGTTCAATTTCTACCCTTTCTGGAAGACCGATGACGATGCATCCGCATGAGCCTGTCACCTTCGGCGAATCGCCGCTGGCAATCGAAGATGTCCTGGCCCTGGCCGAGCACCGCGCGCAGGTAGCGCTGCAGAACGACGCTGCCTACCGTGAACGCATCGCCCGCGGTGCGCGCTTTCTCGACACCCTGCTCGACAAGGAAGGGGTGATCTACGGCGTCACCACCGGCTACGGCGACTCCTGCGTGGTGGCCGTGCCGCTGGAACACGTGGAGGCCCTGCCACAGCATCTGTACACGTTCCATGGCTGCGGGCTGGGCAAGCTGCTCGACGCCCCCGCCACCCGCGCGGTGCTGGCCGCCCGCCTGCGTTCGCTGAGCCACGGCGTTTCCGGTGTTCGCCTGGAACTGCTCGAGCGCCTGCGCGACTTTCTCGCCCACGACATCCTGCCGCTGATCCCCGAGGAAGGCTCGGTGGGCGCCAGCGGGGACCTGACACCCTTGTCGTACGTGGCAGCGACCCTGTCCGGCGAGCGTGAGGTGATGTACCAGGGCCAGCGCCGCAGCAGTGCCGATGTGCACCGCGAGCTGGGCTGGCAACCGCTGGTACTGCGCCCCAAGGAAGCCTTGGCGCTGATGAACGGCACCGCGGTCATGACCGGCCTGGCCTGCCTGGCCTATGCCCGTGCCGATTACTTGCTGCAGTTGGCCACGCGCATCACCGCGCTCAATGTGATCGGCCTGCAGGGCAACCCGGAGCACTTCGACGAACGCCTGTTCGCCGCCAAGCCGCACCCCGGCCAGACCCAGGTCGCCGCCTGGCTGCGCCAGGACCTGGCCATCGACGCGCCGCTGCCACCACTGCACCGCCTGCAGGACCGCTACTCGCTGCGCTGCGCCCCGCATGTGCTCGGCGTGCTGGCCGACAGCCTGGGGTGGTTGCGCGGGTTCATCGAAACCGAACTGAACAGCGCCAACGACAACCCGATCATCGATGGCGACGCTGAGCGTGTGCTGCACGGCGGGCACTTCTATGGCGGGCATATCGCGTTTGCCATGGACAGCCTGAAAACCCTGGTGGCCAACGTCGCCGACCTGCTCGACCGCCAGCTGGCGCTGCTGGTGGACGTGCGCTACAACCACGGCCTGCCGAGCAACCTTTCCGGCGCCGACGCCGAGCGAGCGATGATCAACCACGGTTTCAAGGCCGTGCAGATCGGCGCCAGCGCCTGGACTGCAGAGGCCCTGAAGCAGACCATGCCGGCCAGCGTGTTCTCGCGCTCCACCGAGTGCCACAACCAGGACAAAGTGAGCATGGGCACCATCGCCGCACGCGATGCCCTGCGGGTGCTGGAGCTGACCGAACAGGTTGCCGCCGCCTCGCTGCTGGCCGCCAACCAAGGTGTCTGGCTGCGCAGCCGCCAGGCCGACGCACGGCCACTGCCGCCAGCCCTGGCGCACATGCACGAAGCACTGCTGGCGGACTTCGCTCCAGTCATCGAAGACCGCGCCCTGGAAAGCGACCTGCGCCACTGTCTGCAGCGTATCGCCCAGCGCCACTGGAGGTTGCATGCGTAACCCCGGGGTCTTCCATGTCGACAGCGAGATCGTCGTTCCCTTCTTCGACGTCGATATCATGCACATCGTCTGGCACGGCCATTACGTGAAGTACCTGGAGGTGGCCCGCTGCGCCCTGCTCGACCGCCTGGCCCACAACTACCTGCAGATGCAGGCCAGCGGCTACGCGTGGCCGGTGATCGACCTGCAACTGCGCTACATCCGCGGCGCCACCTTCGGCCAGCGCCTTACCGTGCGCGCCAGCCTGGTGGAGTGGGAAAACCGCCTGAAGATCCACTACCTGATCAGCGACGCCATGACCGGCGAACGCATGACCCGGGCCAGCACCGTGCAGGTCGCGGTGCATATCGACAGCGGCGAGATGCAGTTGGCCTCGCCGCAGGTGATGCTCGACGCCGTGCAGCAGGTGCTGGCATGAAACACAGCCTGTACCGGTCATTCTCGGCACTGCGCCCTGGCTCGAACTCGGGCAGATCAGCGCGATCACAAGCCCGCTCCCGCAAGATCCTCGCTGCAATCGTGATGTCGCTCATCAGCCCTCTGGCCTTCGCCTTCGGCCTCGACGACCTGCAAAAGCAACTGAGCGCGCCGGCGGTGATCAAGGGTTCGTTCATCCAGGAAAAGCATCTGCGTGCCCTGCCCCAGCCCTTGTTGAGCAAGGGCCGCTTCGTGCTGGCCCGCGACCTTGGCCTGCTGTGGCTGCTGCAAACGCCACTGCGCCAGGATTACCGCATCGACGCCCAAGGCATTGCCCGGCGCGACCCGAGTGGCTGGCAAACCCTGCCCAGCCGCAGCGCCGGGGCCGAGCAGAACCGCCTGTTCTTCGCTGTGCTGCAAGGCGACAGCAGCGGCCTGCAACGGGACTTCGAGTTGAGCCTGAGCGGCGAGGCCGAGCAGTGGCAATTGCGCCTGACGCCCCGTTCGTTGCTGCTCAAGCAGGTCTTCACCCACATCGACATCAGCGGGGGGCGCTATGTCGAGCGCATCGTGCTGAGCGAAACCCAGGGTGACAGCACCGTGCTGCGCATGCCCGACAGCAGTGGCAGCGCTGCCCTGAGCGACGCGGAGCGCCGTGATTTTGCCAACTGAACGCCTGTTGCCGCGCCTGTTCGTCTGCCTGCTGCTGGCCATGCTGGCGATTGCCGCTTGGCAGTGGCATCGCGGCGCGCCGCTGTCCGCCGACCTGATGACCCTGGTGCCCGGGGCCACCGAGGACCCACTGGTCAAGCACGCCGAACAACGCATGCAGGAGCCGCTCAACCGCGAGCTGCTGGTGCTGGTCGGCCATGCCGACCGCCAGCAGGCGCTGGCCATGGCGCAGAAACTGGCCGGGCAATGGCAGGCCAGCGGCCTGTTCGAAAAGGTCCAGTGGAGCCTGCAGACCGACCTGCAGGCGGTGCGTGAACAACTGCTGCAAGGCCGCCTGGCGATGCTGGCGGCCGAGGACCGGAAACAGCTGGTCGAGCACCCGGACGCCTTTATCGAGCAACGCGTGCAAAGCCTGTTCGACCCCTTCACCGGTTTCAGCCTGGTGCCCAACCAGGACGACTGGCTGGGCCTTACCGGGCGTATCCAGAACAGCCAGCCGAAGCCGGCCAATGTCGAACTGGATACCACCAGCGGCGCACTGGTCGCCCAGGCCAACGGCCAGGCCTGGGTGCTGCTGCGCGCGCGCACCGTGGGCAACGCCTTCGACCTGCACCTGCCCTTGCAGGTAGCCGAACTGCTCAGGCAGAGCCGCGCCCAGGCCGGCCAGGCCGGTGCCCACCTGCTGGCAGCCAGCGGCCTGCTGCACGCCGCTGCCGGCCAGCAACAGGCCAGCCGGGAAATCACCTGGGTCGGGGGTGGCGCCACACTGGGCATCCTGTTGCTGTTGCTGCTGACCTTCCGCCGTTGGCGTGCGTGGCTGGCGTTCGTCCCGGTACTGGTGGGCATGCTGTTCGGCTCGGTGGTGTGCGTAGCGCTGTTCGGCCAGATGCACGTAATGACCCTGGTACTCGGTTCCAGCCTGATCGGCGTGGCGGTCGACTACCCGCTGCACTACCTGTCCAAGGGCTGGAGCCTCAAGCCCTGGCGCAGCTGGCCAGCTATGCGCCTGACCTTGCCGGGCATGAGCCTGAGCCTGGCCACCAGTTGCATCGGCTACCTGGCCCTGGCCTTCACGCCGTTCCCGGCACTGACCCAGATCGCCGCGTTCTCGGCAGCCGGCCTGGTCGGCGCCTACCTGAGCGCGGTGTGCCTGCTGCCGGCGCTGCTGGCCACGGTCGACCTGCAACCGGCGCAATGGCCGCTGCGCATCGCCGAAACCCTCACCACCTGGCGTGAGCAATTGCTGCGCAAGGTGCCCAGCGGCGCCTTGCTGGCTCTGGCGCTGTCGTTCTGCGCCGCTGGCCTGTGGCAGCTGCAAACCCACAACGACATCCGCCAGTGGGTTGGCACCCCGCCGCCACTGATGGAAGAAGCCCAGGCGGTGGCGCGCATCACCGGCTACCAGCCCACCAGCCAGTTCTACCTGGTACGCGGGGCCGATCAACAACAACTGCTGGGCCGCCTCGAGGCGCTGTCCGGCAAGCTTCAAGAGCTGGTCGAGCTGGGCAAGCTCAAGGGTTTCATGAGCCTCAGCCAGTTGGTTGCCAGCCCGGCCGCTCAAGGCCAGGTACGCCAGGCACTGGCCGTACTGCCGCAACACTGGCAGCCACTGCTGGCCCTGGGCGTTCCGCAGGCCGCGCTGGCCGCGCAGGCTGATCAGCTGCGCCAACTGCCGGACCAGGCCATCGAGCACGTCCTGGCCGGCCCGCTCGGCGAAGCCTGGCGGCCGTTGTGGCTGGGCCAGCAAGACAGCGGGGTAGCCGCCATCGTCAGCCTGCAAGGCTTGAGCGACACCACGCGGCTGCACCTGCAGACCGATGGCCTCGATGGCGTACAACTGATCGACCGCCTCGGTGAACTGAACCAGCTGTTCGCCGCTACCCAGGTCAGTGCGGCGGAGCTCAAGTTGCTGTCCTGCGCGCTGATCCTGCTGCTGCTGGTGCCGCCGTTCGGCTTGCGTGGTTCACTGCGTATCGTCGCCCTGCCGCTCTTGGCGGCGCTGTGCAGCCTGGCCAGCCTCGGCTGGCTCGGGCAACCGCTGACCCTGTTCAGCCTGTTCGGCCTGCTGCTGGTGACCGCCATCAGCGTCGACTACGCGATCCTCATGCACGAGCGCATCGGCGGCGCGGCGGTTAGCCTGCTCGGCACCTTGCTGGCGGCGCTGACCACCTGGCTGTCGTTCGGCCTGCTGGCGCTGTCGAGCACACCGGCAGTGAGCAGTTTCGGCCTGGCCGTGAGCCTGGGCCTGGCGTTCAGTTTCCTCCTGGCCCCCTGGGCGGCCCCCCGTGATGGAGCGCAACCGCACCCATGACCCCGCTCTCGCTCTGGGCCATGGCCCTGTGTCTGTTCGCCCTGTGGGTGCTCGGCCTGCGCCGTGTCGCCGCACTGGCCCAACACATCCTTTCGAATTCCGTTTCCATGGCAAGGAGCCCTCATGCCGAACATTGAACTGCAACAACGCCAGGTGCTGGTGATCGGTGCCGGCCCGTCCGGCGCCATCGCCGCCGCGCTGCTCAAGCGCCAGGGCCACGACGTGCTGGTGATCGAACGCCAGCGTTTCCCACGTTTCTCCATCGGCGAAAGCCTGCTGTCCCACTGCCTCGACTTCGTCGAGGAAGCGGGCATGCTCGATGCCCTGCAAGCAGCCGGCTTCCAGCACAAGAACGGCGCAGCCTTCGCCTGGGGCGAGGAATACACCGCCTTCGATTTCGGCCAGACCTTCAGCCAAGGCAAGCCGAGCACCTTTCAGGTGCAGCGCGGGCGCTTCGACAAGCTGCTGGCCGACCAGGCCGAGGCTCAGGGCGTCGAAATCCGCTACGAGCACGAGATCGTCAGCGCCGACATGAGCGGTGAACGGCCGCAGGTGCGCGCCCGTCGCCCGGATGGCAGCGAATACGACGTGCAGGCGCAGTTCGTGCTCGACGCCAGCGGCTATGGCCGCGTACTGCCGCGCCTGCTCGACCTCGAGGCACCGTCGAACTTCCCTGTGCGCCAGGCAGTGTTCACCCACATCGAGGACCGCATCGACCACCCAGGCTTCGACCGCGACAAGATCCTCATCACCACTCACCCCCAGCACCGCGACATCTGGTTCTGGACCATCCCCTTCAGCGATGGCCGCACGTCGCTGGGCGTGGTCGCCGCCGCCGAGCGCTTCGCCGCCGCGCCCAAGGACCTGGATGCCTGCCTCAAGCACTTCGTGGCGCAGACCCCAAGCTTGGCCAAGGTCTTGGCCAACGCGGTGTGGGACACCCCAGCGCGCACCATCGGTGGCTACTCGGCCAACGTCAAGGCCCTGCACGGCAAGGGCTACGCCTTGCTCGGCAACGCCGCCGAATTCCTCGACCCGGTGTTCTCCTCGGGCGTGACCATCGCCATGCGTTCGGCGAGCATGGCCGCCGGCCTGCTGCACCGCCAACTGCAAGGCGAGGCGGTGGACTGGCAGGGCGAGTTCGCCGAACCGCTCAAGCGTGGCGTCGATACCTTCCGCGTGTACGTGGAAGGCTGGTACGACGGCAGCTTCCAGGACGTCATCTACCACCCCGGCAGCTCGCCGGAGATCCGCGCCATGATCAGCTCGATCCTCGCCGGCTACGCCTGGGACGCCCGCAACCCCTTCGTCGCCGAGCCGAGGCGGCGCCTGCGCACGCTGGCCGAGCTGTGCGCGAGAGCCCCTGCATGAACCAGCGCCCGTTCCTCAGCGACACCTACGTCGAAGAAACCCGAATCGGTTTCCGCTTCCTTGCCAGCCACGTCTGGCAGCACCATGTGCTGCGCGTGGCGATCAATGACCTGCGCCAACTGTTCGACGGTGAGCCGCCGCAGGCGCCGGTGCTGCTCGACGCCGGCTGCGGCCAGGGCAAGTCGTTCAAGCACCTGCAACAGGTGTTCGCCCCGGCAAAGCTGATGGGCACCGATGCCGACCCGCACAGCCTTGAGCTGAGCGCCGCCGAGGCCCGCCGCCTGGGCCTTGAGGTGGAGCTGCGCGGCAGCGACTGCGCCCGCCTGCAGTACCCGGATGCCAGCGTCGATATCCTGTTCTGCCACCAGACCTTCCACCATCTGGTGGAGCAGGAAAAGGCCCTGGCCGAGTTCTACCGGGTGCTCAAGCCTGGCGGCTACCTGCTGTTCGCCGAGTCCACCGAAGCCTACATCGATACCTGGGTGATCCGCTGGTTCTTCCGCCACCCCATGCACGTGCAAAAGAGCGCCGAGGGGTACTTGCAGATGCTGCGCCAGCAAGGCTTCCAGTTCGGCCCGCGCAACGTCTCGTATCCCTACCTGTGGTGGAGTCGCGCCACGGACTTCGGCCTGCTCGAACGCCTGGGCCTGCGCACGCCACCTGCGGTCGGCCAGCGCGAAGAGACGCTGGTCAACGTGGTGGCGCGCAAGCCCCTGGAGCAGCCATGAAGCACCTGCTGGCCCTGGCCCTGTGCCTGCTGCTCGGCGCCTGCGCCGCACGCCCGCCGCTGCCGGCGCACATGCCTGCGCTGCAACTGCCGCAGCAGCTGCATGTCGAACGTGAACAGGCTGGCCAGCGCCAGGACTGGCTGCTGGTGATCCAGGGCGAGCACGGCTACCTGCGCTGGTCGCTGCTCGACCTGCTGGGCATTCCCCAGGCGCGTCAGCTGCTCGATGGCCAGCAGTGGCATGCCGATGGCCTGCTGCCGCCGAACCCGGCCGCGCGCGAGCTGTTCGCCGCCGTGCTGTTTGCCCTGACCCCGGCCGAGCAACTGCCGCAGCTTTACCCGCAGGCGCGCCAGCAGAATGAGCGGCGCTGGCTGGGCGATCGCTGGCAGGTCCGCTATCGCGCCGCCGACGCTTTCGACTTGAACCTCGGTGATGGCCTGCGTTATTCAGTCGACCCTCTGCCCCGCGAGGACACCCCATGACCGCCTACCTCAATGCCCTCGGCCTGGTCTGCGCCCTTGGCCAAGGGCAGGCCGAAGTGGCCGCGCGCCTGTTCGCCGGCGACTGCTCCGGCATGCAGCCGGCAGCGGGCTGGATCCCCGAGCGCCAGCCACCGGTCGGGGCGGTCATCGGCGCCCTGCCCGCCGTGCCGCTGCCCGAGCAGCACAGCCGCAACAACCAGTTGCTGTACACCGCAGCCCTGCAGATCGAGCCGGCCATCCGCCAGGCCATCGCCCGGTATGGCGCGCACCGCGTCGCGGTGATCCTTGGCACCAGCACCTCTGGCATCGCCGAAGCCAGCGCAGGCTTTTCGCAGTACCTGCAAAGCGGGCAGTTCCCTGCCAATTACCGCTACGCCGAGCAAGAGCTGAGCGCACCGGCCAACTTCCTCGCCGACTGGTTGCAGCTGAGCGGCCCGGCCTACGTGATTTCCACCGCCTGCACCTCCAGTGGCCGTGCCCTGCTCAGCGCCCGGCGCCTGCTCGACCTGGGCCTGTGCGACGCGGTGCTGTGCGGCGGCGTCGACAGCCTGTGCGGCCTGACCCTCAATGGCTTCAGCGCCCTGGAGGCGATCAGCGAGCAGCGCTGCAACCCGTTCTCGGTCAACCGCAACGGCATCAACATCGGCGAGGCCGCGGCATTGTTCCTGATGACCCGCGAGGGCAACGCCGCAGGCAGTCACATCGCATTGCTGGGTGCCGGGGCCAGCTCCGACGCCCACCACATCTCTGCCCCCGACCCGACCGGCACTGGCGCCTTGCAGTGCATGGGCAAAGCACTGGACAATGCCGGCCTTGCACCCGCGCAGATCGATTACCTGAACTTGCACGGCACCGCCACGGCGCATAACGACGCCATGGAAAGCCTGGCCGTGCATACGCTGTTCGGCGCCACGCTGCCCTGCTCGTCGAGCAAACCGATGACCGGCCACACGCTTGGCGCCGCCGGCGCGCTGGAAGCGGCGTTCTGCTGGTTGAGCCTGAGCGGGCACAACCCCGAGGGGTTGCTGCCGCCGCATGTATGGGACCGCCAACAGGACCCGGCACTGCCGGCCCTGACCTTGGTCGACGGCAGCCAGCGCATGGGCACACAACGCCCACGCCGTTTGATGAGCAACTCGTTCGCCTTCGGCGGCAACAACGTCAGCCTGATTCTCGGAGACACCCCATGATCCCCTGGCCACTGGCCGAGCTGCTGCCCCACGCCGGCGACATGATTCTGATCGACCAGGTCGACAGCTGCGACGACGAGCAGATCCACACCCGCGCTACCGTGCGCCCCGGCGGCCTGTTCAACCGCGCCGATGGCAGCCTGCCGGCCTGGCTCGGCGTCGAGCTGATGGCCCAGAGCGTGGCGGCCTATGCCGGTTGCCGGGCGCGGCGCAAGGGTCAGCCGGTGGAACTGGGCTTTCTGCTCGGCACGCGCAAGTTCGAATGTGATGTCGAGCACTTCCCGGCCGGCGCCGAACTGCACATCCACGCCCTGCGTTCGCTCGAAGACGAGAACGGCATGGGCGTGTTCGAATGCCACCTGCGCGGCCCCGGTATCCATGCCAGTGCCCGCCTGAACGTCTACCGCCCGCCCCAAGCGGCCAGCTACCTGGCCGAAGCACGCCCAGAGGAACCTTCCCATGACTGATACCATTCTGGTCACCGGCTCGAGCCGGGGCATCGGCCGCGCCATCGCCCTGCGCCTGGCCCGGGCCGGCTACGACCTGGTGCTGCACTGCCGCAGCGGCCTGGCCGAGGCCCATGCAGTGGCCGAGGAAATCCGCGCGCTGGGCCAGCAGGTACGGGTGCTGCAGTTCGACATCAGCGATCGCGCTGCCTGCCGGGCCATTCTCGAAAGCGACGTGGAACGCTTCGGTGCCTACTACGGCGTGGTCTGCAACGCCGGCCTGACCCGCGACGGCGCCTTCCCGGCGCTCACAGACGAAGACTGGGACCAGGTGTTGCGCACCAACCTCGACGGCTTCTACAACGTCCTGCAGCCACTGACCATGCCGATGATCCGCCGCCGCGCGCCGGGGCGCATCGTCTGTATCACCTCGGTGTCGGGGCTGATCGGCAACCGAGGCCAAGTCAACTACAGCGCCTCCAAAGCGGGCCTGATCGGCGCCGCCAAGGCCCTGGCAATAGAACTGGGCAAACGACGCATCACCGTCAATTGCGTGGCCCCCGGGCTGATCGACACGGCCATGCTCGACGAACACGTGCCGGTGGACGAGCTGCTGAAGATGATCCCCGCCGGGCGCATGGGCACACCGGACGAGGTGGCCGGCGCGGTGAATTTCCTGATGTCGCCCGAGGCGGCGTACATCACCCGCCAGGTCCTGGCGGTGAACGGGGGGCTATGCTGATGCGCCGCGTCGTCGTCACCGGCATGGCCGGGATCACCGCCCTGGGCAGCGACTGGGCGAGCATCAGCGGGCATTTCGCCAACCAGCGCAGCGGCATCCGCCGCATGGACGAATGGGACCGTTTCGAGGAGTTGAACACACGCCTGGCGGGCCCCATCGATGATTTCAAGGTGCCAAGCCACTGGACCCGCAAACAACTGCGCAGCATGGGCCGGGTTTCGCGCCTCGCAGTGGCTGCCGCCGAGCGTGCCCTGGAGGATGCCGGGCTGCTCGGCGACCCGAGCATCCGCGATGGGCGCATGGGCGTGGCCTGCGGTTCGTCCACCGGCAGCACCGACGAAATCAAGGCGTTCGGCAACATGCTGCTGAACTCGGTGGCTGATGGCCTGAACGCCAACTCCTATGTGCGCATGATGCCGCACACCACCGCCGCCAACATCAGCATCTTCTTCGGCCTCACTGGGCGCCTGATCCCCACCTCCAGCGCCTGCACCAGCGGCAGTCAGGGCATTGGCTACGCCTACGAGGCGATCAAGTTCGGCCGCCTGCCGCTGATGCTCGCGGGCGGCGCCGAGGAGCTGTGCCCGACCGAGGCGATGGTGTTCGACGCGCTGTACGCCACCAGCCTGAAGAACGACACACCCCACCTGAGCCCGCGCCCCTACGACAGCGGCCGCGACGGCCTGGTGATCGGCGAGGGCGGCGGCATGCTGGTGCTGGAGGAACTGGAACATGCCCTGGCCCGTGGGGCGAAGATCCACGCCGAAATCGTCGGTTTCGGCAGCAATGCCGACGGCCAGCACACCACCCGCCCTGAGCAGCTGACCATGCGCCGCGCGATGGAGCTGGCGTTGGAGGACGCAAACTTGCCGCCCGAGGCCATCGGCTACGTCAACGGCCACGGCACCGCTACAGAGCAGGGCGATATCGCCGAGACGCTGGCCACCAGCAGCCTGTTCGGCCCGCGTATGCCGATCAGCTCGCAAAAGAGTTTCCTCGGCCACACCCTCGGTGCCTGCGGTGCATTGGAGTCCTGGTTCAGCATCGAGATGCTCAACAGCGACCGCTACGTACACACGCTCAACCTCGATAATGTCGACCCGCGCTGCGGTGAACTGGACTACCTGCGCGGCGAGTTCCGCGCCATGAACCATCAATATGTGATGAACAACAACTTCGCCTTCGGCGGGGTCAACACCTCGTTGATCTTCCGTCGCTGGCACTGACGCAACCCAACCCCACTGAAACCAAGGAAGACCCGATGCGCCTGAAAACCTGGACCGCTGCCACCGCCCTGCTGCTCTGCGCCCTGCCGGGCGTCAGCCAGGCCCGTGACACCGCCCTGTACCTACCCTTCGAGAAAGTTGTGCAGCAGATGCTCAACGAGAAGAAGCTCGATGGCTCGGTGAAGTTCTACCTGGCTGGCGTACAGCCACGCGGCAAGGTCAATGTGATCAGCGCCAACGCGGTCACCAACAAGAAGACCAATGCCTTCAACAAAAGCGACGAAGCGGCCTGCGAATGGGCGTTGCAATCGGCCCTGCTGACGCTGCAGGACGCCGCGCGCAAGGTGAACGCCAACGCGGTGACCAATATCGCCAGCTACTACAAGAAGAACGAGCGCAAGGATGCTGCGACCTACGAGTGCCATGCTGGCGCGGTGATCGCGGGTGTGGCGCTCAAGGGTGACCTGGCGCGCGTGAACTGATCTGTTCTGCAAACCTGAAAAAATGTGTGAGCCGGCTTGCCGGCGATGGGCCGCAAAGCGGCCCTGAATCGCTAAAAGACCGGCATCAGCCTTCAGGTTTGGCACTTTTAGCAGTGCCATCTCCAGGTCAATTCCAGTGAGTCAGCTCCATTAGGGCTGCTATGCAGCCCATCGCTGGCAAGCCAGCTCTCGCCGGTGCGCGCAGGCCAGTCCAATCGTGCCCGCTTTTGCCCGCCTAGCCGTATACCTGCCCGGTCACCAACTCGGCAAACGCTCTGGCCATCGCCGACCCGCCTCGTTCGCGCTGCACCAGCCACACCGCTGACGTCGCCTCTTCATCCAGCAAGGTGCGGTACACCACGCCCTCGATGCGCATGCGTTGGAATGACGCCGGCAGGACCGAAACCCCCAAACCCGCCGACACCAGCCCAATGATGGTCATGGCCTCCCCCGCTTCTTGAGCAAAATGCGGATTGAACCCCGCCTGCCGCGCCAGGCTGAGCAACTGGGCGTGCAAACCACTGCCGTAACTGCGCGGGAAGAACACGAACGGTTCGTGGGCCAGCGCCGCCATGTGCACACCGTGCTCGGTCCCTTCGGCCAGCGCATGCGAGGCATTGATCACCGCCACCAATGGTTCGCGAAACAACTCCGTGGCCACCAGCCCTTCCGGCAAGGGCATGGGCCGCATCAGCCCGACCTCGATGGACTCATCGAACACCCCCTCGGCGACATCGCGGCTGCTCATTTCCTTGAGGTTCAGGTGCACTGCCGGGAAACGCTGGCGGAAGGCATGAATAGCCTTGGGAATTTTCGAGGTGAAGGGGGCAGACGACGTAAAGCCGATCTTCATTTCGCCCAGTTCACCCAACTGCGCACGGCGCGCGACATCAGCCGCCTTCTCAACCTGCGCGAGTACCTGACGCGCTTCCTCGAGGAACAGCCGGCCGGCCTCACTCAGCTCGACCCGACGATTGGTACGTTCGAACAGGCGCGCGCCCAACTCCTGTTCCAAGGCCTGGATCTGTTGGCTCAGGGGTGGCTGAGAAATGCCTAATTGCTGGGCCGCCCGCCCAAAGTGCAGCTCTTCGGCAACTGCAATGAAGTAACGCAGGTGGCGCAGTTCCATGGGCCCTCCAGAACAAGTCGTCAAACATCTTAAATAGGTCGAACAATATATTGGATCTAATCATTAGGCAGCTATATGATTTTTTCATTGCATCTGAGGTACCCACCCGTGAAGACTGCTGTAGCCCCCCTTCCTGCTGAGCCCGAGCCTGCCCCGCTGAACGACATCTGGATCGAGAAAGGCACCCCTGCCTTCATGAAGACCGTACTGGCCCTGTTCAGCGGTGGCTTCGCGACCTTCGCCCTGCTGTATTGCGTGCAGCCGATGATGCCGCTGCTGTCGCAGGAGTTTTCGATCAATGCCGCGCAGAGCAGCCTGGTACTGTCGGTGTCGACCGGCATGCTGGCGTTCGGCCTGCTGATCACCGGGCCGATTTCCGACCGCATCGGGCGCAAGCCGGTGATGGTGTTTGCCCTGCTCTGCGCCGCGTTATCGACCATCGTCAGCGCGGTGATGCCGACCTGGGAAGGCGTACTCGCCACGCGGGCGCTGGTCGGCCTGTCGCTGAGCGGCCTGGCAGCTGTGGCGATGACCTACCTGAGCGAAGAAATCCACCCCCAGCACATCGGCCTGGCCATGGGCTTGTATATCGGTGGCAACGCCATCGGCGGCATGAGCGGTCGCCTGATCACCGGCGTGCTGATCGACTTCGTCAGCTGGCACACGGCAATGCTGACCATCGGTGGCCTGGCCCTGATCGCAGCGCTGGTGTTCTGGAAGGTGCTACCCGAATCGCGCAATTTCAGGGCGCAGACGCTGAAACCGCGCAGCCTGCTGGACGGCTTCGCCATGCACTTCAAGGACGCGGGCCTGCCCTGGTTGTTCCTCGAAGCGTTCCTGCTGATGGGCGCGTTCGTCACCCTGTTCAACTACATCGGCTATCGGCTGCTGGCCGAGCCCTATCACATGAACCAAGCGCTGGTCGGCCTGCTATCGGTGGTTTACCTGTCGGGTATCTACAGCTCGGCGCAAGTGGGGGCGCTGGCAGATAAACTGGGACGCCGGCGGGTGTTCTGGGCGAGCATTCTGGTCATGGCGGGCGGGCTGTTGCTGACATTGGCCAGCCCCTTGGTGATGATTATCGTGGGGATGCTGATCTTTACCTTCGGCTTTTTCGGAGCGCATTCGGTGGCCAGCAGCTGGATCGGCCGGCGAGCGCTGAAGGCCAAGGGCCAGGCTTCTTCGTTGTACCTGTTCTGCTATTACGCGGGGTCGAGTGTGGCGGGCACCGCAGGTGGGGTGTTCTGGCATCAGTGGGGCTGGAGTGGTATCGGGCTGTTCATCGGCAGCCTGCTGACGGTGGCGTTGCTGGTGGCATTGCACCTCAGCAAGCTGGCGCCCAAGGCTGCCTGAACAGGGTTGCGCTGCAGCCCAATCGCCGGTTTGCCGACGATTGGGCCCTCAGGTCAGTTCACGATCTCGACGATGTCCACATCCACTTCACGGCTCATCAGGTGCTTTTCCACCTCACCGGTCAGCTTGACCTTGGTCTTGTCGTTGAACGGCGTCGGCGGCAGGTCTTCATCGTCGATCTCGACGGAGATGGTGCCGGTGTTGTCCTTGAATTCGTACTTGTCGTCATTGTTGACCTTCTTGGTGACATACCCCTGCAGCACTACGGGGGTGTCATCGGCTGCGTCATTGGCCGCGGCGACGGTAGTCACCGCCTGAGCGCCTGGGCCGGTGTAACCGGCGGCCAAGGCAGCGGTACTGAACAAGGGGGCGAGAATCAGAGCGAAGTAGCGAGCTTTCATGAGGTTCGGGTCCTGTTTCGGTTTCGATGGGACCAGATTAGCGACGATCGCTGAATTAAAACTTAATGCAACAAAACCAGGGCATGGCACCGGCTTTGCCAGTGATCGCCGGCAAGCCAGCCACAGTTGACCGCACCTCGTGGGAGTAACTGTCTTGCGCAACTGCTAAAAGCTGGCGCGGCCCCTGTGGGAGCTGGCTTGCCGGCGATGGGCCGCAAAGCGGCCCCGATTCGCTTGACTGGCCAGCACTCAGATCACTGGTGGTACTGCGCGGACAGTTCATGCACGGCGTTGATGAACACGCCCGCATGCTCCGGGTCGACCTCCGGCGTAATGCCGTGACCCAGGTTGAACACATGGCCGGTACCCTTGCCATAGCTCGCCAGGATCCGTGCCACTTCGTTGCGGATGGCCTCGGGCTTGGCGTACAGCACGGTCGGGTCCATGTTGCCTTGCAGGGCAACCTTGTCACCCACGCGGCGGCGGGCGTCGCCGATCTCGCAGGTCCAGTCCAGGCCCAGTGCATCAGCGCCGGCTTCAGCGATGCTCTCCAGCCACAGGCCGCCATTCTTGGTGAACAGGATTACCGGCACCTTGCGCCCATCGTGCTCACGGATCAGGCCACTGACGATCTTGCGCATGTAGGCCAGGGAGAACTCCTGATACGCCGCCGCCGACAGGTTGCCGCCCCAGGTGTCGAAGATCTGCACGGCCTGGGCACCGGCCAGGATCTGCCCGTTGAGGTAGCTGGTGACCGACTGTGCCAGCTTGTCCAGCAGCATGTGCAGGGCTTGCGGGTTGTCGTAGGCCATCGCCTTGGTCTTGCGGAAGTCTTTGGACGAGCCACCTTCGACCATGTAGGTGGCCAGGGTCCATGGGCTGCCGGAGAAACCGATCAGCGGCACACGGCCGTTGAGCTCGCGCCGAATGGTGCTGACGGCATCCATCACGTAGCCGAGGTCTTTCTGCGGATCAGGGATGGCCAACGCTTCGATGTCGGCCGGGGTGCTGATGACCTTCTTGAAACGCGGGCCTTCGCCGGTCTCGAAGTAAAGGCCAAGGCCCATGGCATCGGGAATGGTGAGGATGTCCGAGAACAGGATCGCTGCGTCAAGCGGGTAGCGTTCCAGCGGCTGCAAGGTGACCTCACAGGCGAACTGGGGGTTCATGCACAGGCTCATGAAGTCACCGGCCTTGGCGCGGCTGGCGCGGTATTCCGGCAGGTAACGGCCGGCCTGGCGCATCATCCATACAGGGGTGACGTCTACGGGTTGCTTGAGCAGTGCACGCAGGAAACGATCGTTCTTCAGGGCAGTCATGTCGGCATCCGGCAAAAAAGTGCGGGCATTTTCTCAGACGCCAGCGCAAAAGGCACGGTTGAGACCATGCGTTTTGTCTATTGGGTGCCGTGGATCAAGCAATTTTGTATACAAAAACCGATGAGGCCGCTGTGCGGCCCCATCGGGCCGATCAGACTTCGAGGTAATCCAGGATACCTTCGGCAGCGTTGCGGCCTTCGAAGATGGCGGTCACCACCAGGTCCGAACCGCGCACCATATCGCCACCGGCAAATATTTTCGGGTTGCTGGTCTGGTGCTTGAACGTGCCTTTCTCCGGGGCCACCACACGGCCTTGGCTGTCCATCTGGATGCCATGCTGCTCGAACCAGGGGGCCGGGCTTGGGCGGAAGCCGAACGCGATCACCACGGCGTCCGCCGGGAGGATTTCTTCGGAACCCGGGATTGGCTCAGGGCTGCGACGGCCACGGGCATCCGGCTCGCCAAGACGGGTCTCGACCACCTTCACGCCTTCGACCTTGTCTTCACCGACAATGGCGATCGGCTGACGGTTGTAGAGGAACTTCACACCCTCTTCCTTGGCGTTCTTCACCTCTTTGCGCGAGCCTGGCATGTTGGCTTCGTCACGGCGGTAGGCACAGGTCACCGACTTGGCTCCCTGGCGGATCGAGGTGCGGTTGCAGTCCATCGCGGTGTCGCCACCGCCCAGCACCACGACCCTCTTGCCCTGCATATCGACAAAGTCTTGCGGCGACTTCTCGAAGCCCAGGTTGCGGTTGACGTTGGCGATCAGGAAGTCCAGCGCGTCATGCACGCCCGGCAGGTCCTCGCCCGGGAAGCCGCCTTTCATGTAGGTATAGGTACCCATGCCCATGAACACGGCGTCGTACTCGGCGAGCAGCTGTTCCATGGTGATGTCGGTGCCCACCTCGGTGTTCAGGCGGAACTCGATACCCATGCCAGTAAAGACTTCGCGACGATGGCTCAGCACGGTCTTTTCCAGCTTGAACTCAGGGATGCCGAAGGTCAGCAAGCCGCCGATTTCAGGGTTCTTGTCGAACACCACCGGGGTAACCCCGGCACGCACCAGCACGTCGGCACAGCCCAGGCCCGCCGGGCCAGCACCGATGATGGCAACGCGCTTGCCAGTCGGTTTGACCTTGGACATGTCCGGGCGCCAACCCATGGCGAAGGCGGTGTCGGTGATGTACTTCTCAACCGAACCGATGGTCACCGCGCCGAAGCCGTCGTTCAACGTGCAGGCACCCTCGCACAGGCGGTCTTGCGGGCACACACGGCCACAGACTTCCGGCAGGGTGTTGGTCTGATGCGACAGTTCGGCCGCGGCCAGGATGTTGCCTTCGGCGACCAGCTTCAACCAGTTCGGGATGAAGTTGTGCACCGGGCACTTCCACTCACAATACGGGTTACCGCAGCCCAGACAGCGATGCGCCTGTTCTACGGACTGCTGGGGCTTGAAGGGCTCGTAGATTTCCACGAACTCCTTCTTGCGCTGGCGCAGCAGCTTTTTCTTCGGGTCCTTGCGGCCCACTTCGATGAACTGGAAGTCGTTACTCAGACGTTCAGCCATTTTTCAAAACCTCTTAACAGCAGCTGCAAGCTACAAGCTGCAAGCCGCAAGACGATCACTTAAGCCGGGCAAACCTCGAGCTGCTCTTACTTGCAGCTTGAGGCTTGCCACTTGCAGCTGTTTTTACTGCGGGTTGGCACGGGTACTGGACAGCAGTTGCTTGAGATTGGCCGCCTTCGGCTTGACCAACCAGAAGCGTCGCACGTAATCGTCCAGGTTCTCCGAGAGCTCACGCCCCCACTCGCTGCCGGTTTCTTCCACGTATTCGCCAAGGACCCGCGCCAGGTGGCTACGGTAGGCTTCCATCGCTTCACCACTGATACGCTGGATTTCCACCAGTTCGTGGTTGAGCTTGTCGACGAAGCTGTTGTCCATGTCGAGCACGTAGGCGAAGCCGCCAGTCATGCCAGAGCCGAAGTTGTAACCGGTCTTGCCCAGGACGCAGACAAAGCCGCCGGTCATGTATTCACAGCAGTGATCGCCAGTACCCTCGACAACAGCGTGGGCGCCGGAGTTACGCACAGCGAAGCGCTCGCCCGCGGTGCCGGCGGCGAACAGCTTGCCGCCCGTGGCGCCATAGAGGCAGGTGTTGCCGACAATGGCGCTGTGCTGGGTTTCGAACGGGCTGCCGGCTGGCGGCACGATGGTGACCTTGCCACCGGTCATGCCTTTGCCGACGTAGTCGTTGGCGTCACCTTCCAGGTACAGGTTCAGGCCACCGGCGTTCCACACGCCGAAGCTCTGGCCTGCAGTGCCCTTGAAGCGGAAGGTGATCGGCGCTGCGGCCATGCCCTGGTTGCCGTGCAACTTGGCGATTTCGCCGGAGATGCGCGCACCGATGGAGCGGTCACAGTTGCAGATGTCGAGCGCGAACTCGCCACCGGCCTGATCGCGGATGGCCGGCAGGGCCATTTCGACCATCTTCTCGGCCAGTTCGCCCTTGTCGAACGGCGGGTTCTTGTCGACTTCGCAGAACTGCGGCTTGTCGGCCGGAATGTGCGAGCTGCCCAGCAGCGGCGACAGGTCAAGGTGGTGCTGGCGCTCGGTATCGCCTGGCAGCACGTCGAGCAGGTCGGTCCGGCCGATCAGCTCGCCCAGGCTACGCACACCCAGCTTGGCCAGCCACTCGCGGGTTTCTTCGGCAACGAAGGTGAAGAAGTTGATCACCATGTCGACGGTGCCGATGTAATGGTCCTTGCGCAGCTTGTCGTTCTGCGTGGCCACGCCGGTGGCGCAGTTGTTCAGGTGGCAGATGCGCAGGTACTTGCAGCCCAGGGCGATCATCGGTGCGGTACCGAAGCCAAAGCTCTCGGCACCCAGGATGGCAGCCTTGATCACGTCCAGGCCGGTTTTCAGGCCACCGTCGGTCTGTACCCGTACCTTGCCGCGCAGGTCGTTGCCGCGCAGGGTCTGGTGGGTTTCGGCCAGGCCCAGTTCCCACGGGGCGCCGGCGTACTTGATCGAGGTCAGCGGCGAAGCACCGGTACCACCGTCGTAACCGGAGATGGTGATCAGGTCGGCATAGGCCTTGGCCACGCCAGCGGCGATGGTACCCACGCCTGCTTCTGCCACCAGCTTGACCGACACCAGGGCCTGAGGGTTGACCTGCTTGAGGTCATAAATCAGCTGGGCCAGGTCTTCGATCGAGTAGATATCGTGGTGTGGCGGCGGCGAAATCAGGGTCACGCCCGGTACCGCATAGCGCAGCTTGGCGATCAGGCCGTTGACCTTGCCGCCTGGCAACTGCCCACCCTCGCCCGGTTTGGCGCCTTGGGCAACCTTGATCTGCAGCACTTCGGCATTGACCAGGTATTCCGGAGTCACACCGAAGCGGCCGGTGGCCACCTGCTTGATCTTGGAGCTACGGATGGTGCCATAGCGCGACGGGTCTTCACCGCCCTCACCGGAGTTGGAGCGCGCGCCCAGGCGGTTCATCGCCTCGGCCAGCGCTTCGTGAGCCTCTGGCGACAGCGCGCCCAGCGAGATACCAGCAGAGTCGAAGCGCTTGAGGATCGCCTCCAGCGGCTCGATCTGATCCAGCGGCAGGGCCTGATCGGCCACCTTCACCTTCAGCAGGTCGCGGATCATCGATACCGGGCGCTGGTCGACCAGCGTGGTGTATTCCTTGAACTTGGCGTAGTCGCCCTGCTGCACGGCAGCCTGCAGCGTATTGACCACATCCGGGTTGTAGGCGTGGTACTCGCCGCCGTGGACGAACTTGAGCAGACCGCCCTGCTGGATCGGCTTGCGCGCGCTCCAGGCCTCAGCGGCGAGCAGCTTCTGGTCGCCCTCAAGGTCGACGAAACGCGCGCCCTTGATGCGGCTGGACACGCCTTTGAAGCTCAAGCCGACCACTTCTTCGGCCAGGCCCACCGCTTCGAACAGCTGGGCGCCACGGTAAGAGGCGATGGTGGAGATGCCCATCTTCGACAGGATCTTCAGCAGGCCCTTGGAGATGCCTTTGCGGTAGTACTTGAACACTTCGTCCAGATCGCCCAGCACTTCGCCGGTGCGGATCAGGTCGGCCAGCACTTCATACGCCAGGTACGGGTATACCGCAGAGGCGCCGAAGCCCAGCAGTACCGCGAAGTGGTGCGGATCACGGGCAGTGGCGGTTTCGACCAGGATGTTGCTGTCGCAACGCAGGCCTTTTTCCGTCAGGCGGTGATGGACCGCGCCAACGGCGAACGAAGCATGCACCGGCAGCTTGCCCGGGGCGATATAGCGGTCGCTGAGCACCAGCTGGGTCTTGCCTGCGCGAACCGCTTCTTCTGCCTGATCGGCAATATTGCGGATGGCCGCTTCCAGGCCGATGCTTTCCTCATAGTTGAGGTCGATCAGCTGACGGTCGAAGCCTTCGCGCTCCAGGTTCATCAACGAACGCCATTTGGCGGGCGAGATGACCGGGGAGCTGAGGATTACCCGCGAGGCATGCTCGGGAGATTCCTGGAAGATGTTGCGCTCGGCACCCAGGCAGATCTCCAGCGACATGACGATCGCTTCGCGCAGCGGGTCGATCGGCGGGTTGGTAACCTGGGCGAACTGCTGGCGGAAGAAGTCGTAAGGCGAACGCACGCGCTGCGACAGGACAGCCATTGGCGTGTCGTCACCCATCGAACCGACCGCTTCCTGGCCTTGCTCGCCGAGTGGGCGCAGTACCTGGTCACGCTCTTCGAACGTGACCTGGAACATCTTCATGTACTGCTTCAGCTGGTCAGCGTCGTAGCTGGCCGCGCCCTGGTCGTCGGTGAGGGTCGCCTGGATGCGCAAGGCGTGCTGACGCAGCCAGCGCTTGTACGGGTGGCGCGACTTCAGCCGGTTGTCGATGGCATCGGTGTCGAGGATGTGACCGGTCTCGGTGTCCACGGCGAAGATCTGGCCTGGGCCGACACGCCCCTTGGCGATGACATCTTCAGGCTTGTAGTCCCAGACGCCGATTTCCGACGCCAGGGTGATATAGCCATTCTTGGTGGTCACCCAGCGCGCCGGGCGCAGGCCGTTGCGGTCAAGCAGGCACACCGCATGGCGGCCTTCGGTCATGACGATGCCGGCCGGGCCATCCCACGGCTCCATGTGCATGGAGTTGTATTCATAGAACGCGCGCAGGTCGGCGTCCATGGTCTCGACGTTCTGCCAGGCTGGCGGTACCAGCATGCGCACGCCGCGGAACAGGTCGATGCCGCCGGTGACCATCAGCTCCAGCATGTTGTCCATGCTCGAGGAGTCGGAACCAACGCGGTTGACCAGCGGGCCGAGCTCTTCGAGGTCGGGGATCTGGTCGTTGGCGAACTTGGTGCGACGGGCCATGGCCCAGTTGCGGTTACCGGTGATGGTATTGATCTCGCCATTGTGGGCGAGGAAGCGGAACGGCTGCGCCAGCGGCCATTTCGGCAGGGTGTTGGTGGAGAAGCGCTGGTGGAACACGCAGATCGCGGTTTGCAGGCGCTCGTCGTCCAGGTCCGGATAGAAGGCCGCGAGATCGCGCGGCATCATCAGGCCTTTGTAGATGATGGTCTTGTGCGAGAAGCTGCAGATGTAGTGGTCGGCGTCGTGGGCGTTGGCCACGGACGAACGGCGACGGGCACTGAACAGCTTGATGGCGAATTCCTGATCGCTCAGGCCTTCACCGCCGATGAACACCTGTTCGATCTGCGGCAGGCGCTCCAGCGCCAGGCGGCCGAGCACGCTGGTGTCGATCGGGACTTTGCGCCAGCCAACCAGGGTCAGGCCGGCAGCGATGATTTCGCGGTCCATGTTGGCGCGAGCAGCTTCGGCTTTTACCGGGTCCTGGTTGAAGAACACCATGCCAACGGCGTACTGCTTTGGCAGCTCGACGGCAAAATGTTCCTCGGCTACGGCACGCAGGAATTGATCGGGTTTCTGCATGAGCAGACCGCAACCGTCACCGGTCTTGCCGTCGGCGTTGATACCGCCGCGGTGGGTCATGCAAGTCAGGGCCTGCATGGCAGTTTGCAGAAGGTGGTGGCTCGGTTCGCCCGTCATATGGGCGATCAGGCCAAAACCACAGTTGTCCTTGAATTCTTCGGGATGGTACAGACCTGTTTTCATAGACACTTTCTCACCAGGTTCACCTCTCAACCGGAGGCAAATCTCTTTTTTAACAACCACTTACCATCCACGCCGATCAAATGCCAGCTTTTTTGCGGTGGCCATGGAAAACCATTGTTGCACAGCGACAGCGATGCCCACAAATTTTCATGTCTCACCATTGAAAATTTATGTCGCAATATTGAATGTTTTACGCCATGCGCCGTGATAGCGCCTTGGCTTGAGTCTGAAGCGTTTCAGCCCTGACTGCAAGATTGGCTTGTGGCCGGCAGCCTGGGACAGAAAAGCCTGCCGCGCTCGGGCGCAGCAGGCTAGACGAAAGTCAGTTATCGCTCAGCAACTGGGCGGCGGGGTGGTGCCGCCCGGAAGGTATCAGCGGGCCGTGGCCAGCTCTTGTTGGACGCTGGCTACAGTACGTGGCCAAGGTTTACCAGCCTGAACCTTCGCTGGCAAGTTCTTGATTGCCGCAACCGCTGCATCGCGGTTGGCGAAGCTACCATAAGTGACCACGTAAAGCGGCTTGCCCTGCAGGGTTTTCTTGAAGTAGCGATAGTCGCCACCCTGCGCCTTGACGAAGGCCTGCGCCGACGCTTCGGAGCTGGTACCAAGGATCTGCACGACATAGTTGCCAGGCTTCTGCCCGGTATACCAGCCGCTGTTACCGCTCCCGCCAGCCGGTTTGGCGGCGGGCTTGGCGGTGGCAACCTGGGTCGGTGCCGGAGCAGGCTTGGCAGGTGCAACCGGCTTGGCCGGCTGGGTTGCTACCGGCTTCTGCGCAGGAGCAACCGGCTGAGCCGGCGGCGCGCTGGTAGCGGCCTGGGCCATGGTGGGTGCAGGGCCGGCAGCCTCACCCTGCGGTGGTGCGATGGTCGTGACCGTCGGCGGATTGCCCGGCTGCAGCGCAGTGCTGTCCGCCGGGCCACCTTCTTCACCATCCCCCATGCCGGCGGCCTGCGCCAGAGGCTCGCGCATCACCGGCTGCGACTGGCCAACCAGCGGCAGTGGCATCGGCTGCGACGACCCTGAGAACTCGATCGCCGGGTCAGCAGGCTTTCCTTCCCCCAGCGGCAATTGGGCTTGGGCCGTCGGCGCATCCGTGGCCGCCTTGTCGCTTTTCTTGGGCATGAGAACCGCAGCAGCAACGGCGACCACAACGACAGCGGACAGCGCGAGCACGTGTTTCTTAGGCATTTTGAACCCCATGGTTGGTCGCTTCGCCGAACTACGGCTGGCGATCATGGCTTCGATCAAAGTATCGCGGGCAACCTGGTTGATATTGCCGGGCCACCCGTCGGAGTGTTCGTGAATATCGACGATCTGCTCATGGGTGAACACCTCGATGCCCCGGCCTGCCCCTTCCAGGCGCTGCTCCAGGTACTCGCGGGTCTCTTCCTCGCTGTAGGGCGCGAGTTCAATGACGTGGAAACGCTCTTCCTCGACAGGGATCTCGTCCAACCCGGCGATCAGCGACGCTTCGCCGAACAGGAACACGTGCGGGCGCCCCTCCGGGACACCTGCAGCCAGCTCCAGCAACGCTTGGAGTGCCGACTCGTCGAGTTGTTCCGCATCGTCCACCAGTAAATAGACTTCCTGCCCGGTGAGGGCAAGCTGGACTACCTTGGAGAGGATCGCCTGAACGTCCGCCGTGGCCAGCTCAAGCGCCTGGGCCACCTGGCCCAGCACACTGGCGGCATCGCTGGCGCTACGGGCCGAGACCACTACGCTCTGCACCGACTGCTTGTTGGTGCTGGCCACCAAGGCCTGGCGCAGCAAGGTTTTACCACTGCCTACAGGCCCTGTAACCACCAGCATCAGCTGGCTGTAACGGGCCAGGTGGTGCAGTTGGCCGAGCACAGGCTTGCGCTGGGCAGGGAAAAACTTGAAGCCGGGCACACGCGGCGCGAACGGATCGTGGCTCAACTGGTAATGGTCGAGAAACGCCTCATCGGCATGCAAACTGGTCATTGCGCTGTCACAACCTCAAAGCTGGGCCACGATCGCGCGGTAATCCGCCGACAGCGTGGCCTGAAGAACCTCTTTCGGATAGTCGTCGGTCACCACGGCTTCGCCCATCTGGCGCAGGAGCACCAGACGCAAACGCCCATCGATCACCTTCTTGTCGACCGCCATATGCTCCATGAAATGCGCCGGGGTCATTTCCTGTGGTGGCACCACCGGCAAACCTGCATCCTGCAGCAGGCGGATTGCGCGATCGCGCTCGGACTGGTCGATCCAGCCCAGGCGCATCGACATCTCCAGAGCCATCACCGTGCCCGCTGCCACGGCTTCGCCGTGCAACCAGACACCGTAGCCCATGTGCGTTTCGATGGCATGCCCGAAGGTATGCCCCAGGTTGAGCGTCGCGCGCACACCGGACTCACGTTCATCAGCCCCGACCACGGCGGCCTTGGCTGCACATGAGCGCTGGATCGCTTCGGTCAGCGCCGCAGGTTCAAGGGCGCGCAAGGCCTTGATATTGTCTTCGAGCCAACCGAGGAAGGGCTTGTCGCAGATCAGCCCGTACTTGATCACTTCGGCAAGGCCCGCCGACAGCTCGCGCTCGGGCAGGGTCTTGAGGGTGGCGGTGTCGATCAGCACGGCATTGGGCTGATAGAACGCACCTACCATGTTCTTGCCCAGCGGGTGGTTGATGCCGGTCTTGCCTCCAACAGAGGAGTCGACCTGGGAAAGCAGGGTGGTGGGGACCTGGATGAAATCGACGCCACGCTGATAGCACGCGGCAGCGAAGCCGGCCATGTCGCCGATAACGCCACCACCGAGCGCCACCACCGTGGTGCGGCGGTCGTGCCGGGCGCGCAGCAGGCCGTCGAAGATCAACTGCAGGGTTTCCCAGTTCTTGTGGGCTTCGCCATCCGGAAGAATCACTGGCAGCACCGAATAGGCACCCAGCGTCTTGCTCAGACGTTCGAGATACAGGGGCGCGACGGTCTCGTTGGAAACGATGGCAACCTGCCGGCCGGCAATATGCGGCGCCAGCAGTTCTGGCTGGTCAAGCAGGCCTTCGCCAATGTAGATCGGGTAGCTACGCTCGCCCAGGTCGACCTTAAGTGTCTGCATGTATCCCCACAATGTACTTGGGCGCGGCGCCGGCTGAGCGACCCACGCGGTAACGTTGAACCTCACCTCGGCCCTGGCCGAGAATAGTCCCGGCCTACCGGGGCGGCAATTGCTGCAAGCGTTCGAGAATATCCAGTACGACCATGCGCGGCGGCCGTTCGTCGGTTTCCACCACGATGTCGGCGATCTCACGGTACAGCGGGTCGCGCGCCTCGAGCAGGTTACGCAAGGTCGCCTCCGGATTGGCGGTACGCAGCAATGGCCGATTGCGATCGCGCGCAGTACGCCCCACTTGCTGCTCCACCGAGGCATGCAGGTAGATCACCCGGCCGCCATGGTGCAGCGCGTGGCGGTTGGCCTCGCGCATGACCGCACCGCCGCCGGTCGCCACGACCACGCCATCGAGCGCGCAGAGCTCGGCGATCATCGCCTGCTCACGGTCACGGAAACCCGGCTCGCCTTCTTTGTCGAAGATCCACGGGATATTGGCGCCGGTTCGCAGTTCGATTTCCTTGTCGGAATCTTTGAACAGCAGGCGCAGCTCTTTGGCCAACAGGCGCCCGATGGTGCTTTTTCCAGCGCCCATGGGCCCTACAAGTATCAAATTTCGCACAGAATCAACGACTCACAGCAATCGCCTGGTCACTCATGATACGCGGAGTCAGGAAGACCAGCAGCTCGGATTTTTTCTCTTGTAATACATCGCGTCGAAACAGCCGCCCAACATACGGCAGATCGCCGAAAAATGGCACCTTGTCGACCACATTGTTTTGCGTGGTCGAGTACACACCGCCAATGACGATGGTTTCCCCATCCGCTACCCGGACCTTGGCATTGACCTCGTTCTTGCGGATCGGCGGCACATCGTTCAAGGCATTGACGAAATCAGGCTCGTCCTTGGTCACCTTGACCGTCATGATCACCTTGCCGTCCGGCGTAATCTGCGGCGTGACCTCCAGCGACAGCGACGCCTCGCGGAATGCAACCGACGTAGCGCCACTCTTAGAGGTCTCCTGGTAAGGGACTTCTGTGCCTTTGAGGATACGGGCAGTCTCGTTATTGGCCGTTACCACCTTGGGCTGGGAGATGATTTCGCCATTACCGGTCTTCTCCATGGCGCTGAGTTCAAGGTCCAGCAGCACGCCCCCGCGCAATACGCCCAAGCCGATGCTGGAACCGGCCCGCTCCACCCCAAGATCGACAAATACGTCCGCGCCCAACGCAGGGGCTTCGCCATAGAGACGCGGGCCCCAGCGCACCCCAAGGCTGTGCTCGTAATCGACATTGGCCTCCACGATGCGGGCCTCGATCTCGACCTGCCGTACAGGCACATCCAGCTGCGCAACCAACTGGCGCAACTCGGCAAGCCGGCCCTCAGGCTGGTGAGCGACCAGCGTATTGGTGCGCACATCCACATGCAAACTACCGCGCCCAGTCAGAATGCCGTCATCGGCCAACGTAGCCAGCAGCAACTCGGCAAGTTCTGGGGCCGCGGCGTGTTGTATCGGCAGCAACTCCCGGCGCAACGGCTGCGACTGGGCCTCCAACTCCAACCCCATACGCGCCCCCAGCGCCTGTTCGGCCAGCTCAGCCGCTGGCGCCACCACCAGTACCTTGCCTTCTTCCCGCCGGGCCAGCCCCTTGCTGCGCAGCACCAATTCCAGCGCCTGATCCCACGGAACATCCTGCAGACGCAAGGTGATACTGCCCTGCACCGTGTCGCTGGCGACCAGGTTGATGCCGGCATAATCGGCCAGCACCTGCAACACAAGGCGCACTTCCACGTCCTGGAAGTTCAGCGAAACCGGTTCACCCTGATAAGGCGTCGCTGCCAGCGAAGGCATCGGCAGCAAGGCCGCCACCAGCCACTTCATCATCCCGTTCATTGTCCCGCGTGATCTCCCTGTCCACGCCCTTCCTGAGTGTCAGCACTGTGGTGCGCTCGCGCCAAATGCCCCCCACGAACAACCGTTCGCACACCTCGACCTGTTGCGCGTCCACGCGCACCACCACCCCCTCATCGCGCCCCAGCCGGTCACCGGAACGCACGCGATAGAGCCGCCCTGCAGACAACAGCAGAGCCTCGTGCTGCATGCCTCGGGACAAGCTGCCGACCATTTCCAGCTGAGCGAGCGGTATGTTGGCGAGCCCTTGCCTGACAGCGCGGCCCGACCAGCTTGAAAAGGGGTCGGCCACAGCTGGCCTGACCTGATCACGCGCAGGCAGCCAAGCCAGTGATTCCGGCTCTGCCACCGCCCCATCGGCGTGGAAGGCGTCGACACGCAGCCTTAACCTCAACACGCCCGGCCTGCCATGAGCACTGGCCAGATGCATATCACCGGCACGCAGCAGGCGAACCTGCCCAAGCCAATCATCGAGCCACATTCGCAGTGCCGCGTAACGCCCCACGACCTGCACATCCAGCGGTGTTCGGCCAAAACCTGGCTGATTCTGCTCATCCAGTACCTCAAGCCGCTCGAAATGCAGCCCATGCACATGCCCCGATGCGGCCAATTGGTCGAGCAGATCGCTGATTTCGCCGCCGGCCGCCAGCCGCCATCGCATATCGTCCAAGTGCCGCTGGGCGTCGCTCAGCGCTTGCGGAGCATGCACACGAGCCGATACCTGGGCGGCCTTGGCCTGGTGCTTGTCATCAAGGGCCTTTTGGTTTGCCTGCGCTGTGTGCTGCAGTTGCCGCCATTCCGGCCAACGCATCAGGCAGCCTGCCGCAACGACCAGGCACCCCGCAGCTATCGGCAGGGCACACCGGAACAGGCGCGAGCGCGCCACGAGCGCCTGCCAGTCCAGACGGGTGCGCAGTTTCACGACCAAGAGGCCGACATCCGCGCCTGCAGCAAAAACTTCTCGCCAGCAGGCAAGCTCTCGATCCGCTTCAGCTCCAGGTCGAGCAATACCCCGGAGCGCCCGAGATCGCGCATCAATTGCGCTATCACAGCACTGGACGCAGCCAGCCCGACCACGTGCAACCGCTCACCCTCGACCTTCAGTTCGACCACCTGAACGCCCTCGGGTAATGCCCGCTCCAGCGCGCTGAACAGCGCCGTCAGATACCCTCGATCAGCGAACAGAGCGTCCAGCAGAGCGGTTTGGGCCTGTGCTGCGTCGAGGGCCTGGTGAATGACGTCAAGCTGCTGCAACTGCGTATCGAGACCAGCGATGGCGGCCTGCCGGCCCAGGTTGGCAGCCAACTGATGCTGCGCGCGCTGGCGTGCCAGCTGGTCCATCAACAACACCACACAAAGCGCCAGCACCACGCCGCCAATCAGCCTGAATTGAAAGCGGCGAAGTGCTGCCTGGCGCTGCTGCTCGCGCCAGGGCAGAAGATTGATACGCAGCATCAGCGCAAAGCCCCCAGCGCCAGGGCAGTCGCCAGTGCCATGTCGCCGTCGTGGCATGCAAGGCCAGCCACCTGCGGCAATGGCCGGCAAGGCCTATTCAACTGGCTGCACAACTGATCGAGCCGACCTTGCTCAAGCAGCAGGCTTCCAGTCAGAAGCAGGTCCTGCACCTGCGGGTTATCGACAAACAGTTCATCCAGCCGGGCCAAGGGCACTTCGCGCCGCTGCGGCAACACACCTTCAGACCAGCCATGCAGCGTAGCGCTACCAGGTTCGAGGCGCAGCAGCGCGGAGCCGTCTGCACGCGGTTGCGGCATCATTCGCCACAAGGCGATGCTGTCGACCTCCACGACCTCCAGCAGCAGGCCGGCCTCGTCGAACAGCGCTTCCAACGGCTGCAGCACGGTCTGCCGGCAAGCCACCACCAGAACATCACGCGCGTCAGCCTGACCACAGGAAGGCCCCAAAACCTGGAAGTCCATCACCAACTCTTCCAGCGGAAAAGGAAACAACCTGTCCGCATCAGCCAAGAGTTGCGCCTCCATCTCGGCCACCGGCTGGTCGGCCGGTAGCTGGCACAACTTGCAGATCACCTGCGAGGCAGGCAGCGCCACTGCGGCCCGCCGCTGGCGGCTGCCACTGCGCCGGCAAGCGCGATGCAGCGCCGCCACTACGCGATCGGGCACCTGCCACCACTCACCAGCACCTGCGGGCTCGAACGGCTCGGCCTCCCAGGCAAGACGCTCGCAGCGCCCTTTTCTGCGTTGCAGTTGTACAAGCCGAACCGAATCGGCGGCGATTTCAACCCCCAACAGTGAACCGGCATCCTTGCCCATGCGTCCAAGCATCGCTGCTCCTCTGTGTCAGCCCTGAAACCCGCACCAGCACCCAGGCTCGATGGCCAGACGGTGCAGCGGGCTGCCCGGCCGGTCACCCGGCGAGGCGAAAAATGCTTATAATGCCCAGCGTTTTTTCGTCCGCCGGCTCCGTGCGCAACTCACCCCTCAACCTGGACACCCAAAAGCCTTGATACGCCTGCTGAAGTTCTTCTGGTGGTCTTTCGTCGCAGTCATCTGCGCGCTCGTACTCGGTGTGAGCGGTGCGTTTCTGTATCTTAGCCCCAACCTGCCGTCGGTCGATTCGCTCAGAAGCATCCAGTTGCAGATACCCCTGAGGGTGTACAGCAGCGATGGCAAGCTGATCGCTGAATTTGGCGAAATGCGCCGCTCGCCCATCCGCTTCGCGGACATTCCCCCGCAATTCATACAGGCGCTTCTGTCAGCCGAGGACGACAATTTCCTCAATCACTACGGCGTCGACCCGGGCAGCCTGATGCGCGCCGCGACCCAACTGGTGAAAACCGGTCACATACAGACCGGCGGCAGCACAATTACCATGCAGGTGGCGAAGAACTACTTCCTCACCAGCGAGCGCAGCTTCTCGCGCAAGACCAACGAGATTCTGCTGGCCCTGCAGATCGAGCGCGAACTGACCAAGGACGAGATCCTTGAGCTGTACGTGAACAAGATCTACCTGGGCAACCGCGCCTACGGCATCGACGCTGCCGCACAGGTTTACTATGGCAAGTCGATCCGTGACGTGAGCCTGGCGCAGATGGCGATGATCGCTGGCCTGCCCAAGGCGCCGTCGCGCTTCAACCCTCTGGCCAACCCGGCGCGCGCAAAAGAGCGCCGCGACTGGATCCTGGGCCGCATGTACAAGCTCGGCAAGATCGACGAGGCGAGCTACCAGGCCGCCCTGGCCGAACCGCTCAACGCCAGCTACCACGTATCGGCACCAGAGGTGAATGCGCCCTACATCGCCGAGATGGCCCGGGCTGAAATGGTCGGCCGCTATGGCAGCGAGGCGTATACCGAGGGCTTCCGCGTCACCACCACCGTGCCGAGCGACATGCAGGAAATGGCCAACAAGGCCGTTCACGGTGGCCTGTCCGATTATGATGAGCGCCACGGCTACCGCGGCCCTGAATCGCGCTTCCCGGGCAAAGGCCAGGCTGCCTGGCTGCAGGAATTGAACAAGCAGCGCACCTTGGGCGGGCTGGAACCGGCCATCGTCACCCAGGTCGAGAAGAGTGGCCTGAAGGTGCTGACCCGTGGCGGCAAGGAAGAAGACATCGCCTGGGACACCATGAAGTGGGCGCGGCCGTTCATCAATAGCAATGCTCAGGGCCGGGCGCCACAATCGCCGGCGGATGTGGCCCAGGTCGGCGACCTGATACGCGTGCAGCGCCTGGACGACGGCACACTCAAATTCAGCCAGGTGCCGGCAGCGCAGAGCGCGCTGATCACGCTGGACCCTTACAACGGCGCCATTCGTGCACTGGTTGGCGGCTTCTCGTTCGAGCAGAGCAACTACAACCGCGCCATGCAGGCCAAGCGCCAGCCCGGTTCGAGCTTCAAGCCCTTCATCTATAGTGCGGCACTGGACAGCGGGTATACCGCCTCCAGCTTGGTCAACGACGCGCCGATCGTGTTCGTCGACGAATCCCTGGACAAGGAATGGCGGCCCAAGAATGACACCAACACCTTCCTCGGCCCGATTCGTATGCGCGAAGCGCTGTACAAGTCGCGCAACCTGGTATCGATCCGCCTGCTGCAGGCCATGGGCGTAGGCCGCACCATCGACTACATCACCAAGTTCGGCTTCAACAAGCAGGACTTGCCGCCCAACCTTTCGCTGGCATTGGGCACCGCGACCCTGACGCCGATGGAAATCGCCACCGGCTGGAGCACCTTCGCCAACGGTGGTTACAAGATCAACCCGTACCTGATCGAGCGCATCGAGAGCCGCAACGGTGAGACGCTGTTCACCGCCAACCCTGCGCGCGTGCCGCAGGGCGCCGAGGACGATGCGGGCCTCGCTGCACCAGAGCAACCGATCAGCACGGCGTCGCTGCCAGGTGAGGGGCAGTCGGCTGCGAACCAGCCGGCCCCTGCTCCACAAGTGCCGGTAACCGCCGAGCAGATCATCGATGGCCGTACCACCTATATCCTGACCAGCATGCTGCAGGACGTAATCAAACGCGGCACCGGGCGCCGTGCCCTGGCCTTGGGCCGTACGGACCTGGCGGGCAAGACCGGCACCACCAACGAGTCCAAGGATGCCTGGTTCTCTGGCTACAATGCCGATTACGTCACTACCGTGTGGGTAGGTTTCGACCAGCCGGAAACCCTGGGCCGCCGCGAATATGGCGGGACGGCTGCACTGCCGATCTGGATGAGCTTCATGGGCGCGGCGCTCAAGGACAAACCCAACCATCCGCCTGCAGAACCGGAAGGCATCCTCAGCCTGCGGGTCGACCCGGTGAGCGGCCGCGCCGCCTCCCCGAGCACGCCTAACGCCTATTTCGAGCTGTTCAAAGCTGAAGATTCGCCCCCCTCGGTTGACGAACTCGGCAACGGAGCAGCCCCGGGCAGCCCCCTCCCAGCCGACGAAGCGGCGCCCATGGATCTGTTTTAAGCGGCAAGCCTCAAGCGGCAAGCGGCAAGCTGTTCTCGGCTGACTGACCCACCGCGCCAGTCAATGCTGACGCGGTCAGGCTTGTAGCTTGTATCTTGAGCTGCAAGCTGCAAGCGGCAAGCGGCAAGCTGTTCTCGGCTGACTGACCCACCGCGCCAGTCAATGCTGACGCGGTCAGGCTTGTAGCTTGCAGCTTGAAGCTTGCAGCTTGCAGCTTGCAGCTCGAAGCAAAAAAAAACCGGCTCATTTGAGCCGGTTCTTTTTTGCGCCTTGCTTCAGCCGTTGAACACTTCGTCCACGCTGTTGAGCGGGTAGTGCTTCGGATATGGCAGGGTAGCTACGCCGGATTCGATGGCAGCCTTGGCTACGGCATCGGAAACGACGGTGATCAGGCGGGCGTCCAGTGGCTTCGGAATGATGTACTCACGACCGAACTCCAGGCCTTCCACGCCATAGGCTTCGCAAACTTCCTTAGGCACCGGCAGCTTGGCCAGGTCCTTCAGTGCGATGGCTGCGGCGATCTTCATTTCTTCGTTGATACGCTTGGCGCGAACGTCCAGGGCACCACGGAAGATGAACGGGAAGCCCAGCACGTTGTTGACTTGGTTCGGGTAGTCGGAACGACCGGTCGCCATGATCACGTCGCTGCGGGTGGCATGAGCCAGCTCTGGCGAGATCTCCGGGTCCGGGTTCGAGCAGGCGAACACGATCGGGTTGGCAGCCATCGACTTCAGGCCTTCCGCGCTCAGCAGGTTCGGGCCGGACAGGCCAACGAATACATCGGCGCCGTCCAGTGCATCAGCCAGGGTGCGCTTGTCGGTAGCGTGAGCGAACTGGGCCTTGTACTGGTTCAGATCGTCACGGCCAGCGTGGATAACGCCGCTGCGGTCGATCATGAAGATGTTTTCGACCTTGGCACCCATGCTGACCAGCAGCTTCATGCAAGAGATGGCGGCAGCGCCAGCCCCCAGGCAGACGATCTTGGCGTCTTCAAGCTTCTTGCCCGCGATTTCCAGGGCGTTGATCATGCCGGCCGCGGTAACGATAGCGGTGCCGTGCTGGTCATCGTGGAACACAGGGATGTCGCACTGCTCGATCAGGGTGCGCTCGATCTCGAAGCACTCTGGCGCCTTGATGTCTTCGAGGTTGATGCCACCGAAGGTGATCGAGATGCGGCGAACGGTGTCGATGAACGCTTGCGGGCTTTCCGACTCGACTTCGATATCGAATACGTCGATACCGGCGAAACGCTTGAACAGAACGCCCTTGCCTTCCATGACCGGCTTGGAAGCCAGTGGGCCAAGGTCACCCAGACCGAGGATGGCGGTGCCATCAGAAATAACTGCAACAAGGTTGCCCTTGCCAGTGTATTTGTAGGCCAGCTCAGGATCACGGCCAATTTCACGCACCGGTTCTGCAACGCCTGGGCTGTAGGCCAGGGCGAGATCACGGGCGGTGGCAGTGGGCTTGGAGAGCTCGACGCTCAGTTTCCCCGGACGAGGTTGAGCGTGGTATTCGAGAGCGGCGGTTTTCAGGTCTGACATGGTGGGCATTCCGCTATTTACTGTTCTGACGGACCGCCGAGGATACGCAAAGAGCCGGGGAGCCACAAGACTGGCCGGTCACTTGTGTCAAGGCCTTTAGCCTAAGACTTTACGCTATAACACACGGGGGCATTCGAACTACAGTGTGTACAATCTAACAGCGAAATGTCTACATCTTTTCAGCTCGAAATACGTTCAAGCATGCTCGGATCGGTGATTGGTAACACCCAGCGTCGCTGCCCCGGCTTGAGCCCACCCTTGCGGGAACGATCCAGCACCCAGCCACGCGCCTCGACCTGGCGTCCTTTGAGGTTATCGAAGAAGCCGGCGGGGAAGTTGCGTTGCAGACGAGCGGGAACCTGCAACACCACGTCGGTTTCCAGCTCCAGCCAGATGCCACCACGATTGCGCGCAATATTGCGAATACTGCCGCCGATCACCGCAAAGCCCGACTGGCGGACCTGGCTGGCGCGCAGCACCGGTGAACTGCGCCAAAGGCCAGCGCCTGCCTTGCGCGCTGATTGCTCGGCCAGCTGTTGGCAGGCCACCAGGCGCACATTGGGCGCAACCGCGACGCGGTAACCAAGCCCCTCGCTAAGCAACCGCGCTTCAAGATTGTCGCCATTGCGGGCGTAAACGTGCGCCAGGGTCCGCCCATACTTGTCCTTGGGCTCGACGCCGGGCACCAACCAGACACGGCCGTCGCTGGCCTTGACCAGCGCTTGCAAACGCTGCTTGGCAGTCACTGCAAAAGGCTCGCTGGCGCGCCCCTTACGCCCGACCTCCGGGGCGTTGATGCCAATCATGCGCACACTGCGACCGTCGGTAAGGCGCAGCGTGTCGCCATCGACCACCTGGCGCACCGCCGCGCTCTGCGGCCCGTCCGGCAACGGGCAAAACGCCAGGGCCGACATCTGCCAAAGAGCGCCCACAAAAAAGGCGCCCACAAGGGGCGCCTTTTTCAGCAACAACGCGAAACCCGAAGGGTTCGCCATGCGCATGATTACTTCTTGGTACCGAACATACCGAAGCGATCGGCGAAGCGCTGAACGCGGCCACCGGTGTCCAGCACTTTCTGCTTACCGGTGTAGAACGGGTGGCACAGGTTGCAAACGTCGATCGCCAGGGTGTTGCCCAGGGTCGAACGGGTTTCGAATTTGTTGCCGCAGCTGCAGGTCACAGCAACTGCTTCGTAGTTCGGATGAATATCAGCTTTCATGGTCACTTCCTCGAGCTGCGTGCCGCCACCCAACACCAATTGTTGAATACCGCACGTAATTAGGCGGGGAATAATACCAGAGCGCCGCCTCGACGCAAGTTGTCGCTTGCACCGACTGTCGTCTGCTAGGCTCGCCAGTCTTTGAAACGCCCTGCGAGACCTTACGCGTGTCCGACGTCATTCTACGCCTTGCCCTGCCTTCCCCCCTGCGTCGCCTGTTCGATTACAGGGCGCCGGCGAGCATGGCGCGCCAGGCACTGACCCCCGGAATGCGCATCCGCGTGCCGTTCGGCCGCCGCGAGATGATCGGCGTGCTGGTGGAGGTCTGCGACCACAGCGAGGTCCCTGCCGACAAGCTGAAGCCGGCCAGCGCCCTGCTCGACCCGGTTTCACCGGTCCCTGCACCGCTGTTCAAGCTGTGCCTGTGGACAGCCCAATACTACCAGCACAGCCTCGGCGACACCCTGAGCTGGGCTTTGCCGACCTTGCTGCGCCAAGGCGAGCCGGCCGAGATGCGCCAGGAGCGCTTCTGGCACGTGGCCCCAGGCGCCCGCCTGGAAGACCCGCGCATCGCCCGCGCACCGCGCCAGCGGGACGCTCTCAGAACGCTGGCGCAGCACCCGCACGGCGTCGCGCACAGCCTGCTGAGCAAGCTCAACCTCAACAAGGACAGCCTTGACCTGTTACTGGCCAAGGACCTGGTTCAGCTCGAAACACGCCGTCACCTGCCGGAACAGCGCCATGAGCACTGGCTGGCCCAGCCGGAACTGCCGCTAAACGAAGAGCAGCGAGTGGCCTTCGAGGCCGTGCGCGATGGCTTTGACGGCTTCAATGCGTTTCTGCTGGCTGGCGTTACCGGCAGCGGCAAGACCGAGGTCTACCTGCAACTGATCCGCGAAACCCTGGAGGCTGGAAAGCAGGCGCTGGTGCTGATCCCGGAAATCAACCTCGGCCCGCAAACCCTGGCGCGTTTCGAACAGCGTTTCAACGCACGCATCGCCCTGGTGCATTCGGCCGTCAATGACCGCGAACGCCTCGACGCCTGGCTGGCGGCGCGAGATGGCGAGGCCGATATCATCATCGGCACGCGTTCGGCGCTGTTCACGCCGATGAAGAACCCGGGCCTGATCATCATCGACGAGGAGCATGACGGCTCCTATAAACAGCAGGAAGGCCTGCGCTACCACGCCCGCGACCTGGCGATGGTGCGCGCGCACCAGGAAAACATCCCGATCCTGCTCGGCTCGGCCACCCCGTCGCTGGAAACCCTGCACAATGCCCTGACCGGTCGCTACCGCCTGCTGCGCATGAACCAGCGCGCCGGAGGCGCGCGCCCACCACGCATGCTACGCCTGGATGTGAAAAGCCTGCCGCTGGACAGCGGCATCAGCGGCCCGCTGCAACAGGCCATCCGCCAGACACTGGAAGCAGGCCAGCAAGTGCTGGTTTTCCTCAACCGCCGTGGCTTCGCCCCGACGCTGCTGTGCCACGACTGCGGCTGGCTCAGCGAATGCCCGCGCTGCGATGCGCGCATGACCGTGCATCAGCGCGCCGGCGTACTGCGCTGCCACCATTGCGGCTACGACGAACGCCTGCCGCACCAGTGCCCCAAGTGCAACCATGTCGACTTGCGCCCGGTAGGTGCAGGTACCGAGCGCGCCGAGGAACGCCTGAAGGTCTTGTTCCCCGATTACCCGATCCTGCGGGTCGACCGCGACAGCACGGCCCGCAAGGACGCCATGCACAATTTGTTCAGCACCATCCAGCGCGGCCAGCCGAGCATCCTGGTCGGGACGCAGATGCTGGCCAAGGGGCATCACTTCCCCCGGGTTACCTTGGTCGCGATTCTCGATGCCGATGGCGGGCTGTTCTCTGGTGACTTCCGCGCCACCGAGCGCATGGCACAACTGATCGTGCAGGTGGCCGGGCGCGCCGGGCGTGCCGAGGAGCCCGGCAAGGTGGTCATCCAGACGCACCTGGCCGACCACCCGCTGTTGGTGCAGTTGACCGAGCAAGGCTATTTCGCCTTTGCCGAACAGGCCCTGGACGAACGCCGCGCCGCCGGCCTGCCACCGTATTCCCACCTTGCCCTGCTGCGCGCCGAAGCGCACAAGCCCGGGCAGGCCGAAGGCTTCTTGGACGAAGCCTGCAGCGCAGCGCAGCGCCTGGTGACGGAGCAACACTTGCCTGGCATTGAACTGTTGGGCCCGGTGCCTGCTCCGATGGAGCGCAAAGCCGGGCGCTTCCGTGCGCAGCTATTGATACAGGCCGAAACCCGGGCACCACTGCATCGTCTGATCAGTGCCTGGCTACTGGTGCTGGAGCAGCTTCCAGGCGGCCGGCAAGTACGCTGGTCGCTGGATGTCGACCCGGTTGACCTCTATTGAGCGGCAAGCGGCAAGCTGCAAGCGGCAAGCAAGAGCAGGCCGGTGGCGATCGCGCTTTTTCTTGCAGCTTGCAGCTTGAGGCTTGCGGCTTGCGGCTTGCGGCTTGCGGCTTGCGGCTTGCGGCTTGCGGCTTGCGGCTTGAAGCTTGAAGCTTGGCAACCCGAGCCCAGCAACGGATAATGCCCAGTTTTTCCACCTGCGCACCCAGGCGCTCCTCCGCGCTAGCGGTCGAAAAGAGATCCCAATGAAAGACACCATTCGCCAGCTGATCCAGCAAGCCCTCACCCAACTCGTCACCGACGGTGTGCTGCCTGAAGGGCTGTCGCCGGCGATCCAGGTGGAAAACGCCCGGGACAAGACCCACGGCGACTTCGCCAGCAACATCGCGATGATGCTGGCCAAGCCGGCCGGCATGAAACCACGCGACCTGGCCGAAAAGCTGATTGCAGCCCTGCCGGCCAGTAGCGACATCAGCAAGGTCGAGATCGCCGGCCCAGGTTTCCTCAACTTCTTCCAGAACACCGACGCCCTGGCCAACCGCCTGGATGCCGCCCTGGCCGATGCACACCTGGGTGCGCGCAAGGCTGGCCCTACGCAGAAGGTCGTGATCGACCTATCGGCGCCGAACCTGGCCAAGGAGATGCACGTCGGGCACCTGCGCTCGACCATCATCGGTGACAGCGTCGCCCGCGTCCTGGAGTTCCTGGGTGATGAGGTCATCCGCCAGAACCACGTGGGCGACTGGGGTACTCAGTTCGGCATGCTGCTGGCCTATCTGGAAGAAAACCCGATCACCAGCGACGAGCTGTCTGATCTGGAAAACTTCTACCGCGCGGCCAAGAAGCGCTTCGACGAGTCCGAGGATTTCGCCACTCGCGCCCGAGGCCTGGTGGTCAAGCTGCAGGCCGGCGACCCCGAGTGCATGGCGCTGTGGACGCGCTTCAAGGACATTTCACTGTCGCACTGCCAGAAAACCTACGAGCTGCTCAACGTCAAACTGACCATGGCCGACGTGATGGGCGAAAGCGCCTACAACGCCGACCTCGCCAACGTGGTGGCCGACCTCAAGGCCAAAGGCCTGCTGGTCGAGGACCAAGGCGCCCAGTGCGTGTTCCTCGAAGAGTTCAAGAACAGCGAAGGCGAGCCGTTGCCCGTGATCGTCCAGAAGGCCGACGGCGGCTACCTGTACGCCACCACCGACCTGGCAGCCGTGCGCTATCGCAGCAATGTGCTCAAGGCCGACCGCGCGCTGTACTTCGTCGATCAACGCCAGGCCCTGCATTTCAACCAGGTGTTCGAAGTGGCGCGCCGCGCCGGTTTCGTCGGCCACCCGATGCAGATGGAACACATGGGCTTCGGCACCATGAACGGCGCCGATGGCCGCCCATTCAAGACCCGCGATGGCGGCACCGTGAAGCTGATCGACCTGCTCACCGAGGCCAAGGACCGTGCCTACGCCCTGGTCAAGGAGAAAAACCCGAGCCTGGCCGAGGACGAACTGCGCCGCATCGGTGAAGTGGTCGGTATCGGCGCGGTGAAATACGCAGACCTGTCGAAGCACCGTACCAGCGACTACAGCTTCAACTTCGAGCTGATGCTCAACTTCGAAGGCAATACCGCGCCTTACCTGCTGTACGCCTACACCCGCGTGGCCGGCGTGTTCCGCAAGCTGGGCAAGGGCTTTGACGAGGTGGATGGCCACATCGTGCTGCAGGCTGCCCACGAGCAGGACCTGGCTGCACGCCTGGCGCAGTTCGGTGAAGTCCTCAACAACGTTGCCGAGAAAGGCACCCCGCACGTGTTGTGCACCTACCTGTACGACCTGGCCGGCCTGTTCTCCAGCTTCTACGAGAATTGCCCGATCCTCGCCGCCGAAACCCCCGAGCAACAGCAGAGCCGCCTGCGCCTGGCGGCCCTGACGGGGCGCACCCTGAAGCAAGGTCTGGAGCTGCTCGGCCTGGAAACCCTGGAGCGCATGTAAGTTGGCTGCCAAGAAAAAACCAGCTCCGAAGCGCGGCGCAAGCCGCACCCAGGCACCGGCCAAACAGCCGATTCCCGGCTGGATATGGCTGGCAGTCGGCCTGACGGTCGGCGCCTTCATCGTCTTCCTGATGAAGCTCGAGCCTGGGGGCGGCGACATCAAGCGCGCCCAGCCCGATCAGCAGAAGCCCGCGAAAGTGGCCGAAGCGGGCAAGACCGCGACGGCCACGACGCAGCAGCCGGTAAAGCCCAAGTATGACTTCTACACCCTGCTGCCCGAGTCGGAAGTGATCGTGCCGCCAGAAGCCGTGCCTGAGAAGACGCCGCCTGTCCCAGCCCAGCCGGTGACCCCGGTCACACCTGCCGAAGCGGCGAAAATCGACACTGCGCGCGCCCAGGCCGCACTGCTGGGCCAGACGCCACCGCCGGCGCCACCAGTGATCAAACCTGCAGCCACCACGCAGTACTTCCTTCAGGCGGGCTCGTTCCGCAAGCAGGCTGACGCCGACAGGGTGCGGGCGCAGATCATCCTGCTGGGCCAGACGGTGAAGGTGGAATCAGGCACGGTCAAGGATGAAACCTGGTACCGCGTGCTGGTCGGCCCCTACAGCAACCGCGAGCAGTTGACCGGTGCGCAGAAGCAACTGGCCGGCGCAGGGTTCAGCAACCTGCTACTGCAGCAGCGGCAGACCCGCCAGTAACGAAAAAGGCCTTGTCGCTCAGCGTGACAAGGCCTTTTTTGTGCTCAACGGCGCTCGGCGTTGGCCTGGGAAATCTGGCCGTTCAGCGTCCAGAAGTCATACAGCACACCCACCAGGAACAGGCCACCGGTAAAGAAGTAGATGATCGCGGTGATCCACTTGCCCTGGTACAGGCGATGCACGCCAAAAATGCCGAGGAAGGTCAGCAGTACCCAGGCAATGTTGTAGTCGATGCGCCCAGACTGGAAGCGTAAGTCGGCCTCCCGGTCCATCGACGGGATCAGGAACAGGTCGATCAGCCAGCCTATGCCCAGCAAGCCCAGCGTGAAGAACCAAATGGTCCCGGTGATCGGCTTGCCGTAGTAGAAGCGGTGCGAGCCGGTGAAGCCGAAAATCCACAACAGGTAGCCAATGACCTTGCTGTGGGTGTCGTGAAACGGCGCCCCGTGTTCATAACTGTTCATTCATAGCCCCCATGGGTTAGCCGAAAATTTTCTAAAAAAAAATGTGACTTTTTCGCGGCAGGCCGACGTACGGCAACATGACAATCGACCAACGGATCAAAAATTGATCGAAAAGCTGTTATAAAGTTGCGCGCCAACACCAAAACCACTATTAAAACTTCACAAGAGCTTCATCTATGCCGCCTTTGTTAAAGACATGGCTGACCCTCTGCCTATTATTGCCCCTGGCCGCCCACGCCACCAACCGTGAGCAACGTCTTCCAAATGGTTTCACCGGCTATACCACCAATGCCACGGTGAAACGCGCACCGAGCAAGCACATCGCGATGCGTGCACGCGCCACTAACGCTGGCCAGGTGCACAACCTGCCGGTCGCCGCCATGTCGCCGAAACAGAGCAGCGACGTGCTTAGCCGCGCCGTGAATGTGCTCGGCACACCTTATGTTTGGGGCGGCAGCAGCCCTAAAAAAGGGTTCGATTGCAGCGGGCTGGTCAAGTATGCCTTCAACGAGGTGGCTGACGTCGACCTGCCGCGCACCTCCAATGCCATGGCCAAGGGCCACGGCGTGAAGGTGGCCAAAAGCGACCTGAAGCCTGGCGACCTGATCTTTTTCAACATCAAGAGCCGCCGCGTCAACCACGTCGCCATCTACCTGGGCAACGATCGCTTCATCCACGCACCGCGCCGCGGCAAGCGGGTGAGCATCGACAACCTGAGCAAGCCTTACTGGCAGAAGCATTACGTCGTGGCCAAGCGGGTGCTGCCGAAGCAGCCGCAGCAGTTGGCTCTGGCCAAGCGCTGACCTGCCAGGCGACCCATCGATTGCTGGGGCCACCGCTACACGGCCCCGATCAATCCCTGCGCCTTCAATCGCTGCAATGCCCCCTCCATCGTGCGCATACCCTGCGCAGCACCCGCCTGCATCACCGAATTCAATTGCGCCATGCGCCCCTCGCGGATGAGGTTGCGCACCGCAGACGTACCCACCAGCACCTCCCGGGCTGCCACCCGCCCGCCCCCCGCACGCTTGACCAGCACCTGCGCAACCACCATGCGCAATGACTCCGCCAACATCGCCCGCACCAGCGGTTTCTCCTCGGCGGCAAACACGTCCACCAGCCGGTCGACACTACCGGCAGCCGAGCGCGTATGTACGGTTGCCAACACCAGGTGCCCGGTCTCCGAAGCCCGCAACGCCAGGCGAATCGTCTCCAGGTCGCGCAATTCGCCTATGACGATCACGTCCGGGTCCTGACGCAAGGCGCTGCGCAACCCTTGGGAAAAATCGCGGCAGTGTCGACCGATCTCACGCTGATTGACCAGGCTTCGCTGGCTGCTGTGGATAACTTCGACAGGGTCTTCGAGGGTGATGATGTGCAAGGGCCGCTGCCGGTTCAGCTGATCGACCAGCGCCGCCAACGTGCTGGACTTACCACTGCCGGTAGGCCCACCGAGCAGAATCAGGCCGTCAGTCCACTGCGCAACAGAACGAAACACATCTTCAAGGTCGAGCTCGTCGAGTGTCGCGATCCGCTTCGGGATCAAGCGAAAGGTGGCCGCCGGGCCATTCAACTGGCGAAACAGGTTCAGGCGAAAGCGCCCAAGCGGGGGCAGTTCCAGTGCCAGGTCCTGCTCGTCACCTTGCGCCCACTGCTGGCGCCGGCGCTCATCGAGCAGCGGCGCCAGGGCATTGGTCAACGCCAAAGGCGTCATGCTCGGTAGCGCCATGCGCCGCAGTTCACCCTCCACGCGCAGCATCGGTATCTCGCCCGCGGCCAGGTGCAGGTCGCTCGCCCCTGCATCGCCAGCCCGAGCCAACAGGTCAGTCACGTCCATGAGACTCCCCAACGGCCATCAAGCAGGTAGAATGCCGCTGACTCCTGAGCCAACGGCATCGATCCATGTCCACCATAGCAGACAACCTTCGCGCCCTTGCCGCCCGTATCGATAGCGCAGCCAAGGCGGCTGGGCGCGACCCGGCCAGCCTCACGTTGCTGGCAGTCAGCAAGACCAAACCGGCCAGTGCCATCCGCGAGCTGCATGCCGCAGGGGTATGCGATTTCGGTGAGAACTACCTGCAGGAAGCCCTGGCCAAACAGCAGGACCTGCAGGACTTGCCCTTGATCTGGCACTTCATCGGCCCCATTCAGTCGAACAAGACCAAAGCCATTGCCGAGCATTTCGACTGGGTACACTCCGTGGACCGCCTGAAGATCGCCCAACGCCTGTCTGAACAGCGCCCACCCAGCCTGCCGCCACTGAACATCTGCCTGCAGGTGAATGTCAGCGGCGAGGCCAGCAAATCGGGCTATGCGCCCGAGGACTTGCCGGGCCTGGCCAATGCCGTGGCCACACTGCCCAACCTGCGCCTGCGCGGGCTGATGGCCATCCCCGAACCCAGCGAAGACCGCGCCGAGCAAGAAGCCGCCTTTGCCAGCCTGCGCCAGCTGCAGGAGGGCCTGAATCTTGGCCTTGATACCCTGTCCATGGGCATGAGCCATGACTTGGAAGCCGCCATCGCGCAGGGTGCGACCTGGGTGCGTATCGGCACCGCCCTGTTCGGGGCCCGCAGCTACGGCCCCGTCTGATTCCATGCTTTACTCACTCTTTCCCTCAAGGACCTGACATGAGCAAGACACGTATTGCTTTCATCGGCGCCGGCAACATGGCTGCCAGCCTGATCGGCGGCCTGCGCGCCCAAGGCCTGGACGCCACGCAGATCCGCGCCAGCGATCCAGGCGCCGAAACCCGCACCCGGGTCCAGGCCGAGCACGGTATCGAGGTATTCGAAGACAACGCACAAGCCACCGCCGGGGCCGACGTGATCGTCCTGGCAGTCAAACCGCAGGTGATGAAAACCGTCTGCGAGGCCCTGCAGCCGAACCTGCAGGATGGCCAACTGATCGTTTCGATTGCCGCCGGCATCACCTGCGCCAGCCTTCAGGCCTGGCTAGGCGCCCGCCCGGTGGTACGTTGCATGCCCAACACGCCGGCCCTGCTGCGCCAAGGCGTCAGCGGGCTGTATGCCACCGCCGAAGTCACCAGCACACAGCACCAGCAGGCCGAGCAGCTGCTATCGGCCGTGGGCACCGCCTTGTGGCTTGAGCACGAACACCAGCTCGATGCCGTGACAGCGGTTTCGGGCAGCGGTCCGGCCTATTTCTTCCTGCTGATCGAAGCCATGACTGCCGCCGGCGAGAAGCTTGGTCTGCCACGCGAAACCGCTACCCAGCTGACCCTGCAGACCGCACTGGGTGCCGCGCACATGGCGGTGGCCAGCGACGTTGACGCCGCCGAGCTGCGCCGCCGGGTCACTTCGCCAGCCGGCACCACAGAGGCCGCGATCAAGTCGTTCCAGAGCAACGGTTTCGAAGCCATTGTCGAGCAGGCACTGGCCGCCGCAGCGAAGCGTTCTGCCGAGCTGGCCGAGCAATTGGGCAAATAAGGAGTCTTAGATGAATGCATTGTCCGGCGCCGCGATCTTCGTGGTGCAAACCCTGGTCAGCCTGTACCTGGTGATCGTCCTGCTGCGTTTCGTGCTACAGCTGGTAAAGGCCAACTTCTACAACCCGCTGTGCCAATTCGCGGTGCGCGCCACGCAACCGCTGCTCAAGCCGATCCGTCGCATCATCCCAAGCGTCGGCGGCCTGGATACCTCGTCGCTGCTGCTGGCAGTGGTGATCCAGGCTCTGCTGATGGGCTTCGTGCTGATGGTGACCTACGGCACCTTCGGTGATGTGCTGCACCTGCTGATGTGGGCGATCATCGGCATCACCTCGCTGTTCCTGAAGATTTTCTGGGTCGCGATGATCGTCATGGTGATCGTGTCCTGGGTGGCGCCGAACAGCCACAACCCAGCGGCCGAGCTGGCCTACCAGATCAGCGAACCCGTGCTGGCGCCGTTCCGCCGCATCGTACCCAACCTGGGCGGCATGGACATTTCGCCGATCTTCGCCTTCATCGCGATCCAGGTGCTGCAATCGTTCGTCATGCCCCCGCTGGCAGCCTATGCCGGCATGCCGCAGGAACTGTGGCGGATGATCTGACCCCTGTTGTTCTCAGCGGCAAGCCTTTGCTTGCCGCTGGGGGTAGCGCTCTTTAGACTTACGCCTCCGTCAAGCGTGAGCAGGGTCGATGTCCACTGTCCTTCCCGAAGATTCCGTCGGTCTGGTTACACCGCAAATAGCCCGGTTCGATGAACCGCTGGCCTTGGCCTGTGGCCGCTCCCTGGCCAGCTACGAGCTGGTCTACGAGACCTATGGCACCCTCAATACCAACGCCAGCAATGCTGTGCTGATCTGCCATGCGCTGTCTGGCCACCATCACGCGGCCGGCTACCACGCTGCCACCGACCGCAAGCCCGGCTGGTGGGACAGCTGCATCGGCCCCGGCAAGCCGATCGACACCAACCGTTTCTTCGTGGTCAGCCTGAACAACCTCGGTGGCTGCAACGGCAGCACTGGCCCCAGCAGCGTCAACCCCGCCACCGGCAAGCCGTATGGCGCCGATTTCCCGGTATTGACCGTCGAAGACTGGGTACACAGCCAGGCACGCCTGGCCGATCGCCTGGGCATCCAGCAGTGGGCGGCCATCGTCGGCGGAAGCCTCGGCGGCATGCAGGCCCTGCAGTGGACCATGACCTACCCCGACCGCGTGCGCCATTGCGTCGACATTGCCTCGGCACCTAAGTTGTCGGCGCAGAACATCGCCTTCAACGAAGTGGCGCGCCAGGCCATCCTCACCGACCCTGAATTCCACGGCGGCTCGTTCCAGGACCAGGGCGTGATCCCCAAGCGTGGTCTGATGCTGGCGCGCATGGTCGGGCATATCACCTACCTGTCCGACGACTCGATGGGTGAAAAGTTTGGCCGGGAGCTCAAGAGCGACAAGCTCAATTACGACTTCCACAGCGTGGAATTCCAGGTAGAGAGCTACCTGCGCTATCAGGGCGAAGAGTTCTCCGGGCGCTTCGACGCCAACACCTACCTGCTGATGACCAAGGCGCTGGACTACTTCGACCCGGCGGCAGCCAATGGCGGCGACCTGGCCGCGACCCTGGCCCACGTCACAGCCGACTACTGCATCATGTCGTTCACCACCGACTGGCGGTTCTCGCCGGCTCGCTCGCGTGAGATCGTCAATGCCCTGATGGCGGCACGCAAGAACGTCTGTTACCTGGAGATCGATTCCCCTTACGGGCACGATGCCTTCCTGATTCCCACGCCTCGCTACATGCAGGGTTTCGCGAACTACATGAACCGCATCGCCATCTGAGGACAGCATGAGAGCCGATCTGGAAATCATCCACGACTGGATTCCCGCCGGCAGCCGGGTACTCGACCTGGGCTGCGGCAGTGGCGAGCTGCTGGCTTCGCTGCGTGACCGCAAGCAGGTTACAGGCTACGGGCTGGAAATCGACCCCGACAACATCGCCGCGTGCGTGGCCAAAGGCGTCAACGTCATCGAACAGGACCTGGACAAAGGCCTGGGCAACTTCGCCAGCAACAGCTTCGACGTTGTGATCATGACCCAGGCCCTGCAGGCCGTGGAGTACCCCGACCGCATTCTCGACGAGATGCTTCGGGTGGGCCGCCAGTGCATCATCACCTTCCCGAACTTCGGCCACTGGCGTTGCCGCTGGTACCTGGCAACCAAAGGCCGCATGCCGGTTTCGGACTTCATGCCGTACACCTGGTACAACACGCCGAACATCCACTTCTGCACATTCGCCGACTTCGAACAGCTGTGCCATGAGCGCCGCGCCAAAGTCCTGGACCGCCTGGCCGTCGACCACTTGCACCGCAACGGGTGGGGCGGCCGGCTTTGGCCTAATCTGTTAGGGGAAATCGGCATCTACCGCGTCAGTAGCCCAGGCCTGCAGGAGCACCCGCTCGCGGTCTGACGCCCAGCAGAGGAATCGCCCCATGCGTCGCCTAGCCCTGTTCCTGATCAGCCTGTGCCTGGCGCTGCCGGCACTGGCGGCCGATGCCGCCAAAGCCGAGCGCAAGGAGGTGTTCGGCGACGTGACGGTGCACTACAGCGCCTTCACCTCCAGCATGCTGCAGCCGGACATTGCCGCCGCCACTGGGCTTGTACGCAGCAAGAATCAGGGGGTGCTCAACATTGCCGTGCTCAAGGCCAGCAAACCCGCCATGGCGGTGGTCAGCGGCACGGTGAAAGACCTCACCGGGCGCAGCAACCCGTTATCGTTCAAGCAAATCACCGATCGCGGCGCGATCTACTATATCGCCCAGTTCAAGATCGACCAGGCCGAGACGCTGACCTTCGACCTGAATGTCGAAACCGGCGGGATCAGTCATAAACTCAGCTTCAACCAGGAAGTGTTCCCAGGCGAATGATGAATCTCCAGCAACTCGTATTGGCCAGCCACAATGCCGGCAAACTCAAGGAACTTCAGGCCATGCTCGGCCAGACTGTACAACTGCGCTCGATCGGTGAGTTCAGCCAGGTAGAGCCGGAAGAAACCGGCCTGTCGTTCGTCGAAAACGCCATCCTCAAGGCGCGTAATGCCGCACGCATTTCCGGGTTGCCGGCGCTGGCCGACGACTCCGGGCTGGCGGTCGACTTTCTCGGCGGCGCGCCAGGCATCTACTCGGCGCGTTATGCCGACGGTAAGGGCGATGCAGCAAACAACGCCAAACTGCTCGAAGCACTCAAGGATGTCCCGCAAGATCAGCGCGGCGCCCAGTTCGTCTGTGTGCTGGCGCTGGTACGCCATGCCGACGACCCACTGCCCATCCTCTGCGAAGGCCTGTGGCATGGGCGCATCATGTTCGAAGCCAGCGGCGATCAAGGGTTTGGCTATGACCCGCTGTTCTGGGTGCCTGAGCGCAACTGCTCGAGCGCCGATCTCGCGCCTGCCGACAAGAACCAGCTCAGCCACCGCGCGCGGGCCATGGTCCTGCTGCGCCAACGTCTGGGCCTGGCATGATCGAAGTGCTGCCCACCCAGCCGCGCCAGCCTGGCGTGGCGGGTTTCGCCACGCTGCCGCCTTTGGCGCTGTACATCCACATTCCGTGGTGCGTACGCAAATGCCCGTACTGCGACTTCAACTCCCACGCGGCCGGGCCTGAGCTTCCGGAAGAGGCCTATGTCGATGCCCTGCTGACCGACCTCGACCAAGAGCTGCCAGCGGTTCAGGGGAGGCCGATTTCGTCGATCTTCTTCGGCGGCGGCACTCCGAGCCTGTTCAGCGCCCATGCCCTCGGCAGGCTGCTGCGCGGCGTGGAGCAACGCATCCCCTTCGCCCCGGACATTGAAATCACGCTGGAAGCCAACCCAGGGACGTTCGAGCAGGAGAAGTTCAAGGCGTACCGGCAAACGGGCATCAATCGCCTGTCGATTGGCGTGCAGAGCTTCCAGCCGGCCAAACTGCAAGCGCTCGGGCGCATCCACAATGGCGACGAAGCGATCCGCGCAGCGGGCATGGCCCGGGCAGCCGGCTTCGACAACTTCAACATGGACCTGATGCACGGCCTGCCCGATCAGTCGCTGGACGATGCGCTGGGCGACCTGCGCCAGGCCATCGACCTGGGGCCGACGCACCTGTCCTGGTACCAACTGACCGTGGAGCCAAACACGGTGTTCTGGAACCAGCCACCGGAACTGCCCGAGGACGACATCCTTTGGGACATCCAGGAGGCTGGCCAGGCCCTGATGGCGGCCCACGGCTACAAGCAGTACGAGGTTTCGGCCTATGCCCAGGCTGGGCGTGCCGCCAAGCACAACCTCAACTACTGGCGCTTTGGCGATTTCATCGGCATCGGCGCTGGCGCCCACGGCAAGCTGACCTTTGCCGATGGGCGCATCCTGCGCACCTGGAAGACCCGCCTGCCCAAGGACTACCTGAACCTGGCCAAGCCGTTCAAGGCTGGCGAGAAGCTGCTGCCGGTGGACGAACTGCCGTTCGAGTTCCTGATGAACGCCCTGCGCCTGACCGATGGCGTGGAAGCCCAGATGTTCAGCCAGCGTACCGGCCTGCCACTGGCACAGCTGGCTGAGGCCCGCCGCGCCGCCGAACAAAAAGGCCTTTTGCAGGTCGAACCGGATCGGTTGGTGGCCACGCCCCGCGGCCAGTTGTTCCTCAATGACCTGCTGCAGTATTTCTTGACCTAAGGATGACCCATGGATCTGGTACTTGACCTGCTGGCAACGGTTTCCCGCTGGAGCCGTAGCAACCTGTCTGAGATTTCGCTGGCCTTGGTAGGCTGCCTGCTGGTGCTGTTTGGTACCGACATCAAGGGCTGGGTGGAACAACGGCTGGGCGGCCTGGCAGGAGCCCTGCGGGTGCCGTTCATGGCGCTGCTGGTGATGATCGGCAGCGGCGCGGCGTTGATCTATGCCACGCCGTGGGTGGTGAGGGGCCTGAGCCAGTTCAACAACTACGCGTTGGCGCCGGTGCTGTTGGTGGTGCTGGTGTTGATTGGCGTGGTCGCTGATCGGCGGGGATAACGCTCACTGGACGCTGCCCCGGCATCAGGGCAGCCCTACCACTGGGCTGCCCATACAGGGTGCGCCGAAGTGATCCGCATGAAATCACCCCGGGCCTTGAATGCAAACAAGCCCCGAAGGGCTTGCACAGGCAGATCAGCGCACAATCGAAAGGCTCAAACGGCCAATCAATCGACCTTCTCGAACTTCAAATCCCAAACCCCATGGCCCAAGCGCTCACCACGGCGCTCGAACTTGGTGATGGGACGTTCTTCGGGACGCGGTACATAAGCCCCGTCCGCTGCCAGGTTGCGGTATCCCGGAGCCGCGCTCATCACTTCCAGCATGTATTCGGCATACGGTTCCCAGTCGGTGGCCATATGGAATACGCCACCCGGCTTGAGCTTGCGACGCACCAGCTCGGCGAACTCCAGCTGCACGATACGGCGCTTGTGGTGGCGCGCCTTGTGCCATGGGTCGGGGAAGAACAGCATCAAGCGGTCGAGGCTGTTATCGGCCACGCAGCGGTTGAGCACTTCGATGGCGTCGCAATCGTAGACCCGCAGGTTCTTCAGGCCTTCGGTCAGCACGCCGTTCAGCAGTGCACCCACACCTGGGCGGTGCACTTCAACACCGATGAAGTCTTGTTCAGGTGCGGCAGCGGCCATTTCCAACAGGGAATGGCCCATGCCGAAGCCGATCTCCAGGGTGCGCGGCGCCGAGCGGCCGAACACCTGGTCGTAGTCCACCGGACTGTCGGCCAGCGGCAGGATATAAAGCGGGCCACCCTGGTCCAGGCCACGTTGCTGGCCTTCGGTCATGCGCCCGGCGCGCATCACGAAACTCTTGATGCGGCGGTGTGGGCGCGCTTCGCCGTCGGTGGTGATCGGCGTATCTTGCGATTCAGTCATCAGTAGCTCTTACTTGATCAGACCATCCAGCGGCGAAGACGCGCTGGCATAGAGTTTCTTCGGCATGCGCCCGGCCAGGTAGGCCATGCGCCCGGCGACGATTGCGTGTTTCATGGCCTCGGCCATCAGCACCGGCTGCTGGGCGTGGGCGATGGCCGAGTTCATCAGCACCGCTTCACAGCCCATTTCCATGGCGATGGTGGCATCGGAGGCAGTACCCACGCCGGCATCGACCAGCACCGGCACCTTGGATTCTTCCAGGATGATCTGCAGGTTGTACGGGTTGCAGATGCCCAGGCCAGTGCCGATAAGGCCGGCCAGCGGCATCACCGCGATGCAGCCTGCTTCGGCCAGTTGACGAGCGATGATCGGGTCATCGCTGGTGTAGACCATCACGTCGAAGCCGTCCTTGACCAGCACTTCGGCGGCCTTGAGGGTTTCGATCACGTTGGGGAACAAAGTCTTCTGGTCTGCCAGGACTTCCAGCTTGACCAGGTTATGGCCATCGAGCAATTCACGGGCCAGACGGCAGGTGCGCACCGCTTCGACGGCGTCATAGCAGCCGGCGGTGTTCGGCAAAATGGTGTAGCGGTCCGGCGGCAACACGTCGAGCAGGTTCGGCTCGCCCGGGTTCTGGCCGAGGTTGGTGCGGCGCACGGCGACAGTGACGATTTCAGCGCCCGAGGCCTCGATGGCCAGGCGGGTTTCTTCCATGTCACGGTACTTGCCGGTGCCAACCAGCAGGCGCGACTGGAAAGTGCGCCCGGCCAGGGTAAAGGGCTTGTCGCTACGAACGTTGCTCATCAGAGATCCTCTGGAATAGATTGCTGGGCTTGCAGGTGAATCACCAGGCCGGAATCAGCCGCCACCAATGGCGTGCACCACTTCGACCTGGTCGCCGTCGTTGAGCTGCGTGCTGTCGTGCTGACTGCGCGGCACGATATCCAGGTTCAATTCCACTGCCACCCGGCGCCCGGTAAGTTCCAGGCGGGTCAGCAGCGCCGCGACGCTTTCGCCAGCGGGCAATTCGTAGGGTTCACCGTTCAATTGAATGCGCATGCGCACGGCCACCATTGTGCGTTGGGGGCCAGCATTCTAGCGCCGATCAACGCGTTAACCCAAGGGCAGTGCACGCCATTAGTCGTGATTGTGGACCGCTTGGTCAGCCTAAGCGCCATGCCGCCATGCCCAGGCAGAGCCAGCCGGCCAGGAAGCACAAGCCACCGATAGGGGTGATGATGCCAAGCTTGCCCAGCCCGCTCAGGGTCAGCAGGTACAGGCTACCGGAGAACAGCACGATGCCCAGGGCGAACAGACCACCGGCCCAGCCAACCAGGCGCCCCGGCAAGTGCGCGGCGAGCAGCGCGACACCGAAGATTGCCAAGGCATGCACCAGTTGATAGGTCACCCCGGTTTGGAAGATGGCCAGGTAATCTGCGCTCAGACGGTTTTTCAGGCCGTGGGCGGCGAATGCGCCCAGGCCGACGCCGGTAAAGCCAAAAAAGGCGGCGAGCATGAGGAAGGTGCGAAGCATGGGACGACTCCTGGGATCGGGTCTGTATAATGGCCCGTTCCACCGGTCCGGCCAAGCCATCGCCATGCTGTCATCCCTACTCCGCCGCCTCGCCCGCGCCCTGCTCTGGTTCGCTGCCGGCAGCATCGTACTGGTGCTGGTGTTCCGCTGGGTGCCGCCTCCCGGCACGGCATTGATGGTCGAGCGCAAGGTGCAGTCGTGGGTCAGTGGCGAGCCGATCGACCTGCAGCGCGACTGGCAGCCGTGGGAGAATATTTCCGACGACCTCAAAGTCGCGGTCATCGCCGGTGAGGACCAGAAGTTCGCCAACCATTGGGGGTTCGACATCCCTGCCATCCAGGCGGCACTGGCCTATAACGAGCGCGGCGGCAGCGTCCGGGGTGCCAGCACATTGACCCAGCAAGTGGCCAAAAACTTGTTCCTGTGGCCGGGCCGCAGTTGGCTGCGCAAGGGCCTGGAAGCCTGGTTCACGGCGCTGATCGAGCTGTTCTGGTCGAAAGAGCGGATCCTTGAGGTCTACCTGAACAGTGCCGAATGGGGCAAAGGGGTGTTCGGTGCGCAAGCTGCGGCGCGCTACCACTTTGGTATTGATGCAAGTCGGCTGAGCCGCCAGCAGGCGGCTCAATTGGCTGCAGTGCTGCCCAGCCCCATCAAGTGGAGCGCCAGCCGGCCAAGCGCCTACGTGGCGAGCCGGGCAGGCTGGATTCGCCGGCAGATGAGCCAGCTGGGTGGGCCGAGCTACCTGATGCAACTGGATGCTTCGCGCAAGCCCTGAATGGATACGCGGGCTCTAACTGCCCCTTCCACAAGCCGGTAAAACCTGCACGAACAAAAAAGCCGCTCACCCTGCTATGGGTCAGCGGCTTTTTCAGGCATCAAGCGCCAATCAGGCTGCGATCAACGCTTTTACCTTGTTCATTGCATTCTTTTCCAACTGGCGAATACGCTCAGCCGAAACGCTGTACTTGTCCGCCAGCTCATGCAATGTGGCTTTCTCTTCAGCCAACCAACGCTGGTAGAGAATGTCGCGGCTACGCTCGTCCAGGCCCTGCAAGGCTTCATGCAGGTTGCTGGTGGAATTGTCGCTCCAGTCAGCATCTTCAAGCTGCACAGCCGGATCGTAGCGATGGTCTTCCAGGTAATGTGCAGGCGACTGGAAGGCGCTGTCGTCATCCGCCTCTGCTGCCGGGTCGAAGGCCATGTCCTGGCCACTCAGGCGGCTTTCCATCTCACGCACTTCACGCGGTTCGACGCCGAGGCTTTCGGCCACGCGGTGAACTTCATCGTTGTTCAACCAGGCCAGGCGTTTCTTCTGGCTGCGCAGGTTGAAGAACAGCTTGCGCTGGGCCTTGGTGGTAGCCACTTTGACGATGCGCCAGTTGCGCAGGATGAATTCGTGGATTTCAGCCTTGATCCAGTGCACGGCGAACGACACCAGACGCACACCCATTTCCGGGTTGAAGCGCTTGACCGCTTTCATCAGGCCGACGTTGCCTTCCTGAATGAGGTCGGCCTGGGCCAAGCCGTAGCCAGCATAGCTACGGGCGATATGTACGACGAAGCGCAGGTGGGCCATCACCATTTGCCGAGCGGCCTCAAGATCCTGCTCATAATAGAGACGCTCGGCCAGATCACGCTCCTGCTCGACAGTCAGCAGCGGGATGCTGTTGACCGTGTGCACATAGGCTTCCAGGTTTGCACCGGGAACCAGGGCATAGGCAGGTTGCAACGATGTGGTCATTCAAGAACCTCCGACTTACCAGACTCGTGCCTTGTGAGCACTGCCAACATAGACCTGGAACCAAGGTGCAAGTTCCAAAAATGAAAAATTGTCAATGCTGGCTCAGAAAAACTATCGCGGGGCCAGCTCGTTCAAATGGCGAGCCACCGCAATCCATGCACCGATATACCCCAACAGCACCGCTCCGATCAAGAGCGACAGACCATCGGATGCTGGCACCCCGCCCAGGGAGAAGTCGCTGCCGTAGAGCCCGGACAGCCCTACCACGGCCTCGTTCAGCCAGTTCAGGCCAAATGCCAGGATACCCCAGGCCAGCAGGCCCGCACCCAGGCCATACAACGCGCCCATGTACAGGAAAGGCCGCCGTACGTAGCTGTCGGTGCCGCCTACCAGCTTGATGACTTCGATCTCGGTACGGCGGTTTTCGATATGTAGACGAATTGTGTTACCGATTACTAACAGCAAGGCAGAAATCAGCATCACCGCCAGGCCGAAGACGAACCGGTCGCCCAGTTTCAGGATCGCCGCCAGGCGCTCCACCCACACCAGGTCAAGTTGTGCGTTTTCAACCCGAGGCAGCTCGGCCAGACGCTGACGCAGCGCTTCCAGGGCGGGCTTATCGACTTCGGTCGGGGTTACCACCACGACACCAGGCAGCGGGTTGTCGGGCAATTCACGCAAGGCTTCGCCCAGCCCCGACTGCTGCTGGAACTCTTCCAGCGCCTGCCCTGGGCTGATGTACAAGGCATCGGCCACCCCAGGCATGCTTTTGATCTCTTCGCGCAGGGCCTCGCCTTCCTTGCTGCCCGCGTCGAGCTTCAGGTACAGGGAAATCTGCGCGGCGCGCTGCCAGGAGCCCCCCAGCTTCTCGACGTTCTTCAACAGCAGCGACAAGCCCATGGGCATGCTCAGCGCCACGGCCATCACCAGGCAGGTGAAGAAGCTGCCGATTGGCTGCTTGCCCAGACGGCGCAGGCTGTCGGCCAGGCTGGCACGGTGGCTGTCCAGCCAGGCATGCAACAGCGTGCGGAAGTCCGGGCCGTCATCATCATGCTCGCCGCGCTTTTTCCGGGTATCCGCGTCGGCCGCCTTGGGCGCGACACGCTCGGAAACCTTGGGTGTACGTGTAGTGCTCATTGCCCGGCCTCCCCATCGCCGATCAGACGGCCGCGCTGCAAGGTCAGCATGCGGTGGCGCATGCGCGCAATCAGTGCCAGGTCATGGCTGGCGATCAACACCGTGGTGCCCAGGCGGTTGATGTCCTCGAACACCCCCATGATCTCTGCGGCAAGGCGCGGGTCAAGGTTACCGGTGGGTTCGTCGGCCAGCAGCAAGGCGGGCTGGTGGACGATCGCACGGGCGATACCGACCCGCTGCTGCTGGCCAGTGGACAGGTCGGCCGGGTACAGCTCCCCCTTGTCGACCAGCGACACACGCTCCAGCGCCGAATCCACGCGCTTGGCGATCTCTGCCTTGGACAGGCCGAGAATCTGCAGCGGCAGGGCGATATTGTTGAAAACGGTGCGGTCGAACAGCAACTGGTGATTCTGGAACACCACCCCGATCTGCCGACGCAGGAACGGGATCTGCGCATTGCTGATCTGGCCCAGGTCCTGCCCGGCCAGCATCAACTTGCCGCTGGTCGGGCGCTCCATGGCCAGCAACAGGCGCAGCAAGGTGCTCTTGCCGGCCCCGGAATGGCCGGTGACGAACAGGAATTCGCCCCGGCGCGCCCGGAAACTCAGCTCATGCAAGCCAACATGGCCGTTGGGATAGCGCTTGGCAACCTGTTCGAATCGGATCATGGGTGCTCTCGCTCGGCAAACAGAGCCTTGACGAACGGCTCGGCTTCGAAGGTGCGCAGATCGTCGATGCCTTCACCCACGCCAATGAAGCGGATCGGGATGTTGAACTGCTTGGCAAGAGCGAAGATCACCCCGCCCTTGGCGGTGCCATCCAGCTTGGTCAGGGCCAGGCCGGTCAGCTCGACGCTCTGATTGAAGTACTTGGCCTGGCTGATGGCGTTCTGGCCAGTACCGGCATCGAGCACCAGCAGCACCTCGTGGGGCGCCTCGGCGTCAAGCTTGCCAATGACCCGGCGAACCTTTTTCAGCTCTTCCATCAAGTTGTCTTTGGTGTGCAGCCGGCCGGCGGTATCGGCGATCAGCACATCGACGCCACGGGCCTTGGCGGCCTGCACGGCATCGAAGATCACCGACGCGGAATCGGCACCGGTGTGCTGAGCGATCACCGGAATCTGGTTGCGCTCGCCCCAGACCTGCAACTGCTCGACTGCGGCAGCACGGAATGTGTCACCCGCCGCCAGCATGACCTTCTTGCCCTCAAGTTGCAGCTTCTTGGCCAGCTTGCCGATCGTGGTGGTCTTGCCGGCGCCGTTGACGCCGACGACGAGGATCACATAGGGCTTGTTCTGCGCCTGGATCTTCAGCGGCTGCTCGACCGGGCGAAGCAGCGCGGCCAGTTCTTCCTGCAGCGACTTGTACAGGGCATCGGCATCGGCCAGCTGTTTACGCGCAACCTTCTGGGTCAGGTTCTGAACGATGATCGAGGTCGCCTCAACGCCGACGTCGGCGGTCAGCAAGCGTGTTTCGATCTCGTCCAACAGGTCGTCATCGATGACTTTCTTGCCCAGGAACAGGCTGGCCATGCCTTCGCCAATGCTGGCACTGGTCTTCGACAGGCCCTGCTTGAGGCGAGCGAAGAAGCCGGGCTTGGCAGGTTCGGCATCGGCTGGGGTGATGGCCGCGAAGGCCTGTTCGGGGGCCGGGCGCTCGGGAATCGCTGGCGGGGCCTTTGGCTCCAGGTCTGGAACCAGGGCGACCGGCTCTTCGGCAACGGGCAGGACCAGGTTGCTGACCGGGGCTTCGGGGGCTGCGGCCACTGGAGCAGGGCTTTCGAGCGGAGTGGCAGCAGGCTCGGAACGTGCCGGCAGGTCCACCCGCACAGGGGCCGCAGCAGGCTCGGGAACCGGCACTGGCTCAGGGAGCGGAGCTGGCTCTGGGAGCGGGGCCACTTCAGGAGCCGGAGCCGGAGCCGGGGCCGGCTCAGGCACCGGCGCGAGCGCTTGGGCCGGAGCGGGGGCAACGACAGGCGCAGGCTGCGGGGCCAGCACCGGCTCGGCGGGCCTTACCGGCTCAACGGCAGGCGTGGGCGCTTCGGCCGCAACCGGCTCAGGCTGCTCGGCGGCAGGCTGCGGCGATACCGGCTCTACTGCCTGCGCATCAGGGGCTTGTGGCTGTTCGGCGACAGGTTGCTGCGGCTTCTTGCGAAACCAGCTGAACAGGCCTTTTTTCTCGCCAGCCTCGGCCGGCGCTTTTTTGTCGTCGTTTGAACCAAACATGGAAGACGGCTATCTCAGGGTAGCGATGGGCCAGCAGCGGCTCATCTGGAATTCTCTAAACGCAGAACAGACTATTTTGAAGCCGGCTGGTTCATGCGCAATGTTTTGTCTTAATGGACCTGCAGGCCAGAACGGCGACAGGCATGGTCGCCAGGCAACCGGATCAGTATCCTAGCACCTCCTGGCCCGCCGACGCTAAACCCTGCAGGCCGCCGAACAGGTTAAACACCTTATGAATGCTCTAGCCCGCCGCGCCGCTGGCGTGTTGCTCGGCACGCTCTGCCTGCCGCTCGCAGCCTTTGCCGCCGATGTGCAACCCACCCACGAATTCATCCTCGACAACGGCCTGAAAGTGGTCGTGCGCGAGGACCACCGCGCGCCAGTGGTGGTTTCGCAGATCTGGTACAAGGTCGGCTCCAGCTACGAGACCCCCGGCCAGACCGGGCTGTCTCACGCCCTGGAGCACATGATGTTCAAGGGCAGCGCCAAGGTCGGCCCCGGCGAAGCTTCGCGCATCCTGCGCGACCTGGGCGCGGAAGAGAACGCCTTCACCAGCGACGACTACACCGCCTACTACCAGGTTCTGGCCCGCGACCGTCTGCCGGTGGCGCTGGAGCTGGAGGCCGACCGGCTGGCCAGCCTGCGCCTGCCGGCCGATGAGTTCAGCCGCGAAATCGAGGTAATCAAGGAAGAGCGCCGCTTGCGTACCGACGATCAGCCAAGCGCCAAAGCGTTCGAACTGTTCCGCGCCATGGCCTACCCGGCCAGCGGCTACCACACCCCGACCATTGGTTGGATGGCCGACCTCGAACGCATGAAAGTCGAGGAGCTGCGCCACTGGTACGAGTCCTGGTACGCGCCGAACAACGCCACCCTGGTGGTGGTCGGCGATGTTACCGCCGCCGAGGTCAAAGGCCTGGCGCAGAAATACTTCGGCAGTATCCCCAAGCGCGCTGTTCCGCCGGCCAAGCTGCCGCTGGAACTGACCGAGCCAGGCCGGCGTCAGCTGACCCTGCACGTGCGCACCCAACTGCCCAGCCTGATCTACGGCTTCAACGTACCGGGCCTTGCGACCGCCAAGGACCCACGCACCGCGCACGCCCTGCGGCTGATCTCGGCCCTGCTCGACGGCGGCTACAGCGCCCGCCTGCCAGCGCGCCTGGAGCGCGGCCAGGAACTGGTGGCCGGCGCCTCGTCCAGCTACAACGCCTTCACCCGCGGCGACAGCCTGTTCCTGATCTCGGCTACCCCTAACGTGCAGAAGCAAAAGGCCCTCGCCGATGTCGAGAAAGGCATCTGGCAGTTGCTCGATGAGCTCAAGACGACCCCACCGAGCGCCGAGGAACTGGAACGTGTACGTGCCCAGGTGATCGCTGGCCTGGTCTACGACCGCGACTCCATCAGCAGCCAGGCCACCACCATTGGCCAGCTGGAAACGGTCGGCCTGTCCTGGAAACTGATCGACAGCGAACTGGACGAACTCAAGCGTGTGACCCCAGAGGACATCCAGGCCGCCGCACGCACCTATTTCACCCGCGAACGCCTGAGCGTTGCCCATGTACTGCCTGAGGAGTCCGCTCATGAGTGATCGCAGCGCACCACGCTACACCCTGATCGGCACAGGCATCATCGCACTGGTGGTGGCGCTTGCCGCCGTGCTGGCGCGCCCCGCGCATTCCGAAGCCGACAGCACCGCAGCCCGCCCCGCCAATAACTTGCAATCGCTGGCCGAACTGGACGGCAAAGCCCCCAGCCGGCGCCAGCTGAACATCCAGAACTGGACCACCGCCGAAGGTGCACGCGTGCTGTTCGTCGAAGCCCGCGAGCTACCGATGTTCGACCTGCGCCTGACCTTCGCCGCCGGCAGCAGCCAGGACGGCAACACGCCAGGCCTGGCCACCCTGACCAACGCCATGCTCAACGAGGGCGTTGCCGGCAAGGATGTGACCGCCATCGCCGAAGGCTTCGAAGGGCTCGGCGCAGACTTCGGCAATGGCTCCTACCGCGACATGGCAGTGGCCTCGTTGCGTAGCCTCAGTGCCAAGGACAAGCGCGAGCCGGCCCTGAAGCTGTTCGCTGAAGTGACCGGCAAGCCGACCTTCCCAGAGGACGCACTCAAGCGCATCAAGAACCAGCTGCTGGCAGGTTTCGAATACGAGAAGCAGAACCCCAGCAAGATCGCCGGCAAAGCGTTGTTGAGCAACCTTTATGGCGAACACCCGTACGGCCATCCAAGCGACGGCACCGCTGAAAGCATCCCGGGCATCACCCTGGAGCAGCTGCGCGCATTCCACGCCAAAGCCTATGCAGCGGGCAACGCGGTAATCGCCCTGGTCGGCGACCTCAGCCGTGAAGAGGCCGAGGCGATTGCCGCCCAGGTCTCCGCCGCCCTGCCCAAAGGCCCGGCACTGGCCAAGCCTGCGCAACCCGTCGAGCCCAAGGCTGGCGCGACCCACATAGACTTCCCATCCAAGCAGACCCACCTGATGCTGGCCGAGCTGGGCATCGACCGCCAGGACCCGGACTGGCCAGCCCTGTCGCTGGGCAACCAGATTCTCGGCGGTGGCGCCTTCGGTACGCGCCTGATGAGCGAAGTGCGGGAAAAACGCGGCCTGACCTACGGCGTATACTCGGTATTCAGCCCGATGCAGGTGCGCGGCCCCTTCATGATCAACCTGCAGACCCGTGCCGAACTCAGCGAGGGCACCCTCAAGCTGGTGCAAGGCATTCTTGCCGACTACCTCAAGAGCGGCCCGACCCAGCAGGAACTGGACGACGCCAAGCGCGAACTGGCCGGTAGCTTCCCGCTGTCGAACGCCAGCAATGCGAGCATCGTCGGCCAATTGGGCGCCATCGGCTTCTACAACCTGCCCTTGACCTGGCTGGAAGACTTCATGCAGCAGTCCCAGGCACTGACCGTCGAGCAGGTCAAGGCAGCCATGAACAAGCACTTGGCCGCCGATAACCTGGTGATCGTTACCGTCGGCCCGAGCGTGCCGCAAAAACCGCTGCCAGCCCCTACTGACAAACCCGCCGAGCAGCCCCTCGGCGTACCGGAGCACTAATGCCTAGATCCACCCCTCCCGCCCGCCCTCAGCAGGGCCAAAGCAAGGGCCAGGGCCACCTGCGCATCATCGCCGGCGAGTGGCGCAGCCGCCGCCTGGCGGTGCCTGAAGGCGACGGACTGCGGCCGACCACCGACCGCGTGCGGGAAACCCTGTTCAACTGGCTGGCACCCTACATCGAAGGCGCCCGGGTGCTGGATGCCTTCACCGGCAGTGGCGCCCTGGTGCTCGAAGCGTTGTCCCGCGGTGCTGCAGATGCCGTTGCGCTGGACAGCAACCCAGCGGCTATCAGCAACCTGAAGAACAACCTGGAGATCCTGCGCTGCCCGCGCGGGCAAATCCTCCAGACCGACGCCCAGCGCTACTTGCAAGCACCGGCCAAGCAACAGTTCGACGTCGTGTTTCTCGACCCACCGTTCCATCAGGACCTGCTGGCCAACACCTGCAACCTGCTGGAGCAGAACCAGTGGCTGCGCGAGCAGGCGTGGATCTACACCGAGAGCGAAGCGGCTCCCTCTACCCTGCAAATGCCAGGCAACTGGCGCCTGCACCGCGAAAAAAAGACCGGCCAGGTGCATTACGCGCTGTGGCAGCGCGCCTGACGGCAAGCCGTAATTATGTAACGCAGGCAAGCGCAGAATCTCACCGAAGCTGCTCCTGGTCACCCAACCAGGAGCACTTGAGCAATGCCATCGACTCCACCGTTCACCCTCGACGACACAACTCTGTCAGCCGGCATCGAGTCCATCGCCGATGCCGCCCAGCCCCCGTTGCAGCACTTCACACTGGACAACGGCCTGGCTGTCTACCTGCGTGAAGACCACAGCACCCCGCTCGCCGCAATCCAGCTCCGGTACCACGTGGGCACCAGCCATGAATCAGCCGGCCATACCAACATCTCGCACCTGCTGGAACACCTGATATTCGAAGGCAGCCGCAAACTTGAGGCGGGCCGATACAGCCAGGTGATAGCACGGCTCGGCGGAGAGGCCAATGCCTTTACCATCGATGATGCAACGGTCTACGAAATGCTGTTACCTGCGGCACGGCTACCGGTTGCGCTGGAAATAATGGCCGATGCCATGGAGGGCGCGACCTTTGGCCAGGCAGCCTTGGAACGGGCAGCCAAAGCCATCGAAGACGAGCGCCGGCTCAAAGTTGACAACGTCCCTGCACAGCAGGCAGCTGAACGGCACAACGCGCTTGCACACGGCAGCAGCCCGTATGCAACGGCGACGTTCGGCAACCCGGCAGATTTGCGCAACTTGAGCGTGGAGAGCGTGCGCGCCTGGTATCAAAAGTGGTATCGGCCCAATAACGCCACCCTGGTGGTGGTGGGTGCCGTCGATCTTGCCACGCTTGGCCAGCACGTGAGCCGGTATTTCGCCAGCATTGCCAGGGCTGCGCTTGACGCAGTACCCGTCCCCCGGCATGACGCGCGCCTGCAGGCGCGAAGCCAGAAGCTGACACTGCCAGGCCGTGATGGTTTGTTCATGTCCTTCAATGTACCCAGCCACGCCACGGCCACCGACGCAACGACAGTGCCTGCCCTGGGCCTGCTCTGCGAGGTGCTTGGCAAAGGGTTCAGCGCAAGGCTCTACAGCGAGCTGGTGCGAGACCGACGGCTGCTCAAGGGCCTCACCCTGGCATATGAGCCAATGGCGCGTGGTGACACGCTGTTGACCCTATCAACCTATATCAACAGTCAAAGGTCTACGCACGAGCAGGCCGAGGAGGCGATCTATACCGCGATCGATACCCTGCGCCATACGCCGCTTTCCACCCAGGAGCTCAAGCGCGCGAAACTGCGCATGCTCACCCGTCGCCTGTTCAGCCACGACAGCATCAGCCTGCAAGCTGACCGCATCGGCGCAGCAGCGGCCGCTGGCCTGCCCCCCTCGCTGATCGATCAAGAAGCCGACAGTATCCGCCACCTCGATAGCGCGACATTACAGCAGGTAGCGTTCGACTACCTGAGCCGCGAAAGGCTGACCATCACTCACCTGCAGGCAGGAGCACCGGCATGAACACATCGCTTACCACCCGCAACCTGCCTCTGATTTGCAAAGGCCCCGTGAGCGATACCGCTGTGGCGGCAATGGCCAGGCTGGAGTCCGCGCAAGGCCTTGACCTGGAGCAGCTGCAGCAGTTGCCGGCCCAGATACAGCAATGGCAGACCGACGAAGGCGCCAGGGTCAGCTTCAGCCCGTCCCATGGCCGCCCGATATTCGACCTGGCGCTGCGCTTTCGCGCTGGCAGTGCGCTCGATGACGACAGCCCGGGCCTCGCCGCACTTGTCCTTTACAGCCTCGATCAGGGTAGCGAGCTTCTGGACGCCGCCCAGTTCGCTCAGGCTATGGAGGGGCTCGGTGCGATCATGGCAAGGCGGGTGAACCAGGACGAGGCGGTGATCACGCTGCGCTGCCTGAGCCTGCCGGCGCTTCGCACAAGCGCCCTGCAACTGCTCACCCAAATGCTGGCACGCCCCGCCTTCCGCGAGGAAGCCGTCGCAGGCATCCGCGAACGACTGCTCAATCACGCTCGCGCAATGGCGTCGAGCCCGGTCTATGGGGTGTCCCCGGCGATCATGAGCCATGTGTTCGATGGCCATCCCTACGCCACCCATTGGGCTGGCACGCCTGAAAGCCTCGAGCGGATCGACGAGCAGCAAATGCGGGCTTTCCACCGACGCGCCTACTCTGCCAACAACCTCGATATCGGCCTGGTGGGCGACCTGTCGCGTGACGAGGCGCAAACCCTCATCACGGAACTCCTTCAGGCGCTACCGCAACACTGGGCGGGACAGGCCCCACCACCGGCACCGTTGCCAGAGCCCCTCACCCGGCATCAACCACACACCGCAAGTACCACACTGGCCACGCTGGCGCTGCTGTTGCCCACATCCCCCGACAAGCCAGGGTATGCAGCGCTGACCATGCTCGATGAAATCCTCGGCAGCGGCTACGAGTCGCGCCTTACACAAGAGCTGCGAAGCCGACGTGCCTTGACCTACAGCATCCACTCATCGCTCACCCCCTTCGATGCGGCGAGCCTGCTGCAGATTCAATGGGACATCGCACCCGAATACCGAGATGCCTCACGTGAGCTGGTTTCAGGGATGCTGGCTTGCCTGCGCGAGCATGGCCCAAGCCAGGCGGAGTGCGACATGGCGCGCAACCAGATAGCAGGCAGGTTGCATCGCACCCTGGTGAGCAACGCAGAGCTGGCCAAGAGCCTGGCAACCTCAAGCCACCTGGGGCAACCCGCCGATCACTTTGCGACCTATGTCCAGCGCCTGGCAGCGCTGACACCCATGGACATTCGCGAAGCAGCCCGGATATGGCTGACCCCTGCGCAGGAAGTATTCATCACTGTCGGCCCGGCCCCTGCGCAACAACCTTTGCCCGAACCGAGCTGACCGACCAATAGCGCGGGTACAACGGCGGTATTTCATGGCAATCTAGGACGGCACAACACGAGTCGCCCAGCATGCCCAGCCTTACCGCCACGTTCCGCCCGGCCACCGGGTTATCCAACCCTCACCTGCAAACCCTTTGGGGCCCGCTGTGGCGCAAGCTGCCTGCGCTTGAGCGCAAACGCGAGCGCCTGTGGCTGGCCGATGGTGACTTCATCGACCTCGACTGGCACGGGCCGCACCAGCCAGATACACCGCTGGTGCTGGTGCTGCACGGCCTGACGGGCTCGTCCCATTCGCCTTATGTCAAAGGCCTGCAGCAGGCGCTCGATGCCCGCGGCTGGGCCAGCGTTGCGGTGAACTGGCGCGGCTGCTCGGGCGAGCCGAACCTGCTGGCACGCAGTTACCATTCCGGGGCCAGCGGGGACCTGGCCGAGGTGGTCGCCCATCTGCGTGCCCAACGCCCGCTGGCCCCTTTGTATGCCGTCGGCTATTCGCTGGGCGGCAATGTACTGCTCAAGTACCTGGGTGAAAGTGGCAGCGCCAGCCAACTGCAGGCGGCCGTGGCGGTGTCGGTACCGTTTCGCCTGGATCAGTGCGCCGACCGCATCGGCCAGGGCTTTTCGAAGGTCTATCAGGCACATTTCATGCGCGAAATGATGGCCTATGTGCAGGTGAAGCAGCGGCATTTTCGTGCTCAGGGCCATCATGAAGGGCTTGCCGCACTCGACCGCCTCGGATCGTTGCGCAAACTGCGGACCTTCTGGGATTTTGACGGCAAAGTGACCGCGCCACTCAACGGCTTTGACGATGTACACGACTACTACCGTCGCTCATCGAGCCGCTACTACCTCGGGGAGAACCGCACGCCGACGCTGATCATCCACGCAAACGATGATCCGTTCGTATCCCGCCACAGCCAGCCCACGCCGAGCGAGCTGGCACCGCAGACTCAGTTCGAGCTGCATGAGCGGGGTGGGCATGTGGGCTTTGTCGAGGGCAGCCTGCGAAACCCGGGGTATTACCTTGAGCGGCGGATTCCGCAGTGGCTGGTGGATGGGCGATGAACCCGCGGCTCAGTCGCCCGTGGCAACCTGATGCGCGGGATCATTGATCCACTCACTCCACGATCCGGCATACAGCCTGCCCAGCGGATACCCCGCCAACGCCAGGGCAAACAGGTTATGGCAAGCCGTCACGCCCGAGCCGCAATAGGCCACCAAACGTTCCGCTGAACGCCCCGCCAGCTTCTCGGCAAAGCGCTGCCTGAGCTGCTCTGGCGCCAGGAAGCGCCCCTCTTCGTTCAGATTGTCGGTGAAAGCTGCGCACTGAGCGCCGGGTATATGCCCGGCCACCGGGTCGATCGGCTCCACATCCCCACGAAAACGCGGCAAGGCACGCGCATCGATCAACGTCAGCTCGGGGCTTGCTAGCTCGGTGACCATGTGCTCGGCGTCAATCAGCAGCTTGGTATCCGGCTTGCCGCTGAACGTCCCCTCGTACCGTGCCGGCGCGTCCAGGCTCAATGGCTGGCCCGCGGCGTGCCAGGCCTTGAGGCCTCCGTCGAGAATGGCCACACCGGTGCGTTTGCCCAACCAGGCCAGCAGCCACCAGGCACGAGCGGCAAAGGCACCAGGCCCGTCGTCGTACAGCACCACCTCGCTGTCATTGTCCAGCCCCCACTCACGCAGCCGCTCGACCAGCCGCTGCGGATCAGGCAAGGGATGGCGGCCGGTCTGGCCCTTGATTACCGGGCCACTCAGGTCGCGCTCCAGGTCGGCGAAGTGGGCCCCGGCTATATGCCCCTCGGCATAGCTGCGTTGGCCATAATCCGCGTCTTCCAAGGCAAACCGACAATCGAGGATCACCAGCTTGGGCGAGCCCAGACGCTCGGCCAGTTGCTGCGGGGTGATCAATTGCGCAAGAGGCATGACAATCTCCTGATCGATGGCACGAAGGCTCTGGGCTAACGCTCCAGGGCCTGGTTGAACGGAACATGGAATTCATGGCACAGGGCATCCACGGCACTGCGGGCGTTGGCGGTGACGAAGCCGAGTTCCAGTACCAGCACCTGATACACCCCACGCTTGAAGGCTTCTTCACCCAGATGAGCGGAGTGCTCCCGCGTGGTGCTGAGAAAGCGGACCCAAGAGGTCAGTACGATCCAGGCGTTGATGGTCAGCGATTCGATCTGGGCAGGGGCCATGACCAGAATGCCGGCCTCGACGAAGCCCCGGTAGATCGCCTGGCCCTGGCGCAGGCAACGTTCGGAAAAGCGTCGGTAACGGGCAGCCAGCTCAGGGTCGCTGTCGAGCAGGTGCTCGAGATCACGGTGCAGGAACCGGTAGTTCCACATCGCTGCGAGCAATGCCTTGAGGTAGAAGCGTTTGTCTTCGACGGTAGCGGCGCGGCCCTGCGGGGGGCGCAGGAAGCTGTCCACCAATTCTTCATACTGGCTGAACAACAGTGCGATGATCGCCTGCTTGTTGGGGAAGTGGTAGTAGAGGTTGCCGGGCGAAATCTCCATGTGCGCGGCAATATGGTTGGTGCTCACGCTACGCTCGCCTTGTTGATTGAACAGTTCAAGGCTGTTCTGCACGATGCGCTCTCGGGTCTTGATGCGCGGGGCCATGCTCAGCTCCCAGTCTGCAGGCTTACGGTAAGGGGTTCATCTTACGGTGTAACAGGGCCCGGATGCACCGTGCGCTGGCGCGAAAAAAATCGCACCATCGTACCGATTAGAGTATAGGCTCTAGAGATTCTCAGCCCCTACGGGAGCCGCCGTGACTTCTCCTATCGCCTTGCCCCCTCTGCAGTTCGACACTGAATTGACAAGCACATTCACCGCCCAGCGCAAGGCATTTGCCGGCAACCCCATGCCGCCGCTGGCCCAACGCCGGCAATGGCTGAAAAGCCTGCGCGAAGCATTGCTGGCGGATCGACAACGGCTGATAGAGGCGATCGATGCGGATTTTTCCGGGCGCAGCGCCGACGAAACCCTGTTGGCCGAGCTACTGCCCTCCGTACAGGGGATTCGCCATGCCGAACGCCACCTCAAGGGCTGGATGCGACCCGCCAGGCGAGCGGTCGGCCTGGCCTTCCAGCCGGCCAGCGCCCGCGTGCTGTACCAGCCGCTGGGGGTGGTGGGCATCATCGTGCCGTGGAACTACCCGCTGTTTCTCGCCATCGGCCCGCTGACGTGCGCCCTGGCCGCCGGCAACCGCGTGATGCTCAAGCTCAGTGAGGCCACCCCTGCCAGCGCCCTGGCGCTCAAAGCCTTGCTTGAGCAGGTATTCCCCAACGACCTGGTCAGCGTGGTGCTGGGTGAGGTGGAAGTCGGCCAGGCATTTGCCCGGCTGCCCTTCGACCATCTGCTGTTCACCGGCGCCACCAGCGTCGGCCGCCAGGTCATGCTGGCGGCTGCACAGAACCTGACCCCGGTCACACTGGAACTCGGCGGCAAGTCACCGGCCATCATTTCGTCCAGCGTGCCGCTCGATAGCGCCGCCGAGCGTATCGCATTCGGCAAGACCCTCAATGCCGGCCAGACCTGTGTCGCCCCAGACTACGTCCTGGTGCCACGCGAGCGCCTGAACGCCTTCAGCGAGGCCTACCGCAGGGCGGTCCACCGGCTGTACCCGCGCATCGCCGACAACCCCGACTACAGCGCCATCATCAATCCGAGGCAATTGCAGCGCCTGCAACACTTGGTGGACGACGCCAGCAGCAAGGGCGCGCAGGTCATCGACCTGTACCCGGACGAGCCCCGCCAGGGCAGGCGCCTGCCGCCGCACGTGCTGCTGGAGGTGAATGACAGCATGCAGGTGATGCAGGACGAAATCTTTGGCCCGCTGCTGCCGGTAGTGCCCTATGACAGCCTCGACGGTGCACTGGCCTACATCAATGAACGGCCACGCCCACTGGCGCTGTACTACTTCGGCTACGACCATGCCGAGCAAGAGCATGTGCTTCAGCGCAGCCACTCCGGTGGCGTCTGTATCAACGACACACTGCTGCATGTCGCCCAGGACGACCTGCCGTTCGGCGGCATCGGACCTTCGGGCATGGGCCACTACCACGGCCGTGACGGCTTCCTGACCTTCAGCAAGGCCAAGGCGGTGCTGGCCAAGCAGCGCCTGAACGCCGCGCGCCTGATTTACCCGCCGTATGGCAAGGCGCTGCAGCGCCTGGTCTACACACTGTTCATCCGCTGAGGTCTGGGCCATGCAACGTCGTGACCTTCTGCGCTTCAGCCTGGGCGCCAGCGTGTTTCTGGCCAGTGCCAGCCTGGTCGGCTGCAGCCCGCAGGGGCGTGCTACCGGGTACCAGGTACTGCGCGATGACGACCTGCCATTGCTGCGGGCACTGATCCCGGTGGTGCTTGCCGGTACGTCGGCAAGCGCAACACTCGTGCTGCCCAGGCTGGACGACAAACTGGCGGCCCTGTCCCCGCCAATGCTCAAGCTCACCCGGCAACTGTTCGATGTGCTCAGCCTGCCGCTGACCCGCGGCCCACTGACTGGGGTCTGGGGCGCTTGGAACCAGGCGGGTGAACAGCAGATAGCGGCGTTTCTGCAACGCTGGCAGAGCAGTTCCCTGAACCTGCTGCGCATGGGGCACGCGTCGATCGTGCAACTGCTGACGATGGCCTGGTATGAATGCCCGGAAAGCTGGGCCGCCTGTGGCTACCCGGGGCCACCGACAATCTGAACAACAACAACAACAACAACAACAACAACAACAACAACAACAAGAGCACTTTCAATGCCTGCCATCGACCTGTTTCGCCAAGGCCTCGAACGCGGCTGGATCACCCATGACGCCTCGCGCCTGGGGCAGGACCTCAGCGTGCAAGCCGACATCGCCGTGATAGGCAGCGGCGCCGGCGGCGCTACCAGCGCGCAGATGCTCAGCGCCGCAGGCTTCAAGGTACTGCTGATCGAGGAAGGTCCGCTCAAGACCAGCAGTGACTTCCGCCTGCTAGAGAATGAGGCCTACGCCAGTCTCTACCAGGAAGGCCTGGGCAGGATGAGCAAGGACGGCGCCATCACCATTCTGCAGGGCCGCGCAGTGGGCGGCACCACGCTGGTCAACTGGACCTCCAGCTTTCGCACACCCGCGCCGACCTTGGCCCACTGGGCCACGGCCCACAACGTCAAAGGGCTGGGCGACGACGCACTGCGCCCCTGGTTCGAACGCATCGAGCAAGACCTCGGCATCACCCCTTGGGCGATGCCGCCAAACGCCAACAACGACGTACTGCGCCGTGGGTGTGAACAGCTCGGCTACCGATGGGCGGTGATCCCACGCAATGTCCGGGGGTGCTGGAATCTTGGCTATTGCGGCATGGGTTGCCCGGTCAACGCCAAGCAATCGATGCTGGTGACGCGCATTCCAGCCCTGCTCGACAAGGGCGGCGAGCTGCTGTACCTGGCCCGGGCCGAACGCTTCGAGCATGACGGCGAACGCATTGCGCAGCTGCGCTGCCAAGGCCTGGACGCGCAAGGCCTACACCCCAACGGGCGCAGCATCACGGTGCGCGCCCGCCACTACATCCTCGCGGGCGGCGGCATCAACAGCCCCGCCCTGCTGCTGCGCTCCAAGGCTCCTGACCCCCACGAGTGCCTGGGCAAACGGACCTTCCTGCACCTGGTCAACTTCAGCGCGGCCCGCTTCGACGCACGCATCGACCCCTATTACGGCGCCCCGCAGTCCATCTACAGTGACCACTTCCAATGGCAGGACGGCGTCGATGGCGCGGTCGGCTACAAACTTGAAGTGCCGCCCCTGCACCCGGCGCTGGCCAGCACCCTGCTCGGTGGCGAGGGTGTCGAAAATGCCCAGCGCATGGCCGAGCTGCCGCACACCCACGTCATGCTTGCGCTGTTGCGCGACGGGTTCCATCCCGAAAGCCCAGGCGGCACGGTGGAGCTGCGTGGCGATGGCTCACCGGTGCTCGATTACCCGGTCACCGACTACTTGCGAGACGGCCTGCGCCGCGCCTTTCACAGCATGGCGCAGATCCAGTTCGCCGCGGGCGCCACGCAGGTGACACCCGCGCACAGCGATGCCCGCGCAGCTACTCGCCTGGCGCAGGCCCAACGCATGATCGACGGTTTGCGCCTGGAGCCGTTCCATACGCGGTTGGGCAGCGCCCACGTGATGGGCGGCTGCGCAATGGGCGAAGATCCACAGCATGCGGTGTGCGACAGCCTGGGCCGTCACCATCAGCTGGAAAACCTGTCGATTCACGACGGCTCGTTGTTCCCGACCAGCATCGGTGCCAACCCACAGCTGTCGGTCTACGCCATCAGCGCGAAGCTCACCGACGCCCTGATAACCCGCCTGGCACACAGTGCATGACAACAAATGCCCCTGCTGTCTATAGTGCCATCAGCCGGCCGCATGACTTGGCCGGGCGCAATCGCTGCGCTACCATCCGACTCCCCAACGCACTCCAGCCAGGATGACGCGATGAACCGAGTGTTGTACCCGGGTACTTTCGACCCTATTACCAAGGGCCATGGCGACCTGGTCGAGCGCGCCTCGCGGCTGTTCGACCACGTGATCATCGCTGTGGCAGCCAGCCCGAAGAAGAACCCGCTGTTCCCGCTGGAGCAACGTGTAGCGCTGGCCCGTGAGGTCACCAGGCACTTGCCCAATGTCGAAGTCATCGGCTTCTCCACCCTGCTTGCGCATTTTGCCAAGGAACAGGGCGCCAACGTCTTCTTGCGGGGGCTGCGGGCGGTGTCCGACTTCGAATACGAGTTCCAGTTGGCGAACATGAATCGGCAACTCGCGCCTGAGGTCGAAAGCCTGTTCCTCACGCCGTCGGAGCGTTATTCGTTCATTTCTTCGACCTTGGTCCGGGAAATCGCTGCGCTGGGAGGCGACATCACCAAGTTCGTGCACCCAGTGGTGGCCGAAGCGCTGACTGAACGCTTCAAGAAGTAAGCCTGAGCGCTGATTATCGCGCCCGCGTGCACTGCGGGCGCGAATGCGGCACAATTGTGCCCATTGCGTTGAACATGCCCGGGCGGTGAGCCCCGGCCGGAGTCCCCATGTCCCTGATTATCACCGACGATTGCATCAACTGCGACGTCTGCGAACCCGAGTGCCCGAACGAGGCCATCTCCCAAGGCGAAGAGATCTACGTGATCGACCCGAACCTGTGCACCCAGTGCGTGGGTCATTATGACGAGCCGCAGTGCCAGCAGGTCTGCCCGGTCGACTGCATCCCGCTGGATGAGGCGCACCCGGAAACCGAAGAGCAGTTGATGGCCAAGTACCGCCGGATCACCGGCAAGGCGTGATCGATGCGCTGCTGCGTATGGCCCACTCGCTGCTAAACCGGCGATTGGGCCATACCATTCAACGCTGGCAACGAGGGCAGTAAACGCTGGCCCGTTGCCCGAGCTTGGCCTCACGCAAGGTAGTGCCGCACAGCTTGCACGGCAGCCCGCCTCGGCCGTAGACAAACAGTTCCTGCTGGAAGTAACCCGGCTGCCCGTCGCCGCCAATGAAGTCGCGCAACGTCGTGCCCCCTTGCTCGATGGCAGCCGCCAGCACGCGCTTGATCTCGATGGCCAGCTTCAGGTAGCGGCTACGGGATATCCCACCCGCCTCACGGCGTGGGTCGATACCGGCGGCGAACAACGCCTCGGTCGCGTAGATATTGCCCACACCCACCACCACCGCGTTATCCATGATGAACGGTTTGACTGCCATCGTCCGCCCGCGGGACAGCTGGAACAGGCGCTCGCCATCGAACAGGTCGGTCAACGGCTCTGGGCCCAGGCGCAGCAGCAACTCATGATTGAGCGGGTCGAGGCTCCAGAGCATGGCGCCGAAACGACGCGGATCGGTGTAGCGCAGCACCAGCCCTGACTCCAGCTCGATGTCGACGTGCTCATGCTTGGCCGCCGGTAGCCCCATCTGCACCAGGCGCAGGTTGCCCGACATGCCCAGATGGCTGATCAAGGTGCCCACCTCGGCGTTGATCAGCAGGTATTTGGCGCGCCGCTCAACGCTGAGAATACGCTGCCCGGACAAACGCACGTCCAGGTCCTCCGGGATTGGCCAGCGCAAACGCCGGTCTCGCACCACCACGCGGCTGACCCGCTGGCCTTCCAGATGCGGCGCGATACCGCGCCGCGTGGTTTCGACTTCGGGTAATTCCGGCATGAATCAGTGCCCGCCCAGCTCGCGAATGGTCTGTTTGAGGTTCTCGAAGTCGTACTCCGACAAACCGATATAGTCCAGTACCAGCGGGCCGACCGCATGCCACTCGTGGTCGACAGGCTGGTTGCCCAACACACGGTAGGACGCGCAGATGTGTTCGGCCATCTTGAGCACCGCCAGCAGGTTCTTCAGCTGGCTCTGGGTGTTGCGCAGCGACTCCTCGCGGAACACGGCCAAGGCATTGTGGTGGTTGGCGATGGCCGCGCTGATGTGCTCCGGCAGCCGCCAGGACTTGGCGGTGAAATAGCCGACCACCGAATGGTTGGTATTGAATGCACGGTTCTCGGTGTCGACCACCCGGGTTTGCACATCAGCCTTGGCGTAGGCCTCCTCCAGGACATCCATGTAGCTGGGGAAGCGCTTGAGCATCAGCGGGATGCCGCAATCATGGAACAGCCCCAGGGTGTAGGCCTCGTCCGCCGCCTGGATGCCGGTGCGCTTGGCCAGTGTCAGGCAGGTCATGGCCACATCCTGGGCAGTGTCCCAGAAGCGGTTGAGGGTGACGATGGTCTCGTCGCTCATCTCGCCCTTGATCGACTGGGCGTTGATCAGGTTGATGATCGAACGGCTACCCAGCAGGTTCACCGCACGCTGGATCGAACCGATCTTGTTGGACAGCCCGAAGTGCGGCGAGTTGACCAGCTTGAGCAAGGCACCGGACAGGCCCGGATCCTGGGAAATCAGCTTGGCGATGGTTTCCAGGTCCGGGTCGGGCATGTACTGCTCGAACTGCAGGTCGACCATGATCTGCGGTTGCGGCGGGATGGTAATGCCTTGCAAGGCTTGCTGGATCTGTTCGGCGCTGAGTTCTTGGGACATACGTACATACTCTTTGAGGACGAGCGATTCTAACCCTGTAGCTCGCTCGACTTGTAGCGCTTGTGCTGGCGAACAGGCAGGGCACTTTGTCGTGCCCTGCACCGAACCAAGGGCCAACCGGTTATACTCCCGCTCTTTTTTCCCGGAGCGACGTCATGTCCCTGCCCAGCCTTCGCCTCAAAGCCAATGCCGACCGCCGCCTGCGCGCCGGCCACCTGTGGGTCTACAGCAACGAAGTCGATGTCACCGCGACGCCGCTGCAAGGCTTTCAGGCCGGCCAACAGGCAATTCTCGAGGCTGCCAACGGCAAGCCGCTGGGCATCGTGGCGCTGAGCCCGAACAACCTGATCTGCGCCCGCCTGCTGTCGCGCGACGCCAAGCTGCCGCTGGACAAGTCGCTGCTGGTACACCGCCTCAACGTCGCCCTGTCCCTGCGCCAGCGCCTGTTCGACCAGCCGTGCTACCGCCTGGTCTACGGTGATTCTGACCTGCTGCCGGGCCTGGTGGTCGACCGCTTCTTCGACATTCTCGTGGTACAGCTGGCCTCCGCCACCATGGAGCTGCACAAGGACGACGTGATCGCCGCCCTGGTCCAGGTGCTCAAGCCCAGCGGCATCCTGTTCAAGAACGACTCCGCCGCCCGTGACGCCGAAGGCTTGCAGCGTTATGTCGAAACCGTCTACGGCGAAGTGCCGGACTGGGTCCCGCTGGAAGAAAACGGCGTGAAGTTCGAAGCGCCGGTACGCGAAGGCCAGAAAACCGGCTGGTTCTATGACCACCGCATGAACCGCGCACGCCTGGCGCCCTACGTCAAAGGCAAGCGTGTGCTCGACCTGTTCAGCTACATCGGTGGCTGGGGCGTGCAGGCCGGCGCATTCGGCGCCAGCGAAGTGTTCTGTGTGGATGCCTCAGGCTTTGCCCTGGATGGCGTGGAACGTAATGCCGCGCTCAATGGCATCAGCGAAAAACTGACCTGCATCGAAGGCGACGTATTCGAGGCACTGCGCGAGCTGAAGGCCGCTGAAGAGCGCTTCGACGTGATCATTGCCGACCCACCCGCGTTCATCAAGCGCAAGAAAGACCTGAAAAACGGCGAAGCCGCTTACCGCCGCCTCAACGAACAGGCCATGCGCATGTTGACCAAGGATGGCATCCTGGTCAGCGCCTCGTGCTCGATGCATTTGCCCGAGGACGACCTGAACAACATCCTGCTGACCAGCGCCCGCCACTTGGACCGCAACCTGCAAATGCTCGAGCGCGGCGGCCAAGGCCCGGACCACCCGGTTCACCCGGCCATCGCTGAAACCCGCTACATCAAGAGCATTACCTGCCGGCTGCTGCCCAACAGCTGATTTACGCCCAGGGGCCGCGTTGCGGCCCCCTGGGTGCCTCAGATGCCGAGCACGTAAGAAGCGATACCGAAGTACACCAGTACCCCTGCCGCATCGGCGATCGAAGTCACCAGCGGCCCGCTGGCAGTGGCCGGGTCAAGCTTGAGCCTGGTGAACATGAAGGGCAGGCTCATGCCAATCAGGCTGCCTAGCAGGACGATCACCAGCATGCTGCTGGCAACGATCAAGGCCACCTCTGCCCCACCGCGCAGCGCCCCCAGCGATGCCACCGCCACCGCCATGGTGCCGCCCAGCGCCAGCGCCACCGCGCATTCACGTGCCAGCATGCGCAACCAGTCGCGCATCACCACCTCGCCCGTTGCCAGGCCACGCACCATCAATGTCGCCGATTGCGCGCCCGCGTTGCCACCGCTGTCCACCAACAGGGGCAGGAAGAACACCAGGACGATATGCGCGGCGATGGTTTCCTCGAATGCCGCGATCCCCGCCCCCGAAAACAGATTGCCAAACACCAGCAGCACCAGCCACAGCACCCGCTTGCGGTACAGCAGGCTGACAGTGGCGTCCCTGAGGTTGCCCACGTGGTTGGTGATGGATGCGCCCTTGTGGAAGTCTTCGGTAGCCTCTTCGACAACCACATCGAGTGCGTCATCGCAGGTCACCAGGCCCACCAGCCGGCCGGCCTCATCCAGCACCGGCAGCGCCAGCAGGTCGTGCTCGCGGATCAACCGCGCCACTTCCTCCTGGCGGGTCGAGGTGAATACGTAGATGACCTTGCGCACCATGAGCTGCTCGATCGGCTGTTCAGGCGCGGCAAGGATCAGCTCGCGCAGGGAAAGCGTACCCAGCAGGTTGCGGCTCTCGTCGAGCACATAGGACTGATAGATGGTTTCGGCATCTGCAGCCTCACGGCGCAGCATGTCGATCGCCTGGCTGGCAGTGAGGCCGGCATCCAGGCACGAATACTCGCTGGTCATCAGGTAGCCGGCAGTGCCTTCGACGTAGCCTTCAGGATGAAGCAGGCCGTCACGCCGCGCCTGGGCAGCCTGACGCAGGTCGAGCGGGGAAACGACGAAATCGGACGTGTGTTGCATGAGATTCTCCAGGCGCCGACACAGGCACCCGCGAACCTCAGCCTGATCGACTCAAGCCTTCGCAAGCCCTGACGACGGCGCGCTCAGCGCCAATTTGCAGGTTCTGTAAGAACTGAAACTGGGAAGGTCCATTGAGGTAGTGTCTCGTGAAGCCGCACATGCGGCGCGGCGGATCATAAGCAGCCAGGACGCACCTGTCAGCAGCGCATCGGGCTTTTCGGATGGGTCCTACAAAGTGCCGGTCACACTTCCCAAACCACCGCCCAGACACATCGCCATTCCCTCACCGCCCCAGCGGTGTAGAATCGGGCTATTCATCGCCAGTCATCCCCGGCGGGTTTATGAGCTCTGGTCGAGCACGCGGCGATCCCGTAGTGTCTTCGGCCCCATCCGTGCCAGTGGCAACCGGCCTGAGGCGCATAGGAAAAGAGAAGCTCACTCCCCTTTTTGTGACCTGATTAAGCCGCCAGGAGTGCTTCATGCCTGATTATCGTTCCAAGACTTCCACCCAAGGCCGCAACATGGCCGGCGCCCGTGCCCTGTGGCGCGCCACCGGGATGAAGGACGAAGACTTCAAGAAACCGATCATCGCCATCGCCAACTCGTTCACCCAGTTCGTCCCGGGCCACGTGCACCTGAAGGACCTGGGCCAGCTGGTCGCCCGCGAAATCGAACGCGCCGGTGGCGTGGCCAAGGAATTCAACACGATCGCGGTCGATGACGGCATCGCCATGGGCCACGACGGCATGCTGTACTCGCTGCCAAGCCGCGAGATCATTGCCGACGCCGTGGAATACATGGTCAACGCCCACTGCGCCGACGCCATCGTGTGCATCTCCAACTGCGACAAGATCACCCCCGGCATGCTGATGGCTGCCCTGCGCCTGAACATCCCGGTGATCTTCGTTTCCGGTGGCCCGATGGAAGCCGGCAAGACCAAACTGGCCAGCCACGGCCTGGACCTGGTCGACGCCATGGTCATCGCCGCCGACTCCACGGCGTCCGACGAAAAAGTCGCCGAATACGAGCGCAGCGCCTGCCCGACCTGCGGTTCGTGCTCCGGCATGTTCACCGCCAACTCGATGAACTGCCTGACCGAGGCCCTGGGCCTGGCCCTGCCGGGCAACGGCTCGACCCTGGCCACCCACGCCGACCGCGAGCAGTTGTTCCTCACTGCCGGGCGCACCATCGTCGAGCTGTGCAAGCGCTACTACGGCGAGAACGATGAGTCGGTCCTGCCGCGCAGCATCGCCAACTTCAAGGCGTTCGAAAACGCCATGATGCTCGACATCGCCATGGGCGGCTCGACCAACACCATCCTGCACCTGCTGGCCGCAGCCCAGGAAGGCGAAGTGGCGTTCGACCTGCGCGACATCGACCGCCTGTCGCGCAAAGTGCCGCAGCTGTGCAAAGTGGCGCCGAACATCCAGAAGTACCACATGGAAGACGTGCACCGCGCCGGCGGCATCTTCAGCATCCTCGGTTCGCTGGCCCGTGGCGGCCTGCTGCACACCGACCTGCCGACGGTTCACAGCCGCAGCATGGAAGAAGCCATCGCCAAGTGGGATATCACCCAAACCGACGATGAAGCGGTGCACACCTTCTTCAAAGCCGGCCCGGCGGGTATCCCGACCCAGACGGCCTTCAGCCAGTCGACCCGTTGGGAAACCCTGGACGACGACCGTGAAAACGGCTGCATTCGCAGCTTCGAACACGCTTACTCACAGGAAGGCGGCCTGGCCGTGCTGTACGGCAACATCGCCCTGGACGGCTGCGTGGTGAAAACCGCAGGTGTCGATGAGTCGATCCATGTGTTCGAAGGCAACGCCAAGATCTTCGAAAGCCAGGACAGCGCCGTGCGCGGCATCCTCGCCGACGAAGTGAAGGCTGGTGACATCGTCATCATCCGCTATGAAGGCCCGAAAGGCGGCCCGGGCATGCAAGAAATGCTCTACCCGACTTCGTACCTGAAATCCAAAGGCCTGGGTAAAGCCTGTGCGTTGCTCACCGATGGCCGGTTCTCGGGTGGTACCTCGGGCCTGTCGATCGGCCACGCCTCGCCCGAGGCCGCTGCTGGCGGCGCGATCGGCCTGGTACGTGACGGCGACAAGGTATTGATCGACATCCCCAACCGTTCGATCAACCTGCAGGTCAGCGATGAAGAGCTGGCTGCGCGCCGCGTGGAGCAGGACAAGAAAGGCTGGAAACCGGCCGAAGTGCGCCCACGCAAGGTGACCACCGCGCTGAAGGCCTACGCCCTGCTGGCGACCAGTGCCGACAAGGGTGCGGTGCGCAACAAGGCGATGCTGGAAGGGCTGTGAGGCCCTGAGCGCTGATGCGAGTCAGTCAAGCGATTTGGGGCCGCTTTGCGGCCCATCGCCGGCAAGCCAGCGCCCACAGGTACGGGGCGCTGGCCTGCCGGCGAGGCGTTGCACAGCCCCAATGGCCTATTGAATCTGCTCCGGTGTGACCACCACCCAATTCTTGTCTGCTGTCACCGGCAACCCCGCCTTGGCCTGGGCCGCCGCGTTTTTGGCGATCATCCCGTTCAACTGGTCCATGTACTTGGCCTTGCGGTTTATCCACAGGTGGATGCCGCCCTTGCCAACGTCCACGCCATGAAACTGCATGTAGCCATCACTGGTCGGGGTATCCCCCCCCACCAGCACCGGCTTCTTCCACTCATCGATGTAGGTGAGGATCGCCGCTTGCTTGCCCGCCATCCATGTCGCCGGCGTCCATAGGTAGGGGGTCAGTTCCAGGCCAGCGTTGGCCGTCGCATCGTACTTGCCTTCACTGATCTGCTTGCGTGCGGTGGTCAAGTGGCCGTTGGTACGGTCCTTGAGCAGCAGGCTGACGCCTATGACGTTCTGCGGTTTCACGTTGTAGCCATACTTGGGGTCGGACGCCACCATGCGTACCAGCTCTTCGGAGGCGGCCGAAATGACATACACCTCGATGCCATTTTCCATCAGCTTGTTGTAAAGCTCGGCCTGGCCGGCGAAGACCTTGGGGGGTTGCACCTCAATAGCTTTTACCTGGTCACCGTCAAAGTAGGTGCTGGGGATAGGTTTGGCAGACGCCATCAGCTCATCGACCTGCACTTTCAGCTCTTTCAGTGTGAAGCCCGAGAACACCTGAGCCACCCACGGGTAGCAGACCATGTCGTCGATTTCGCACAGGCGGTAGTAATAACTGAACAGGCTTTCCTTGTGCTCTTCGGTGTCTTTGAACGGGATCAGCTTGAGTGAGGGGTCGAGCTTTTCACGGCTCAGCAGGCCCTTGTTCTCCATGAATGGCAGCAAGGCTTCTTCAAGGTCGTAGCGGTAGCTGGTGTTGTCCATGTCGAAGACCGCGTAATTGCCCTTATTGGCATTGGCGGCGATCATCGCGTCGAGCTGCTTGGCCGCCTCGGCTGGCCAATGCTTGAGCTCGGTGGCTCCGCTTTCGATACTGAACAGCAGGGACAAACCGATGGCCAAGGCTTTCGGAGCAAACTTCATATATCAATCTCCTGAAGTGACCGGGAAAAACTAGACCAACAATCCACCCGTGCGCCCTTTCACTACGACGTTCACACAATGGTAAACGTCGTGTTCATTGCTATTAGCGACAGCCTGTTATTCCATAAACGACTAATCCAATTACTTTTGGGTATAAATTCGTTTGTTTTCAGGCTGTTAGCATTTCCGTTCGCAATCGCTCACAGAGGCGATGCCTCTTCTGCTTTTTCCTGGAGCTTCAATGAACCTGCCGCTGTCTCTCAACCTGCTGGTGTTCCTGGCCTTGCTGCTGGGCCTGGCGCAAACTCGCCATACTGACTGGAGCCTGGCCAAGAAAGTCCTGCTGGGCCTGGCACTGGGCGTAGGTTTCGGCTTGGTGCTGCACACGATCTACGGTGCAGGCCACCCGGTCCTCAAAGCCACCATCGGCTGGCTCGACCTGGTCGGTAACGGCTACGTCGGCTTGCTGCAGATGATCGTCATGCCGCTGATCTTCGCCTCGATCCTCAGCGCCGTGGCCCGCCTGCACAATGCCTCTTCACTGGGCCGCATCAGCGTGCTGAGCATCGGCACCCTGCTGCTGACCACCGCCATCGCTGCGCTGATCGGCATCGTCCTGACCAACCTGTTCGGCCTGAGCGCCGAAGGCCTGGTCGCCGGTGCCCAGGAAAGTGCACGCATGCACGTTATCCACAGCGATTACGCGGGCAAGGTCGCCGACCTCAACATCCCGCAATTGCTGCTGTCGTTCATCCCCAGCAACCCGGTAGGCGACCTGGCGCGGGCCAAACCGACCTCGATCATCAGCGTGGTGATCTTCGCCGTGTTCGTCGGGCTGGCCGCGTTGCAGCTGATCAAGGACGATGCCGAAAAGGGCCAGCGGGCCTTGTCGGCCATCGACACCCTGCAAGCCTGGGTGATGCGCCTGGTGCGCGTGGTGATGAAGCTCACCCCCTATGGCGTGCTGGCGCTGATGACCAAGGTCGTGGCCAGCTCCAACCTGGATGACATCCTCAAACTGGGCAGCTTCGTGGTGGTGTCGTACATCGGCCTGGGCCTGATGTTCGTGGTGCACGGCATCATCCTCGCCGCCACCGGCGTCAGCCCGCTGCGCTTCTTCCGCAAGGTCTGGCCAGTGCTGACCTTCGCCTTCACCAGCCGCTCCAGCGCCGCCAGCATCCCGCTGAACATCGAAGCGCAAACCCGCCGCCTGGGCGTGCCGCAGTCGATCGCCAGCTTCAGCGCATCGTTCGGCACCACCATCGGCCAGAACGGCTGCGCCGGCCTGTACCCGGCAATGTTGGCGGTAATGGTAGCCCCGGCCGTAGGCATCGATACGTTCGACCCGCTGTGGGTCGCGACCCTGGTGGCGATCGTCACCCTGAGCTCAGCGGGCGTTGCCGGTGTGGGCGGTGGTGCTACCTTCGCGGCGCTGATCGTACTGCCGGCCATGGGCCTGCCAGTGGAACTGGTGGCGCTGCTGATTTCAGTCGAGCCGCTGATCGACATGGGCCGCACGGCGCTGAACGTGAACGGGTCGATGACGGCGGGCGTGGTGACCAGCCAACTGCTCAAAGAAACCGACAAGGATGTGCTGGCCGGCGATGAGCACGCCGAGCTGAGCCACTCCTGAAATGAAGGGGGGCCGCTGCTGCAGCCCCCCTTTCAACCACGCTTGTGCCACACCTCGAAGTGATAAGCAGGCTTGTCCGGTTCGGCCTGCGGCTCACTCGAAGCCAGCCGCCATTGCCCCTTGTCGAACTCAGGGAACCAGGCATCGCCTTGCGGCTCCAGTTCCACCCGGGTCAGGTACATGCGGCTGACCAGGCCTTTGTCCAACGCCTGGGTATACAACTGCGCGCCGCCGATCAGCATCAGCTCATCGACGCCTTGCTCACGCGCCCATTGTTCGGCGCGCAGCAGCGCATCTTCCAGCGAGGCGAACACTTCGGCGCCGGCCAGCACCAGGCCCGGCTGGCGGCTGACCACCAGGTTCAGGCGCCCTGGCAACGGCCGGCCGAGCGAATCCCAGGTCTTGCGGCCCATGATGATCGGCTTGCCCAAGGTGGTGGCCTTGAAGTACTTGAAGTCCCCCGGCAAGTGCCAGGGCATGGAGTTGTCGATGCCGATCACGCGGTTCTCGGCGAGCGCCGCAATCAGGCTGAGAGGGAGTGAGGTAGTCATGCCGGCGAGGATAGCAAACCCGCAGTGGGTTATGCTTGCGCCCTGAACCGTGCAATGGAAGACCTTGTGACTGGACCGACTCCACTGGACAAGCGCTGGCTCACCGAAGCGATACGCCTGCGCGAGGAACACGCCGGCCCCCTGGAAGACCAGGAAGCCAACCGCCACGCCCGCCAGCACGGGGGCGACCTGGCCGCGCGCATCGAAGCACGCGCAATGTTCCTGGCGGAACGCGATGGCATCAGCACCGCCTTGCAGCGCTGGAAGCAAGGCGCACGCCTGGCGCTGCTGGCGTTGACGCTGCTGGCCGTCGTCAGTGGCGCCGGCATGGCCTTTGCCGCCTTGGGCGACGGGCAACGCCCGGTCAACGTCTTCTGGGCGCTGGGCAGCCTGCTCGGGCTGAACCTGCTGATGCTGCTGGGATGGGCCGCAGGCCTGGTGCTGAGCGGCGAACACGGCGCCAACCTAGGGCGGCTGTGGTTGTGGCTGAGCGAACGCTTCGCCCGCGATGCCAAGGCCGCGCACCTGGCCCCGGCGCTGCTGGTGCTGCTGCAACGCGAGCGCCTGAACCGCTGGCTGCTTGGCCTGCTGGTCCACAGCTTGTGGACGCTGGCCATGCTCAGCGCGCTGGCGCTGTTGCTGGCACTACTCGCCACCCGGCGCTATGGCTTCGTCTGGGAGACCACGCTGCTCGCTGCCGACCCCTTCGTCAACCTGACCCAGGCCCTCGGCGCCCTGCCCTCGCTGCTCGGCTTCGCCGTGCCGGACGAGAGCATGATCCGCCTCAGCGGCGACACCCTGCCCGCCCTCGACATCGCCCGCCAGGCGTGGGCCAGCTGGCTGCTCGGCGTGGTGCTGGTGTATGGCCTGCTGCCCCGTGTGCTGTTGGCCGGGCTGTGCCTGTGGCGCTGGCGCCAGGGCGGCCAACGCCTGGCCCTGGACCTCAGCCTGCCAGGCTATGCGCAACTGCGTGAAGCGTTGATGCCGCGCAGCGAACGTATCGGCGTGCAAGATACGGCGCCCCACTCCCTGCCCCAATTCCAGGCTGGCCAATTGGATTCCGGCAGCAGCGGCGCCCTGTTGGTCGGGCTGGAACTGGACGACCAGCGCCCGTGGCCCCCTGCCCTGAGCAAGGGCGTGACCGACGCGGGTGTGCTCGACAGCCGCGAGTCGCGCAACCGCCTGCTCGAACAGCTCAGCCGCTTCCCCCCGGCGCGCCTGGCGATCGCCTGCGACCCGCGCCGTTCGCCGGACCGTGGCAGCCTCGCGCTGCTGGCCGAACTGGCACGCAATGCCGGCGCCACGCGCATCTGGTTGCTGCAGGCGGAACCCGGCCAGGCCCTGGACGCCGAGCGCCTGGGCGACTGGCACGAAGCACTGGAGCGCCTCGGCCTGCCTCACGCTGACACCTCACCGCTGACCTGGCTGGAGCATGGCCATGACTGAGCCGCTGAAACTGGCCGTGGTCGGCCACACCAATGTCGGCAAGACCTCGTTGCTGCGCACGCTTACCCGCGATGTAGGATTCGGCGAGGTGTCCCATCGCCCAAGCACTACCCGCCACGTCGAAGGCGCACGCCTGTCGGTGGACGGCCAAGCGCTGCTCGAACTCTACGACACCCCGGGCCTGGAAGATGCCATCGCCCTGCTCGATTACCTGGAGCGCCTGGAGCGCCCGGGCGAGCGCCTCGACGGCCCGGCACGCCTGGAGCGGTTTCTGCAAGGCAGCGAGGCGCGCCAGCGCTTCGAGCAGGAGGCCAAGGTGCTGCGCCAGTTGCTGGCCAGCAACGCCGGCCTGTATGTGATCGATGCCCGCGAGCCGGTGCTGGCCAAATACCGCGATGAACTGGAAGTACTGGCCAGTTGCGGCAAACCGCTGTTGCCGGTGCTCAACTTCGTCGCCAGCAGCCAGCATCGTGAACCCGAATGGCGTGATGCCCTGGCCCGCCTGGGCCTGCATGCGCTGGTGCGGTTCGACAGCGTGGCGCCCCCGGAAGACGGCGAGCGTCGCCTTTACGAAAGCCTGGCCTTGCTGCTGGAGGACGCCCGCCCAGCGCTGCAGCGGTTGATCGACGACCAACAGGCGCAGCGCATCGCTCGCCAGCAAAGCGGCAAGCGGCTGATCGCCGAGTTGCTGCTGGACTGCGCCGCTTGCCGGCGCAGCGTTGCAGCCGAACCGGCAGCCGAGGCCAAGGCTATCGAAGCGCTGCGCCAGGACGTACGCCAACGTGAGCAGCGTTGTGTAGAGGCGTTGCTCAAGCTCTATGCGTTCCGCCGCGAGGATGCCAATGCCGGGGATCTGCCGTTGCTGGATGGGCGCTGGGGCGATGACTTGTTCAACCCCGAAACCCTGAAGCTGCTCGGCGTGCGCCTGGGCAGCGGCGTGGCGGCGGGTGCCGCGGCCGGTGCCGGCGTCGATTTGCTGGTCGGTGGTATCACGCTAGGTGCTGCAGCACTGGCCGGCGCCATTGCCGGAGGCGCGCTGCAGACTGCGCGCAATTATGGCGCTAGATTGCTGGGGAAGTTGAAGGGCCAGCGCGAACTGACCGTGGACGATACCGTGCTGCGCTTGCTGGCGTTGCGTCAGCAGCAGTTGATGGTTGCGCTGGACAGCCGCGGGCATGCGGCGCAGAACAGCATTCGCCTCGGTGAGCTGGATGAAAAGGCCTGGCGCGAAGGCAAGCTACCCGAGGCCTTGAGCAAGGCCAGGGCACATCCGCAGTGGTCCACGCTCAACCCTGGGGCGCGGGTGAATCAGCCTGAGCGGCAGGAGCAGCTGGAGGCGCTGGTTTTGCAGATTTGAGGGTGCCTGGCAGGCCCTATTCGCGGGCTTTCCCCGAAAAGGAGCCTGCTCAGGCAGCATCCATTTGAAGCAACGCCAACGCCTTGCGTTTCAATGCCGCCAGATCAATCACTGGCACGCCAACCTCCTTGGCCCGCTCATCCCATTCCCGCATGCGCAAACTCACGCAGAACAGCGGATCCCGCTCAAAGGCATCCGCCTGCGCTTCAGTCATCACGCCCCCCTGATATTCAAGCGTCCGCCGACTGGCCTCGCTCAGCAGGGTGTAATAACCCGGCTTGCGCAGCGTCAGATAACGCTTGGCCTCGACGTGATACTCCACCAGCCGCGCCATGCGCTCGCCAAAACCGCAACGGCGCAGGTATTCAGCGCCGATGCGCTCGTGGCTGACCACGCCATAACCGCCCATGTCGCCTTCACCGCCACACAGGTGGCCAATATCGTGGAAGAACGCGGCCAGCACCACGTCGTCGTCGAAGCCTTCTTCCATGGCCAATTGCGCAGCCTGGGACATGTGCTCCAGCTGGGTGATGGCTTCGCCGATGTAGTCGTCGCTGCCGTGGCGGTCATACAGGGCAAACGTGTGGTCGATAATCTGGACTGGCGTGGTCATCCAATGGCTTCCTCGGGTTACTGCTGCGCTACTTTCTCCGACTTGCCATCATAACGCTTGCGCCACTCGGCCAGGATCTGGTCACGGTTCTTCGAGGCCCAGGCAAAGTCGTTCTTGATCAGGCGCTGCTCATAGTCGGCCGGGAGTTCAGTCTGCGGTTTGGCAATGCCTGGTGCGGCGAGCACGGCGAAGTTCTCCTTGTACAGCTCCATCGCCGCCGGGCTTGCCGAGAAGTCGGCCAGACGCTTGGCGGCTTCAACCTTTGGCGAGCCCTTGATCAGCGCGGTCGCCTCGATTTCCCAGCCTAGCCCTTCTTTCGGCAGGACGATGTCCAGAGGTGCGCCCTGGCGCTTGAGCTGCACGGCCGGGTACTCGAACGATATACCGATCGGGAACTCGCCCGCCGCTGCCAGCTTGCACGGCTTGGAGCCGGAATGGACGTACTGGCCGATGTTCTGGTGCAGCGCGTCCATGTAAGCCCAGCCTTGCGGCTCGCCAAAGGTCTGCAGCCACGCGCTCACATCCAGGAAGCCGGTACCGGACGACGCCGGGTTCGGCATCACGATCTTGCCCTTGTACTCCGGCTTGGTCAGGTCCTGCCAGCTCACCGGCTTGCTCAGGCCTTGCTTCTGAGCCTCGATGGTGTTGAAGCAGATCGTCGCGGCCCAAACGTCCATGCCGACCCAGGCTGGCGGGTTGGCCGCGTCACGGTAGTTAGCGGAGATCTTGCCCAGATCTTTCGGTGCATAGGCTTCGAGCATGCCGTTCTGGTCGAGGATGGCCAGGCTGGAAGCCGCCAGCCCCCACACTGCATCGGCCTGCGGGCGGTCTTTCTCGGCCAGCAGCTTGGCGGTGATGATGCCGGTGGAGTCACGCACCCACTTGATCTCGATGTCCGGGTTGGCCTTTTCGAAGGCCTGCTTGTAGCTCCTGAGCTGCTCGGCTTCCAGGGCGGTGTAGACGGTCAGCTGCGTGCTGGCGGCCGAGGCCTGCAGGCTGAATACAGCGGATACGGCAGCGGCAAGTGCAAGGGGCTTGAACATGATGCGGTTCCTATCAGAGTGGGCAGTCGGTCAATGGCCAGGCGCGCGCTGGCGCCAGGCCTGGGAGCGGCGCAGCAGGCCGCGGGAAGCACCGGCCAGCAGCAGGGATGCAGCGGCGCTGGTCAGCAGGATCAAGGTCGACATGGCGGCAGCGCCACCCACGTTGCCGGCATCGTCCATGTTCAGCACGGCGACGGCGGCGAGGATGGTGTCCGGGCTGTAGAGGAAAATCGCCGCCGAAACGGTGGTCATCGCCGAGACGAACAGGTAGCGGATGATGTCCAGCAGCGCAGGCAGGCAGATCGGCACGGTGACCCGCACGAAGTGCTTGTACAGCGGTGCCTTGAGCGACAGCGCGGCGGCCTCGAACTCGCCATCGAGCTGGCGTAGCGCGGTGGTGGCGGTCATCTGCGCGGTGGTCAGGTAATGGGCGATGGTGCATACCACCAGCAGCCCCATGCCGCCGTAGAACACATGCAGTGGGTTGCCATTGAGGTTGAAGAAGAAGACGTAACCCAGGCCCAGCACCAGCCCGGGCACCGCCATGGGAATGAAGCTGAGCAGGCGCAGTGCCTGATTGAGCAGGCGCTGCCCCGGGGTTTTCTCCATCAGGTAGGCACCGGCGAAGATCACGATGCTGCCGATCAGGGCGGTGCCGAGGGCCATGGTCACGCTGTTGCGATACGCCAGCCAGCCGCCCCCTGCGGTGTCCTCGAACATGTAATGCTTGAACGACAGGGTCATGTTGTAGGGCCAGAAGGTCACCAGCGACGAGTACACCGCCATGCCGATCACCCCCACCAGCGCCACGCACACCAGCACGACGATGGCCAGGTAGCAGGCATCGCGGCCGCGCGACGGCTTGGGCTCGAACACCTGGGCGCGGCCGTTCATGGACTCGCCCTGGCGACGACGCAGCCAGGCGTCCACCGCGAAGCTGAGCAACGCCGGCACCAGCAGCACCATGCCGATCAATGCACCACGGCCAAATTGCTGCTGGCCTACGACCGCTTTGTAAGCCTCCAGAGCCAGCACCTGGTAGTCGCCACCGACAACCACCGGCACACCGAAATCGGTGATGGTCAGGGTGAACACCAGGCAGAAGGCCGCGAACACGGCCTGGCGCGTGGCCGGCCAGGTGATGCTGCAAAACGCCCGCCACGACCCGGCGCCCATGCTGGAGGCAGCGTCGAACAGCCGCGCATCGGCCAGCGACAAGGCCGACAGCAGGATCATCAGCGCATGCGGGAAGGTGTAGATGGCCTCACCGAGGACGATGCCCCAGAAGCCATAGATATTGTCGCTGAGCAGCCCACGCAGCAGGCCCTGGTTGCCGAACAGATACACCAGGGCAATGGCTGGCAGCATGGAAGGCGCCAATAACGGCAACAGCGAAATCCCCCGCCACAGGCCCTTGGCCGGGATCAGCGTGCGTTGCAAGGCGTAAGCGAACAGGTAGGCCAGCGGGATCACGATCGCGGCAACGGTCAGGGCCACCGACAGGCTGTTACCGAGCAGCCAGTGGAAATTCGCGCTGGCGAACAGCTCACGGGCCGCGTGCAGGCCACCGCCCTGGCCGGCATCGCCACTGAAGCCACGCCAGAAGATCGCCAGCAATGGCATCAGCACCGCAAGCAGCAGCATGAACAGCAGCAGGCTTTTGCCACCGACGACGAACAGGCGGTCCCCCAAGGCGACATCACCGCGCTTGGCCTGGGTGAGCGGCAGCGACATTGACGCGCCCATCTCAGGCAAACACCTGCAGGCTCTGCGGCGGCAGCGCCACCCAGATGTCCTGCGAGCCCAGACGCGGCATGGCTTCTGGCGCCAGCTCGGCGAGCAGGGCGTGGCCCGGCAAGGCCTGGAGCTCGAAGCTCATGCGGCAGCGGTTGCCGAGGAAGGTGATCTCGCGGACCTTGGCCGGGAACAGGTTTTCCTCATGCACCACCGGGTTGACGGTGATCGCCTCCGGGCGGCAGAACAACCGGCCACTGCTGGCTCGCGGCGCCCCCGATGCCAGACGCATGCTGATGCCGCCGACCTGGGCGGAGCTGTCGCCCGTGCGTTGGAACGGCAGCCAGTTGCCCTGCCCGACGAATTCGGCGACAAACGGTGTGGCGGGCTGATCGTAGATTTCCTGCGGCGTGGCGTACTGCTCGACCTGGCCGTTGTTCATCACCGCAATGCGGTCAGCCATGAGCATGGCTTCGTCCTGGTTGTGGGTGACCATCAGGGTGGTGATGCCCAATTGGCGCTGCAGCTGGCGCAATTCGGTGCACAGGTGCTCACGCACTCGCGCGTCCAGAGCCGACATCGGCTCATCGAGCAACAACAGCGAAGGCGACGGCGCCAACGCACGGGCCAGGGCCACGCGCTGCTGCTGGCCGCCGGATAGCTGGCCAGGGTATTTCTTTTCGCTGCCGGTCAGGCCGACCATTTCAAGCATCTGGCCCACACGCTGGCGGCTTGCATCCCGGCCGCTGCCGGTCAGCCCGTAGGCGATGTTGGCTTCGACAGTGAGGTTGGGGAACAGCGCGTAGGACTGGAACAGGATGCCGTAATCACGCGCCTGTGGCGGCAGTTCGGAGATGTCACGCTCGCCAATGAACAGCTCACCACGGTCCTGGCGCTCGAGGCCGGCGATGCAGCGCAGCAGCGTGGTCTTGCCACAGCCCGAGGGGCCGAGCAGGCAGACCAGTTCGCCCGCAGCGACGTCCAGGGAGACATCGTTCAGCGCCGTGAAGGCGCCAAAGCGCTTGTGAATACCGCGCACTTTCATGTGTGCGCCTGGGGTGGCGTGGTTCATGGCAAAGCCTCATCGAGCAGATGTGGCCATGCTAGGAAGGCTGTGCGAAGGTTCTGTGGCGGTGAGGCAAAAGCGGGCGATAGTGGTATAGGCAGATTTTGTAGTGGCGTTGCTGGCTAGAACTGCGACCCCACCACTTCCTGCGCTACCCCGAGGAAGGCTGCCGGCAAGCGGGCCTGGCGTCTTTCTTTCAGGCAATACAGGTACTCGTGCATCACCGGCGCGTCTTCCAGGGTCAGCACCCGCAGCTCCGGATTGTGCGGCACCTCGTGCCGGGCGATCACGCTGATGCCGATATTACGCAGCACCGCCTCACGGATCGACTCGCGGCTACCGATTTCCAGCACCGCTTCGGCCTTCACCCCAGCGCCTTGCATCATTTCTTCGGTGAGCTTGCGCGTGGTCGAGCCTTTTTCGCGCATCAGCAGGCATTGCCCCGCCACCACCTCGATCGAGACCACCTGACGGTGCGCCAGCGGGTGATTGCGGTGCACCGCCACTACCAGCGGATCCGTACCCAGCACGCGCCTGACCAGGCGCGCATCTTCCAGCAACTGTGAGGAGGCGGCGAGATCGACGCGGTAGTCTTCCAGCATCTCCAGCACTTGCTGCGAATTGCCGATCTCCACGGCCACGCCCACCTGTGGCAAGCGCTCACGGAAAATCTTCACCAGATCGAGGATGTAATACGGCGCGGTGGCAGCGATGCGCAGGTTGCCTTGGGCATGGCCGCTGTTGCGCAGTTCGAACTCGATGTCGGCTTCGTGTTGCAGCAGCGCCTTGACCATCGGCAGCAGGCGCACGCCCTCTTCGCTCAACACCAGGCGCCGCCCGCCGCGGTAGAACAGCTCCACCGCGTACTGGCTTTCGAGGTTGCGGATCTGGGTGGTCACCGTCGGCTGGCTCAGGCCAAGCTTCTTCGCCGCCAGGGTGATGCTGCCCAGGCGGGCCACCATGTAGAAGGCTTTGAGCTCGGCACTCAGCATTGCGGGGCTCCGCAGCGGCAAGCGCCAAGCTGCAAGCCGCAAGCTAAGGCAGTACTGTGTAGTTTCATAGATCTCGATTCCACCTCGATCAGCTTGCCGCTTGCAGCTCGCCGCTTGCAGCTGCTACTTGCGCAACAGGCGCAGACCGTTGAACACCACCAGCAGGCTTACGCCCATGTCGGCGAACACTGCCATCCACAACGTTGCCATGCCGGCAAAGGTGAACGCCAGGAAGATGGCCTTGATACCCAACGCCAGAACGATGTTCTGCTTCAGGATCGCCGCACTTTGCCGCGACAGCCTGACGAAGGCCGGGATTTTGCGCAAGTCGTCATCCATCAGTGCCACATCGGCGGTCTCGATGGCGGTGTCGGTACCGGCAGCCGCCATGGCAAAACCGATCTCGGCGCGGGCCAGCGCCGGCGCGTCGTTGATGCCATCACCGACCATGCCAACCCGGTGCCCCTGGGCGTAGAGCTGCTCGATCGTGCTCAGTTTGTCGGCAGGGAGCAAGTTGCCTTCGGCGCGGTCGATACCGACCTGGGTAGCGATGGCCTGGGCAGTGTGAGGATTGTCGCCGGTCAGCATGACTGTCTTGATGCCAAGCGCATGCAAGTCGGCGATGGCCTCGCGGCTGCTGTCCTTGACCGTGTCGGCAACGGCGAACAGCGCCAACGGGCCAGAGCGGTCGAGCAACAGCACCACCGTCTTGCCTTGACGCTCGAGTTGGTCCAGCTGCGCTTCGAGCTGCGGTGAGCACAGGCCCAGCTCTTCGACCAAACGATGGTTACCCAGGTGATAGGTTTCGCCATCGATATCACCGCGCACACCGCGCCCGGCCAACGCAGCGAACCCGCTGACCTCACTCAGTTCAAGCCCCTGCGCCCTGGCGAACTGGGCGATGGCAGCCGCTACCGGGTGGTCTGAACGCTCGGCCAGGCTTGCCGCCAGTGCCTGGGCGCGGCCTTCGAACAAAGGGTCGAGCACCTTGGTATCGGTCTGCACCGGTTTGCCGTGGGTAAGGGTGCCGGTTTTGTCCAGGGCCAGGAAATCCAGCTTGCGCCCCCCTTCCAGGTACACGCCACCTTTGATCAGGATCCCCTTGCGCGCCGCAGCCGCCAGGCCACTTACAATGGTCACCGGCGTGGAAATCACCAAGGCACAGGGGCAGGCCACCACCAGCAGCACCAAAGCGCGGTAGACCCAGTCGAACCAGGCGCCGGCCATCAGCAGCGGCGGGATGAGCGCTACGGCCAAAGCCAGGGCGAAAACCACAGGTGTGTAGATGCGCGAGAAGGTATCGACGAAACGTTGAGTAGGCGCGCGGGCGCCCTGCGCCTCCTCCACGGCCTTGACGATACGGGCCAATGTGGAATGCCCCGCCACGGCCGTTACCCGGTACTCGAGCGCGCCGGCCTGGTTGATGGTACCGGCGAACAACTTGTCGCCAGGGGCCTTTTCCACGGGCAGGCTCTCGCCGGTGATCGGCGCCTGATCGACGCTGGATTGCCCACTGACCACCTCCCCGTCCAGGCCGATACGCTCACCGGGGCGCACGCGCACGAGGGCACCGATCGCCACATCGCGCACCGGGGCCTCCCGCCATTGGCCGTCAGCCTGCTGCACCGTGGCCATGTCCGGCGTAAGCTGCATCAGGCCACTGATGGCATGGCGTGCACGGTCAAGTGAACGCGCCTCGATCAGTTCGGCGAGGGTGAACAGCACCATGACCATGGCCGCCTCAGGCCATTGGCCGACCAGCACGGCACCGGTCACGGCAATGCTCATCAGCGCGTTGATGTTCAGGTTGCGGTTCTTCAGGGCAATCCAGCCCTTCTTGTAGGTGCCCAGGCCACAGCCAAGGATCGCGGCCAGCGCCAGCGCGGCTACCACCCACTCAGGCGCCAAGGCGCTGAAATGGATTATTTCGGCGGCGATCGCCGCGACGCCGGACAATGCCAATGGCCACCAGCGAGTCTTGGCTGGCGCAAAGGCGCCACCCTCATCCTCTGCAGCCAGCGGTTCTGCCTTCATACCCAGGCTTTCGATGGCCCGCTCGATCTCAGTAGTGCCCTCCAGGGTGTGGCGCACGCCCAGTACGCGGTTGATCAGGTTGAACTCCAGCTGCTCGATGCCGGCCAGCTTGCCGAGCTTGTCCTGGATCAGGGTCTGTTCTGTCGGGCAGTCCATGGCTTGTATGCGAAAGCGGCTGAGACGGGCCTGACCACTGGCCTTTTCGCTCAGTTGCACAAACGCAGGTGCCGCACGGGACCCGCAGCAACTGTGTGCATGGGCGTCGTGGCAATGGCGTTTACTGGCGTTGACGTGGTCATGGTCATGCACGTGTTCGTGGCTGACAGGCTGGTTCATGGGGTCATCCTTAGTGAGCACCTGTTGCCAAGTGAACACCCTGTAGCCACTATAGGGTCAAGCCACCTGTTGGAGATTCGCCATGAAAATCGGAGAACTGGCCAAAGCCACCGACTGTGCAGTGGAGACCATCCGTTATTACGAGCGTGAACAGCTGCTGCCGGAGCCTGCACGTACCGACGGTAATTACCGGTTGTATACCCAAGCCCATGTCGAGCGGCTGACCTTCATCCGCAACTGCCGCACCTTGGACATGACCCTGGACGAGATCCGCAGCCTTTTGCGCCTGCGTGACAGCCCGACGGGTTCATGTGGCAGCGTGAATGCGTTGATCGACGAACATATCGAACACGTGCAGGCGCGGATCGATGGACTGGTGGCATTGCAGGAGCAACTGGTGGAATTACGCCGGCGGTGCAGTGAGCAGGGAGAGGAATGCGCGATCTTGCAGCGTTTGGAAGTGAACGGGGCTGTATCCGTGCCGGATTCAGAGCATTCGCACGTGGGGCGCAGCCACGGCCATTGAAGCCGTGGGGGCTGCTGTGCAGCCCTCGGCATTCGCGTGAATCAGACCGCCATTGGCGCCGTCATCGGTGCATGGTGCTCATAGCCTTCCAGGCTGAAATCGCTCGGTTCGATCTTCTCCAGCCACTCAGGCTCATACTTGCCCGTCTCGGCAAAGGCAGGCACGCGGTTGCTGATCACCAGCTTCGGCGCTTGCAGCGGTTCACGCTTGAGTTGCTCATTGAGCATGTCCAGATGGTTTTCGTACACATGGGCATCGCCAATGAAGTACGTGAACCAGCGCGGCGTGTAACCGGTCAGGCGGCCGAACAGCGACAGCAGCGCCGCACCTTCGGTGAGGTTGAACGGCGTGCCCAGGCCCAAGTCGTTGGAGCGGATGTACAGCGTCAGTGAGATTTCCCTGGTCTGCACGTTCGGGTGGAACTGGTACAGCAGATGGCAGGGCGGCAGCGCCATTTCGTCCAGCTGCGCGCAGTTCCAGCCGTGGAACAGGATGCGGCGGCTGCCCGGGTCGTTGGCGATGGTGTCCAGGCACTGACGCACCTGGTCGATGGCCTTGTACAGGACGACGAACGCCTGGCCATCTTCTTCGTCCTGGGCAATCCTGCGAAAGCCCGCTTTCTCGGCCATTTCGATCGCAGCCGGATTGCTCAGCGGGATGCGCTTGTAACCCGGCCACTGGCGCCACTGCACACCGTAGATCTCGCCGAGGTCGTCATGGCCCTGGCGGAACGGGTTGGCCAACCACTGGGCGTTCTCGTTGGCGTTCTGATCCCACACCTTGCAGCCCAGCTCACGGAATTCACCCGCGTTCTTCACGCCACGCAGGAAGCCGACCATCTCGCCGATGGCGGACTTGAATGCCAGCTTGCGCGTGGTGATGGCCGGGAAGCCCTTCTGCAGGTCGAAACGCAGCATGGCGCCTGGCAGGCTAATGGTGCGGATGCCCGTGCGGTTTTCCTGCAGAGTGCCGTTTTCGATGACGTCACGGACCAGGTCCAGATACTGTTTCATGGCTTACCTGTAGCAATAACGGCAGGGGGATCGCCCCTGCCGTTGGGAATCAGATGGCGGGTTTCGCCGTGGGTTTGCGATTATAAGCCCACCAGATCAATCCGAGGCCGGCCAGAATCATCGGGATGCAGAGTATCTGACCCATGGTCAGCCAGCCCCAGGCAATGTAGCCCAGCTGGGCATCCGGCACGCGGACGAATTCGACGACGAAGCGGAAGATGCCGTAGAACAGCGCGAACATCCCAGACACCGCCATGGTTGGGCGTGGCTTGCGTGAGAACAGCCAGAGGATGGCGAACAACGCCACGCCTTCCAGGGCGAACTGGTACAGCTGCGATGGGTGGCGCGGCAGCTGGGCCGGGTCGCTGAACGGCGGGAAGATCATCGCCCACGGCACATCGGTCGGTTTGCCCCACAGTTCGGCGTTGATGAAGTTGCCGATACGCCCTGCGCCCAGGCCAATCGGCACCAGCGGTGCGACGAAGTCCATCAGCTCGAAGAACGACTTGTTGTTGCGCTTGCCGAACCACAAGGCGGCCAGCATCACACCGATGAAGCCGCCGTGGAACGACATGCCACCCTTCCATACCTCGAAGATCAACGTCGGGTTGGCCAGGTAGGCGTGCAGGTCGTAGAACAGCACATAACCCAAGCGCCCGCCGACGATGACCCCCATCGACAACCAGAACACCAGGTCCGAGAGCTTTTCACGCGACCAGGTGGGGTCGAAACGGTTGAGCCGGCGCGAGGCGAGCAGCCAGGCGCCACCAATGCCGATCAGGTACATCAGGCCGTACCAATGGATTTTCAGCGGCCCGAGCGCAACGGCCACGGGGTCTATCTGCGGGTAAGGCAGCATGGATATTCCTCTGGTTTCAAATCAAAAAGCTCAGACCTACGCAAAACAGCAGCGCGGCGAACAAACGCTTGAGCAGACGGGGCGACAACTTGTGCGCCAGCCGCGCGCCGAAGCGGGCGAAAAACATGCTGGTCACGGCAATGCCGACCAGCGCTGGCAGGTACACGAAGCCCACGCTATGGGCGGGCAGATGCTCATCGTGCCAACCCAGCCACATGAAACTCAGGGCGCTGGCCACGGCAATCGGCAGGCCGCAGGCCGAAGACGTGGCGACCGCCTGCTGCATCGGCAGGCTGCGCCAGGTCAGGAATGGCACGGTCAACGAACCACCGCCGATCCCGAAGATTGCCGAGGCCCAACCGATCACGCCACCGGCGCCGATGAGTGCGGGCTTGCCGGGAATGCCGCGGCTGGCCTTGGGCTTGAGCTCCAGTGCCATCTGCGCGGCAATGATCAGGGCGAACACGCCGATGATCTTCTGCAACAGCGGGCCCTGGATAAGCGAAGCCGTCTTGGCGCCCACTCCGGCGCCCAGCAAGATACCCACGGTCATCCAGGCGAAGACCGGCCACTGCACCGCACCCCGGCGATGGTGCTCGAGCACGGCGTTGACCGAGGTGAAGACGATGGTGGCCAGGGAGGTACCGACTGCCAGGTGAGTGAGCACCGAAGCGTCGAAACCCTGCAAGGTGAAGCTGAACACGAGCACCGGCACGATGATGATGCCACCGCCCACGCCGAACAGCCCGGCCAGCACACCGGCACAGGCGCCCAGAAGCAGATAGAGTGCGAACTCCATTCGTCGTCCCCGACAAAACAATCCGGCATGGTAACGGAAGCCGGGCTCGGGGCTCTAGTGAACTCTGTGACAGGATGGATCGGCGCCGCCGCTGTGGGTACAGTGGCAAAAAACACAGAGGCCCAACCTATGTGCCTGATCGTATTCGCCTGGCGGCCAGGGCATGCCTTGCCGCTGATCGTGGCGGCCAACCGCGACGAGTTCTATGCCCGCCCCACTCAGGCGCTGGCGCCCTGGGAAGATGCGCCCGGCGTATATGCCGGGCGTGACCTGGAGGCCGGTGGTACCTGGCTGGGCGTGGGGCCGCAGGGGCGGTTCGCTGCGCTGACCAATATTCGCGACCCCGGGCAGCCATTGGGCCCCTGCTCGCGCGGCGAGCTGGTGGCGGCCTACCTGCAAGGTGAGCTTGGGGTCGAGGCATACCTGGACCAGGTCGCCAGCCGCAGCCAACAGTACTCGGGGTTCAACCTGCTGGTGGGCGATGGTGCGCGCCTGGGGTTTCTGCACGCCCGAGACGCGGCGCCGCGCTTGCTGGCGGCTGGGGTCTATGGGCTTTCCAATGCCGGGCTGGACACGCCATGGCCAAAGCTGATCAAGGCGCGCGAGGGGCTGGCACGGGTACTGGATTCAGCGGACCCGCAGGGTTTGATGGCGTTGCTGGCCGATGGTGAGACGGCGCCTGAAGCAGAGCTGCCGGAAACTGGCGTGGGCGTGGCGACCGAGAAGCTGCTGTCGAGTGTGTTCATTGCCAGCCAGAACTATGGGACACGCGCCAGTACGGTGCTGATCGTGGATGATCAGGGCAATAGACGGCTGATAGAACGCAGCTTCGGCCCGTTTGGTGGGCACTTGGGGGAGGTTGAGCTTTCGGTCTGAAACCCTGGGGCCGCACAGCGGCCCTGAAATTCAGAGGGTCTTGTTGGCCTCTGGCCCGATCATCCGCGCCAGCCCCAGGTTTTTCAGGGCCAATTGCAACGAACTGTGGATAACCTGCGGATTGTCATGGCTCAGGGCATCGGCCAGCAGCTCCTTGGCCTTGCTCATGTTGATCTGACGCAGCATCCACTTGACCTTGGGCAGGTTGGTAGCGTTCATCGACAAGCTGTCGAAGCCCATGGCCATCAACAGCACCGCTGCTGCCGGATCACCGGCCATCTCGCCGCAGATACTGACGGGCTTGCCCTCGCCGTGAGCATCACGCACCACGGTGTTCAAGGCTTGCAGCACTGCCGGGTGCAAGTAGTCGTACAGGTCGGCAACCCGCGGGTTGTTGCGGTCCACCGCTAGCAGGTACTGGGTCAGGTCGTTGGAGCCTACGGAAAGGAAATCCACCTGACGCGCCAGCTCCTTGGTCTGGTAAACCGCAGCCGGGATCTCGACCATCACGCCAACAGGTGGCATGGGCACGTCCGTGCCTTCGTCACGTACCTCGCCCCAGGCGCGGTGAATCAAGTGCAGCGCTTCTTCGAGTTCGTGAATGCCGGAAATCATCGGCAGCAGAATGCGCAGGTTGTTCAGGCCTTCGCTGGCCTTGAGCATGGCGCGGGTCTGGACCAGGAAGATTTCCGGGTGGTCGAGCGTCACGCGTATGCCGCGCCAGCCCAGGAATGGGTTTTCTTCCTTGATCGGGAAGTACGACAGCGCCTTGTCCCCACCGATGTCGAGGGTACGCATGGTCACCGGCAGCGGGTGAAACGCCGCCAACTGTTCGCGATAGATGGCCAGCTGCTCTTTTTCGCTGGGGAAGCGCTGGTTGATCATGAACGGCACTTCTGTGCGGTACAGCCCCACCCCTTCGGCGCCCCGCTGCTGGGCACGGGCCACGTCGGCAAGCAGGCCGGTGTTGACCCACAGCGGCATGCGATGACCGTCCGGGGTGACGCAAGGCAGTTCGCGCAGCGCATCCAGGCCCTGGGCCAGCTGACGCTCTTCTTCGACCACCTCGCTGTATTGCTTGCGCAGCACATCGCTGGGGTTGGTGAACACCTCGCCCTTGTAGCCATCGACGATCAGCTCGATACCGTCGACCTTGGAATACGGCAGGTCGACCAGGCCCATCACCGTCGGGATACCCATGGCACGGGCCAGGATGGCGACGTGGGAGTTGCCCGAGCCCAGCACCGAGACCAGGCCCACCAGCTTGCCTTCGGGCACCTCACCCAGCATCGCCGGGGTCAGCTCCTCGCTGACCAGAATGGTGTTGTCGGCATACACCAGCGATTGCGAACGGGCTTGCTGGAGGTAGGCCAGCAGACGGCGGCCGAGGTCTTTGACGTCCGAGGCGCGCTCGCGCAGGTAGTCGTCGTCCATCAGTTCGAAGCGGTTGACGTGCTCGCCTACCACCTGGCGCAGGGCGCCCTGGGCCCACTGGCCGGTCTTGATGACGTCCGTCACCTCACCGCCAAGGGCTGCATCCTCCAGCATCATCAGGTACACGTCGAACAGCGCGCGTTCTTCAGGGCGCAGCTGGGTGGCCAGCTTCGCCGACAGCTTGCGCATATCGGCACGCACGCCTTCGAGGGCGTTGTTGAACAGCTTGAGTTCAGCGTCGATGTCTTCGACCGTCTTGTCTGGCACCACCTCAAGGTCGGCCGGCGGCAGCATGACCACGGCACGCCCGACGGCAGCACCCGGCGAGCCTGGCACGCCGACGAAGCGCGCTTCCTGGATGCCCTTGCCCTGGCGGCCCAAGCCGCGAATCGAGCCGGTGGCCTCGGCGTGGGCGATGACCCCGGCGAGCTGGGCACTCATGGTGACCAGGAACGCTTCTTCACCCTCATCGAACTGGCGGCGTTCTTTCTGCTGAATGACCAGTACGCCGACCACACGACGGTGATGGATGATCGGTGCACCGAGGAAGGACGCGAAACGCTCCTCGCCCGTTTCAGCGAAGTAGCGGTAACGCGGGTGATCGGCAGCGTTTTCCAGGTTCAGCGGCTCTTCCCGGGTACCGACCAGACCCACCAGGCCTTCGTTGGGGGCCATGCTGACCTTGCCGATGGAACGCTTGTTGAGGCCTTCGCTGGCCATCAGCACGAAGCGGTTGGTTTCCGGGTCGAGCAGGTAGACCGAGCAGACCTGGCTGCCCATGGCCTCCTTGACGCGCAAGACAATGATACCCAACGCCGTCTTGAGATCTTTGGCGGAGTTCACTTCCTGGACGATCTTGCGCAGCGTATTGAGCATGGCTCGGGGTCGAACTCCGTCGTCAGTCGCGCGTCAAAAGACGCGGTGCTAGCTCTTTCAGGGCGCGGCGATACACTTCACGCTTGAAGGTCACCACCTGGCCCAGCGGGTACCAATAGCTGACCCAGCGCCAGCCATCGAATTCGGGCTTGCCGGTCAGGTCCATCCGCACCCGTTGCTCATTGCTCAGCAGGCGCAGTAAAAACCATTTCTGCTTCTGGCCGATACACAGCGGTTGGCTGTGGGTACGTACCAGACGCTGGGGTAAACGATAACGCAACCAGCCGCGGGTGCAGGCAAGAATTTCCACATCATCGCGTTCAAGGCCAACTTCTTCGTTCAGCTCGCGGTACAGGGCATCTTCCGGCGTCTCGTCAGGGTTGATACCACCCTGAGGGAATTGCCAGGCATCCTGGTTGATCCGCCGAGCCCATAGCACCTGCCCGGCATCATTCGTGAGAATGATCCCGACATTTGGGCGAAAACCATCCGGGTCGATCACGGCAGCAACCTCGCAAACGCATGTCACCGCATTGTTCCACAAAGCTTGCGAGGGCAGCAACGCGCCCGCCACGCTTATGTGCAGCGAGGTGAAAACTCCGTATTCTGCGGGCCTTCCCTATGGCTGACGCGAGTAACCGCAATGCGCCTGGCTTTATTCGACCTGGACAATACCCTCCTTGGTGGCGACAGTGACCACGCCTGGGGTGATTATTTGTGCGAACGGGGCATTCTGGACCCCATCGCCTATAAACGCCGCAACGACGCCTTCTACCAGGATTACCTGAACGGCACCCTGGACCTGCAGGCCTACCTGGCCTTCTCCATGGAAATCCTTGCGGCGACCGAGCCGGCGCAGCTTGACCAATGGCACCGCGACTTCATGCGCGACTGCATCGAGCCGATCATCCTGCCCAAGGCACTGGCCTTGCTGCAGCAGCACCGCGATGCCGGCGACCAGCTGGTGATCATCACGGCCACCAACCGCTTCGTCACCGCACCGATTGCCCGCCGCCTGGGCGTGCGGGTGCTGCTGGCGACCGAATGTGAAATGCAGGATGGCCGCTACACAGGGCGCAGTACCGATATACCGTGTTTCCGTGAAGGCAAGGTGACGCGGCTGGAGCGCTGGATGCTGGAGAACGGCTTCGACCTGGAAGACAGCTATTTCTACAGCGACTCGATGAATGACCTGCCTTTGCTGGAGCGGGTAACGCACGCGGTGGCGGTGGACCCGGACCCTAACCTGCAGGGCGAGGCAGAACGACGCGGCTGGCCGGTGATTTCCCTGCGGGATTGAAAGGGTTGGGGCTGCCGAGCAGCCCCATCGGCTCAGACCGGTTTGGCGCCCATCAGGCCGGCAATGGACAATAAGCAGACCCCGCTGAACACCGCCAGGGCCAGGGTAAACCGCAACCCCACCACCTCAGCCTTGCGCAGCCGATTCAGGCGCACCAGCAGCCACCATGCGGAAAACGCACCTACCGTATAGAGGACGCTGGAAGCCAGCACCCAGGTCTGCCCCAACGGCCAGCCCACCAGGTGCACCAGCCACCAGCCGGTGAATGGCATGCTCAACAGGCACACGCCCATCAACACCCAGACGAACACCAGCGGCCGGCGCAGCAACTTGCCGTAGGCATCGGCATCGCCCTGGCGCCTGGCGCGTACAGTCCAGATCGCCAAGCCCAGCGCCCCCAGAAGCAGCAGCGCGGTGGCGACGATGTGCAGGGCCTTGAGGGTGGTCAGGTGTTCCATGTCGTCACGTCCTTGGGTGGTTAGCCAAGCTTAGCCGCTCAACCCAGGAATAGCCGGTAGGCCGGGTTTTCGGTTTCATCCCAATACGGGTAACCGATCTTGGCCAGCGCTGCCGGCACCAGGTGGCGCTCGTCTTCCGGCACCTGTAGCCCAGCGACGACACGGCCGTCAGCCGCGCCGTGGTTACGGTAGTGGAACATCGAGATATTCCAGCGCCCGCCCAGCTTGTTGAGGAAGTTGAACAATGCCCCCGGCCGCTCAGGGAATTCGAAGCGCAGCACGATCTCGTCACTGGCACCGGCCGAATGGCCGCCGACCATGTGGCGGATGTGTAGCTTGGCGAGTTCGTTGTCGGTCAGGTCGGTGACCGGGAAACCCTGGTCGGTCAGCTGTTGCACCAGCGCAGCGCGCGGGTCGTTCTCTGGGTGGGTCTGCACACCAACGAAGATGTGGGCCTCGTCGGAGGTATGCTTGCGGTAGTTGAATTCGGTGATCTGGCGCTTGCCGATGGCCTCGCAGAAGGCCTTGAAGCTACCGGGGCGCTCGGGGATGGTCACCGCGATGATCGCTTCGCGCTTCTCGCCCAGCTCGGCGCGCTCGGCGACATGGCGCAAGCGGTCGAAATTGACGTTGGCGCCGGAATCGATAGCGACCAGGGTCTGCCCGGTGACGCCGGTGAGCTCCACGTACTTCTTGATACCGGCAACGCCCAACGCGCCAGCAGGCTCGGTGATCGAGCGGGTATCGTCGTAGATATCCTTGATCGCCGCACAGATCTCGTCAGTGCTGACGGTAATCACGTCATCCACGTACAGCCGGCAGATATCGAAGGTATGCTGGCCAATCTGCGCCACCGCCACGCCATCGGCAAACAGCCCGACCTGCGGCAGGACCACGCGCTCGCCAGCGGCCATGGCGGCCTGCAGGCAGTTGGAGTCGTCAGGTTCGACGCCGATGACCTTGATTTCCGGGCGCAGGTATTTCACGTAGGCCGCGATACCGGCGATCAGGCCGCCACCACCCACCGGCACGAAGATCGCGTCCAACTGGCCCGGGTGCTGGCGCAGGATCTCCATGGCCACGGTGCCTTGGCCGGCGATGGTGTGCGGGTCGTCGTAAGGGTGGACATAGACCAAGCCCTTCTCATCGACCAGCTTCAGCGAGTAGGCCAGCGCCTCTGGGAACGAGTCGCCATGCAAGACGACCTTGCCGCCCCGCGAACGCACGCCTTCGACCTTGATCTCCGGCGTGGTCTTGGGCATCACGATGGTGGCCTTGATGCCCATCTCACGCGCGGCCAACGCCAGGCCCTGAGCATGGTTGCCGGCCGACGCGGTAACCACGCCGCGTGCCAGTTCTTCCGGGCTCAGTTGCGCCAGCTTGTTGTACGCCCCACGGATCTTGAAGGAGAACACCGGCTGCAGGTCTTCACGCTTGAGCCAGATCTGGTTGCCCAGGCGCTTGCTCAGTTGCCCGGCGCTGTGCAGCGGGGTTTCGACAGCGACGTCGTAGACGCGCGAGGTGAGGATCTTCTTGACGTACTGTTCAAGCATCGGGAAAGCATCACTGGCCGCGGGACAAGGGCTGCGAGTCTACCCCAGCGCCACGTCGGGCGACCACAGCAAAGCCGTCCGAGCCGTTATACTAGCCTCCTTTCATTACCGCCCTGCCCCTTTCCGGAGCCCGCATGACCCAGGACCAACTCAAACAGGCCGTCGCCCAGGCCGCTGTCGACTTCATTCTGCCCAAGCTGGATGAAAAGAGCGTCATCGGCGTCGGCACCGGTTCGACTGCCAATTTCTTCATTGACGCCCTGGCCCAGCACAAGACGGCGTTCGACGGCGCGGTCGCCAGCTCCGAGGCCACGGCACAGCGCCTGAAGGGCCACGGCATCCCGGTGTATGAGCTCAACAGCGTCAGCGATCTGGAGTTCTACGTCGACGGCGCCGACGAAAGCGACGCACACCTGAACCTGATCAAAGGGGGTGGCGCGGCACTGACGCGCGAAAAAATCGTCGCGGCCGTGGCCAAGACCTTCATTTGCATCGCCGATGGCAGCAAGCTGGTGCCGGTGCTGGGCGCCTTCCCGCTGCCGGTCGAGGTCATCCCGATGGCCCGCAGCCACGTGGCGCGTCAACTGGTCAAGCTGGGTGGCGATCCGGTGTACCGTGAGGGGGTGGTGACCGATAACGGCAACGTCATCCTGGACGTTCACAACCTGCAGATCACCAACCCGGTGGAGCTGGAAGCGCAGATCAATGCGATCGTCGGCGTGGTCACCAACGGCCTGTTCGCCGCGCGGCCGGCCGACCTGCTGCTGCTGGGCACCGCTGAAGGCGTCAAGCGCCTCACTGCCGAGTAACGCCTCGGCGGCAAGCCGGCGGTTGGGGCAAAAACACACTCAATCGACCGGCTGCTTGAACACGTAGAACAGGTTCGGCTCACTGACCAGATAAATGATCCCCGCCTCATCCATGGCAATCCCTTCCGCCTGCGGCACCGTCTGCTTCAGCCCCTGGTAACCCTTGCGCAGCGACAGTGTGCTCAACGGTTTGCCCTTCACGTCCAGCTCCAGCACCAGCCGTGATTCATCCGACAACGCCAGCAGATGCCCGCTGCGCTCGTCGAATTGCAGGCTCGACAGATCCCTCACGAACAGCCCCTCATCGCGCTTGCGGTCCTGCGCTACATGCACTGCATAGGGCTGCTCCGGATTTTCATGGGGGAACCCGTGAATTTCATAGATCACCATCGGGTCCCGCTCCTTGGCCACGAACAGGCGTTTGCCCGCCGAGTCGTAGGCCAGGCCCTCGAAGCCCTTGTTACCGTTCAGGCCGATACCTAGGCTCAATTGCTCGGCATCGTTGGCATCCAGGAACAGCGTGTCATCCTCCAGGCGCACGCGAATCAGCCGTTGCTGGCGCTCATCGGTGATCACGTAACTGTTGGGCCCAACGTATTCCACCGCCTCGGGGTCGCCGAAACCGGTCAATGGCACCCGCCGCAGGATACGGCCGTCGAGGGACAATTCGATCAGTTCGGACCGCTTGTTGGTCACGGTGAACAGCGTCTTGCGGTCGGGGTCGTACGTCAGCGCCGAAACATCATCGTCCAGCCCGTCGATAGCCTGCGCCTCGATCACCACCTGATAGCGATCCAGGCCCATGCTTCGTTCAGCGGGCTGCCACCAGGACTTGACGTTGAACCAGCCACGCTCGAGCAAACGGAACTGCTGCTGCGCCACGCCCAGCAAGAGCACAGCGAGCAGACCAGTGACAGCCAGGATCAGGGGCAGACGAACATAACGACGCATAGGGCAGACTCGGTTTGAGGACGACGAATCTAACCACGAACAACTGAAGTAAAGCTTAATGCCAGCATCCGAAATATCTGATTTTGCAGTCAGTTTTTCTTGAATCGATAGAACAGCGCCGGCTCACTGACCATGTACAGGTTGCCTTGGTCATCCATCGCCACCCCTTCAGCGCGCGGAATGGTGTCCTTGAGGCCGTTGAAACCGCCCAGCAAGGTCATGAAGCTGACCTGCTGACCTTGCTCGTCGAGCTCCAGCAGCATGTTGGAGTCCGACGACAGCACCAGAAGGTGGCCCGTACGCGGGTCGACGCCCAGGGCGGAGAGGTTGCGCAGGTCGAGTTCGTCGCTGGCCAGCGGCTGCTTGTCACCCTGCAGCGGGCTACGCCCATCGGTGCTCCAGGTATACAGCTTTGGCGGCCGCTCCTCGCCGATCACCAGGCGCTGGCGCATCGGGTCCCATGCCACGGCTTCGAAGCCCTTGTTGCTTTTCACCGATTCGCCCAGGTCGTGGCTCTGAAAATCTGCATGGTTCAGCGACTTGGTTTGCGCATCCACCTTGACCACGGTGAGGTCGTGCAGACGCTCATCGGTAATGGCCAAGCGGCCATCCTCCAGCACGGCAACCCCTTCAGGGTTGTTCCAGCCCTGCAATGGGATCTGCCTCAGCACATCACCCTCGAGGCTCAACTCGACCAGGAACGGGTTCTTGCCCATGACCACAAATAACGTACGCGTATGCGGATTGAACGCCACGTCCGACGCTTCATCGTCGTCCATGCCCGGCAGGGGCTTGGCATCGATATCGACCTGGTAGTCCGGCAACCAGACGCTTTCGCCGCGCTCTGCGCTGCTCTCGAAGCCTTCCTGCAACCACAGCCGGCCCCGGTCATCCCAGTGCATTGCCACGGCCACGCCATAGCCAATCACCGCAGCCACGGCCAGGCCGAATGGCCAGCGCAGGTAGAAGCGACGCTTGGGGGATACGGAAGCGCTGGAAGACGGGGCCATACAGAGTGTTCCTGGGTGAATAGGCGGAGATTCGCGCATTATCCAGATGGGTTGTGAAAAAAACGGTAAATCGCGTCGCCCGCTTCGCGGGCGGCGCAGTCTCGGCTCAGAGCACCCGGCTTTCGAAGCGGCTCACGCCCGGCAACTCCAGCACCAGTTCATCACCCACCTCGAAGGGCCCGACGCCTGCCGGGGTCCCGGTCAGCACCACATCCCCCGGCAACAGCGAAAAGTGCGAGGCCATGTGCTGGATGATCGGCACGATCGGGTTGAGCATCATCGCGCTGTTGCCGTCCTGGCGAACCTCACCATTGATGGTCAGGCGAACGGGAATGTCGGCCAGGTCTTCGAAGGTGCCGGCAGCAACGAAAGGCGGCAGTACACAGGCACCGTCGAAACTCTTGGCGGTCTCCCACGGCATGCCCTTCTCTTTGAGCTTGGCTTGCACGTCACGCAGGGTCAGGTCCAGCGCTGGGGCAAAGCCTGAGATGGCATCCAGCACTTCTTCTTCGGACGGGTGCGCCGACAGCGGCTTGCCCAGCAACACCGCGATTTCGGCTTCGTAGTGCACCGACCCACGGTCGGTAGGAATCTTGAAGCCACCCTCCAGCGGCACCACGCAACTGCCCGGCTTGATGAACAGCAACGGCTCGCTCGGAATGGGGTTGCCCAATTCCTTGGCGTGCTCGGCATAGTTGCGGCCAACGCACACCACCTTGCCCAACGGGAAGTGGATACGGGTGCCGTCTACGTACTGGTGCTGGTAACTCATGGCCGACTCCTTTGATTACTGCTTTTATTCAGGAGCGAAGATCTTACCCGGATTCATGATGCCGTTAGGGTCGAAGACGGCCTTTATCGCCTTCATGCAGGCGATTTCCTGCGGTGAGCGGCTGTAGCCAAGGTAATCGCGCTTTGTCATGCCCACACCGTGCTCGGCGGAGATCGAGCCGTTATAGCGCTGGACGATGTCGAACACCCACTTGTTGACCTTGGCGCATGAAGCGAAGAAATCGTCTTTGCTCATGGTCTCGGGCTTGAGGATGTTCAGGTGCAGGTTGCCGTCACCGATGTGCCCGTACCACACCACCTCATAGTCGGGATAGTGCTCGCTGACGATGGCATCGATGTCACGCAGGAAGGCCGGCACCTTGGAAACCGTGACCGAAATGTCGTTCTTGTACGGCGTCCAGTGGGAGATGGTTTCGGACAAGTATTCGCGCAGCTTCCAGAGGTTTCGCAACTGGGCTTCGCTCTGGCTCATCACCCCGTCCAGCACCCAGCCTTGCTCGACGCAGTGCTCGAAAGTGGCCAGCGCTTCGTTGGCCACGTCCTCGGTACTGGCCTCGAACTCCAGCAAGGCATAGAACGGGCAGTCGGTGGCGAACGGCGCAGGAACGTCGCCACGGGCCATGATCTTGGCCAGGCCCTTGTCGGAAAAGAACTCGAATGCCGTGAGGTCAAGCTTGCCCTGGAAGGCATGCAACACCGGCATGATCGAATCGAAGTCCGGCGTGCCCAGCACCATCGCGGTGAGGTTGCGTGGGGCGCGGTCCAGGCGCATGGTCGCCTCGACCACGAACCCCAGGGTGCCTTCGGCGCCGATGAACAACTGGCGCAGGTCATAGCCCGTGGCGTTCTTGATGAGGTCCTTGTTCAGCTCGAGCAGTTCGCCCTTGCCCGTGACAACTTTGAGGCCAGCGACCCAGTTACGGGTCATGCCATAGCGAATGACCTTGATACCACCGGCGTTTGTGCCGATGTTACCGCCAATCTGGCTGGAGCCGCTCGAGGCGAAATCCACCGGGTAATAAAGCCCCTGTTCTTCGGCGAATGCCTGCAGCTGGCGGGTGATGACCCCAGGCTGGCAGACCACCGTGCGATCGAAGGCATTGAAATCGAGAATCTGGTTCATGTAGTCGAAGGCGACCACCACTTCACCATTGGCTGCCACGGCACCGGCGGAGAGCCCGGTCCGACCGCCGGAAGGCACCAGGGCAACCTGATGGCGATTGGCCCAGCCAACGATGGCCTGAACCTGTTCCACGCTTTTGGGGAACACGATGGCAGTCGGCGCGGGCGGGAAATGCTTGGTCCAGTCCTTGCCGTACGTTTCCAGGGAAACGGCATCGGTCAGGACCTTGCCAGGGTCTACCAAGGTCATCAGTTCATCAATTACCGCGGGCTGCGTCATCGCCGGAACTCTCGACTTATTCATAGTCACCCTGAGTACTCTTCACCTGTCGGGATAAGCTCAGATTGTGTCGCGTATGCTAGCATAGCGCTCCCGCTGTTCATGCTAAGGCCGACGCCGCGCCTAGCATCACTTCTCGCCATTTTTTCTCCGGGATACAGGTTTACGCAGATGAGCAAGACTTCTCTCGACAAGAGCAAGATCAGGTTCCTTCTCCTTGAAGGTGTGCACCAGAACGCGGTGGATACCCTCAAGGCCGCCGGGTACACCAACATCGAGTACCTCACTGGCTCGCTGCCGGAAGCGGAACTCAAGGAAAAGATCGCCGATGCCCACTTCATCGGCATCCGTTCGCGTACCCAGCTGACCGAAGAGATCTTCGACTGCGCCAAGAAACTGGTCGCCGTCGGTTGCTTCTGCATCGGCACCAACCAGGTCGATCTGGACGCTGCCCGCGAACGCGGTATTGCCGTGTTCAACGCGCCATACTCCAACACCCGCTCGGTGGCCGAGCTGGTGCTGGCCGAAGCCATCCTGCTGCTGCGCGGCATCCCCGAGAAAAACGCCTCCTGCCACCGTGGCGGCTGGATCAAGAGCGCTGCCAACTCGTTCGAAATCCGCGGCAAGAAGCTGGGCATCGTCGGCTACGGCTCGATCGGTACCCAACTGTCGGTACTGGCCGAGAGCCTGGGCATGCAGGTCTACTTCTACGACCCGCTGACCAAGCTGCCGCTGGGCAACGCCGTACAGGTCACCAGCCTGCACGAACTGCTGGGCCTGGCCGACATCGTCTCGCTGCATGTGCCTGAGCTGCCATCCACCCAGTGGATGATCGGTGAAAAAGAAATCCGCGCGATGAAGAAGGGCTCGATCCTGATCAACGCCGCCCGTGGCACCGTGGTAGAGCTGGACCATCTGGCCGCGGCCATCAAAGACAAGCACCTGATCGGCGCCGCCATCGACGTATTCCCGGTCGAGCCGCGCTCCAACGATGAAGAGTTCGAAAGCCCGCTGCGCGGCCTGGACAACGTGATCCTGACCCCGCACATCGGTGGCTCCACCGCCGAGGCCCAAGCCAACATCGGCCTGGAAGTGGCCGAGAAACTGGTCAAGTACAGCGACAACGGTACCTCTGTATCGTCGGTCAACTTCCCGGAAGTCGCCCTGCCGGCGCACCCGGGCAAGCACCGCCTGCTGCACATCCACGAAAACATCCCGGGCGTGCTCAGCGAGATCAACAAAGTCTTCGCCGAGAACGGTATCAACATCTCCGGTCAGTTCCTGCAGACCAACGAGAAAGTGGGTTACGTGGTCATCGACGTTGACGCCGAGTACTCCGACCTGGCGCAAGAGAAGCTGCAGCACGTCAAGGGCACCATCCGCTCGCGCGTACTGTTCTGAGCTTGATTACCAAGCCCTGGTAGCGACTGCCAGTCAGACAGCATTATCAGGGCTGCTACGCAGCCCATCGCCGGCAAGCCGGCTCCCACAGGCTGCGCGCAGGCCTCAAGCACTGCGCGGTCTCTGAACTACCCCAAGCAAGCTGGACACCCATCCAAAGTCCTGGGGTAGCCCTTTCTGGACACCACTCCAAAGTCCTGGGGTAGCCCATTCTGTGGGAGCCGGCTTGCCGGCGATGGGCCGCAAAGCGGCCCCAAACCGCTTAGCCGAGGGGCCTCGAACTTGATGGCCACCTTTATAGTTTGGCCAACAAGCCCGCCCCCTTAGCGATGCCTGCGGCGTCGGCTTACTTCACTTCGACCGTGATCTTCTTCGACTCAACGCTTGGCTTGAACGGTACGTGATACCGGTCACCCAGCACCAACTGCAGGGTGTGCTTGCCCGGCGTCAGGGTAAGGGTGGTCTCGGTCTGGGCCTTGCCGAAGTGCAGCACCTGTGGGCCGGCTGGCAGCGCTGCCCCGCCTTCAGGCATCAAGCTGGTCGGCAGTGGCTGATCGGCTGCAGGCTCCTTGTCCACATCCACCAGCAGGTGGTGGTGGCCCGTGTGCGGGGTCTGGTCACCCGCAGGTTTGAGCCCCATGCCTTCGATGCCAAACTTGACGGTGAAGGTCTTGTCGACCGTCGCACCATCAGCGGGGGAAACGATGAAGACCTTGGCATCCTTGGGCGGCTCCTGGCTCTTCAGCGCATCCGCAGCGCTGGCCAGTACCGAGGCCCCCATCAGCAGACCGGCTACGGCAGCACGCGAAAATAGGCTGTTCATTCACTTCTCCTGTGATTCACTCATTGACCGCCACCTGCAAACGAACGGCGGCGGAAGTCCACCATAGCCCACAAAGAGAAAAATTTCAGTTAGGGTTAAACATCGCCAAGGCTTCAAGGTCATAGGCTGCGCTCGACCACGACGAGGAAGAAAGTCGTGGCGAAAGTTATTCATTTGCCAAAGAAAAGGGGCATTAGATGCGTTCGACGCTGGGTGTACTGCTGGCAGTACTGATCACGCCATTGGCTCAAGCCGAGCTGATAGACGAAATCGCCGACCGGGGCGAACTGCGCATTGCCGTACAGGCCGACAACTCGCCGTATGCCTTCAAGGAAAACGAGCACCTGACCGGCTTTGAGATCGAGTTCGGCCAAGAGCTGGCCAAACAACTGGACCTGCGTGTCGAGTTCATTGAAACACCTGAGGCCGAGATACTCCCCGGTGTTGAAACGGGCAAATACGACATCACCCTGACCCCAGCGGAAAATGCCCCCAAGGCCGACACACCGTTCGACCTGAGCCAGCCTTTTGGCGAGAGGAAACTGGTCATCCCGTTCCAGAAAGACAACCCGGCGTTCGAGAGCGCGGTGAACAATGCGCTGCAGCGCCTCAAGGACAGCGGCCGAACGGCGGAGCTTGAGCAGAAGTGGTTCAAGGGTGTGCAGCAGACGGCTACCGGAGAGTAAGTCAGTTATTGCCTGCACAGCCATTCGCGGGTAACCCTCGCGAACGGGCCAGCACCAAACTAGGCTGACAGCCCAGCCAGCGCTCGCTGGGCCTCTTCCAGCTCCAGCTCGCTGAACACCAGCACCCCCTCCCGCCGCAGCAGTGCGGTGGTCACCCCCTGCCCTGGCACTTTCACCCCAGCGAACGTGCCATCGTAGGTCAAGCGGTTGCCACACGAAGGGCTGCCCGCCTTGAGCACCGCCACCCGGATGCCATGCCGACGCACCAGCTTTAGCGCCTGCCGGGCACCGGCAAGAAAGGCCGCGCTTACGTCCTCGCCATCGATCGTCAGCACCTGCGTGGCGCCATCGAGCACCTCGCCGCCCTGCCCGCCCGGTATCTCCGCGGGCGGGCGCGGTGTGGGCAGGCCACCCGCCACCTCCGGGCACAACGGCACCACACGCCCTTCAGCCTGCCAGCGCTGCAACAGATCAGGATGGCCGCTGGCCCGCCCGTCATACCGCACCGGTTGCCCCAACAGGCAGGCGCTGACCAGCACCTTGGGCGGGTCAGAACGGGTCATTGCCACGGCGCCGGAACCACCCCGTCAACGAAAGCCGCTCACGCCCCGCAGGCAAGACTTCGTGAGGCACTTCACCCGATAGAAACACCACCAGGCAACCGGCCACGGGCAGCACATCATGCTCGACAGCGTCAGCCAGGAACATGCGCAACTGGCCACCATCCTGCGGCTGCCAGTTTTCATTGAGGTAAAGCACGGCCGAAACCATGCGCCGGTCGTCGTCGCGGAAACGGTCAAGGTGGCGACGGTAGAACGCACCTGCCGGGTACAGGGCGAAGTGACACTCGAAGTCTTCAAGGCCCAGGAACAGCCCCTGGTTGATGGCCAGACGCAACTGGTCCATCGCTTCAAGGTACTGATCGCAGGCCTGGGCCTGACCCGGGTCGATCCACTGGATCTGGTCCCCGCGGATCGCCTCGCGCACCTCCTGGGCCACACCGCGCCCCACCCCAGCGGGGTTGAGCTGGCCTTCGGCATCACGCCGACGACACTCGGCCGCAAGCGCGCCGACTAGCTCAGCAGGCAGGAAAAGGGCCTGCTGCGACCAGCCACGGGTGGCCAGATCGTCAACGACGGCTGCAAGCATCGGGTTTTCAGGGGAGATAGGCATGGCGCGCATCATATCCATTAGCCATGCCCTCGCACAGCGCCACTTGGCCGAGAAACACGCCCCTATCTCGACAAACCGGCGCCGAGCCAAGGACAATAGCCATCTGCCGACAGGAGTCCTGAATGCGCCGTCTGTTTTTCCTGATTTTGCTGATGATCTGCACCGTGCCTGTCTGGGCAGACAGCCTCGATCAGCTCTACAAGGCCGCCGGCTGGCCCGACCAGCGCGCCCATTTCAATGATGCCGTGAGCGCCGCCCAGCAGCGCTACCGCAACAGCCTGCCGCCTGCGGTTTACCAGGCGCTGGTCAGCAACAGCAATCAGCGCTTCCAAGCTGAGGCCATGGACCGCCGTGCCCAGGCACAATTGCGCAGCGCGCTGCCCGACCCTGCGCCGGCGCTGGCCTTTTTCCAGTCACCGCTGGGGCGCAAGATCGTAGCTGCCGAACTGCTGGCCACTCGCAAGGACCAACTGGCCAAGCACGCCAAGGGCTTGCCGAAAATCCAGGCCAGCGATGACCGTCTGCTGATCATCGGGCACCTGGCTCAGGCCCTCCCGGCCCGCGAAGCCGGTGCCGAGGTTAGCCTGGCGATCGCCGACGTAGCGGCGGACAGCCTCAGTTCGATGATCCCCGGCCTGTTCGGCGGTGGCCAGGCCCAAGGCCTGCTCGATGGCCAGCGCCAGCGGCTGATGAACCAGATTGGCGAAGACCTCAACAACACGTTGCTATACGTGTACCGCGACCTGTCCGACGCCGAGCTGGAAGAGTTCGCCACCTTCGCCGAGTCACCCGAAGGCAAAGCGTACTACCAAGCCGCCGTGGCAGCTGTGCGCGCCGGCCTGGCTGTCGGCCAGAGCGGCGCGAACCTCAAGTGATCAGCCCAAGCGCTGGTCGATGAAGTCGAAATAGCGCTGGCGGATGGCCGGCAGTTCGTTGGCCAGGTGGTGACGGGCTTCGGGCAGCAGCAGTATCTGGGGCTCGGCGAACTTGGCCTTGAGCACTTCGAGGTTGTAGGGCCAGTCCACTGTGCCGTCAGCCTGCCCCTGCACGATCAATGGTCGCCGCGCACTGCAGGGCGCAGCCTCGATCCGCTTGACCCAGGCCATCAGCGCGCCGACCCAGGCTGTCGGCAGGCGCCGAGGCTGAAGCGGGTCGGCCTCCAGGAACGGCAGGAACGTCGGGTCATTGCTGTTCTCGCTGAAGCGCCGCTCAATGCCATTGACGAAGTGGCGCAACACTCGATAACTGAGTTTCGACCACAGCCACGCGCGTGGGCGCACGAGCGGGGCAAGCAGAATGATCTGGCCATCAACCGGGCTCTGTAGCCCCTGATGCAACAGGTGATCGACGGCGATGGCGCCGCCCGTGCTCTGCCCGCACAGGTGCCAGGGGTGCGGCAGCTGCAGCAGGCGCGCCTGTTCGAACAGGGCGTCCAGTACCTGCTGGTACACTGCGAAATCACTGATGCTGGCCCGCTCACCACTGGACAGGCCGTGGCCGGGCAGATCGCAGCTGATCACGGCGAAACCCTGCTGGAGTGCCCACTCGATCACATGCCGGTAGAGACCCATGTGGTCGTAGTAGCCGTGCAGCAAGAACAGCGTGGCGATGGGCTGTTCGGGCAACCAGGCCTGCCCGACCAGGTCGAAGCCCGCCGCCTGGAACCCGCCCAGCCAGCTGTGTGCCGGCAAGTTCAGGCCGTAGAAGCGCTGGTAGTCCTGCGCCTGGTTCGTCAACGGCTGACGAGCGGCCAGCGGCGCCAGGTGGGTGCGCAGGAGGTCGGGGTGAAAAGCAGCGGGCATCGAGCACATCCACATTGATGCAAGTATTGATCTGGAATCTTCAGCTCTGGGCGGCGTCGTGGCAAGCTTGCTCACCTTTGAGCAGCCCCTGTCCTGCACAAAGCCTGAATGCTGGCCCGCTCCCACAAAGGTCCACCGACTGGTCATGAATAGCCGAATCATCAAACCGCTGAGCGCGGTAATTGCCTTGCTGGTTGGCGCCGTCATCCTCTGGCAGGCCTACACCACCTTCCAGGCCCGCTACCTGCGCCCGTTCGGCAACCAGGTCACGCTGTTCAATGGCAGCCAGCTGCAGCTCCCCGCCGAGCTGGCCGGCCCCGGCCCGATCCGCGTGGTGCATTTCTGGGACCCTGCCTGCCCGTGCAACGTCAGCAACCAGCAGCACCTGGGCGACCTGGTCAGCCAGTTCGCCAGCCAGGACGTGGCCTTCCACGTGCTGCAAAAGCCCGGCAGCCACGGCCTGTTGCCCGCCAACCTGAACAGCCTGCAGCCCATCGCCAACGTGCCAGGCAGCGAACACCTGCCCGCCTCCCCCGCCGTGGCCATCTGGGACCACCAGGGCAACCTCGCCTATTTCGGCCCTTACAGCGAAGGCGCAGTGTGCAATGCCAGCAACAGCTTCATCGAACCGATCATCAAGGCGTTGCTCGCATCACGACCCGTGCAGGCCACCGATACCTTGGCCGTAGGGTGCTATTGCCCCTGGTAGATAGCGGGTGTCCGATAGATATCTACAGCGTTACCCCGGAGGACAATTTTTAGCCTGACGACATACAGATCAATGGAGAAACTGTATGTCGCGCCAAGGATTCACCGAACTACCCAACAGCCACGTAGGCAGCACCCGAATTCAATACCTGGGCCCTCAGGTTCTCTGGGGCCATAACCGCATTCCCCCGCATCACCTCGTATCCACTCTCCGCCCAGGCAGCCTGGTAATAGACCTGGTACCGCAGATCGAGAACGACAAGAAAACGGTCAAGCAACAGCACGAACAGCGCCAGGCCAAGCTCGAACCAGACTTGGATCAGACCATTCTCGCACAGGCAGGCTCACTGGCCGGCCTCAGCGAGTCCCAGGCCATCGAGCGCAGAATCACGGTGGTCAACCAGCTACAGGCACAACTGGGCCCACGCCTGGAAGCTGCGCGCCAGCAAGCCAACCGTTTCTTTGGCACAGATCCAGAACATCGCACCTTTCGCGAGTTCCTGGCCGCGGGCCGCGCGCTGGGAGCCCAGGCCGATCCCCGCGAGGCCTGGCTCGCGTCCTACCGGGCTGCATTCGAGGTCAAGTACCTCGAACAACAGCACAGCCAACTGGTCCGGCGCCAACACGTCCTGCGCAGCAACCTGTCAAGCGCCAGAGCCAGAGAAAACAGTAACAGCAGCATCGCCCTGTCAGTGGACCGGGTCGAGCAGGCAATCGTCCGCACGCTCACTGCCGATCACGAGCTAAAAGAAGCGAACAGCACGCTACAGCGCATGCTCACGGCCTTCGGGCGGCACCGGCATGATGACATCGCCCAAACCGCGGCACTGGAGCATAGCCGGGAGCTAGTGCGGGAAACATCCGACCTGCTCAAGACACGTGAACGCCGACACGCCGCAGGTAACTACCAGCGTGTGCAATATCGGCGTCTGGCAACGGACATTTCGCGGCTCGACTTCGACCTGAAGTTTCATGGTCCCCGGGCCACCGAAGCTCACAGGGCCCAAGCGGCTGCCTTGCAGGCCCAGGCATCTGCCCACGCTGCCGAGCATGCTCGTACCTCAGCGACCGTGGAGGCCGTCGGGAAGCAGTTGCATCTGCAGGCGAACAATGCCGTTGAAGCCGCCTTCGATGAGCAGGCTCTGCTCAGCACGCTGACGGGACGTACGCCGAGCAATACCCCTGTCACCTTCAATGCCTGGGTCGCTAGCACCCATCACCCGCTGGTAGTGACCACCTCACGCGGCGGCACGGCGCACTTCGAACCCATCTGGGAGGCGCTGGGCACCGCCATCGGCAACGCTGCGCTGCGGCTGCTACCCGGTGCGGCCAAGTACTTGACATTGCTGCTTTATGCCGCCCGCTTGGGCGATGGCGAACGCATGGGGGTCACAGTCCCGCTCGTCCTGTTGACGCCCGGTGCAGACCTCACCCATGAGGCGAACCGCAAGGTTGGCCAGACCCTTGAGCTACCGCTGCGGATGAATGCCGTGCCCGAGGGGACCCAGACTGAGGTGTACCTGGCAGCCACGGACGGCAGCAGCCTGCTGCGTGAAGTACGTGTGCGCCAGGCCCAGTGGGATACGACTCAGGGCGCCTATCGCTTCACCGCTGAAGGGCCGGGCGGTGCAACACTGCTGTGGCACCCGGCAACGCCGCCATCGACCCTGGGCACCGTCAACCCCAAGAACAGCAGCTTCACCCCGGGCGCCCCCATCGTCGAAGACCTGCCCAAGCACCTACCGGGCAACATCATCGTCCCGCCGCAGCCTGATATTCGAACCTTCCCCGAACTGCCCGACCTGCAGATCGATGACTACGTCATCATCTTCCCCGCAGACTCGGGATTAGCACCGATCTATGTGATGTTGCGCAGCCCACGGTATCTGCCGGGGGTCGCCAGTGGGAATGGTGCAGTTACCCCAAACAGGGTGCTAGATGCCGCTAGCACGGCAGCAGGGGCGCCGATTCCTGCAAGAATTGCGGAAAGGCTGAGGGGGCGAAGGTTCAGCAGGTTCGATAAACTTAGAGAAGCGATATGGTTGGAAATTGCTGTAGATGAGGAGTTCAAGCAATATCTAGAACTGCTGGACGCTGACAACATGCGTAACGGACTTGCTCCATTCGCACCCGAGAGCCATTGGGTAGGAAGACGGACAAAAATAGAGATCCATCACAAGCATGAAATCGCAAACGGTGGCGCTGTGTATGATTTGGACAATCTATTGCTCATGACGCCTCGAGTTCATATTGATCACCACAAGGAGAGCAATCAATGACCCTCAAGGAAAAATTGGAGGATTACACAGAAGATGAGTTCCTCACACTCATAACAGAGCTATACGAGAATCGCGCAGGCCGTCGCGGCGCTGAGTTGGAAAGTTTTCGAGACATGATTGTTTTCAACTTTAGAACAATCACAGAGCACCCAGATGGAGCAGACGTCCTTACTAGGCCTCCAGCAAACTCGGACAAGAGCCCTCGAGGCATCGTAAACCGTATAAAAGAATGGCGCGCCGCCAACGGCAAACCCGGCTTCAAACCTGCCTGACACCGAGCCCCGCGGCAACACCGCAGGGCTTTTCATATCACCCTCGCACCCGCGCCGGGTTCCCCACCACCGTCACACCCGCCGGCACATCGCGGGTCACCACGCTACCTGCACCGACCACGGCATTGTCGCCAATGCTCACCCCCGGCAGGATGACCGCCGCGCCACCAATCCACACGTTGTTGCCGATGGTCACTGGCCTTCCGCTCTCCAGCCCGGTACGCCGAATTTCAGGGTCTAGCGGGTGATCGGCGGTGTAGATCTGCACCGCCGGGCCGATCTGGCAATCATCGCCGATACGTACCGGCAGCACGTCCAGGATCACGCAGTTGAAATTCATGAAGGTATTGCGGCCGACGCTGATGTTGTAGCCGTAGTCGCAATAGAACGGTGGGCGAATGACCGTGCCTTCGCCCACATGGCCGAAGTGCTCGGCAAGCAAGCCGTTGCGGGCTTCGTTAAGCAGGTCGACGCTGGTGTTGTAGCGCTGCATCCAGTGCTTGGTGGCGATTTGCTCGGCCTGCAACTCGGGGCAGCCGGCATGGTAGAGCTGACCACTAAGCATTTTCTGTTTTTCGCTGAGAAACATGGAAACTCCTCTAGAGGGCTATGCTCTTTGCGCAAATCCGCCGAAGATCGGACCACAATTTCCGCTCGAATGCACAAGGAGCCTCGATGAAGCGCAGCCTGACCCTGTTAGCCGTGGTAGTGGCCATGGCCACCGGTGCCGGTTACTGGTACGTGCACGGCAAACTGCCGCAGCGTGACGGCGAGGTAGCGATCGCCGGCCTGCAGGCCCCGGTCAGTGTGCGCTATGACACCCGCGGCGTGCCGCACCTGCAGGCGCAGAACGAAGCAGACCTGTACCGCGCCCTTGGCTACGTGCATGCCCAGGACCGATTGTTCCAGATGGAAATCATGCGCCGCCTGGCCCGCGGAGAGCTGGCCGAGGTGTTGGGCGAAAAGCTGCTGCCCACCGATACCCTGTTCCGCAGCCTGCGCATCCGTGATCAAGCGGCGCTGATGGTGCAGCGGCTGGACCGCCAGTCCCCCGCGTACAAGGCCCTGCAAGCCTACCTCGATGGCATCAACGCCTGGCAAGCGAGCCACCCCAAGCCCATGGAGTTCGACCTGATCGGCATCACGCCCAGGCCGTTCACCGCTGAGGATACCCTGAGCATCGCCGGCTACCTGGCCTACAGTTTTGCCGCCGCGTTCCGCACCGAGCCTGCCTTGACCTATATCCGCGACCAGCTCGGGCCGCAGTACCTGAAGATGTTCGACCTCGACTGGCAACCTGACGGCGCGTTGGGTACCCCGCTGGCGACGGCCGATTGGCAGGGCCTTGAAGCCCTCGCCCGTCTCAGCCACGAAGCCCTTGGCGATGCCGGCATTCCCCAATTCGAAGGCAGCAATGCCTGGGCAGTGGCCGGCAGCCGTACCCGCAGCGGCAAGCCGCTGCTGGCCGGCGATCCCCACATCAGCTTCGCGGTGCCGGCCGTCTGGTACGAGGCCGAGCTGTCGGCGCCAGGGTTCAACCTGTACGGCTACTTCCAGGCGCTGAACCCGTTCGCGCTGCTCGGTCACAATCGCGACTTCGGCTGGAGCCTGACCATGTTCCAGAACGACGATGTCGACCTGATTGCGGAAAAGACCAACCCGGCAAACAGCGATCAGGTCATGGTCAACGGCCAATGGCGAACACTGGAAAAGACTGAGGAGAAAATCGCCGTCAAAGGCGAGCAGCCGGTCGTCATCAGCCTGCGCCGCTCACCCCACGGGCCGATCGTCAACGACGTGCTGGGCGCGACCGCCGGCACGACGCCAATTGCCATGTGGTGGGCCTTTCTGGAAACCGAGAATCCGATCCTCGAAGGCTTCTATCAGCTCAACCGTGCCGACTCCCTTGCCAAGATGCGCGAGGCGGCGGCCATGGTTCAGGCGCCTGGGCTCAACTTCGTCTGGGCCAGTGCAGGTGGCGACATTGGTTGGTGGGCGGCGGCGCAACTGCCGATCCGCCCGGATGGCGTCAACCCGTCGTTCATCCTCGATGGCGCGAGCGCCCAGGCCGACAAGCTGGGTTTCTATCCATTCAGCGTCAACCCACAGCAGGAAAACCCGGCCAGCGGTTACATCGTTTCAGCCAATTACCAGCCGCCAGCGGCGGTACCGATACCGGGCTATTACAACTTGCCGGACCGGGGCCGTCAGCTGGAGCGCCACCTGGCCAACCCGCAGGTGAAGTGGGATACCCAGAACAGCCAGGCGCTGCAGCTGGACACCGCCAATGACTACGGCCCACGCACCCTGGCGCCCCTGCTTGCGACCCTGCGCGACATCGCCCAGGGCGATGAGGAAAAGGAGCTGGTCGAGCAACTGGCCGCTTGGCGCGGAGATCACCCGCTGGACTCGACCAGCGCCACTCTGTTCAACCAGTTTCTCTACCAGTTGGCCCATGCCGCGCTGCATGACGAGCTGGGCGACACCTGGTTCCCGGTGCTCATCAGTACCCGGACCATCGACTCTGCCCTGCCACGCTTGGCAGCGGACTCGCAATCACCGTGGTGGGACACGCGTGGTGCCGACCAGCGTACCGACCGCACTGCCATCGTGCGCATCGCTTGGCAGCAAACCCTCGCGCACCTGCGTGAAACCTTTGGCAAAGACCCAGCCAGCTGGCAATGGGGCAAGGCGCATACCCTGACGCACAACCATCCACTGGGTGTTAAAAAACCGTTGAACCTGCTGTTCAACGTCGGCCCGTTTGCCGCGCCAGGCACCCATGAAGTGCCCAATAACCTGTCAGCGAAAATCGGGCCGGCGCCGTGGCCGGTGACGTATGGGCCTTCGACACGACGGCTGATCGACTTCGCCGACGTTGGCCAGGCCTTGACCAGCAACCCGGTCGGGCAAAGTGGCGTGCCGTTTGACCGCCACTATTCGGACCAGGCTGAAGGCTATATCGAGGGGCAATATCAGCGCGCCCAGATGGGGGTGATACCGGCTCACACTACCTTGCGTCTGGTGCCGACAGAGTGATGGAAACTTTTCTTCGGGTCGGCTTCTCCAAGAGCTTCAGATTGCGATCCGCACGGCCATCACACTACAAGGACGATAACGATGAAAAGCCCCTGCCCGACTGACGCCAACGAACAACTGCTGTGGCTGCTGGCATTGAGCCGGGCACTGGGTAGCCAACGCTGAGCGTTGGGCCACCGCAAAAAAAAACGCCGACGCAAATGCGTCGGCGTTTTTCGTACAAGGGGGAAGCAGGCGTATCAGAACGCCGGCAGCACCGCACCGCTGTACTTCTTGGCGATGAATGCCTTGACCTCAGGGCTGGTCAGGGCCTTGGCCAGCTTCTGCATAGCCTCGCTGTTCTTGTTGTCCGGGCGGGCCACCAGGAAGTTCACGTACGGCGAATCGCTACCCTCGATCACCAACGCATCTTTGGCCGGGTTCAGGCCAGCTTCCAGGGCGTAGTTGGTGTTGATCATGTCCAGGTCCACCTGGTCCAGCACACGCGCCAGCATGGCCGACTCAAGTTCCTTGAACTTCAGGTTCTTCGGGTTCTCGGCAATGTCTTTCGGAGTGGCCAGGGCGTTTTTAGGATCTTTGAGGGTGATCAGGCCAGCCTTCTGCAGCAGGATCAGGGCGCGGCCACTGTTGCTGCCTTCGTTAGGAATGGCAACGGTAGCGCCATCCTTGAGTTCGGACAGGTTCTTGATCTTCTTCGAGTAGCCACCGAACGGCTCGACGTGCACGCCGATCACGGTTTCCAGATGGGTACCTTTACCTTCGTTGAAGCTCTTCAGGTAAGGCAGGGTCTGGAAGTAGTTAGCGTCCAGACGCTTCTGATCTACCTGTACGTTGGGTTGTACGTAGTCAGTGAAGACCTTGATCTGCAGGTCCACGCCTTCCTTGGCCAAGGTCGGCTTGATCAGCTCCAGAATTTCGGCGTGGGGCACAGGGGTAGCGGCAACCACCAGTTTTTCGGCGGCGGCAGCCAGGCCGGAGAACGACAGGGCAGCGGCCAGGGCGGTGGTCAGCAGGGTCTTCTTCATGGTGGTCCTTGTTTTGTTTCTGGGCCATCGGTGATGGCGAAGTCAGATGCCCAACCGTTTCATCAGCGGGCGTGGGGCGCAAGATACCGAGAATTTTTATTCCGCAACAATACCTTTTAATTAGCTGCTTATTCCAAAAGCAAATTGCCATTAGCCCATTTGCTTATGAGCCACGTCTAGCGTGCGGTGTTCGGCAGGTCGAGGTCCTCTGGCTGGATCTGTTCACTGTCATTGACCAGCAGGGCGAAGTGGATGATGTTCTCCAGTTCGCGGGTATTGCCAGGCCATGCGTGGGCTTCGAGCACCTGCTGGGCCGCTTCGCTGATCAACGGCACCGGGCGCTGCAGGCGTGCACAGTAGATGCCCACGAAATACTCAGCCAACGGCAGGATATCGCCGCAGCGCTCACGCAACGGAGGAAGCTCCAGCGCGCCCTCGCGCAGGTACTGGTACAAGCGTTCGTTGAATCTGCCCGCTTTTACAACCCGCGCCAGGTCAATGCTGGTCGCAGCCACCAATCGCACGTCCACCGGCTGCGGCTGATGCGCACCGACGCGGGTGACCTCGCGGTTTTCCAGAGCGGCCAGCAGCTTGCCTTGGATCGCCAACGGCAAGTCGGCGATTTCGTCCAGGTACAGCGTGCCGCCGTTGGCCGAGCCGAACCAGCCCGCCCGGCTGCTGGCGGTGCCACCATGGGTGCCGGCACTGTAGCCGAACAGCTCGGCATCGGCGTAGGTAGGGCTGATGGCCGCGCAGTTTACCGAGACGAAGAGCCCGGCACGATCACTGGCCCGGTGAATTTGCCGTGCCAGCAACTCCTTGCCGGTCCCCGTCTCACCGCGGATCAGCACCGGCAGGGCTTGCGGTGCCAGGTATTCCAGCGCCTGACGCAACTGCTGCGAGCGTGGGTCGATGAACACCAGCGCCTTGGCACGAATGCTGAGCGGGCTCTTGTCCAGTTCAGGGAAGGTCAGCAGCGGCTGGCCAAACGGGTTTTGAAAAGTCATGACTAACTCCCGCCCAGGCCTCAGCGGGCAGGGCGTCAGGCAAACGATAGACAGGGGTGCCGGTCAGGCGCGGCGCAGCGCGCGCTGTTCCACACGGCTTTGCAAGCGATACAGGTAGGCAAAACCCTGCTCCCAGCGCTCATGCCCGGATTTGACGTTGATATGCCCTGCATTGCTCAGCAACCCCGCTTCTGCGCCCCAAGCCTGCGCCAGGTACAGGGCGCGCGGCACGCTCACGGCCGGGTCGTTGTCCGAGCTGATCACCTGGCTTGGAAACGGCAGGGCCTGCAGCGGGATCGGCGCGAAGTTGCGCAGGGCGGGCGAGCAGGTCGGCCGCTCGACATCCGCCGGGGCAACCAACAGCGCGCCGCGCACGCGCCGCAGCAAGGCCGGCTTGGCCTGGGCAGCCCAATGGACGACAGTGATGCAGCCCAGGCTATGGGCAACGAGTATCACTGGCGAGGGTTCAGCAGCGATTGCCTGCTCCAACGCCTGCACCCAGTCCTGGCGCTGTGGGGTGAGCCAGTCCTGCTGCTCGACCCGCGCGCTGTTGGGCAAGGTGCGTTGCCAGTGACTCTGCCAATGATTGTCTGGCGAGCCTTGCCAACCCGGCACAATCAGGTAGCGGATGGACTCATTGCGCATGGGGACGCCTCCAGTATGTTTGCGTGCTTGGAGACCAGTATAGGGATGGAGCTATGTTCGTAAAGGAATAAGAAGCTATTTATTAATAACCAAATCCAAGATCATAAGCGATCACTCAAGGTGTCGCCCATCGTGACACCAAGTCGCTCCCATGAAGAAAATGCCAATGGCCAGTGCGAAAAAAAAGGGCCAACCCCTGCCAAGAGATATGGCCCCAACGCACTCGCGAAAGTCACTTGCCTGAAGAGGTGTTACAGGTATCAGCGTGCGGTTATCACCGCCAGCTTGGTGATCCCCGCACGTTCGATGGCGGCCATGGCGCGCGCCACTTCGCCGTAGTTGACGCCGTCGTCAGCCTGCAGGTGCACACGGACCTGCGCGTCTTTGTCCTTGGCTGCCTTGAGGTTGGTCTCCAGCAAGTCCGGCTGTATCTCGTCCTTGTTGATGAACAGCTTGCCGGCACCATCGATGCTCACCACCAATGGGTCCTTCTGCTCAACCGGGGCCACGGACTCGGTCTTGGGCAGGTTGATGGGAATGGCATTGGTCAGCAGCGGCGCGGTGACGATGAATACCACCAGCAGCACCAGCATGACGTCCACCAGGGGCGTAACGTTGATTTCACTTAGAACTTCGTCGCTGTCCTGCGTCGAAAAGGCCATGTCAGGACGCCTCCTTCACAGGCTGGGTAAAGCCGGCTTGCACCTTCTGCACGCCAGGATGCACCAGCACACGGAAGGCACTCTTCTGCGCCAGGCTGTAGAAGTCGTGGGCAAAGTCATCCAGATCAGCGGCAGTCAACTTGAGGCGGCGAAGGAAGTAGTTGTAGACCAGTACCGCCGGTACCGCGACGGCGATACCTACTCCGGTAGCTACGAGTGCAGCGCCAATAGGACCAGCCACGGTTTCCAGGCTGGCCGAACCCGCCGCGCTGATGCCTTTGAGTGCTTCCATGATGCCCCATACGGTACCGAACAAGCCGATGAAGGGCGAAGTGCTGCCGATACTGGCCACCACTGCCAAGCCGGATTCAAGCGAGCGCCGCTCCCGCACGATCTGCTGGCGCAGGGCGCGTTCGAGGCGGTCCTGATGATTGATCGCATGGCTCAGGTCATTGGCCTGTGCCTCGCCGACGGCAATGGCGGCACACCCGGACTGGGCGACGCGGGCCGCCGGGCCAGGCAGTTCGTGGCTGATCTGGGCCGCCGCGTCCAGGCTTGAGGCGGCCCAGAACTGCGCGTGGAAGCGTTTGTCCTGGTTTTTCAGCCGCACGAATTGCACGATCTTGACCAGGGCCAGGCTCCAAGTGACGACGGAAAAACCGACCAACAGCCAGATGACTGTACTTTCAACGGATTCGAGGGGGGATGCCAGCAGGCTCATGAGAATGTCTTCCTGTGTTCTGCGAAAAAGTTAACGAAGCTTGAAATCGATCGGCACGCTGACCCAGCCGGCCTGCGCCACGGCGCCCTGCTTGGCGGGGACGAAACTCCAGCGCCTGACCGCCGCCAGGGCGGCAGCGTCGAGGGCATCGCGACCACTGCTTTTCTGGATCTGGATCTGCCCGGGTTTGCCGCTGGCCAAAACCTCCACCCTCAGCAACACGGTGCCTTCCCAGCCGCGGCGCTGAGCCATCTGTGGATACTCTGGCGCCGGGTTCCTCAGGTAAGCGGCGTTGGCCGAGGGCGGCGTGACCGGGGCCGGTGCGGGCGGCGCAGCCGGTGAGGGAGCGGCGACCGGTGCGGGTGCAGGCGGTGGTGCCTCGACAGGCTTGGGCTGCGGTTTAGGCGGTTGCCTGGCCACTGGCTTGGGAGCGGGTTTTGGCTTGGGCTTGGGTTTGGCAGCCAATTCGTCCACTACAGGTGGAGGTGGCGCGACAACCGGTGGCGCCGGGGCTGGCGGTGGCGGTTCGACTGCCGCAGGGGCCGGGGCGGCAAATTCGATGGTCATGGGAGGAATCTTTGGTGGTACCACGGGCAACTCACGCGTCGGGGCCTGGCTCACCCAAAAGGCGCCAGCGCCGTGCACGGCCAGTACCAGCAAAGCCAGCACCAGCTTGTCGCGGCGCTTGAGGCCACTGGCCGGGGTACGTTGCAGCCGGAGCCGGCCCAACGGCAGGCGAAGTGTCCGTCCAAGCTCGACCAGGTCACCCGGTGCAAGGTGGCGTGGCTGGTCGTAGGCCCTGATGGCCGTATGGACATTACCCATTGATCGAACTCCTGGGGTTTCTTGATTCAGGTGTGTGGCTGAATCATCAAGGCAGGAGTCTTATTTCTTAAAGTAATGTTTAAAACTAAAAATAGATCTTTTCCATATATAGGCTGATGTCGGTTTCTTGAAGCCCGCGTAATCCGCGGCCTTCGCACCAGCCCTACATGAGCGATGCAATCCATGCATACAAAACATTCAAAAAAGGCATCGAATTAGCGCAAGGGCCACACAACCGCACCTCATAATCCGCCAGGCAAAAAAAACCCGGGACCATGCCCGGGTTTTCATCCTCTGACGCGGCTCAGATATCCGCCACCTTCTGCCAGACCTTCGGCCTGAAGAACAGTGTTTCACCTCGCGCCAGGCCGGTCAGGCTGTCGTGATCCTTGACCACCTCGGCCTCGATCAGCTCGCTTTGCCCTTCCACCTTCAAGGTCACCCGGGTAGTCGCGCCCAATGGCCGGATATCACGTACCTCGGCGGCGTGGTGCCCTTCTGTTTCATGGCGCGACAGCGACACCTCGTGTGGCCGGAACAGCACATGATGCCCCTCGCTCAACGCCAGGCGGTTGGAGTCGCCGAGGAAGTGGTAGACGAAGTCGTTGGCCGGCGTTTCATACACTTCCCCTGGGGAGCCGATCTGCTCGATCACCCCCTTGTTCATCACCACGATGCGATCGGCCACTTCCATGGCCTCTTCCTGGTCGTGGGTCACGAATACCGAAGTCAGATTGATGTCCTCGTGCAAACGCGCCAGCCAGCGGCGCAATTCCTTGCGCACCTTGGCATCGAGGGCACCGAACGGCTCATCGAGCAGCAGCACCTTGGGCTCCACCGCCAATGCGCGGGCCAGGGCGATACGCTGGCGCTGGCCACCGGACAGCTGTTCGGGGTAGCGGTCCGCCAGCCAGTCCAGCTGCACCATGTTCAGCAGTTCATGCACCTTCTCGGCAATCTTGCTCTCGCTCGGGCGCTCGCCCTTGGGCTTCATGCGCAGGCCGAAGGCAACGTTGTCGAACACGCTCATGTGGCGGAACAGCGCGTAGTGCTGGAACACGAAACCGACGTTGCGATCGCGTACATCGTGGCCGGATACGTCTTCGCCATGGAACACGATGTTGCCGTCGTCTGGCGTTTCCAGGCCGGCGATGATGCGCAGCAGGGTGGTCTTGCCACAGCCTGAGGGGCCGAGCAGGGCCACCAACTCACCGCTGTGGATATCCAGGTTGATGTTGTCCAGGGCCTGGAAGCTGTTGAAGCGCTTGCTGACGTTACGAACTTCGATCGACATGACTTATTCCTCCGCTGCGCTATGGCGCAGGCGGTTAATACGGTTCTCGCTCCACTGCTTGAGCAGCAGGATGAAGAGCGCCAGGATCAGCAACAGGCTGGCCACACTGAAGGCCGCGACGTGGTTGTACTCGTTGTAGAGGATCTCCACGTGCAGCGGCAAGGTATTGGTGACGCCACGGATATGGCCCGAGACCACAGATACCGCACCGAACTCGCCCATGGCCCGCGCGGTACAAAGCACCACACCGTAGATCAGGCCCCACTTGATGTTCGGCAGGGTCACGTGCCAGAACATCTGCCAGCCGTTGGCGCCGAGCAGGCGCGCAGCCTCCTCTTCCTGGGTGCCTTGCTCCTGCATCAGCGGGATCAGCTCACGGGCAACGAAGGGCACGGTGACGAAGATGGTCGCCAACACGATGCCCGGCAAAGCGAAGACGATCTGAATGTCGTGATCCTGCAGCCAAGGCCCGAACAAGCCTTGGGCGCCGAACATCAACACGTAGACCAGGCCGGCGATGACCGGGGATACCGAGAACGGCAGGTCGATCAGGGTGACCAGGATGCTCTTGCCACGGAAGGTGTACTTGCTCACGCACCAGGCGGCGCTGACGCCGAAGACCAGGTTCAGCGGCACCGAGATGACGACCGCGAGCAGCGTCAACTTCAGCGCCGACAAGGCATCAGGCTCGAAGATCGCCTCGAAGAAGGTGCCGAAACCGTTCTTCAGCGCCTGCGACATCACGATCACCAGCGGCAGCAGCAGAAACAGTGCGAACACCAGCCAGCCGAGGCCGATCAGGATGCGCCGCGAGGTGGCGCTGCCACGCCGTGCGGCATTGGCGTCGGCGGTAGTCAGGGATGAACTGGACATGCCGGCCTCCTTCAAGGGGTTTCAATGCGGCGCTGCAGCAGGTTGATCAGCAGCAGCAGGATGAAGGAAACCACCAGCATCAGCACGCCGATGGCAGTCGCGCCGGTGTAGTCGTATTGGTCGAGCTTGACCATGATCAGCAGCGGCAGAATCTCGGTCTTCATCGGCATGTTGCCGGCAATGAAGATCACCGAACCGTACTCGCCCACACCACGGGCAAAGGCCAGGGCAAACCCGGTGAGCCAGGCCGGCAGCAGGGCCGGTGCCAGTACGTGGCGGAACACCTGCAGTGGTTTGGCGCCCAGGCAGGCAGCAGCCTCTTCGACTTCCCGCGGGATGTCCGCCAGCACCGGTTGCACGGTACGCACCACGAACGGCAGGGTGACGAAGGTCAGCGCCAAGGTGATGCCCAGAGGGGTGTAGGCGATCTTGAAGCCCAGGTCGGTGGCGAACTGACCGACCCAGCCTGCCGGGGCATAAAGCGCGGTCAGGGCGATACCAGCAACGGCAGTGGGCAGAGCGAACGGCAGGTCGATCATCGCATCGATGATCTTGCGCCCAGGAAAGGTATAGCGCACCAGCACCCAAGCCAGCAGGGTACCGATGACACCATTGATGATGGCCGCGAACAGGGCGGTGCCGAAACTCAGCTTGAGCGCGGCGATCACACGCGGCGCACTGATGATGTTCCAGAACTGCTCCCAGGTAAGCTGCGCGGCATGCACGAACATGGCGGCCAGCGGTATCAGCACAATCAGGCTGAGATACACCAAGGTGTAGCCCAGTGTCAGCCCGAAGCCGGGTATGACAGGGGAAATGCGACGTGACATAAAGATCCCTGGTTGAACGCACCAAGCCCGGCAGTCATGCCAGGCTGGTGCAAGCTTGTGAATCCTGGGCCGCAAGGCGGCCCCGCTGTTCCATGGCCGTTTATTGCGCCTGATAGATCTGGTCGAACACACCGCCATCATTGAAGAATTTGGGCTGTGCCGTCTTCCAGCCACCGAAGTCCTTGTCGATGGTTACCAGATCCAGTTTCGGGAATTGCTTGCCGAATTCGGCTGCGACCTTCGCGTCACGTGGGCGGTAGAAGTTTTCGGCAGCGATTTTCTGGCCAGCCGGGCTGTACAGGTGCTTGAGGTACGCCTCGGCGATCTGTTCATTACCCTTCTTCTGAGCGTTCTTGTCGACCACCGCCACAGGGGGTTCTGCCAGGATCGACAGCGAAGGCACGACGATTTCGAACTTGTCGGCCCCGCCGTCCTCCTTCAGCGCCAGGAAAGCTTCGTTTTCCCAGGCCAGCAGCACATCACCCTGGCCGTTGTTGACGAACGTGATGGTCGAGCCACGGGCACCGGTATCCAGAATCGGCACGTGCTTGAACAGCTCCTGCACGTACTCCTTGGCTTTGGCTTCGCTGCCGCCTTGCTTCAGGCCGTAGGCCCAGGCAGCGAGGAAGTTCCAGCGCGCGCCACCGGAGGTTTTAGGGTTGGGGGTAATGACCGAAACGTCCTTCTTGATCAGGTCACCCCAGTCCTTGATGCCTTTCGGGTTGCCCTTGCGCACCAGGAACACGATGGTCGAGGTGTACGGGGTGCTGGCGTCCGGCAGGCGCTTCTGCCAGTCCTCCGGCAAGGCCTTGCCCAGCTTGGCGATCTCGTCGATGTCACCCGCCAGGGCCAGGGTCACCACGTCGGCGCGCAGGCCGTCGATTACCGCGCGGGCCTGTTTGCCCGAGCCGCCATGGGACTGCTGGATCTTCACTTTGTCGTCCGGGTGCGACTGCTGCCAATGCTTGATGAATTCAGCATTGTATTGCTGATACAGCTCACGGGTCGGGTCGTAGGACACGTTCAGCAGTTCGTAGTCCTTGGCGATGGCGGAACCGGCAAAAACAGCACTGGCCAAAGCGGCGAGTGCATAACGGCGGATGGACATGGTGAAGCTCCCGATTGGCATTTTTCTAATTTTGTGTGTGGTGCGTGATCAGCTGGGTTTGTTGCCGGGCTGTTGCAGGCGGAACTTCTCCTTGCGCTCGATCTGCACGACCTGAGCGTTGTGCACGGTAATTTCCACCGCACCGAAACGCAGATCGCGCAGGGCGCTCTGGATCTCACGCAAAATGGTGGCTTCGTCCTGACCGTCGATGCTGCGCACTGATGCACTCATGCTCGCTCTCCTGTGAGTGAGGTGCCGGGCAGAAGTATTGGAAGGGGATTGCGCCTGGCTTGGGAGCGATCATAGACAGGCGCGGTTATTCTTAAAAATACTCTTTAAGAATTTTTATATAACCATTTTCAAGTAATGGTTCGGAGCATTCATGGGGGCTGTCGTGCCCAACCCCCACAAACCTCATGCCGCAGGTTCTTCGCTGTGCTCTGGCTCGCGGATCTTGTACCAGGCCACGTAAAGCGCCGGCAGGAACAGCAGCGTCAGCAGCGTTGCGCTGATGATGCCGCCAATCATGGCGTAGGCCATCGGCCCCCAGAACACCTCACGAGCGATCGGGATCATGCCCAGGCTCGCCGCTGCGGCAGTCAGCAAGATCGGCCTGCGACGGTGGTTGGTGGCTTCGAGCACCGCATCCCAGGGTGAATAGCCCTGCGCTTCGAACTCATCGATCTGGGTCACCAGAATGACCGAGTTACGAATGATGATCCCCGCCAGCGCGAGTATCCCGAGAATCGCCACGAAGCCCATGGGCGTGCCCGTCGGCACCAGTGCCACGACCACACCGATCAACCCCAGCGGCGCCACGCTGACCACCAGGAACAGCTTCTGCACACTGTGCAGCTGGATCATCAGGAACGTCGCCATGAGGAACAGCATCAGCGGGATGACCTTGGCAATCGGCCCTTGTGCCTTGCTGCTCTCCTCCACCGTACCACCTGTGGCCACCTCGTAACCGACAGGCAACTGGCTGGCGAACTCGTCGATCTTCGGCTTGAGCTGCGCGACCAGGTCGGTAGGCTGGATGTCGCCGTTGACCGATGCCTTGATGGTGATGGTAGGTTTGCGGTCGCGGCGCCATACCAGTGGCTGCTCCAGCTCGTAGCGCACCGTGGCGAACGCCAGCAAGGGTATCGACGTGCCGCTGGGCGTGACGATCTGCAGGTTCTGCAGGGTGTCTGGTGAGCCCCTCTCGCTGTCCACCGCACGGGCGATCACGTCCACCAGGTAGATGTTGTCGTTGACCTCGGTGACCGGCGCGCCGCTGACGATGCTGTTCATCACATTGGCCACGTCCTCGGACGACAGCCCGAGCTGGCGCGCCTTGTCTTGTGCGATTTCTATGCGCAGCACCTTACCCGGCTCGTTCCAGTCGTAGATCATCTCGCCGATGTGTTCATTGGTATTGAGCAGGGTGGCGAGATCGATCGCATGCTTGCGCACCTGGTCGATGTCCTTGCCGCTGACCCGATACTGGATCGGCCGCCCTACCGGCGGGCCCATTTCCAGCGACTGCACGTTGGTGCCGATGCCGACGAACTCTTCGTGCAACAGCTTCTGCAGGCGCGCCATCATGCCTGCACGCTCCTCCAAGCCTTTGCTGACGATGACCAGCTGGGCGTAGTACGGGTTCTGCAGTTGCTGATCCAGCGGCAGATAGAAACGGATGGCGCCCTGGCCGATGTAGGTGCTCCAGCTCACCATGTCAGGGTCATCCTTGATCTTCGCCTCCAGGCGATCGACCACCTTGCGCGTCTCCTCTATCGAGGCATTCTGCGGCAGGTTGAGGTCGACGAGGATTTCCGGACGGTCCGAGGACGGGAAGAACTGGTTCTGCACAAAGCGCATGCTGAACAGCGCCAGGGCGAACAGCAGGATGGTGCCGACGATGGTCAGCCAGCGGTGACGCATGCACCACAGCAACCCACCTTCGAACGCTCGCCCGACGCGGCCAGGTTCCGCGTCATGGCCCTTGAGCTTGTCGCTCTTGAGAATATGCACGCCAAGCACGGGCGCGAAGAACACCGCCACCACCCAGGACACGATAAGCGCCACGGCAATCACCGCGAACAGGGTATAGGTGTACTCGCCTGCAGAACTGGCATTGAGGCCGATCGGCACGAAGCCGGCGACGGTCACAAGGGTACCGGTGAGCATCGGGAACGCGGTCGAGGTATAGGCGAAGGTCGCAGCCTGTTCCTTGCTCTCGCCCATCTCAAGGCGTGTGACCATGACCTCGACGGTGATCATCGCATCATCCACCAGCAGGCCCAGCGCGATGATCAGCGCGCCGAGCGAGATCCGCTGCATGGTGATGCCGCTGTACTCCATGAACACGAAGACCATGGCCAGCACCAGCGGGATCGAGCAGGCCACCACCAGCCCTGCTCGCACGCCAAGGCTGACGAAACTCACTGCCAGTACAATTATCACGGCCTCGAACAGCGCGCTGGTGAAGCCCCCAACCGCCTCTTTCACCACCACCGCCTGGTCGGACACGGTATGAACGCCTACGCCAACGGGCAGGTCGTTGACGATGCTGTCCATCTTCTTCTTGAGTGCGGCGCCGAATACCTGGATGTTGCCGCCGGCCTTCATGCCGATGGCCAGGCCAATCGCGGTCTGGCCGTTGTAACGGAACATCGGTGACGGCGGGTCGACATAGCCGCGCTCGATATCGGCGATATCGGCCAGGCGGAAGAAGCGGTCATTGATGCGCAGGTTGACGGTTTGCAGGTCTTTCTCTGAGGCGAACTGCCCGGTGGTGCGCACCGAAATCCGCTCTGGGCCTGCTTCGATCACCCCGGCCGGCGTTACCGCGTTCTGTTGCTGCAGGGCCTGCATGACCTGGCGCTGGTCAATGCCCAGCGCGGCCAGTTTGCGCGTGGAAAAGTTCAGGTAGAGCACCTCATCCTGGGTGCCGACCAGCTCGATCTTGCCGATATTGGGGACCTCGCGCACCTCGGCACGGGCCTGCTCCACGTAATCGCGCAACTGGCGCAAGGTCAAGCCATCTGCGGTGAACGCGTAGATCGAGCCGAAGACATCGCCGAACTCGTCGTTGAACCCTGGGCCCTGGATACCTTGGGGGAATTCGCCGCGAATGTCCTGGATCTTCTTGCGCACCTGGTACCAGATTTGCGGGATGTCGGCGGCTTTGGTGGTGTCTCGCAGGTAGACGTAGACGGTCGACTCACCCGGGCGGGTATAGCTCTTGGTGTAGTCGAGGGAGTCCAGCTCCTCGAGCTTTTTCTCGATGCGGTCGGTGACCTGGTACAGGGTTTCATCCTGGGTCGCGCCCGGCCAGCGGGTCTGGATCACCATGGTTTTGATGGTGAACGACGGGTCTTCTTCGCGGCCAAGGTTGAAGTAGGAAAAAATCCCCATCAGCAGGCCGACGAACATCAGGTACCAGACGAAAGATTGATGGCGCAACGCCCAGTCGGACAGGTTGAAGCTTCCTTTCATTGCGCTTCCTCGTCGAAGGTGACCTTCTGGCCAGGCTTGAGGCTGTTGACACCGGCAGTGACCACCCGCTCACCAGGCTGCACTCCAGAGGCCAGCACGATACTGTCGGCGGAGCGTTCCAGCAGGGCGACGTCACGGGTAGCGACGGTTTTTTGCTGCGGATCGATGACCCATACCTGGGTCTTGCCATCACGCTCGAGCAGCGCGCTCAGCGGCAGCTCGCTGCGCGGGGTGATCGCCGAGGTCAAGGTGACACTGATCGCGGTGCCCAGGTGGAAGGCATCGGGAGTGCTGGCAAGGGTCAGGCGGGCACGCCGGGTGCGCGTCGCGGCATCGGCCTGGGGTTCCAGTTCACGCAGCGTGGCGGTGGTATTGATGCTGTTGTCCAGTTGCGAGGCGACCGTGAACGTCAGGTCCTTGGTCAGCTGCTCGGCAATGCCGATGGGCAGGTCGATCACCGCTTCCTTGATGTCTGGTCGCGCCAGCGTGACCACCGCCTGGCCGGCGGTGACCGTCTGCCCGGCCTCTGCCTGCCACGCCGTGATCACCGCCGAATGGTCGCTGCGCAGGGTGCTGTAATCGAGCTGGTCACGCGCCTGGCTGACCGCCGAGCGCGCTTGCTCCAGGCTCGCGCCGGTGGTTTTCAGGTCGGTCTGGGCAATGTCCAACTGGGCCTGGGCGCCGACGCCGCGGTCATACAGCTGCTGTTGCCGGCGGGCATTGGCCTGGGCGTTGATCCATTGCGCCTGGACCCTGGCCAGGTCGCCTTCGGCAGCGCGCAGCTGGTTCTGCTGGTCGGTGGGGTCAAGGGTGGCAAGCGTGTCGCCCGGCTTTACCTGTGCCCCCACATCCAGCCAGCGCCGGGCAATGCGCCCGGCCACCCGGAAGCCCAGGGTGCTTTCATAGCGTGCCTGGATGGTGCCGGCGAAGCGGCCAAGCTGCGACTGCGCCTGGGCTTCGACCACGGTCGACAGCACAGGGCGCACGGCTTCAGGCTGTTCTTCCTCACTGCCACAGGCCGTCAACAGCAAGCCTGCCGCACACAGCAACAGTACTTTGTTCATGGCGCGGCGCCTCCGTCCTGGGCATCGATTTTCTCGACCTGCATACCGGGATGCAGCAACTGGCCACCGCTGACGACTACCGTCTCCCCGCCTTGTATGCCTTGGGCAATGACAACCTTGCCGGTGAGGTAACGGGCTACCTGGACTTTGCGCAGCTCAACCTTGTCGCCTTCGCCGACCACCCACACCGCAGGCTCATGCAACGCCTTGGTCAGTGCCGACCAGGGCAATTCGATGCTCGGCCGCCCTTGCGTGTTGGCCGTGGCGGTAACCGGTGAACCCAGGAGCATGGCCGCAGGCACATCACGCAGGCCCACCTTGACCTGGACCGTGCCGCTCTGCGCCGATACGGTCGGGGTAATTTCCCGGACAAAGCCTTGTGCCTGGACCTTGGGGTCGTCGAGCAGGCTGACCATTACACCGGCGTCGCTCGGCGGCGCCACCAGCAGGGACTCGTAGACATTGAAGACAGCATCGCGGTCGCCATCACGCGCAAGGCTGAATATCGGCATGGTCGCCTGGACCACCTGACCGACCTCGGCCTGGCGCTCGGTGATCACCCCATCGGCCTCTGACACCAAGGCGGTATAGCTCAGTTGCTCCTGGGCATTGGCCAGTTGCGCCTGGGCCGCCTTGAGCGCGCTCTGGTTGCTGCGCAGCGACGCTTCGGCGGCGTCATATTCGCTCTGGCTGGTGTAGCCCTTGGGCAAGAGCTTTTGCTGGCGGACGAAGGCCGCGCTGGTTTGGGTGACGCGCGCCTGAGCGGCGAACACCTCGGCCTTGGCCGAATCGACATTGTTCTGCAGGTCTTTGGGGTCCAGCCGGGCCAGCACCTGGTTGGCCTTCACGTGATCGCCCACGTCAACGCTGCGCGAGATGATCTTGCCACCCACGCGAAACGAAAGATCGGTCTGCACACGCGCCTGCACATCACCGGTCAAGGTGACCCTGGCGGCGAAGTCAGTGGGTTGGACCTGCAGTACCCCCACCCGTGGCAAAACCTCGGGCGCCTCTTCCTTGCTGCAACCTGTCAGCAGGCCTAGCAGCCCCAAGCCTACAACCAACAGTGAACGCGTCACCCTCATGCAGGCTCCTAGCTTGCGCGCAAATGATTCGTGGGATGCGACTGTTAGCGTAGATCAGGGTTCAGAAAAAACACTGACCAGGGTCAGTTGGGCGGCCATGGCGCGGAGGCGGGCCCTGAAGCAAGCCCGCTCCCACTGGACTGATGCAGCCCTTGCGGCGTGCACCGTTCCTCTGGAAGCGGGCCCGGCCGGAGCTAGCGCACTCAGGCCGACGCAGCGGTGGCCGTCGGGCGCTTGATCTGCGGCTGCGAAACGTTGGCAGCAGCCCCCTCTTCGATCGCCTGCTGAATCGCCTTGCGGCGGTGCTCTTCGGCGCGGCGGCTGAAGTACCAGACCATGAAGGTCACCAACGACACCGACAGCAGGATCAGGCTGGCCACAGCGTTGATCTCCGGCTTCACGCCCAGGCGTACAGCGGAGAATACTTCCATCGGCAAGGTGGTCGAACCAGGCCCGGAAACGAAGCTCGCCAGTACCAGGTCATCCAGCGACAGGGCGAACGACATCATGCCACCCGCCGCCAGCGACGGCGCAATCATCGGGATGGTGATCAGGAAGAACACCTTCCACGGCTTGGCGCCCAGGTCCATGGCCGCTTCTTCGATCGACAGGTCCAGCTCTCGCAGGCGCGCCGACACCACCACTGCCACATAGGCCGCACAGAACGTGGTGTGGGCGATCCAGATGGTGACCACGCCACGCTCCTGCGGCCAGCCGATCGTCTGCGCCATGGCCACGAACAGCAGCAACAGCGACAGGCCTGTGATTACTTCAGGCATCACCAGCGGTGCAGTGACCAGGCCACCGAACAGCGTGCGGCCCTTGAAGCGGGTGACCCGGGTCAGCACGAAGGCTGCCAGGGTCCCCAAAGCCACCGCCGCCACCGCCGTATAGCAGGCGATCTCCAGTGAGCGCATCACCGAGCCCATGAGCTGGGTGTTGTCGAGCAGGCCGACGTACCACTTGACCGACCAGCCGCCCCACACCGTTACCAGCTTGGAGGCGTTGAACGAATAGATCACCAGGATCAGCATCGGCAGGTAGATGAACAGCAAGCCGAGCACCAGCATCAGCTTGGAGAAACTGAAGCGCTTCATGCCCTGCCCTCCATCTCTTTGGCCTGGCTGCGGTTGAACAGCAGGATCGGTACGATCAGGATCGCCAGCATCACCACCGCCAGGGCAGATGCCACCGGCCAGTCACGGTTGTTGAAGAACTCTTGCCACAGCACCTTACCGATCATCAGGGTTTCCGGGCCGCCCAGCAGTTCAGGAATGACGAACTCGCCCACCACCGGGATGAACACCAGCATGCAGCCGGCGATGATGCCGTTTTTCGACAGCGGCACGGTGATCTTCCAGAAGCTGTTGAAGGTGCTCGAACCCAGGTCCGATGCGGCTTCGAGCAGGCTCTGATCGTGCTTCACCAGGTTGGCGAACAGCGGCAGGATCATGAACGGCAGGTACGAATAGACCACGCCGATATACACCGCCAGGTTGGTGTTGAGGATCTGCAGCGGCTGGTCGATCAGCCCGGTCCACATCAGGAACCCGTTGAGCAGGCCGTTGTTGCTGAGGATGCCCATCCAGGCATAGACGCGGATCAGGATCGCGGTCCAGGTCGGCATCATGATCAGCAGCAGCAGCACGGTCTGGGTTTCCTTGCGTGCGTTGGCGATCGCGTAGGCCATCGGATAGCCGATCAGCAGGCACAGCACGGTGCTGATGAAGGCCATCTTCAACGAGCCCAGATAGGCCGAGATGTACAGCTCATCGTCGGTCAACAGGCCATAGTTGGCCAGGTTGATTACCAGCTGCACCTTGTCTTCGACGTAGCTGTAGATCTCGGTATACGGCGGGATCGCCACGTCGGCTTCGGCGAAGCTGATCTTCAGCACGATGAAGAACGGCAGCATGAAGAACAGGAACAGCCAGATGAACGGCACGCCGATCACCAGGTGCCGCCCCTCGGGGATAAGGCGCTGGAAGGCTCGCTTGAGCTTGCGCAGTTTCATGACCGCAGTACCACGCCGCTGTCGTCTTCCCACCACACGTACACTTCATCGCCCCAGGTCGGGCGGGTGCCCTGGCGCTCGGCGTTGGCGACGAAAGACTGGACCACCTTGCCGCTGGGCAGCTCGACGTAGAACACCGAGTGGCCGCCCAGGTAGGCGATGTCATGGACCTTGCCGCGCGACCAGTTGTGCTCGAAATCCGGCTGCGTGGTCGTGACCAGCATTTTTTCCGGGCGCAGGGCGTAGGTAATGTGCTTGTCTTCGACCGAAGTGGACACACCGTGGCCAACGTAGATCTTGCGCTCGAGTTCCGGCGAGGCGATCAGCGCATGGCCTTCGGCATCGTCGATCACTTCACCCTCGAACAAGTTGACGTTACCGATGAACTCGCACACCAGGCGGCTGGTAGGCGTTTCATAGATATCCACAGGCGAACCGATCTGGGCAATCCAGCCCAGGTGCATGATGGCGATGCGCTGGGCCATGGTCATGGCCTCTTCCTGATCGTGGGTCACCATCACGCAGGTCACGCCCACGCGCTCGATGATCTCGACCAGTTCCAACTGCATCTGCGAGCGCAGTTTCTTGTCCAGTGCACCCATGGGCTCATCGAGCAGCAACAGCTTGGGGCGCTTGGCCAGCGAGCGGGCCAAGGCCACACGCTGACGCTGACCACCGGAGAGCTGGTGCGGCTTGCGCTTGGCGTACTGGGTCATGTGCACCAGCTTGAGCATCTCGGCCACGCGGGCGTCGATCTCGGCCTTGGGCATCCGGTCCTGCTGCAAGCCGAAGGCGATGTTCTGCGCCACGGTCATGTGCGGGAACAGCGCGTAGGACTGGAACATCATGTTGATCGGCCGCTCGTAGGGCGGCATGTCGGTGATGTCTACGCCATCGAGAAAGATCCGCCCTTCGGTCGGGCGCTCGAAGCCGGCCAGCATGCGCAGCAAGGTCGATTTGCCAGAACCGGAGCCACCCAGCAGGGCGAAGATTTCGCCTTTGCGGATTTCCAGCGACACATCGTCTACGGCGATGGTTTCGTCGAATTTTTTCGTGACCCGGTCGATCTCGACCAACACCTGCTTGGGTTGCTGGCCACCCTCGAGGGCTTTCTTATAGGCACCGGAGGCAACTGCCATGAGTGAAACTCCCAACAAGATTTGTGTGCCCGCCCCTGCTTTGGCGGCGGGCCTGAATTGTTACTTGCCCGACTTGACCTTGGTCCAGCTGCGGGTCATCAAACGTTGCACCTTGGGTGGCAACTCACTGTTGACGAACATCTTGTCCAGCACTTCCTGCGGTGGGTAAACCGCGGCGTCAGTCCTCACGGCCTGGTCCATCAGGGCGCCAGCCTTGGGGTTCGGGTTGGCGTAACCGACGTAATCACTGACCTGGGCGATAACCTCAGGTTTCAGCAAATAGTTGATGAAGGCGTGGGCCTCTTTGACGTTCCTGGCGTCCTTGGGGATCGCCAGCACATCGAACCAGAGGTTGCCGCCTTCCTTGGGAATCGAGTAGGCCAGGTTCACGCCCTTCTTCGCTTCTTCAGCGCGGGCCTTGGCCTGGAACACATCACCGGAGAAGCCTGCCGCGACGCAGATGTTGCCGTTGGCGAGGTCCGTGATGTACTTGGAGGAGTGGAAGTAGGTCACGTACGGGCGCACGGCCAGCAGCTTCTGCTCGGCCTTGGCGTAGTCCTTGGGGTTGGTGCTGTTGGGGTCCAGCCCCATGTAGTTGAGCACCGCTGGCAGCATTTCATCCGCCGAGTCGAGGAAGGCCACGCCGCACTTGGACAGCTTCTTCATGTTTTCGGGCTCGAACAGCACGGCCCAGGAATCGATGGTGTCCACGCCCAGGGCCGCCTTGACCTTGTCGACGTTGTAGCCGATGCCATTGGTACCCCACAGGTAAGGCACGGCGTACTGGTTACCTGGGTCGTTCTTTTCCAGGCGCTTCATCAACGCCGGGTCCAGGTTGGAATAATTGGGCAGCAGTTTCTTGTCGAGCTTCTGGAACGCGCCCGCCTTGATCTGCTTGCCGAGGAAATGGTTGGACGGCACTACCACGTCATAACCGGTGTTGCCGGCCAGTAGCTTGCCTTCCAGGGTTTCGTTGGAGTCGAACACGTCCTGCACAGGTTTGATACCCGTGGCTTTCTCGAAGTCTTCGAGCGTGGTCGGGCCGATGTAGTCGGACCAGTTGTAGAAGTGCACCGTAGGCGCCGCTTGGACGCTGCATGCCAGCGTCAGGCCCGCTCCAGCCATCAAGGCTTTGCGTAATACAGAAATAGACAAGTGGGTGGTCCTCACAATCAGTGCCTTGGTAACGGCGCAGCGCTGCCACGCACGCAAAACCGGCGCGCAACTTACCTTCGCAGCCACGATGCCGCAATCATCAATTGCCATTCACCGGCTCTGGGCCGGAAAACCCCGGCCCAGAGCTGTTGCAGTCAGGCTTATTTGCCCGACTTGATCTTGGTCCAGCTGCGAGTGATCAGGCGCTGGGCAGCAGCTTCTGGCGCGGCGATCGCGTACAGGTGCTTTTTCACGTCGGCAGGCGGATAGATGCTCGGGTCGCTGGTGATGTCCTTGTCCACCAACGGGGTCGCAGCAGCGTTGCCGTTCGGGAAGCGTACGGCGTTGGTGATCTCGGCCATGATTTCCGGTTGCATCAGGAAGTCCATGAACTTGTAGGCGGCTTCCTTGTGCTCGGCATCCTTGGGCATGGCGACCATGTCGTAGAAGGTACCGGCGCCTTCTTTCGGAATGATGTAGTCGACCTTGACCTTGTCGCCGGCTTCATGGGCGCGCGCCTTGGATTGCTCCAGGTCACCCGAGTAACCCACGGCCACGCAGATGTTGCCGTTGGCCATGTCGCCGATGTATTTGGACGAGTGGAAGTAGGTGATCGAAGGACGGATCTTCAGGAACAGGTCCTCGGCCTTCTTCAGGTCTTCTTTCTTGGTGCTGTCGCTAGGCAGCCCCAGGTAGTGCAGCGCGGCCGGCAGCATCTCGGTCGGTGCGTCGAGGAAGCTCACGCCGCAGCTCTTGAGCTTGGCGATGTTCTCCGGCTTGAATACCACGTCCCACGAATCGATCTTGTCGACGCCCAAAGCAGCCTTGACCTTCTCCGGGTTGTAGCCGATGCCGATCGAGCCCCACATGTAGGGGAATGCGTGCTCGTTGCCTTTGTCGCTGGCGTCACCCACGGCCTTGAGCAGGTCTTCGTCGAGGTTCTTCCAGTTCGGCAGCTTGGAGCGGTCGAGCTTTTCGTAGACCCCTGCCTTGATCTGCTTGGCCAGGAAGTTGTTGGACGGTACGACCACGTCATAGCCCGACTTGCCCGCCAGCAGCTTGGCTTCCAGGGTTTCGTTGCTGTCGAAGACGTCGTACTTGACCTTGATGCCTGTCTGTTTCTCGAACTTCGCGATGGTGTCCGGAGCGATGTAGTCCGACCAGTTGTAGACGTTCAGCACCTTGTCTTCAGCCTGTACAGCGGTGGCCATGGCTCCCATCAGGGCGGCGGCCAGCAACGTCTTGCCCATTTTCTTCATGCGTCATGCTCCAGAATTTTTATTTAGCCATCTGTTCAGCAGCCAGAACCTACCGTGCAGAGCGCCGGACGACTGAAACAGCCGCTAGTCTGGCAAGTTACAAGGCGCTGTTTCAAGGAAACCAGCCCCTTGTAACGACTTAATGTCACATCGCTAGCCTAGCAGGCGCTCAACGGATCGCTTCGAGGGTCAGGTCCAGGCATTTGCGTGCCTTTTCCACCAGCTCGTCCACCTCTGCATGGCTGATCACCAGCGGTGGTGCGATGATCATGGTGTCACCCACCGCGCGCATGATCAGGCCGTTGTCGAAGCAGAAGTTGCGGCAGATCATGCCCACGCCCTTGCCTTCGTAACGGCTGCGGGAGGCCTTGTCCTTGACCAGCTCGATCGCGCCGAGCAGGCCCAGGCCGCGTACCTCGCCCACCAGCGGGTGGTCCTGCAGCTCACGCAGACGTTTTTGCAAGTAGGGTGCCACTTCCGTACGGACCTTCTCGACGACCTTCTCGTCGCGCAGGATGCGCAGGTTTTCCAGGCCTACCGCAGCGGCCACCGGGTGGCCGGAATAGGTGAACCCGTGGTTGAAGTCGCCGCCTTCGCTGAGCACCTTGGCCACCTTGTCACGCACGATCACACCGCCCATGGGGATGTAACCGGAAGTAAGGCCTTTGGCGATGGTCATCAGGTCGGGCTTGAGGCCGTAGTAGTCAGAGCCGAACCACTCGCCGGTACGGCCAAAACCGCAGATCACTTCGTCAGCGACGAACAGGATGTCGTACTTGGCGAGGATCTGTTTGACCTTGGGCCAGTAGGTGTCTGGCGGGATGATCACGCCGCCGGCGCCCTGGATAGGCTCGGCGATGAAGGCCGCGACGTTGTCCTCACCCACTTCGAGAATCTTCTTCTCCAGTTGCTCGGCCGCCCACACCCCGAACTCGTCCGGGCTCATGTCGCCGCCTTCACCGAACCAGTACGGTTGCGGGATATGCACGACGCCCGGGATCGGCAGGCCGCCCTGTTCGTGCATGCCGCTCATGCCGCCCAGGCTTGCACCGGCGACCGTCGAGCCGTGGTAGCCGTTGATACGGCCGATGATGGTCTGCTTCTGCGGCTTGCCCTTGAGCGCCCAGTAGTGGCGGACCATGCGCAGCACCGTGTCATTGCCTTCGGAGCCAGAGCCTGTGAAGAACACATGGGTCATGCCCTCGGGCGCTACGTCGGTAATGGCCTTGGCCAGCTCCAGCGCAGGCGGGTGGGCCGTCTGGAAGAACAGGTTGTAGTACGGCAGTTCGCGCATCTGCTTTTCGGCAGCCTGGACCAGCTCTTCACGACCATACCCCACCGCGACGCACCACAAGCCGGCCATGCCGTCGAGGATCTTGTGCCCCTCGCTGTCCCACAAATGCACACCCTGCGCCTTGGTAATGATGCGCGGCCCCTTTTCCTTCAGCTGCTTGTAGTCACTGAAAGGTGCAAGGTGGTGCTCGCCGCTCAGGGTTTGCCAGTCACGGGTTTGCGGGTTTTTGACGCTCATGTGCTTCTCCAGGGTCCACAGGCCGCCGGCGGGCGGCCTCAGGGGTTGATCACACAGCAAACAGCAGGAACTCACGCTCCCAGGAGCTGATGACACGCTTGAAGTTCTCATGCTCGGCGCGTTTGGTGGCGACGTAACCGGTGATGAATTTCTTGCCCAGGTACTGGGTCAGCGCGCGGCTGACTTCCATGCGTTCCAAGGCGTCCTCGATGGTCAACGGCAAGCGCAGGTTGCGCCGCTCATAGCCGCGCCCCTGCACCGGGGCGCTGGCGGCAATGCCTTCGACCATGCCGATGTAGCCGCACAGCAGGCTGGCAGCGATGGCCAGGTAAGGGTTGGCATCGGCGCCCGGCAGGCGGTTCTCGACCCGACGGTTCTGCGGGCCGGCATCCGGTACGCGCAGGCCGACGGTGCGGTTTTCCTCACCCCACTCGACGTTGACCGGGGCCGACGTGTCGGGCAGGAAGCGGCGGAACGAGTTGACGTTCGGGGCAAACAGCGGCAACGCCTCGGGGATGAACTTCTGCAGGCCCCCGATGTGGTGCAGGAACAGCTCGCTCATGCTGCCGTCTTCATTGCTGAAGATGTTCTTGCCAGTGACCGAATCGACCACGCTCTGGTGCAGGTGCATGGCACTGCCCGGCTCGCCGGTCATGGGCTTGGCCATGAAAGTGGCGGCCACATTGTGCTTGAGCGCCGCTTCGCGCATGGTGCGCTTGAACACCAGGATCTGGTCGGCCAGGTGCAGGGCGTTGCCGTGACGGAAGTTGATCTCCATCTGCGCCGTGCCGTCTTCGTGAATCAGGGTATCGAGGTCCAGCTGCTGCAGCTCGCACCAGTCGTAGACGTCCTCGAACAGCGGGTCGAATTCGTTGGCAGCTTCGATGGAGAACGACTGGCGGCCGGTTTCGGGGCGGCCGGAACGACCTACCGGGGGCTGCAGCGGGAAGTCTGGGTCCTCGCTGCGCTTGGTCAGGTAGAACTCCATCTCTGGCGCGACGATCGGTTGCCAGCCCTTGTCGGCGTAAAGCTGCAGGACTTTCTTCAGGACGTTGCGCGGCGACAGCTCGACCGGGTTGCCCTTCTTGTCGTAGGTGTCGTGGATGACCTGGGCGGTAGGCTCGATGGCCCACGGCACGAGGAACACAGCGTTTTCGTCGGGCCGGCAGATCATGTCGATGTCGGCCGGGTCGAGCAGTTCGTAATAGATGTCGTCATCGACGTAATCGCCGGTCACGGTCTGCAGCAACACGCTCTCGGGCAGACGCATGCCTTTTTCGGCGATGAACTTGTTGGTCGGCGAGATCTTGCCGCGGGTGATGCCGGTCAGGTCACTGATCAGGCATTCGACTTCGGTGATCTTGTGCTCTTTCAACCAATCGGTGAGCTGGTCGAGGTTGTTACTCATAGATACCTCAGGAGGTAATGTGGTCCGCGCATTGATTCTGGATGGAGTGGGTTGCTAAAGCAAAAACCCCCACGCAGGACCACTGTGGATACACTGCAAACAAGCGTGTCCGTAATGAGTTCGAAGGGCAGGAATACAAGAAAGGAAGCGAAACGGCGCTACGAGGGGTAGTCCAGAAGCGCAAAGCGTCAATTATTGCGGCCAGTACGGCCACAGCGCGATCGATGCGTGCCGGAACGGCAGGGATACCCGAGCGCACTGCACAGGCAGCGCTTTCAGGTCGCGACAAGCGGACCATGTGACCCTCGTATTATTGTGTTTTGGGTTGAGACCGAGCTTAGCCTTGTTCATTTTTTTACACAACACCTCCGTAAAAAATAAAACACGGCATGTCGGAGATAGCCCATTGGCAGGGAAATAGCGGATAATGGCACGCCCCGATATGCAGCAAATCTGCCGTCGATGTGCCATTTCAGGGCATCATGGGGTTGGCTTGACATCAGTATGGCTTTTCGATTGACTGGTCCTGCAAGCCCCCCTTGATTGATATTTTTAACAACAAAGGTGTTGCATCATGTCGGTACCCCCGCGTGCCGTTCAGCTTAACGAAGCGAACGCGTTCCTTAAGGAACATCCTGAGGTTCTCTACGTTGACCTTCTGATTGCAGATATGAATGGTGTGGTGCGTGGCAAGCGCATAGAGCGCACCAGCCTCCACAAGGTTTACGAGAAAGGCATCAACCTGCCGGCCTCCCTTTTCGCCCTCGATATCAACGGTTCCACCGTCGAAAGCACCGGGCTTGGCCTGGACATCGGCGATGCTGACCGCATCTGCTATCCGATCCCGGGTACGCTCAGTAACGAGCCCTGGCAGAAACGCCCCACCGCACAGCTGCTGATGACCATGCACGAGCTTGAAGGCGAGCCTTTCTTCGCCGACCCTCGTGAAGTGCTGCGTCAGGTAGTGAGCAAGTTCGACGACATGGGCCTGACCATCTGCGCCGCGTTCGAACTGGAGTTCTACCTGATCGACCAGGAGAACGTGAACGGCCGCCCGCAGCCACCGCGCTCGCCGATCTCGGGCAAGCGCCCGCAGTCGACCCAGGTGTACCTGATCGACGACCTGGACGAATACGCCGATTGCCTGCAGGACATCCTCGAAGGCGCCAAGGAACAAGGCATTCCGGCCGACGCCATCGTCAAGGAAAGCGCCCCGGCACAGTTCGAAGTCAACCTGCACCACGTCCCTGACCCGCTCAAGGCCTGTGACTATGCCGTGCTGCTCAAGCGCTTGATCAAGAACATCGCCTACGACCATGAAATGGACACCACATTCATGGCCAAGCCCTACCCGGGCCAGGCAGGCAACGGCCTGCATGTACACATTTCCGTGCTGGACAAGGATGGCAACAACATCTTCACCAGCGAGGATCCCGAGCAGAACGCCGCGCTACGTCACGCTGTCGGCGGTGTGCTCGAGACCCTGCCTGCGTCGATGGCGTTCCTTTGCCCGAACGTCAACTCGTATCGTCGTTTTGGCGCTCAGTTCTACGTGCCGAACGCGCCGAGCTGGGGCCTGGACAACCGCACCGTGGCCCTGCGCGTACCGACCGGCTCGCCCGACGCCGTACGCCTTGAGCACCGCGTGGCCGGCGCCGACGCCAACCCGTACCTGATGATGGCCGCCGTGCTGGCTGGTGTGCACCATGGCCTGACCAACAAGGTCGAGCCAGGTGAGCCGATCGAAGGCAACTCGTACGAACAGCTGGAGCAGAGCCTGCCGAACAACCTGCGCGATGCCCTGCGCGAGCTGGACGACAGCGAGATCCTGAACAAGTACATCGATCCGAAGTACATCGACATCTTCGTCGCGTGCAAGGAGAGCGAGCTGGAGGAGTTCGAGCATTCGATCTCCGACCTCGAGTACAACTGGTATCTGCATACCGTGTAAATGAAAACGCCGCCCTCTGGGGCGGCGTTTTGCATGGGTTGGCAGGGCAATCGATCGCCTGGTTTACAGAGACTTTTCGAAAATCTTCGAATTGCGCTGGTAGTTGTACAGCGATGCTCGTGCCGACGGCAGCCGCTCTACCCCGCTAGGGGCAAAGCCACGCTCGCGGAACCAGTGCGCGGTCCGGGTGGTAAGCACGAACAAGGTGTTCAACCCCAACGCCCGCGCCCGGCTCTCGATCCGCTCCAGCAGCTCGTCACCGCGCCCGCCATGGCGGTACTCCGGGTTCACCGCCAGGCACGCCAGCTCACCGGCTTGGGAATCGGCAATCGGATACAACGCCGCGCAGGCGATGATCATGCCCTCGCGCTCGACCACGCTGAACTGCTCGATCTCACGTTCCAGCACTTCACGCGAGCGTCGCACCAGAATGCCCTGCTCCTCCAGCGGGCTGATCAGCTCCAGCAACCCACCCACGTCCTCGATGGTCGCCTCGCGCACCACTTCGAACTGCTCCTGCGACACCAGCGTGCCGCCGCCGCCGCGGGTGAACAGCTCGGTGAGCAGTGCGCCGTCCTCGGCATAGCTGACGATGTGGCTACGTGCCACGCCGCCCTTGCAGGCCTCGGCGGCGGCATCGAGCAACTCGCCCTGATAATCACTGCCCAGCCGCGCCAGGTGCGGTGCGACCTGCTGCGGGCGCAACTCACGCACCAGCTTGCCGCTCTCATCCAGCAGCCCGGGCTCAGCGCCGAACAGCAACAGCTTGTCGGCACCCAATTCGATGGCGGCGCGGGTGGCCACGTCTTCGCAAGCCAGGTTGAAGATTTCACCCGTCGGCGAATAGCCCAGCGGCGACAGCAGCACAATCGAGCGCTCGTCGAGCAGGCGGCTGATGCCTTTGCGGTCGATGCGCCGTACTTCACCGGTGTGGTGGTAGTCCACACCTTCGAGCACGCCGATAGGCCGGGCCGTCACCAGGTTGCCGCAAGCCACGCGCAGGCGCGAGCCCTGCATCGGCGAGGCGGCGATGTCCATCGAAAGGCGCGCTTCGATGGCCAGGCGCAAGGCACCCACGGCGTCGATCACGCAGTCCAGGGTTGCGGCATCGGTGATGCGCAGGCCGTGGTGGTAGTGCGGGGTCAGGCCACGGGCGGCCAGGCGGCTTTCGATCTGCGGGCGCGAACCATGCACCAGCACCAGGCGCACGCCCAGGCTGTGCAGCAACACCAGGTCATGGACGATATTGCCGAAATTGGGGTGATCTACCCCATCGCCGGGAAGCATGACGACAAAGGTGCAGTCGCGATGGGCATTGATGTACGGGGAGGCATGACGCAGCCAGTTGACGTAATCGGGCATGACAGGGCCTGTGGATAAAGTGGACGGAGAACGTTGGATCACACGGCGTTCAGGATCATCGTCGGAACAGGCTTGCGGTCACGCGCGGTCTCCTCTAGGCAAAGACGAATCAGCAGGGTGGACGTTTAATTCAGGCAATAGTGCCGGATCAGGTCACGCAATAGACGCACGGTAGGCTCGATTCGTGACATTTCCAGGTATTCGCCCGGCTGGTGGGCGCAGGCAATGTCGCCAGGGCCCAGCACGATCGTCTGGCACCCCAGTTGCTGAAGATAAGGCGCTTCGGTACCGAACGCCACCGCTTCGGCGCGATGGCCGGTCAAGCGCTCGGCCACCTGCACCAGTTCGGCATCGGCCGCCTGCTCGAACGGCGGCACCTCGGGGAACAGCGGCGCGTAGTCGATACGCACCTCATGGCGCTCGGCCACCGGCCGCAGCTTCTCACGGATGGCCGCACGAAGCTGCTCTACATCCATGCCAGGCAGGGGGCGCAGGTCGAACTCCAGGGCGCACTGCCCGCAGATCCGATTGGGGTTGTCGCCACCGTGGATGCAGCCAAAGTTCATGGTCGGCGTGGGCACGGTGAATTGCGGGTTGCGGTAGGTATCCTGCCATTGCCGGCGCAAGCCCATCAGCTCACCCATCACCGCGTGCATGGCCTCCAGCGCGCTGTGGCCAAGGCTTGGGTCCGAGGAATGGCCGCTGCGCCCGAGGATGTCGATGCGGTCCATGAGGATACCTTTGTGCATGCGGATCGGGCGCAGGCCGGTCGGCTCACCGATGACCGCCGCACGGCCGAGTGGCTGACCCGCCTCAGCCAAGGCTCGGGCACCGGACATCGAGCTTTCTTCGTCGCAGGTGGCGAGGATCAGCAGCGGCTGCTTGAAGTCGTGGTCCAGCAATGGAATCACCGCCTCGATGATCAGGGCGAAGAAGCCTTTCATGTCGCAGCTGCCCAGGCCCACCCAGCGGCCATCGACCTCGGTCAGCTTGAGCGGGTCGCTGCTCCACAACTGCTCGTCATACGGCACGGTGTCACTGTGGCCAGCCAGCACAAGCCCGCCCGGGCCACTGCCACGGCTGGCCAACAGGTTGAACTTGCCTGGGCCGACCTGCTGGATGTCGCAGCTGAACCCCAGGTCACCCAACCAGCCGGCCAGCAGGTCGATGACCTGGCGGTTCGACTGGTCCAGGGCCGGCTGGGTGCAGCTGACCGAGGGCGCGGCGATCAAAGCGGCAAACTGGTCTTTCAGCGTTGGCAACGGCATGCGCGAACTCCTCGGAAGCATTGCCCATCATAGGGCCATCCGCCGTAAGGAATAAACCGTTGCCGGCACACTGCTGTAGACTGCACGGCAATCACGCCCCTCTTCGAGCCTGCGATGCACAAAGAAACCGAACTCAAGCTCCGCGCCAGCCGCGACACTCTGGCCGCACTGCGCGAGCACCCTCTGCTGAAAAAGCGCAACAAGTCCGGCTGGCAGACCCGCGAGCTGCTCAACCAGTACTTCGACACCCCTGAGCGCGAACTTTCTGCTGCCCGAGTCGCGCTGCGCCTGCGCCGCGACGGCGAGGTGATCATCCAGACCTTGAAGTGCCGTGGCCAAAGCGTCGCCGGCCTGTCCGAACGCAACGAATACGAGTGGCACCTGGACAAAGTCAAACTCGACCTGAAAAAGCTCGACGCCACCTGCTGGCCTGAGCAACTGGCCGAGCTTGACAAAAAATCCATCAAACCGCTGTTCACCACCGACTTCACCCGCGAATTCGCCGAGATCGCCTGGGGCCGCGGCAAGAGCAAGGTGGTGATCGAGGCAGCGCTGGACCAAGGCTTCGTGATTGCCGGCAAACGCAAGGAAGCGATCTGCGAGCTGGAACTGGAACTGCGCGAAGGTGCCCCCGAGGCGCTGCTGGAACTGGCCGCTGAGCTGGCCGCCAGCCTGCCCCTGATGCCGTGCGACATCAGCAAGGCAGAGCGCGGTTACCGCCTGCTGGAGCCCGACAGCTACGAGCTGGGTTTGCCAAGCACCGAACTGGACGCCGAAATGCCGGTCGACGATGCCTTCGCTGCCCTCGCCTGGCAACTGCTGGGCAGCAGCCAGCGCCTGGCAGAGCAATACCGCCACAATGGCCACTGGCGCCTGCTGCAGGACTGGGTGCAGTGCCTGGCAGAACTGCGTGCACTGGTCGCCAGCCTTGGCCAGGCCGCCCCGCGTGCCAGCACCCGTGACCTGCGCGCCAGCCTGGACGCGCTGCTGGAAGACTGGCGCCCGCTGGTTCAGGCCGGCAATGACGACGAGGACATCCGTCGCGCCGCGCCAGAGCAGTTCCTCGAAGAACTCGAGGACGTTCGCTGGGGCCAATTCTCTCTGGAAACATCACGCTGGCTGCTGGCCCGTGCCTGGACCGCAGAGCGCAAGGGCCGTGGCGAACGCCAGGGCAAGGCGCAACTGGCCAGCTGGCTGGCACATCTGCTGGGCGAGGAAGGCCGTGCGTTGAAGCTACCGCTTTACACCCAACGCCCGGAAGACCTGGCTGAACAACTGCCGCGTATCGAGCAGTTGCTGGCCTGGCTGCACCATGCGCGCCAGGTGCTCGAGGCGCCGCAGATGGACCGCCTGTATGGCGACCTGAAAAAGCTGCATGAGCTGGCGGAACTGCCATTGGCCGAAGCGCCTGACGAGCTGCTGGAAGCCCGCGTGGAGCAGGCCCGCGCGATTGATCAGAGCCGCGGCTGGAAGCACCTGCTCAAGGCCTGACATCCGCTTGTGCATCATCGCCGGTAAGCCGGCTCCCCTGTCACCACGGCCTCGCAGGCCGCGGTTGACGTTTAGGGGCCGGCTTGCAGGCGACAGCGTCAGCGGGTCAGCGGCAGGCAGGTGGTGGACTTGATCTCTGAAAGCGCCACGATGGAGTTCACCTCCTGAATCCCCGGGACATTCGAGAGCTTTTCGAAGAAGAACCGCTCATAAGCCTCGATATCCTGCGTGACGATACGCAACATGAAGTCTACTGACCCCATCAGCACATAACACTCCAGCACCTCTGGAAAGCCCCGGATCGCCTCGGTGAACTCGGTGAAGTTGGAGCGCCCATGGGCGTTCAGTTTCACCTCGGCAAAGATCTGCGTGTTCAGCCCGACCTTCTTGCGATCGAGCAGCGTGACCTGCCCACGAATCACCCCCTCGTCCTTGAGCCGCTGAATACGGCGCCAGCACGGTGACTGCGACAGCCCTACGCGCTCGGCAATCTGCGCGCTGGACAGTGACGCATCCTCCTGAAGAAGCTCGAGAATCCGCCGGTCATACGCATCCAGTTCGCTTTGCATTAACAATTCCCTGATCTCGCATTCTTCAAATTGATCAATTCGCCGCACTGGCCCATTCATCAAATAATAGCGAAAAAATACCCGCATCAACCTGCCAGAATTTCTCCCACCTTTGCGGAGACCAGCATGAACCCATTCGAACGCGCCCTGCCCCGAACCGATGTCTGGGCCGCCAGCAGTAGCCACAGCAACGTGTGCTATCGCCTGCAAGCCGAAGCCGAGCCGGACACCTTGTGCCGGGTACTGAACCTGTTCGCCCTGCAGTTTCTGACGCCGCACAGCGTGCAGGTCAGCCAGCAAGATGATTTGCTGGACATCGAAGTGGGTATCGGCGGGCTGAGCTGGCATCGGGCGGAGGTGATTGCGCAAAAATTGCGCAATCTGGTATGCGTCGCGCAAGTGAGCCTGGATCAGGAAAAATGGACGAAGATCAAGGCGATGGACGCGACCGAATCAGAGGGGTATCATGCGTGCGCGTTGCACTCGTAGCTCAGCTGGATAGAGTACTGCCCTCCGAAGGCAGGGGTCGTGGGTTCGAATCCCGCCGAGTGCGCCATATCAAAAAGCCCTGGGCCTGCGCCCGGGGCTTTTTCGTTGGTGGGTTGGGGCAGGTTGCAGCCCCGCCCCGTTCAGCGAAGGTCAGTACTCAGGCTGGGCGTGCCGAAGCCTTCCAGGGTTGCATTGGACGCATTCAGGTATTGCGCCCAGAAATCGTTCAGCGCATCCATTGTCTTGCCCGATCGGTAGGCATGCTTCACCGCATCGGTCACCAGGCCTGCACCGGAAACATACACCCTGGCACCCTGCAGGTCCGCATACAGCCCTTTGCTCTGTGCCAGCTTGAGTTCATTGCTGACATTGAGCTGCTTGATCTGGTTGGCCGCATAGAAACTGGTGTAGTCAGAATGCTCGAGCATGTCCGAAATCAGATACACCACCCGCTCCTGGACACCCTGCTCTTTGCTCATGTCCTCACCTACCCGGCGCAAGGTGTTCATGATTTCGCTCTTGGGAATGTCCTGGCGCGCATCACGCAGCCCTTTGACGAACAGCCCGCCAAAGCCCGCCTGGAACGCTTTCTTCTGGGTCGCCAGGCACAGGTCCAGGGCCCTCAGCTTGCGCATGTTGACGTCGTCGCGAACATCGCCCTGCAACGGCATGTCCAGCTCGCCGGCGTACACCAGGCGCTGATATTCCCCCGGCAAGAACGCTGAAAACGTATAGAGCCTGACGCGATCACCCGGCTGAACGAACCGGTCGATATGGCCCCAGCTGCTGCGCTGCAGGTCTTCAGGCATCGGGATGGTCTGATCGATGATCACCACCAGCTCGCGCCCCGAGGCTGCAGGTTTGATGTCAGCCAGACCGTTGCGCGTGTAGCAGCTCTGCAGGTCATTGCGCTCAGCGGCCAGCGCTGCACAAGGCAACGCCAGCGCAAGGATCAGGGCCTTGGCCAGCCTCATGACAGCATGCCCTCCTTTTTCGCTGGGAACAGGCCAAGCGCCTTGAGCGCCTGCTGTTGCTCGCGGATGTCACGCAGTGTTGCCTCGCTGACGTTCAACGCCCGGCTGGCGGCAGCCAGGTTCTCTTCCGGCAGGCCAGTCATGTCGTGGAAGTCCGAAGCCTTGATTTCAACCGGCGCGGCAGGCTGGGCAACGGCCGCGGCGACAGGCTCGGCCACGGCAGGCTGCGGCGCAACCGGAGCCGGGGCTACAGGTTGCGCCGAAGGCGCGGGTGCAGCCGCCTCAACGCTAGGCTTTGGCTTGACTGGCTGGGGCGAAACCTTACCGGCCTTGTACTCGACGTAGGCGAGGAAGTTGCGATGTGCGGTGTTTTCACCTTCCAGCGCGTGCAGCACAGCGGCGTCGGTATGGTCGCGGCCGGACAGCGATGTCTGCAGGCGGCGCAGCTTGTCGTCGGCGTGACTGGCAATGGCATGGCGTTTCTGGTCCATCGCGTCGAGCATTTCCTCGGCGGTGGCGTACTCGTGGGTCAGGCGCCAGGCGGTTGGCGAGTGGGTGCCGGCAAAGTAGTAACGGCTGGCCAGCCAGATGCTGATGCCCTGAATGGCGATGTAGATCAGTGACAGCATGATGTAGGTGGTCAGGCTGGCCTGGCGGATCGCGTGCATCTTGTCATCGATGGTGGCGTTGTCGGCCTCATCATTGATGGCTTGGGATTCTGCTGGCAGGTCAAACGGGGAACCGGCAAGGGAGCTTTGCGCCGCGGACTCTGCGCGCATACCGTTGACCATCTCGGTCTCGATGCTGTCCAGGGTCGCCGAGCGCACCACGAACGCACCCACAGCCATGGCCGCCACGAACACACCGCAGACCACCAGCCAGACGTACTTGCGCGAGACGGTGGAGTTGACGTCCTTTACCCGGACCAGCAGTTGCTCGTAGTCCGGCTTGTCCGAGTCGGTGAAGGAATCCTCCAGGTTGATCGCCTTGCCGGCCTTCAGCGAACGCGAGCGCTTGGTAGGCTCTTCACCTTGCCACCAGTGGCGGGCACGGGCGATCAGGCTGTTGTGGTGCAGCGTATGGCCGGCGGCTTCGGCGAAAAACGCCGAGGCGACGGCGAGCAGGATCGCAGTGCCCGCGGTCAGCCAATGGCGGTCATTGGTCGAGGCATCCATGTTCATCCAGCCGGCCAGGACGTAGGCAAAACCCATGGCCTCGATCAGTACCAGCATCAGCACCAGTACCAGCACCCAACCCGGGCGCGGCGAGCGCCCGGCCTCACCGGCCTTGGCGAGGTAGTCCAGGGAGGCATTGTAGGCGTTCACGCCTTTCATGTACTTCTTGTACTGGCCGTAGTACGGCTTGGACAAGGTCACTTCGTGGTTGATCCAGCCATCGCTGTCGACCGAAGACCGCTTGCGCGACAGCCGGGCCACCGTACCGATCAGGGGGAAGCTGTGCCAGACACGGATGAGGAAATAGGAAACCTCCTCCCAGTATTTATGCACGATCAGCGCAGTCACCAGCAGCGAAAGCAGGCCGGCGGTGAATAACTGGTTGGCGAGAATCAATGATTTGAGTGCAGCTAGCGAAAAGTCTTCCATTCAGGACGTCCTTGACTTGGGTTATTTGGTGGCCGGGATCGGCGTGTAAGCAGCGACGAAAGCATCACCGCCGGCGGCATAGAACAAGGCACCTTGGCTGGCCTGGGCATTGCCCTTGCTGAAGACGATATCCATGCAGGAAATCGAGGCCTTGGCATCACTGGCGAAGACCCGGTACAGCACTTCGCTTTCGCCTTCATAGGTGTTGGCCACGGCTTTCATCGTCCGTGGCTTGTGCTGGGTGGGCAGCTTGTAATCTTCCACCAGTTGAAGGATCGGCTGGCGATCGACCTTGGCGTTCTCGCGCAGGATCGATACCGGCGACACCGTCACCAGGTGCCCATTGACCAAGTTGGCCCAGACACGGTTGTTATAACCAGGCAGGTAGTCTTTGGTCGCGTGCCTTGGCAGCGGCTGGTCGTTGGCCATGCTCAAGACCTCGCCGGCGGTGCGCGGCCTGTCGGCCTCACAGCTCGACATCGGCATCTGCGCGGCATAAGCGCTGCTGATCAAGGTAAAGCCACTCTGTTTTGGCTTGATGCTCTGGGCCATGGTCCAGTTGTAGCTGGCCACCGGCGTGCCGGCGAAATCGACTTGCGGCCGGGCAGCGGCTGCGGCCTTCGTGGGCGGGGTGCTGCCAGGGGTTTTGGCAACGCCCGTACCGGACATTGCGGTCGCCCGCCGGGTCGGCGTGCTGCTGGCCTTAGCGCTGCCGGCAGCCTTGGACCTGGCTGCGGTCGAGGTGCCATAGTGCAGGTAGCGGGTGTTGCCCGCCTCTGCCTGGGCCCGCATCACCAAGGCCTGTTCGTTGGCCAGCTCGACGATTTCCACACGACGGTTCTGGCCACGCAACAGCGGGTCACTGTTGTCGGCAATCGGTCGCGAGGCTCCTGCCCCCTGGTAGTAGATCGCATGGGCAGGTATGCCCGCCTGCAGCATGACCTTGCCGACCGTCTTGGCGCGACGCTCGGACAGCTTCTGGTTGAATTCGGCGTTACCCACAGCATCACTGTGGCCGACGATCAGCAGGCGACGATCCAGCGACTCCTTGGCAGCGGCCTGCTTATCGGTGGCGGCAGGCTTGGCATACATCTGTGCCAGCTTGGCCACGGCGCGCTTCCCGCTTGGGGTCAACTGGTCAGAGCCGGTGGCGAACATGCCGCTGTCTTCGATCTGGGTCACCAAACCTGCCTGCTCCGGCACAGCGGTTACCACCGCGGCCGAGGCCACTGTCAGCTTCTCTGTGGTGATCTTCAGGTTTTCTTCTTTGGCGATGCGGTCCAGCTCCTGCAGGCGGGACTGCCAGGCATAACCCACGACGCAACCCACCGCGCCACCGACGGCAGCACCCGGCAAGATGCCGTCCTTGCCTTTGAGGGCGTAACCGGCAGCTCCCCCGGCCACCACACCGACGCCACAGAGCACCGGCATGCCGTAGTCCCTGCCGATGTCTTTGACTTTCTTGGAAAGGGTGTCCATCTGCTGAGTGCTGCACCCGGCAGCGGTAATGAAGGCACAGCTTAGCGCTGTGAGGCGAAACGCACGGTGCATTGCGGCTCCTTGCCGAAAGAGGACTGAATGATGGCAACTTGACATGTATTGTCACAGATTATCGGGCATATTACCCCATCCGATTTGGCATCCCCCCTGCGCCCTCAAGCCTGTCTATTACTTCACCCCGTAACGACTTCAGCCATGACGTTTTTCAATCGACTCGATGCCGCTTCCTGCATTGCCGTGCAGCCCCGCGTGCCGGATGCTTTAGTTACTCCAAGAGCCCGTTTTTTCTATCCGCAGAGGCCTGTATGAAGAACGTCGAACAAATCCTCAAGACCAAGTCCCAGCACCAGGCCGTCTATACCATCGGCCCTGACGACTCGGTGCTCGAAGCCCTGAAAATGCTGGCGGAGAAAAATGTCGGTGCGCTGCCGGTCGTGGAGAACAACCAGGTGATCGGAATCGTCAGCGAGCGTGACTATGCCCGTAAGCTGGTGCTCAAGGGCCGGTCTTCGGCGGCTACGCCGGTGCGGGAAATCATGAGTGCACCCGTGGTCACGGTGGAGCCCAAGCAGAATCTGGAGTACTGCATGAACCTCATGACCAACCGCCACCTGCGCCACCTGCCGGTGGTCAGCAATGGCGAGTTGCTCGGGCTGCTGTCGATCGGCGACCTGGTCAAGGAAACCATCGCCGAACAGGCCAGCCTGATCGTGCAACTGGAGCAGTACATCCGCGGTGAATGACCCACTTCAGTGGTAGGCGCGCTCCAGTTCGTCCAACTGATGGTCGAAGCTGCGCAGGCGCGCCGACCATGTGTAGACCAGCACTTCAAGGTCACGATTGAGCACTGCGGTATTGCCATGGCCACTGCTCGAGGGCTCGAGCAGGTCGAGTTGATAACGTTCGCGTGCCATGGCTGTGGCGACGCTGGACAGATCCCGGGCGTTGGCCAACCAGTGATGGTGATGGTCGTGGACCTCGCGGTCCAGCGCTCGGCACTGGCGCTTGAGCGCATCCAGGCTTTGTTCCAGGGGTGTACCTCTGAGCTCGCCCATCACTTCCTCGAAGGTGCGCCCCGAATGCCAATAGCTGCCCCAGAAATACCGGTCGAATACCGTTTCTACCCGGCGTAGCGCCACCTTGGTGTTCCAGATGGTGAGCAATGTTCGCCCTTGGATCACCTCGCGCTTGTTCAGGTGCAGTTGCTGCCATGCGATCCACGTCAGGCCCAGCAGCGCGACCGCTGCAGCCACTGCCGCAGCAGCGTACAGAAACTGCACAGCCTGGTTCATGTGGTGTGTGTGGCGGATACCGTAGAAGTAGCCGGCCGTCAGGGTGCCCAGGATGGTCACGGTGCACCAGAAACCTGGTGCGTAGGGATCTTTCATCGCGCATATCCCCTTATTGTTTTCCTGAGCATAGCAACGGCCGATCACTCGTCAGGTGCCGCTCGGCGCTTTATTTTCGGGGGCGGCGCAACGCTTCGTTGAGTTGATCGAAGGGCACTGCCCAATCGGAATCGTCAATGATGCTTTCTTTGAGAAAAGCGCGCTGGGAGTCGGTCCAGAACGGCGCGTCCACCAGCTTGATCTCGTTTTTCAGCGGCGAATGGCTGGAGATGAACTGATCGATGCTCTGAGGATCATCGGGCAAGCCCAACTGCTTGAACAGCTCGGAAAAGTGATGGGTAGGCGCTTCCATGTTTCCTCCTGGGTACCGGGCGGGCCGTCCACGACGCCAGCCCGGCATTGGTTTGAGAACATCAGCACAGCTCGCGTACTTCCGCTTGCGGCACAAGTTTCAGGTACTGCTCCATGCTCATGTGGATCAGGTGATCGTGGTCACCCGCCTCCAGGTAGACATCGCCTTGGCGGGTAAGACTCGAATCGAGCAGCATCTTTATCTGATAAGCGTCACCCATTGCCGGGATGGCGCCACGCTCGCAGTCACCGAACAGGCTCGGCAGACCGCTTTCGCGGGTCAGTTGCCAGGCGCCAGACATGCGCACCTTGCTCATGTCCAGGTGCCGGTTGGCAGGCAGCACCGCCATGATGTAGTTGCCATGGCGATCGTCGAGCATGACCGACTTGGCGACCCGCTCGGCCGGCACGCCAGCCGTACGCGCCGATTCCAGGCTGGTCGCCGAGTGGGGATGGGGAATGATGTCGTAGTCGCAGTTAGCCTGGTCCAGGCGCTGCTGCAGGGTCTTGGCCATTCGCATGATGCACCTCCGGTTTCGCCCCCATCTCCAATTTTAGGCCCTGCCGGGGTGGGCAGGGCTAAACTTGGAGAACGTAAGCGAACAAGGTGACGACAGGTGATCGCTCGCTGCTGGCGCGGGTGGCTATTGGTGCTGATGCTTGGCCTCGCCCCAGGCAGCCAGGCCGCGCCCGGAGCAATCTGGGTGCTGAGCATCGATGATGCCATTGGGCCGGCCACTGCCGACTATGTGCTGCGCGGCCTGGACCAGGCCAGGGAACAGGGCGCGCAACTGGTGGTGATCCGCATGGATACCCCCGGCGGCCTGGACAGCGCCATGCGTCAGATCATCAAGGTCATCCTCGCCAGTCCCGTGCCGGTTGCGACCTTCGTTGCACCAAGCGGTGCCCGTGCTGCCAGCGCTGGCACCTACATCCTTTATGCCAGCCACGTAGCGGCCATGGCGCCCGGGACCAACCTCGGCGCCGCCACACCCGTGCAGATTGGCGGCCCACCGGGTGCACCAAAGGATGACAAGGCCAAACCCGACAGCAATGAACAAGCCCTTGCGCGCAAGCAGGTGAACGATGCCGCCGCCTATATCCGCGGCCTGGCGCAGCTGCGCGGGCGCAACGCCGACTGGGCAGAACAGGCTGTACGCGAAGCAGTCAGCCTGTCGGCCAGCGAAGCGCTCAAACAGAACGTGGTCGACTACGTGGCCAACGACCTGCTTGACCTGCTGCGCCAGCTCCACGGCAAGACCCTCATCGCCGCTGACCAGCCGCACCCGTTGCACACCCGTGACGCCAACCTGGTCGAGCATCTGCCGGACTGGCGCACACGCCTGCTGGCCGTGATCACCAACCCTGGCGTGGCACTGATTCTGATCATGATCGGCGTGTATGGCCTGCTGTTCGAGTTCATCAACCCAGGCTCCGGCGTGGGCGGCGTGGTCGGTGGCATCTGCCTGTTGCTGGCGCTGTATGCCCTGCAGTTGCTACCGGTGAGCTTTGCCGGTGTCGCGCTGGTGATGCTCGGTATCGCCTTCATGATCGCCGAGGCGTTCCTGCCCAGTTTCGGTGTGGTCGGTTTTGGCGGCATCGTGGCGTTCGTGGTGGGCGCGGTCATCCTGATAGACACCGACGCCCCCGGGTTCGGCATTCCGCTGGCGTTGATCGCGAGCCTGGCGGTGCTCTCGGCATTGCTGATAGGGGGTGTGCTGGGCATGGCCCTCAAAGCTCGCAAGCGGGCCTTGGTCAGCGGTGACGCCGGCTTGGTGGGCAGCTTGGTGAGCGTCACTCAGGTGGTGGCAGACAACCCGTTCTGTGGCGCAGTACAGGCCCAGGGCGAACAATGGCAGGTCCAGTGCACTACGCCCTTGCAGCTCGGCCAGCAGGTGCGGGTCACCGCGCGTCATGGCGTGATGCTCGAAGTGAGCGCTGCTGCTCCTACAGCGCAAGGAGAATGACGATGTTCATGCAATTGGGTTTCGGGGCCCTGCTGATGCTGCTGGGCGTGCTGTTGCTGTCGGCATTTCGCATCTTGCGCGAATACGAGCGTGGGGTGGTGTTTCAATTGGGGCGTTTCTGGCAGGTGAAGGGGCCGGGGCTGATTCTGCTCATCCCCGTGATCCAGCAGATGGTGCGGGTGGACCTGCGTACCGTGGTGCTGGATGTGCCGCCGCAGGATGTGATCACCCGCGACAACGTGTCAGTGAAGGTCAATGCGGTGCTGTACTTCCGTGTGCTCGACCCTCAGAAGGCGATCATCCAGGTCGAAGACTTCCTGGTCGCCACAAGCCAGCTGGCACAGACAACCCTTCGAGCGGTATTGGGTAAGCACGAGCTCGACGAGCTGCTGGCCGAGCGGGAACAGTTGAACCTGGATATCCGCCAGGTGCTGGACGCGCAAACCGACGCCTGGGGCATCAAGGTGGCCAACGTCGAGATCAAGCACGTCGACCTCAACGAATCGATGGTGCGCGCCATTGCCCGTCAGGCCGAGGCCGAACGTGAGCGGCGGGCCAAGGTCATCCACGCCGAAGGGGAACTGCAAGCGTCGGAAAAACTGATGCAGGCCGCGCAGATGCTCAGCAAGGAGCCAGGAGCCATGCAGTTGCGCTACATGCAGACGCTGGGGTCGATTGCCGGAGACAAGAGCTCGACCATCGTCTTCCCAATGCCCTTGGACTTGCTCAAGGGGATGATGGACCGGGAGAAATGAGGGGCCTGCACGAGGCCCCCCGCAAAACGGTCAGACAGGCGCGCGGCGCAGGGTCGCGAGGAACGTGGCAGCCCCGATGAACAGGCCGGCGAACGTCCGGTTCAGGCGTTTCTGTTGCTTGGGGGTGCGCAACAGGCGCAGCACCCGTGAAGCCAACCCGGTATAACCCGCCATCACCAGCATATCGACGGTGACCATGGTCACCGTGATCGCCACGTATTGCGGCAACAGCGGTGCATGCGGGTTGATGAACTGTGGCAGCACAGCAAGCATGAACACCAGGGCCTTGGGGTTGCTGACGTTGACCAGGAAACCACGGAACACCAGGCTCAAAGGCTTGCCGATCGGACGCACGGTGGATTCATCAGTCATGTCCATCGGCAAGGCGCGCCATTGCTTGTAGGCCAGGTAGACCAGGTAAGCGACGCCAAACCACTTGATGAGGCTGAAGGCCGTGGCGGAGGCCGCAAGAATGGCGCCGACACCCGCTGCGATGATGGCGATCTGCACGACCAGGCCAATCTGCAGGCCCAGGGCGTTCCAGTAACCGCGCCAGAAACCATATTGCAGGCCGCTGGACATCGAGGCGATCGCCCCGGCCCCGGGCGAAAGGCTGATCACCCAACAAGCGGCAAAGAAGCCCAACCACACTTCCATCGACATCACACACCTCGTTCGAACATATGTTGCAAAACGTTAAGCTAAGATGTTGGCGAAAAAATAACCAGCAAATTTTGCAGGGCGCGAAGGGAAAGCGTGGTTTGTCGGATGTGTTGTGCATCGAGCGCCGCCCGCGCGGGCGGCGCTCGATCATGCGCTCGTTGCAAACGCTCAGCCTGACAGCCGCACACCCTGCGTGGGTCTAGCTCTACCTCGCTGTCAGGACAGCGCCTCAAGCTCGGCCTGCATGCTTTCCAGCGTTTCCAGGGCCTGCATCCAGTCTTCCTCGAGTTCGCCTTCACGCTGCTTCAGCTTGCTCTGGCGGGCCAGCAGGTCGCGCAGCTCGTCCTTGCGCGCCCCCTCATAGAGGCCGCTGTCGCCCAAGGCGGTTTCGACCTCGGCCAGCTGCGCATGCACCTGGTTCAGTTCGGCCTCCAGCTTGTCGGCAGCCTTCTTGTGCGGTGCCAGCTGCTGGCGCAAGGCAGCGGCGGCCTGGCGCTGGGCCTTCTTGTCGGTCTTGTCCGGGTTGACCGGCGCGTTGCTCGCCGGCGCGCTGCGCTGCCGGTACTCGACCAGCCAGCGGCTGTAGTCGTCCAGGTCGCCATCGAAGGTATCGACCTTGCCATCGGCCACCAGCAGGAAATCGTCGGTGGTGCTCTTGAGCAAGTGACGGTCGTGGGAAACGACTACCACAGCACCCGCGAACTCCTGCAACGCCATGGTCAGTGCCAGGCGCATTTCCAGGTCCAGGTGGTTGGTCGGCTCGTCGAGCAGCAGCAGGTTAGGCCGCTCCCAGGCGATCAGGGCAAGCGCCAGGCGGGCTTTTTCGCCCCCGGAGAAATTCACCACCGGCTCGTCCACGCGGTCGCCATGGAAGTCGAAACCGCCAAGGAAATCACGCAGGGTCTGCTCGCGCTCGGCCGGCGCAATACGCTGCAAGTGCAACAGCGGGCTGGCCTTGTCGTCCAGCGAGTCCAACTGATGCTGGGCGAAGTAACCGACGGCCAGGTTCTCCCCCAGCACCAGGCGGCCCGACAGCGGCGACAGTTCGCCGGCAAGGTTCTTGATCAGGGTCGACTTGCCAGCGCCGTTGGGGCCCAGCAGGCCGATGCGCGCACCGGGCACCAGCTGCAGCTTGACCTTGTCGAGGACCGCCTTGTCGCCGTAGCCCAGACGGCCTTCGGAAAGGCTCAGCAGCGGGCTGGAAATCTTGTGCGATTCACGGAAAACGAAGTCGAACGGCGAATCCACGTGCGCCGCCGACAGCTCCTCCATGCGCTCCAGGGCCTTGATCCGGCTCTGCGCCTGACGGGCCTTGGTGGCTTGGGCCTTGAAGCGGGCAATGTACTTTTCCATGTGCGCACGCTGGGCCTGTTGCTTCTCGTAGGCTTGCTGCTGCTGCGCCAGGCGCTCGGCACGGGTGCGCTCGAAGGCGGTATAGCCACCCTTGTACAGGTTCAGCTTGCGCTGCTCGACATGCAACACATGGTCGACCACGGCGTCGAGGAAGTCGCGGTCGTGGGAAATCAGCAACAGCGTGCCCGGGTAGCCCTTGAGCCAGTCTTCGAGCCACAGGATCGCATCGAGGTCCAGGTGGTTGGTCGGTTCGTCGAGCAGCAGCAGGTCGGATGGGCACATCAGGGCCTGGGCCAGGTTCAGGCGCATCCGCCAGCCACCGGAGAAGTCGCCGACGCGGCGGTCCATCTGCTCGTTGGTAAAACCAAGACCGGCCAGCAATTTGCGCGCACGGGCATCGGCGGTATAGCCGTCGGCGCTTTCCAGCTCACTGTGCAGGCGTGCCAGGGCAGTGCCGTCGTGGGCGGTTTCGGCTACAGCGAGCTCGGCCTGGACCTTGCGCAGGCGCGCGTCGCCGTCGAGCACATAGTCCACGGCCAGCCGATCGAGGGTATCGACCTCCTGACGCATGTGGGCGATGCGCCAGTCACCCGGCAGTTGGCAGTCGCCGGCATCAGGCGACAGCTCACCGCGCAGCAAGGCGAACAGGCTGGATTTTCCGGCGCCGTTGGCGCCGATCAGGCCGGCCTTGTGACCGGCGTGCAGGGTCATCTCGGCGCCTTCTAGCAAGCGCTGCGGACCACGCTGTAAAGTGAGGTTGGATAGTCTGATCATGATGGTCGCGGAGTCTACCAGCTTCCTCGACCCGGAGCGTAAGTGGAATCATGTACACCGACCTGTGGAATTACGCCCTGGCCCTGTATGGCCGGCCGGGCGTCGAAGCGGCTTGCCTGAGCGTGCAGGCCGAGGGGGGCGATGTGTGCCTTCTGTTGTGCGCGAGCTGGCTGCAAACCCGAGGTGTCGCCGTAGAAGCCGGGCGAATCGACGCTTTACGCGCAATTGCCGAGCCTTGGCAAACTGAAGTGGTGACGCCGCTACGCCATTTGCGCCAGCAATGGCGGGCGGCCGCGCAGCATGACCCGCACCTGCAGGCATTACGTGAGCACGTAAAGGGCTTGGAATTACAGGCAGAGAAGCGCTTGCTGCAACGCCTGGAGGCACGTGCAAGGCAATGGCCCACGGGCTCGCCTGAACCCGCGGACGATTGGCTGGCCAGGCTGGCGCCCGACCAGGTCCATGGCCACGACTCGCTGACTCAGCTGCGTGTCGCGGCCACCGGGCTTCAGGAGGCCGAAGACGGCGCCTGAGGCGAGGTGCTTGCCGGTGCGGCGGAGGACGTCGCCGGGGCGGCAGTGCCTGTCGAGTTGGTCACCACAGGCGCCGCTGGCTTGGCTTCAGCTGGTTTGCTGGTGGCCGGCTTTGCAGCGGCGGGCTTGGCCGCAGGTTTGGCTGCGGGCTTGGCGGGCGCCTTGGCAGCTGGCTTGACTGCAGCCTTGGCCGGGGCCTTCGCGGCAGGCTTGGCTGCGGGCTTGGCGGCAGCAGTTTTCGCAGCAGGCTTGGCTGCAGTGGTTTTAGCCGGCGCCTTGGCCGCGGCCGGTTTGGCTGCAGTGCCTCTGGACGTGGCGGGTTTGGCGGCAGGCTTGTCAGCAGCGGCTTTGGCGGGGGCCTTGGTGGCAGCAGGCTTGGCCGCAGCAGTGCGCGATGGCGCCTTGGCTGCAGCCGCTTTGGCAGTGACTGGCTTGGCTGCAGCTTTAGCTGCAGGTTTAGCCGCAGCCTTGGCCGGGGTTTTTACGGCAGCAGGCTTGGCGGCAGCAGCGCGCGACGGCGCCTTGGCAGCAGCGGCCTTGGCAGGCGCTTTGGCCGCAGCGCTGGTGGAAGACCTTGCTGCAGGTTTGGCCGCAGCTTTGGCAGGCGCTTTGGCAGCGGCTGGTTTAGCCGACTTGGCTGCAACTGCCCGTTGGTCCAGGGCCTTGCCAGCAGCCTCACGCACCTTGCCGACACCCTGGGCCAGCTTCAGGCTTTCCTGGGCATCGCGTTTGAGTTGCTGGATATAAGTACGGGTTTGCGTCTGGCGCTCTTTGAGCGAGTCGAGCAACGACTCGAGTTCACCAATGCCTTTCTGGGCTTTGCCTTGCGCCTTGGTTTTACCTGCCTTGGCCGCGTCCTGTAATTTCAGGCGACCGTTGTGCAGTTTTTCCTGAGCCTTGCCACGCTGCTTCTCCAACTTCGCCAGCAGTTTTTCCGCATCGGCCAGCGCTTGCGAGCAAGCATCTTCCAAGTGTTCGAGCAAGCTGCCCGAAAGTTGCTGGAGCAGGTGTAACGGCGTACTTACTGGCTTCTTCTTGGCCGACATGGTTTACCTCCTGGCTGACGAGATTGCGGCTAATACTATGCTTGTGCTGCTACCGCCGCTAGGGCATGTGGACAGTATCGTTGGCGCCGCGTTGCATGCCTGGGCAAAGTTGTTGTCTTGCAGCTGCGTGAAAGTGTAGTTGCTCAACAAATGGTTGCCGAGATTTACGCAAATCGATGCAACAAGGCTGGCATACTTCTCGGCTCTTGAGCTCGGAGTTGACCATGCCTCGTTATCTTTTTATCGGCCTGTGCCTGGCGGCTCCCATCGCACTCGCCGCCCCTGAAACGGTGCCCCCCAGTGATCACGACGTGGCCTACAGCCTGGGCGCCAGCCTGGGGGAGCGGCTGCGCGAGGAAGTGCCTGGATTGCAACTGGAGGCTTTGGTTGAAGGACTTCGCCAGTCCTACCAGAACCAGCCGCTGAAACTCGACAAGGCGCGCATGCAAGCCATTCTTCAGCAGCATGAAGAACAGGCGAACAATACCGCCGTGCAAGCCGAAGTGGAAAAACTGCAAGGCATCGAGGCGCGCTTCATGGCCAACGAGCGCGCACGAGCCGGCGTGCATGAGCTGCCTGAGGGCGTGCTCTACAGTGAACTGAAAAGTGGTAATGGCGCGCAGCCCAACCCCAAGAGCAAGGTGCAGGTACGCTATGTAGGCAAGTTGCCTGACGGCACGGTATTCGATCAGAACCAACAGCCACAGTGGTTCAGCCTGGACTCGGTCATCGAAGGCTGGCAAGTGGCGTTGCCACATATGAAAACGGGGGCGAAATGGCGCCTGGTGATCCCATCGGCACAAGCCTACGGTGCCGAGGGCGCGGGTGACCTGATCGCGCCCTATACGCCACTGGTGTTCGAGATAGAACTGCTGGCGGTCGGCGACTGACGCCGACCCTCAAGCCTCGACCGCGCCCTCTTCCTTGTGCGCGGTATGCAGCACTTCGATCAGGCAGTCTTCGAGCTCGAAGCGTTCATGCAGCAGACTACCAAGCTCGCCGAGCTTCTTGGCGAAACGGTCCGGGTCCTTGCAATCGCCCTTTTCGCAATGGTCATTGAAGGCCGATGCGATTTCGGTGATGGCATCGATGCGCGGAGTGATTTGCTTGGCCAGCTCCAGGCCACGCGTGTCACCGAAAGCTTTGGCTTCACTGACCAATTGCTCGCTGACTTCAAAATGCCAAGCCGACACATAATCGACCAGCACCGCGCAGAAATCTCGGTTTTTTTCCTTGTCCGCAAATGCCGGCTTGGCATCGCGCAAGGCACGAAAAGCCTGAACCAGCTCCTCTCGCTCCTTGAGCCAGCGGTCGATCAGCTTGTGAACCCCACCCCAGCGTTCCTGGGCGTTCTGACAACTATCGAGCATGGCGATCTCATCCCTTCTGGGTAGATGCCGCTGCACCTCGCACCCCGATCGTGCGGCACAAAGGTGACATCAGCAGGACGGCATCGAGCAGTTGTGTTTTTGATAGGCGTGCAGGGAGATTATTCCCGTGCGTGCTGCCCTTCAAGGTACGCAGCAGACAAAGTTCATACAAGTGTTTAATACCCTGGGGCAGCACCACTGGTCGTGCCGGCTAGCGCAGCCGCACCCAATCAAGCGTTGGCCAGCGTGCGGAAACGATACGCCATCAGGCGAGTCAAGGGCAGCACTGCCAGCAGCAAGAAGGACAACAGGCTCCATTCGGGCAAGGTCAGGTCCAGAAAGCTCCAGGTCAGCGAGCTGCAATCGGGGCCGCCAAGCAAGAGTTGACGGGCCGCTTCACCCCAGGAGCGCTCCAGTACATGCCAGAAAGGCACCGGGCACTCCTGGCTCGTAGCGATCTCCCCTTGTATCCAGACATGCCTGGCCGCCAGCAGGGCCCCGCCCGCGGAACAGCCCAGGGCAGCGCGCGCGTACTGGCGCATAGCGGCAACGCCCGACGCATGCACGGCCGCACACAGGCAGATCATGGCATACACGCCCAGCAGGAACCGCTGGCTGAAGCACAGCGGGCAAGGCACCAGACCGAGGGTGATCTCCAGGTAAAAGGACGCGACCAGCACCGCCAACGAGGCAAGGCAGGCCGGTAGAAAAAACGTGCGCAAGCGGGCCGGCAACATGAAAGGTGGTGGTCCCGGGGCAAATTGAGTGGCTTGGAACGGTAGAGGAAAGGTGTGCTTTGTTTCAAGGCACTACAGGGGAGATAAGTCACTGAGGGGTAGCAGAAATTTCCAATCGCAATGTGGGAAAAATCTTGCGAAGGGTATTACAGAATAACGCAGGGATCGCGAGACGCCTCAAACACCCCATAAGCCCGCCCTCAGCGCGGGCTCATGGGATCTCTCAGGCGCGCACGCCCTGCGGCAATGGCAAGGCCAACAAACGCTCATCGAGCAGGCCCAGGCCTTCCTGGAACAGTTGGTTGCTGCGCTCGGTCTCCCCCAGGCTAGCCAGCAGCCGGGCCAGTTCAGCGCAGGTCTCTGGGTTGCGTTCCATGCGCAAGCTGCTTTCCAGGTAATCGCGCGCCTTGCCCCAAAGGCGGTTTTGCAAGCTCAGACGCCCAAGCGTCAGCAACAGGCTCGGGTCCTGTGGGTGCGCCTTGAGCCAGCCCTCGGCTGTTTGCAGTTGGCGCGCCGGATCATCGCCGCGCACCAGGCCATAGAGCCGCGCCAGGTGACTTTCGTAATCACGCTTGAGCGCGGCACGTAGCACCTGTTCGGCCTCGCCTTGAGCGCCAACCTGGCGCAGTTGTTCGGCATAAGCCAGCACCAACCGGGGCTCTTGACGCTGGGCCGCAGTCAGCTGTTGCCAGGCCCGCTCCAACGACTGACGGGCGCTTTGCTCATCGTCGCCACGGGTCGCCGCAAGCCCCAGGTTCTGACCCCAGGCACGCTGCTCCAGTGCAGCGAGCTCCTCGGCCGGCAGCACTTTGCCCTTGCGCAAATCAGGCAACAGGCGGATCAGCGCCGACCAGTCGCCGCGCTCCAGATACAGGCACTGCAACAGGCGCAAGACCTGGTTGTTGTGCGGGTGCCGCTCCTGCATGGCCAACAGGGCGTCCAGGGCGCCGTCGCTTTCGCCACGGTCCATCTGCAATTGCGCATGGGCCAGGGCGACCGCCAATTCCGCCTGGGGCTGACGCTCCAGTGCACGCTCGAGCAGGTTGTCCCTGTCTTCGGTACGCCCCTGTTCATTGGCCGCCCGTGCGGCACCGAGGTAATACAGCAATGGCTGGCGTTCGGCCTCGGCTGCGCGGTGCAAGTGGCGCTGGGCGCTGGCCCAACGCCCCTCTGCGAGGTCCAGTTGGCCCTGCTCGATCGCGATGCGAATGCGACGGCTGCGGTTACGTCGCGACCACGGGTTGACCACGCCACTGGACGTCAGCACCAGCCCGACCAAGTAGCGCAGCAGCCACAACAGTGCAAATACGGCAACCAGGGCCGCGAGCGCCGCCCACAGCCCGGACTGGTAACGGAAGCCACCGTAGGAGACCAGCACGTAGCCGCTGTGTTTGGCCACCGCGATGCCCAGTGCCGCGGCGATCACGATCGCCAGCACGGCCAGCAGGTACACACGCTTCATGGCTTGCCCCCCTCACCCTCGGCAGGCAGGTGGCGGCGCTGGATATACGCCTGCACCGCAGCCAGGCTTTCACTGAGGTCCGGGGTAACCACCGACACCGGTTGCTCGGCCAGCGCATTGAGGCTTTCGAGCATGGCCTTGCTCTGCGGATTGTCAGCGTCGAAATTGGCCACCAGCACACTGCGCGCGTCATCCAGCGCCTGGGTGTAGACCTTGGCGTCGCCATTGAGCGCAGCCCACTGGGCTTGCTCGATGGTCAGGCTCAAGGCCAGGCGCAACTGGTTGAGCGACTGCCCGGCCAGCAACGGCCGTACATTGTCGTCGGCGTTGAAATCGATCTGGAAGTACTTGGAAATCTCCGCCCACCACTGCGCCAGGCGGCTGGCGACATCGCCATCGGCGGTCAAGGCACCGAGGGCATCGGCATCGCTGTCGAACTCCGGCGACTGGGCGTTGAGGTGCTGCACCAACTCTCGCTGGGCTGCCAGTTTCAGATACAACCCGGTACGGTCCGGTTGCTGGGTGCTGTTGAGCGTTGCCAGGCTACGCGTCAACTGCTCGCGGGCGGCAAAGGAACCAGGGTCGCTTTGCTCGCGCAGAATTTCGTCTGCGCCTTCGACCAGGGCCTTGGCGCTGGTGATGTCCTGCAGGGCCGAAAGCCGCAAAGTGGCCAGGCGCAACAAGTGCTCGGCCTCGGCCAGGCGCCATTCCTTGCGGCTTTCGCCAAGCACGGTTTCCAGGCGCTGGCTCAGGCGCTGCTGGTCACCCTGCAACTGCGCCACCAGGCGGCGGCGGTCTTCCAGTTCGCTGGCTGCCGGCAGGCTGGCCAACTGGGCACTGATCTGTTGCTCGCGCTGCTGCAGAGCAGCGGCACGCTGGCTCAGCGTCTCAAGGTGCTGACGTTGGCTCAGCTCATTGCCTTGCAGATGCCGCACCTGCCAAACACCCCACCCGCCCACTGCGACCCCGGCAGCACCCACTAACAGTGCCAGCAAGGCCAGGCCTGTGCCGGAACGTTTGGCAGGTGGCGGGGTGACGGGTTGCGTCGGCTCCTGCGCCGACGGCTGATCATTGTGGGACAAGACAGTTTCGCTCACGTATCCATCCTTTGCATGGGGGCGCGTCGCTCTGAGCTTAGCGCCTTAAGAGGCAGGTGCAGCGCTGCGCTGCACGGCTGCCAGCAAGGCCGTGGCACTCGCGCCACGACAATCCACAATCTGTTGTGCCCCTGCGGCCCTGGCCTGCTCGGCGACCCTGGGGCTCGGCACGAACAAGGGCAAGCGCGCCACACGCGGCCAATCGGCAGCGGCCAACTGTTGCAGGTGTTCAAGACCCTGCCCACTGCTGACCACCACGCCGTTCAGGCGTTCCGCTTCGATGCGAGCCACCAGCGTGCCCGCCGGGTATACCGGCAGGCAACGACGATACAGTTCCAGATAATCGACACTAGCACCTTGCTCTGCAAGACGCTCGGCCAGCAGTTCGCGACCTCCTACCCCACGGGCGATCAGGACACGGGGTGCGGGACCCTTGATAGCCTGGTGCAAGGCCGGGAGCGTGAGCAAGGCTTCGCTGTCGTCACCCTGTGCAGGGAAAGCCACCGACAGCCCCGCAGACTGCAACACCGCCGCCGTGGCTTGACCTACGGTGAACCAACCAGCTGGGGGCGGCTGCAACCCTGCTTGAGCGAGCTGCGCAAGGAGCGACCTCGCTGCCGGCTTACTGACCACGATCATCGCCTGGTACTGCCCTAGGCCGGCAAGCTGCTGACGCTGCAGAGCATCCATCTGCACCGGCTCGATCGCCAGCAACGGCAGGCACTCGCTGGCAATGCCGGCCGCGGCCAGCGTCTGGGCCAGCGCCGCGCAGTCCTCTTCAGGACGGGTCAGCAACAGGCGCCACGAACTCACGGGTGCCCGGCCTCACCATAGACTTCCTTGAGAATGGCGGCGGCACCTTGGCCCAGGAGGTCTTCGGCCACCTGCACCCCCAAGGTTTCAGCGGATGCCCGCGGTGCACGCGCCTCAGCCATCAGCAGGGTCCCACCGCTGGGCTGGCCGACCAGGCCGCGCAGCCATAGCTGCTCGCCTTCGAGCACGGCATAGCAGGCAATCGGTACCTGGCAGCCACCGTTCAAGTGCTTGTTCAACGCGCGTTCGGCCACCACACGGTCAGCGGTATCGATGTGGTGCAAAGGCGCCAACAGCGCATGGATCTCGCTGTCTGCGCTACGGCACTCGATACCCACCGCGCCCTGGCCACCGGCCGGCAGGCTGTCGTCGACACTGATGCTGGCGGTGATGCGGTCTTCGAAGCCCAGACGGATCAGGCCCGCCGCGGCAAGGATGATGGCGTCGTACTCACCGGCATCGAGCTTGGCCAGGCGAGTGTTGACGTTGCCGCGCAGGAAGCGGATTTGCAGGTCAGGGCGGCGGGCCAGCAACTGGGCCTGACGGCGCAGGCTGGAGGTGCCGACGATGCTGCCGGCAGGCAGCGCTTCGAGGCTGGGGAAACGGTTGGAAACGAAGGCATCGCGGGGGTCTTCACGTTCGCAGATGCAGTACAGGCCCAGGCCTTCGGGGAAGTCCATGGGTACATCCTTCATCGAATGCACGGCGATGTCGGCCTCATTGTCCAGCAGGGCCGTTTCCAGCTCCTTGACGAACAGGCCTTTGCCGCCAATCTTCGCCAGCGGCGCGTCGAGCAGTTTGTCGCCGCGGCTGACCATGGGCACCAGCGTCACCAGAAGGCCAGGGTGCGCCTGTTCGAGGCGGGCTTTGACATATTCGGCCTGCCACAGGGCCAAGGCACTTTTACGGGTGGCAATGCGGATTTCGCGAGTGGACATGGAACGCCCCGATGCTTAGGAATGCCGCCGATGATAACAGCTCCGTCGGTATCGCTAGCAGATGTGGGTCATGAACCAGGCTGGCCATGCGCGCCCTCATCGCCAGGTCGCCGGCGATGGGGCACCTGCAGCGCTCAGAGCGTCTGCATCATCTTGCGTACGCCAGCCACATGCCGGCGGCTGACAGTCAAGGCATCACCATTGAGGCCTTTGAGGAACAGTTGAAAATGCCCAAGCGGCGTGCGTTGCAGGCGTTCGATGCGCTCGCGGGCTACCAGGGCGTTGCGGTGGATACGCACGAAGCGTTCGCCGAATTCATCTTCCAAGGCCTTGAGTGGCTCATCGAGCAGCACTTCGCCTGCTTCGTGGCGCAGCGTCACATATTTGTGGTCGGCGATGAAATAGATCACCTGGGGCAAAGGGATCAGCTCGATGCCCTTGCGCGTACGCGCGCTGATATGGCTGCGCGGGCCACCCCCTTCACTTCCTGGCCGGGTCAGCGCCGCCAACTGCGTGCGACTGGGTTTCTCAGCTTTGCGCAAAGCATCACGCAGAGCATGGGGATGGATCGGTTTGGATACATGGCTGAGGGTGCTGTCGGTGAAAGCCTCTGCGCCGTATTCATCGTCATCGGCGTCGCTGCAGAACACGACCGATGGCGGTGATTCGCGCTCGCACAAGCGGGCCGCGACCTGCAGGCCGTCAAGGCCCGGCATGCGAATATCCAGCAGGACCACATCAGGCTTGAGGCTTTCAATCAGGGCCAGGGCCTCCTCGCCGCTGGTGGCGCTGGGCTCCAGCACGGTGTACCCCTCCAGCTCCCCGAATAGCCGCGCCAAGCGTTCACGGGGTAGGGATTCGTCATCAACGATCAGGACATTCATAATTGCTCTGGATTCCTGAGTGAGTCTCGCACAGGTATAGCGTAGACAGTTGCAGGTCGAGCGACACTGCGGTCACGCTCTAGACCAATACGATGGCCAAAGATTCACTGCGCTGGCAGATTCGCTGCCAGTCCTTTGTCCAACTGTAGACGGTCCGTGGAACACTGCCGTTCAATCGTTGAATATCGTCTTTACCTCAATCGAGCGGGGTTTTATGCCGATTTCTGTCGACCGGCGTCCTTCGGCCACACGCCCAACCCTGCTATTATCGCCGCCACTTTTTCGTTCACGCCTTCAACGAGTGAATCCATGAGCACCGACAAGACCAATCAGTCCTGGGGCGGCCGCTTCAGTGAACCCGTCGACGCCTTCGTCGCCCGCTTCACCGCCTCGGTCGATTTCGACAAGCGCCTGTACCGCCACGACATCATGGGTTCGATCGCCCACGCCACCATGCTGGCGCAGGTCGGTGTACTCAGCGATGCCGAGCGCGACACCATCATCGACGGCCTGAACACCATCCAGGCTGAAATCGAGGCCGGCAATTTCGACTGGCGCGTCGACCTCGAAGACGTGCACATGAACATCGAAGCACGCCTGACCGACCGCATCGGCATCACCGGCAAGAAGCTGCACACCGGCCGTAGCCGCAACGACCAGGTCGCCACCGACATCCGCCTGTGGCTGCGCGACGAGATCGACCTGATTCTGGCCGAAATCACCCGCTTGCAGCAGGGCCTGCTGGAACAGGCCGAGCGCGAAGCCGAAACCATCATGCCGGGCTTCACCCACCTGCAGACCGCCCAGCCGGTGACTTTCGGCCACCACCTGCTGGCCTGGTTCGAAATGCTCAGCCGCGACTACGAGCGCCTGGTCGACTGCCGCAAACGCACCAATCGCATGCCCCTGGGCAGCGCTGCGCTGGCCGGTACCACCTACCCGATCGACCGCGAGCTGACCTGCAAACTACTCGGTTTCGAAGCCGTGGCCGGCAACTCGCTGGATGGCGTGTCGGACCGTGATTTCGCCATCGAATTTTGCGCTGCCGCCAGCGTGGCGATGATGCACCTGTCGCGCTTCTCTGAAGAGCTGGTGCTGTGGACCAGCGCCCAGTTCCAGTTCGTCGATCTGCCCGACCGTTTCTGCACTGGCAGCTCGATCATGCCGCAGAAGAAGAACCCCGACGTACCTGAACTGGTCCGCGGCAAGAGCGGCCGCGTGTTCGGCGCCCTGACCGGCCTGCTGACCCTGATGAAAGGCCAGCCGCTGGCCTACAACAAGGACAACCAGGAAGACAAGGAGCCGCTGTTCGACGCCGCCGACACCCTGCGCGACTCGCTGCGTGCCTTCGCCGACATGATCCCGGCCATCAAGCCCAAGCACGTGGTCATGCGCGAAGCGGCGCTGCGCGGCTTCTCCACTGCCACCGACCTGGCCGACTACCTGGTGCGTCGCGGCCTGCCGTTCCGTGATTGCCACGAGATCGTCGGCCATGCGGTGAAGTATGGCGTTGACACCGGCAAGGACCTGGCCGAGATGAGCCTGGATGAACTGCGCCAGTTCAGCGACCAGATCGAGCAGGACGTATTCGCCGTGTTGACGCTGGAAGGCTCGGTGAATGCCCGTAACCACATTGGTGGTACTGCGCCTGCCCAGGTGCGCGCTGCCGTTGTGCGCGGCAAGGCATTGCTGGCTTCGCGCTAAGCGCCATTGCGAGGGCTTTGCCCTCGTTCGCCGGCAAGCCGGCTCCCACAATGACCGCGCCGCTCTCAAGCGGTGCGCAATCCCTGTAGGAGCCGGCTTGCCGGCGATTGGGCTGCAACGCAGCCCCTCTTCAGATCAGCGCTTGCCGCTGCGGATCATCTCCATGAAGGCCGGCATTGCCGCCTCCTTGTCCGCCAGAATCTTCACCATGTGCGGGTTCTCGCGCATTTTCTCCAGCAACGCCTTCGCCTGCGGGAAGTCTGCGAGGAAGTCGATGCCCAGCACCTTCTTGCCTACCGCACACGCCAGATCGACCGAGAAGCAGAACATCAGGTCGGCAATGGTCAGTTGCTCACCGGCCACATAGGGTGCAAAACGGCCATTGCGCTTCAAGGTGGCGAAGCCCGCCAGCAGATCCGCACGCGCCCGCTCCTTGATCACTGAATCGACCTCCATCCCAAAGAACGACTCGGCATAGCAGGTACGCGCCGGCAGTTCGATATACAGCTCGATCTCCTTGAGCAGCTCACGCACTTTCGCCTGTTCGAATGGATCGGCCGGCAACAGCGCCTTGCCGCCCTGCGTCTGCTCGATATAGTCGAGAATCACGCTGGTCTCGCTGATGAAGCCGTGTTCGGTTTCCAGCACTGGCACCTTGCCGCGCGGGCTGACTTCCAGCGCTTGCGGTGCCTGGCCGCCATAAAAGGTGACCTCTTCGAACGGCAAGCCTTTTTCCAGCAGGGCCAGCTTGACCATGTTGTAGTAGTTGCTGACCGAGAATCCGTGAAGCTTGAGCATGGGGTAACAGCCTCCAGGCCGTAAGGGGTTGGCTGGGCTGTTATAGCCCCTGGGGCTGCGCCTGACCAGCATCATGCTCCCGGTCGATGACCGGGCATTGCCGGCGCGGGCGTGGCAAACTGTGCGCCCCACCACAGGAGTACCGCCATGAGCGAGCACGACGAAATCGACAATGACGACGAAGCCTTCGCCGAGGCGACGCTGACCCAGGCCATCGAAAACCAGATCGAAAGCGGCGAACCGCCGGCCGCCAAGGCGACGTTCAACAAGCTGAGCCTGGTCGGCTACGAGCGCGAAGACATCCTCAACCTCATGGCCCACGTGCTGGCCATCGAGATCGACAACATGCTCGACGAGGACCGCCCGTTCGACACCCAATGGTACGAAACCGCCCTGCGCGCCCTGCCCGAGCTACCCCCTGAGGCAGATCAAGGCGGGGACGAATAACCCGACTACACTCCAGGGTCAGGCACCGCTGGCGGTGCCGCCATCCTCGTCTGGAAGTCAGGAGTCGCCATGTCCTTCACCCCCGAACTGATCGCTGAACTGGAAGTCCTTGCCCTGTTCAATCTGGACAGCAGCCAGGAAGGCATCAAGATTCACGCCAATGCCTCACCCGCGCTGGTCGCAGCGGCTCGACGCCTGCATGAAAAGCAATTGACCGATCAGCCTGATGGCGGTTACCTCACCAGCCTTGGGCATGACGCGGTCGAAAGCGTGCAACTGCTGCTGAACATCCTCAAGTCGCCCCAGCCGGCGTAACCCGCCCGGCCCCATCGCCGGCAAGCCGGGGATGGGGCACACAAAGGCGCGAGAAAAATGGCGTCAAAACTCCAACTGCCGCTTATCCGAGTGCATCACTCAGGCTAAACTCGCCAGAGTTCCCCCCCCGGCCTGCCCTGAGTTCGCAATGACCCACCCCCACGAGATTCGCCCTGATATCGAAGACGGCATCGACCGCAAGGTGCTGGCGAAATTGCGTGCGCGGTTCCTGCAGCTGAACACGGGCCGGCTACAGCGCGCCATGGATGGGCTTTCGACCCGCCAGCAACAGGTTTTGACCCTGCTACCGCTGCTGTTTCACGTCAACCACCCCCTGTTGCCTGGGTATGTTTCGGGAAGCACACCGGCCGGCGTGTCGGGCTTCGAGCCCGATGCCAACCTGGTCGCCGAGGGCCAACGGCTGGCGCGGTCGTTCACTTACAAGACACGCCTGGGCAACCCCAACCGCCCGATACACGGCCTGTACCTGATGGGCAGCCTTGGCACGCTGGCCCAGGCCGAGCAAAGCGACATCGACCTGTGGGTCTGTCATGCCCCCGGCCTGGGTGACAGCCAGCTCGAAGAGCTGCGGCGCAAATGCCAGTTGCTCGAAACCTGGGCTGCCAGCCTCGGCGCCGAAGCACATTGCTTCCTGATCGACCCGCAAAGCTTCGCCCGAGGCCAGCGCGACAGCCAGCTCAGCTCGGACGACTGTGGTACCACCCAGCACTACCTGCTGCTCGACGAGTTCTACCGCACGGCCATCTGGCTAGCCGGGCGCACACCGCTCTGGTGGCTGGTGCCGGTGTATGAAGAGCGCAATTACAGCCGCTATACCGAAACCTTGCTGTCCAAGCGTTTCATCCGCAGCACCGATGCCCTCGACCTGGGCAACCTGGCCCACATCCCGGCCGGCGAGTTCGTCGGTGCTGGCCTGTGGCAGCTGTTCAAAGGGATCGACTCACCTTACAAGTCACTGCTCAAGCTGTTGCTGACCGAGGTCTACGCCAGCGAACACCCAGCCGTGCGCTGCCTGAGCCTGGACTACAAACAGGCGGTCTTCGCCAACCACCTCGACCTCGACGCGCTTGACCCCTATGTCATGGTTTACCGGCGCATCGAACGCTACTTGCTAGCGCGCGGTGAAACCAGGCGGCTGGAGCTGGCAAGGCGCAGCCTTTACCTGAAGGTCAACAAGAAGCTCAGCGGCCTGGACCGCGCACGCAGCAACGGCTGGCAGCGTCGGTTGCTCAAGCGCCTGGCCGATGAGTGGGGCTGGGACGAGCGCCAGCTGGCCTTACTCGACAGCCGTAGTCAGTGGAAGGTACGCCAGGTGGCAGTCGAGCGCCGCGAGCTGGTCGCCGAGCTCAACCACAGCTACCGCTTTCTCAGCCAGTTCGCGCAAAACCAGAACGCCAACAGCCGCGCCGACCAACGCGACCTCAACGTACTGGGCCGGCGCCTGTACGCAGCCTTCGAGCGGCGCGCCGGCAAGATAGAGGTGATCAACCCAGGCATCGCACCGGACCTCGCCGAGGACACCCTGACACTGGTTCAGTCACCCAACCGCAAGGAACCCGGCAGCCACCACTGGGGCCTGTACAACGGCAACCTGGGCGTCCACGAGTGGGAGCATTTCAGCCCGATCAAGCGTTGCCGGGAGCTGCTCGAACTGCTGACCTGGGCCCACCGCAACGGCGTTATCGACAGCACTACGCGCTTTGCGCTGCACCCAGGCGTCAGCGACTTGAGCGAATTCGAGCTGTTCAACCTGCTTGGCAGCCTGCAGCAAAGCATTCCCTTGCCGCTTGAGGCCGTCAGCGAAGTGCGACTGCTGCAGCCCAGCGTGGCCGAAGAGATCCTGCTGCTGGTCAACGTTGGCGTCGACCCGCTGCGCCACCACCGCGACCTGAACATCCTGATGACCACCGAACGCACCGACTCGCTGAGCTATGCAGGCGTGCGCGAAAACCTGGTGCTGACCCTCGATCAGGTCACCCTCAACAGCTGGAACGAGGTGCTGGTGCAGCGCTACGACGGCGAGCACGCCCTGCTGCGCTGCATGCGGGACTTCCTCAACAGCCTCGGCCAGCGCAGCCACCGGCCGCGCGTGCGGGTGCGTTGCTTCTGCCACAACCGCGCGCAAGCCATCAGCCAGCGGGTCGAGGAGATTTTCGACACGGTACAATTACTGCTCGACCAGGGCCGCAACCACCGCTACCTGCTGCAGGTGGCGCAGTACACCCACGCACTGGAACTGGTGCCCGGCCAGGTCAGCCTCGCCACCCTGACCGAGCACGATGCCGTGCTCGATTACCTAAGCGAAGAACGCAGCGCCTACAGCCCACTTTATCTGGATGCCAACGCACTGCAGGACCACGACCTTTCGCTGCTGCTGGAACAAGGCCGCCCCGGCTGCATTCAGGTGTTCTACCGCCTGCTCGAGGGCTGGGCCGACCTGTATGTGCTGGATGAGTACAACGCGTTATGGCAGCAACGCCTGCCATTGCACGACGAGAATCACCTGCTATTGCCCCTGCAGCGCTTTCTGCGCTCGGTGGTAATGCGCCACGACGCCCGCGTGCCGCTCGATAACCTGCACCAGGCATCTTTGTACATCGATTATGCTCAGCTACTGCCCTCGGGCACGGGCAAGGCACGCAGCATCGAGCCCCGACCGACGCCAGACATCGTCAACGATCAGCCCTACTATGAAGTTCAGGCCATCCTCCAGGCCGGCACCGGCGATGACGTGCACGTCACGCTCTACTGCGACCAACTGGAATTCTCCGAACTGGACCACGGCGATGAACTGTACACCGTGGTAGCCAGGCAGATTCTGAGCCAGCGCCGCGATGCCGGGCATTATCGTTGCTACATCACTGACCTGGACCTGTCCGAACTGCTCGATGACGAACAGGGTTCGACCCTCCTCTACCTGCGCTACAAGCGGGAGCTGGAAAGAGCCCTGAACGACGGGTTGGAGCAGTTGCAGGCGTCGCTCGCACCTTGACCCCGGTGCGCTTTCCCTCTGCACGGCCGCACACGGCGGCAACATCCTTGGGCACTCAATCAATGACTGGAGTGCGTCATGGACAAGCAGAACTGGATGGGCGCCCTGCCCGAATTAGGCCGCCTGCGTATCGATCAGCTGATTCTCCCCGGCAGCCATGACTCTGGGATGGACAAGCAGGCGGACAACATCGTCCCGCCCCAGGAAGTGACCCAGGACGTTTCCTGCATCGAACAGGTTCGCGGCGGCATCCGCGTGCTTGATCTGCGAGTGCGCGCCAACCGCGAGCACACGCCCGATTCGCCCTATCGCTACAAGCTGTTCCACCTGAGTACATCGGGGCGCACCGTACTGGGTGACATCGTCCTGGAACTGAACCGCTTTTACGAAGACCCGGCAAACGTTCGCGAAATCATCATTCTCGACTTCCATGGGTTCGACAACTTCAGCGACCAGGAACATGCCTGGTTGCAGGAGACGCTGGAGAAGCACCTGGGCCAGCGCATCATCCCCTGGGCGTTGCACCCCCTGACGCTGGATCAACTCTGGATTGAACACCCAGGCAAGACCGTGGTGATTGCGTACAACAACTCCGCCCGCGGGCAGCACTGGCCAGGCGTGGAACATGGCTGGATGGGTGAGAACACACCGTCCACCGAAGAGCTGAAAGCCTTCATGGACGAGCGGGCGCAACGCTATAAACCTGATTACACCCTGCGTTCCATCCAGTGCGCCAAATACAACAAAGGGTGGTTTTCGCCGGACGACTTCAGCGACAAGGTCGATGAATGGTTCGAATCAACAGGTATCGACAGTTACATCCAGAACTTCCACATCATCAACACGGACTGGTCGCTGCGCAGCAGGATCGTCGACAACTGCATCCATGCCTGCTCTATCAGGGCGCGGAATACGCCCTGAAAGCCATGGGGGATCAGAGGTCGAAATCGCCTGCCGCTTCCGGCTGGTATTCCACCTCCAGCAGCTTGAGCTTGAGGGTCTTGCCGCCCGGCGCCGGCCAATCGATCTGTTCACCCACCGACAAGCCAAGCAGCGCGCATCCGATCGGCGCCAGGACCGAGACCTTGCCTTCGCCGCCGGCATCCTTCGGGTACACCAGGGTCAGGTGGTAGTCCTTGCCACTGGCCTCTTCACGGCAGTGCACGCGCGAGTTCATGGTCACCACGCCGGCCGGCACGTCCTCGTGACCGACCACCTGCTCGGCGCGGTCCAGCTCCTCCTGCAGGGCGAGCACACCTGGGGTGCTTTCGTCGAGGCTGTCGATCAGGCGCTCGAGACGCTGCACGTCCAATCGGGTAAGGATGAGGGAGGGCTTGGTGCTCATGATCCAGTCAGACTCCATTGAACAGGTGGTTTTCTAAGGGCAGATAAAGCAAAACCCCGCCCAGAGGGCGGGGTTTGATGAGTGCTTTGGCGTCACCGACGCATAACCCGACACTACCACAGCCGGGCAAATACTCAACCCTGCGTGCGCAAGGCCTCGGCTTCGCGGCAAATCTGCCGGCGCCGTTCGTCATCGGCCGAGCGCCACTCGCGAATGTGCTCGACATGGCGATGGCAACCGGTGCAAACGCGCTGTTCATTCAGCCGGCACACGCTGATGCACGGCGACGGCACCGCTGGGCTGACGTTACTGTAAAGCGGCTTGGCCGGCCGCGCCTGGGCGCTCATTTCAGATCTCGTCGAAGTCCAGCTTTTCGCCGGCCCGCTCCCAGACAATCCGCTCGAGCATCTCGCCCAGCAGCTCTTCGCTCTTCTCGCAGACCCACTTGCCGCTCTCTTCGTCGTAGTCGAAGTGGAAGCCCCCGGAGCGGTCGGCCAGCCAAAGCTGACGCAGCGGCTCCTGGCGGCTGAAGATCAGCTGGCTGCCATTGTCGAACTTGATGGTGAGGACGCCGGCGGAATTCTCCATGTCCAGGTCAAGGCCGCTCTCGTCGAACAGGTCTTCCAGGGCCTGTTGGGTGGCGTCGACCAGATCATGGAAACGCGCTTCGCTCAAACTCATTGCAGGAACCTCGAAATTGGCTGCGTTACAGGCAGGCCGGGCACGATACGGGCGCTTGGCGCCAGCCGCAAGCGGGGAGCTTCAAGCGGCAGGAAAAAGCTCAGCCTACACCTGAACGTTTTTTCTTGCCGCTTGCCGCTCGCCGCTGGTGGCCAATTTCTGCCCGCCCGGCGGACCGGCTCTTGCATAGGCAATCCGGCAGTCGCTCGGTATACTCGGGCGCAATACTGCATATTTCAAAGGATTTCACCCATGAAGCGCCTGATTTCCTCGCTCGCGGCGCTGGTCGCGGTTGCCTGCCTCGTTTCGGCCTGCGGTCAGAAAGGCCCCCTCTACCTGCCAGAAGACGGCAAGGACGGCAAGGGCAGCCAGAAGTCGCATCAGCACCAGCACGCTCAGCCTGTCCAGCCACAGGATGAACAGCCAATCGAGCCCGAGCAAACGCCAGAGCAGTAAGGAAATCAGATGAACGCTTTCAATTACCGCGACGGTGAACTGTTCGCGGAGGGCGTGGCCCTGTCGGCCATCGCCGAACGCTTCGGCACCCCCACCTACGTGTACTCGCGCGCCCACATCGAGGCCCAGTACCGCAGCTATACCGATGCCCTGCAAGGTGTCGAGCACCTGGTGTGCTTCGCGGTCAAGGCTAACTCCAACCTTGGCGTGCTGAACGTGCTGGCCCGCATGGGCGCAGGCTTCGACATCGTGTCCGGCGGTGAACTGGAGCGGGTACTGGCCGCCGGTGGGCGGGCTGACCGCGTGGTGTTCTCCGGCGTCGGCAAAACCCGCGAAGACATGCGCCGGGCCCTGGAAGTCGGCGTGCATTGCTTCAACGTCGAATCCACCGACGAACTGGAGCGCCTGCAGGTGGTAGCCGCCGAGATGGGCAAGGTGGCCCCGGTCTCGCTGCGGGTCAACCCGGACGTCGATGCCGGTACCCACCCGTACATCTCCACCGGCCTCAAAGAGAACAAGTTCGGCATCGCCATCGCCGACGCCGAAGCCATCTATGTGCGTGCCGCGCAGCTGCCAAACCTGGAAGTGGTCGGTGTCGACTGCCACATCGGCTCGCAGCTGACCAGCGTAGACCCATTCCTCGACGCCCTCGACCGCCTGCTGGACCTGGTCGACCGCCTGGCCGACTGCGGCATCCACCTGCGCCACCTGGACCTGGGCGGCGGTGTTGGCGTGCGCTATCGCGACGAAGAGCCGCCGCTGGTAGCCGATTACATCAAGGCCATCCGCGAGCGCGTCGGTGATCGTGACCTGGCCCTGGTGTTCGAGCCTGGCCGCTACATCGTGGCCAACGCCGGTGCCCTGCTGACCCGCGTTGAATACCTCAAGCACACCGAACACAAAGACTTCGCCATCATCGATGCGGCGATGAACGACCTGATCCGTCCGGCCCTCTACCAGGCCTGGATGGGCGTCAGCGCGGTCATCCCACGCGAAGGCGAAGGCCGTGCCTACGACCTGGTCGGGCCAATCTGCGAAACCGGCGATTTCCTCGCCAAGGACCGCCAGCTGAACCTGGCCGAAGGTGACCTGCTGGCTGTGCAGTCCGCGGGCGCCTATGGTTTCGTCATGAGCTCGAACTACAACACCCGTGGCCGTTGTGCGGAAATCCTGGTCGACGGCGATCAGGCTTTCGAAGTCCGCCGTCGCGAGACCATTGCCGAACTGTACGCTGGCGAAAGCCTGCTGCCGGAGTGACCCCATGCTTCTGCGTTTTACCAAGATGCATGGGCTGGGCAATGACTTCATGGTCCTGGACCTGGTCAGCCAACACGCGCACATCCAGCCCAAGCACGCCAAGCAATGGGGCGACCGCCACACCGGGATCGGCTTCGACCAGCTGCTGATCGTCGAGGCTCCGAACAATCCGGAAGTGGATTTCCGCTACCGGATCTTCAATGCCGACGGTTCGGAAGTGGAGCAATGCGGCAACGGCGCACGCTGCTTCGCACGCTTCGTGCTGGATAAACGCTTGACCGCGAAAAAGCGTATCCGTGTGGAAACCAAGGGCGGCATCATCGAACTGGACGTGCAGAACGACGGCCAGGTGTGTGTCGACATGGGGCCGCCGCGCTTCAATCCTGCCGAAATCCCATTCGACGCTGATGAGCAGGCGCTCAGTTACCCGCTGGAGGTGGACGGCGAAGTGCACGCTATCGCTGCCTTGTCCATGGGTAACCCGCATGCCGTGCTGCGCGTCGATGACGTACATACTGCGCCGGTCCATGACCTGGGCCCGAAAATCGAAAACCACCCACGCTTTGCGCAGCGGGTGAACGCCGGTTTCCTTCAGGTCATGGACCGCCACCGCGCCAACCTGCGGGTATGGGAACGTGGTGCCGGCGAGACCCAGGCCTGCGGCACCGGTGCTTGTGCAGCCGCCGTGGCAGCCATCAGCCAGGGCTGGATGGACTCTCCGGTGACCCTGGACCTGCCTGGTGGGCGCCTGCACATCGAGTGGGCCGGCCCCGGCACGTCCGTGTTGATGACTGGCCCAGCCGTACGTGTCTACGAAGGACAGGTTCGTCTCTAAGCGAGTAACTGCCATGACCGATCAGCCCAAGGTTGTACCCCAGCAGTCCAGTGAGCTCGATGCCGAAGCGGTGGTCGCCTACCTGCGCGCCCACCCGACCTTCTTCGCCGAACACGATGAACTGTTGGTCGAGCAGCGTATCCCTCACCAGCGTGGCGACAGCGTGTCGCTGGTGGAGCGCCAGCTCAAACTGCTGCGCGATCGCAACATCGAGATGCGCCATCGCCTGTCGCAACTGATGGACGTGGCCAGGGACAACGACCGGTTGTTCGACAAGACGCGCCGGCTGATCCTTGACCTGCTCGATGCCGGCAGCCTGGAAGAAGTGGTCATGGCGGTCGAAGACAGCCTGCGCCAGGAGTTCCAGGTACCGTTCGTCAGCCTGATCCTGTTCGGTGACCATGCAGCGCCGGTCGGCCGTTGGGCCAGCAATGCCGAGGCCCAACAGGCCATCGGCGGCCTGCTGGGCGGTGGCAAGACAGTCAGTGGCAACCTGCGTGAGCACGAACTGGTGTTCCTGTTCGGTGAGCAGCAGCACCAGGAAGTGGGCTCCAGCGCCGTCGCTGCCCTGGAGTACCAAGGGTTGCACGGCGTGCTGGCGATCGGCAGCCGCGACCCGCAACACTACAAAAGCAGCGTCGGCACCCTGTTCCTTGGCTACATCGCCGAAGTGCTCGCCCGCGTGGTCCCACGGGTGACCCAGCCCCTGCGCCCGGTGCGCTGATGGAACGCCAGCTGGAGGCTTATTGCGCTCACCTGCGCAACGAGCGCCAAGTGTCCGAACACACGCTGCTGGCCTACCGTCGCGACCTCCAGAAGGTCATCGAATACTGCAACACCCAAGGCATCGCTGGCTGGGGCGCATTACAGATCCAGCAACTGCGCCAACTGATCGCCCGCCAGCATCATCATGGGCAGTCCTCGCGCAGCCTGGCGCGGCTGCTGTCGGCGGTACGCGGGCTGTATCGCTACCTGAACCGTGAAGGCCTTTGCCAGCACGACCCTGCCAGCGGCCTGAGCGCGCCCAAAGGCGAGCGCCGGCTGCCCAAGGTGCTGGACACCGACCGCGCCCTGCAACTGCTCGACGGCGGCGTGGACGACGACTTCATCGCCCGCCGCGACCAGGCGATCCTCGAACTGTTCTATTCCTCTGGCCTGCGCCTGTCCGAGCTGACCAACCTCGACCTCGAACACCTGGACCTTGCCGCCGGCCTGGTACAAGTGCTCGGCAAGGGTGGCAAGGCGCGCGTGCTGCCTGTGGGCCGCAAGGCGCGCGAGGCCATGCAGCAATGGTTGCGACTGCGCGGTATCGGCGGCCCGCGTGACGGCGCCGTGTTCATCAGCCGCCAAGGCAACCGCCTCGGGCCACGGGCTATCCAGATGCGGGTCAAGGCAGCCGGTGAGCGCGAACTGGGCCAGCACCTGCACCCGCACATGCTTCGCCATTCATTCGCCAGCCATGTGCTGGAATCGTCCCAGGACCTGCGGGCGGTGCAGGAAATGCTCGGCCATGCCGACATCAGCACCACACAGATCTACACCCACCTGGACTTCCAGCACCTGGCCGCGGTGTACGACAGCGCCCACCCACGGGCCAAACGCAGCAAAGGCACAGACTCATGAGCATCAAGCTGATCACGTTCGACCTTGACGACACCCTGTGGGATACCGCGCCAGTGATTGCCAGCGCGGAAATCGTGCTGCGCGACTGGCTGCAGGCCAACGCCCCGATACTTGGCGGCGTGCCGGTGGAACACCTGTTCGCCATTCGCGAACGCCTGGTACAGGCCGAGCCAGGCCTCAAGCACCGCATCAGTACCCTGCGCCGGCGTGTGCTGTTCCACGCCCTGGAAGAAGTCGGCTACAGCGAGAAGCAGGCACAAGAACTGGCCAACGAGGGCTTTGAAGTGTTCCTGCATGCACGCCATCAGGTCGAAGTATTCCCTGAAGTGCAGCCGGTGCTGGAGATTCTGCGCCATCACTACACCTTGGGCGTGGTCACCAACGGCAACGCCGATGTAAGCCGTCTGGGGCTGGCGGATTACTTCCGCTTTGCCCTGTGTGCAGAGGACCTGGGCATCGGCAAGCCAGACCCGGCGCCGTTCATGGAAGCACTCAAGCGTGGCGAGGCTGAAGCCAGTGCGGCGGTGCATATTGGTGATCACCCAGGCGACGACATCGCCGGGGCCCAGCGTGCCGGTTTGCGCGCCGTCTGGTTCAACCCGCAGGGTAAGGCCTGGGCGGGCGAGCGGGCGCCGGATGCCGAGATCCAGCGCTTGTCCCAGCTGCCCGACGTGCTCGCGCGCTGGCGCTGACAGGGGCCGCTTCGCGCCCCATTCGCGGGGCAAGCCCGCTCCCACAGTAATACCACCGCCCTTAGGCATTGTGCGGTTCCTGTGGGAGCGGGCGTGTCGGGGCGCCGAACCGCCGCAAAGAGGCCGGCACAGGCCATACAAATCTCACAGGCACAACAAAGACTGTTCAATTGCTGGCTAACCGGTGATGCGATCGTTGGCGATGCAGCCACCACCAGGAGGTGCCGCCCTTGATCAGCTCTGAAAGCCCTATGAAACCAAGCATCAGCCACGGATCGTAATCGGGTACGAAGCTAGCCCAGATCAACAATATCGAGAGCGAAGGTGCAGCGAAAAGCAGCCTAAAGGGTATCTGCGCGAGCCCTAAATACACACCAGACTTTCTGCCACTGAGGAGAAGCACAGTGCTGAGAATGATCGAAACGTGCAGAACCAGATTCATCAAAATGAGCATAACGGTTAGCAGACCTTGCTCTCGCCATAAGCTCAACATGCTCTGCAAGTCAGTAAAGAAAGGTAGATGGCTACGCCGCACGCTGGCTACGATGTAGAGCAGCAAAGAAAGGGCATCCAGAATGCCCCACAATTGCAATACCCAACGCTCTTCTTTTCGTCCTCCGGGCATCATTTTTTTTCTCGGTGTTCGTAGGTTTCAAAAGGAAGAACTGGCTGCCAGTGCCAAGATTTTCCACTGACCTGCCACTTATCATCTCCTTCAGAATACCGCTGCGTTATAGCTCGCAATTCCCCATAGCGACGAATAACAGATCGTGATGCCAGATGATCATCATTACCATCGAGGGGAACCCATTGCTGGGTTACGACACGGGTGGTGTTGTCATAATCCTTGCCTTCCGAGCCGAAGAGACGACCCTCGTCACCCAGCGAGCCTAGGCGGTTTTGCAGCATCGCGAATGTATTTTTCAACCCGTCATAATCGATGTCGATCGTGCGCCACTTACCAGGCCCTCTCTCATCATCGGCCTGCTGCTTGAACGGCCCTGGCAGAGGAAAGCACTGAGTTGCACCTTGGTAACCATCTATCCTCATGGGCTTGAATGGTTCGTTGGTCAAAAATAGCCACCTGCCGCTTCTGATTTCTTCGACTGCTACCTCGATATCTTTGGCGGAAAGGTCTCGCTGAAGGGTGATGCCGCAACTCCTGAGAAACTCATCCTTACCGTCAAGGCGACTGTTCCCTTTAAGAGCACGCTCTACGTTTCCCTTAGCAAAAAAAGGGTCCTCTACTCTAGAAAAGTCTTCCTTGCGTAGCTTGCAACGACGAACCAGTTTGTCCATAAACACCTCCAGAATCAGTGAGCAATGCTTGCCTGGAAGCGACAAAATGGCCTAGCTTAAAACACCTACTTTTTGTGTAAGAAATAACTGCAATTTTCGTCAGGCACAAAAAAGCCCGCAGCGACGGCGGGCTCTTTTGTATTCAGCCACTCAGATAGGGCGGCTGCCGTACTTGTTGTCCGGCTTCTTGGGCGGGTCGGCGACTACGTTGGCCTCGACTTCCTGCACCTTGCCACCGCGCGAAAGGAATTCTTCCATCGCCTTGGCCAGGGCATCACGCTCCTTTTGCTTGGCTTCCATGCTCGGCATCTCGTCTACCGAAACAGCCGCCTTGGATTTACCCTTGGCGACCGGTGCCGGGCTGCTGTCGTCATCGCCAGCGTCCTCGGCAACATCGTCAGCCGCAGCTTCGAGGCCATCATCAGCCTCGTCTTCGTCGCCTACTTCGAGGTCATCATTTTCCAGATCGTCGTCGCTCATGTTCTACCTCATGACTTGCGAAAAGCAGGTTAGTTATAGACCAGTGCAGCCGTAGACCGGCAGCCACCAGTGAAAATTCAACTGGCCGTGGGTTGGCCACTGCCCTTGAGACGGCACTCCTGATGGGACGCCCCGCCCAGCAGGCCCTGCTCCTGGCAGGACCCGACAAAACCTTGCAGCCCTTGCTGGCCACACGCTATTGGCAAGCCTAGCAAAGGCTGAAGAAGCGTGCGGACAACTCGTGCAACACCTCTCGGCGCGCATTCTAGCGCGCCCGGAGAAAAAGCAAAGCTCCATGAACGCCCTGCGTGTTGTAAGTTTTTTGCCTACGTCGCGAACGTGACTGATAAACCGTTTGCTCTGCGGAAAATGGCGAAAAACAGGCAAAAAAATGCCCGGCAAGCCGGGCAAGTTTTTCCAGCGTCGCAGTTACAGGTTGTAACCACGTTCGTTGTGTTGAGCCAGGTCGAGGCCGACCGACTCTTCTTCTTCGTTGACCCGCAGGCCCATCACTACGTCCAGCACCTTGAGGATCACGTAGGTGACGATGGCGGTGTAGACCACGGTGAAAATCACGCCCTTGGCCTGGATCCAGACCTGCGCACCGATGTCGGTGACCGCGCCGAAGCCGCCCAGGGCCGGTGCCGCGAACACACCGGTGAGGATGGCGCCGATGATGCCGCCGATGCCATGCACGCCGAAGGCATCCAGGGAGTCGTCATAACCCAGCTTGCGCTTGAGGCTGGTAGCGCAGAAGTAGCAGAGCACGCCAGACACCAGGCCAATCACCAGGGCGCCCATCGGGCCCACGGTGCCGGCAGCCGGGGTGATGGCAACCAGGCCGGCGACCACACCAGAGGCGATGCCCAGGGCGCTCGGTTTGCCGTGGCCGATCCACTCGGCGAACATCCAGCCCAGCGCTGCAGCAGCGGTAGCGATCTGGGTCACCAGCATGGCCATGCCGGCAGTACCGTTGGCGGCCGCGGCGGAGCCGGCGTTGAAGCCGAACCAACCGATCCACAGCATGGCTGCGCCCATCAGGGTGTAGCCCAGGTTGTGCGGGGCCATCGGGGTGGTCGGGTAGCCTTTGCGCTTGCCCAGTACCAGGCAGCAGACCAGGCCAGCGATACCTGCGTTGATGTGCACCACGGTGCCGCCAGCGAAGTCGAGCACGCCCCAGTCCCACATCAGCGCGCCATCACCGCTCCAGACCATATGCGCGATCGGTGCGTAGACCAGGGTGAACCAGATGCCCATGAACACCAGCATCGCCGAGAATTTCATGCGTTCGGCGAAGGCACCCACGATCAGCGCCGGGGTGATGATGGCGAAGGTCATCTGGAAGGTAATGAAGACCGCTTCAGGGAACAGTGCCGCAGCCGACGTCAGCCCGTCCGGCGTTACGCCGCTGAGGAACGCCTTGGAGAAGCCGCCGACGAAGGAATTGAAGTTGAGCACGCCCTTTTCCATACCCGTGGTATCGAAGGCCATGCTGTAACCGTAAACGACCCAGAGGATGCTCATCAGGCCGGTGATGGCGAAGCATTGCATCATCACCGAGAGTACGTTCTTCGAACGCACCATGCCGCCGTAGAACAGGGCCAGGCCCGGGATGGTCATGAACAGCACCAGCGCCGTGGCAGTCAGCATCCAGGCGGTGTCACCGGAGTTCAGTACAGGGGCGGCAGCCTCCTCTGCCAGGGCGATGCCCGGCATTACGAGGGACAATAGGGCTCCTAGCCCTGCGATCTTACGCAGAGTCATGTTGTTTTCTCCTGGGGCGTTGGGTTTGGTGAGGCTTTTTTTGGGCGCTTAGATCGCGTCGGTATCGGTTTCGCCGGTACGGATGCGGATTGCCTGCTCCAGATTCACCACGAAGATCTTGCCGTCACCGATCTTGCCGGTGTTGGCAGCCTTGGTGATGGCTTCGATCACGCGATCGAGGTCCTTGTCGTCGATGGCGACGTCGATCTTCACCTTGGGCAGGAAGTCGACCACGTATTCCGCACCGCGATACAGCTCGGTGTGACCCTTCTGCCGACCGAAGCCTTTGACTTCGGTGACGGTGATGCCCTGCACGCCGATTTCCGACAGTGACTCGCGCACGTCGTCCAGCTTGAACGGCTTGATGATGGCTGTGACTAGCTTCATGAAACTCTCTCCCGATTTGGTGGACTTGCCCCAGGAAAACAAACCCGTCTCAAGTCTAAGCGCAGCGGTTGGCTTTGTAACGCGTCGTCGGCATCCGGCTCCGCGTGCGCACTGCCTGGTCACAAGGAACTGCATCAGTGCATGGCTCGTACAGGTCTTTGCAGAAACCTTGCCAGTTCTGTTAAAGCGCTGAAAAACAAGCAGTTGAGTGAAAGATTCAGGATTGGCCAGTCGCCAGCATTGAAAAGATGCACAACTTTGGTGCGCAGCAGTGCACGGGGCTGCTCGAAAAATGTGCAACAGAGCGGCAAACCGGCCCCGTGTTACACTGCCGGCCATTACCCATCTGCAGTGGACAGCCGATCATGCTCGCGCCCAAAGCCCTTCTCGATGCCCTCAGCGACCAGGCCTCGCGCCTGTTCAGCGGCGACACCGCCCAGCCCCGCGCTGAACTGGAAAGCCAGTTCAAGGTGCTGATGCAAGGAGCCTTCAGCAAGCTGGACCTGGTCAGCCGCGAAGAATTCGACAGCCAGATGGTCGTATTGGCCCGCACCCGTGCGCGCCTGGAGGCCCTGGAGAAACAGGTCGCCGAGCTGGAAGCGCGCATGGCACCTGCGTCACAGGAGTAAGCTCCGCGCCCTGCCCTCACGCGGGAGCCCGCACCCGGCCGGGCGCCGGGCTGCTTGGCTTGGGCGGCAGCTCACTGGCGTGCAGGTCCCCTCGAAACAGCGTTGCGCCGCACACCGTGAACAGCGTCCTGAACAGGTTGTGCGCGTTGCGAATCTGCGCCTGAATGCCCTCGATGGCCGCATCCCCCGGGTGCAGCGCGACAGCACGGCTGGCCCACTCGATGGCCGCAAAGCGGCTCGGCTTGCGCGTACCATGCCCGTGCATCCAGGCCAGGCCAAGCTCCGCGCTGGCTCGCCCGGCTATCGCGCAATCGGGGTAGTGCACCAGATCCAGCAAATAGGCGACCGCCTCCGCACGTTCCCGAGGGTCGCCGAACTGGCGCTGCAGCATGGCCACTTGCAAGCGGGCATGGGCATCGAGCGCTTCGTTGCCCAGGCAATCGAGCAGCAAGCGCCTGACCGCCAGCATCGCGCTACGCTCGCTCAAACGCTGTTCATCACGCATGCGCTGGCAGGCCAGTTCGTACTTGGCTACCTGGCTGCCTGACTGCGCGGCACACAGCAGCCAATGCGCAGCAGCCCCAGTATCGATGTAGTGTTCCGGCGTACTCTCGAGCCGACCGCAATGCAGCGCATAAAGCGCGGCGGCGGCATCGGGCAGCTTGCACTCGGCACACTGCCTGTAGAGAAAATACGCGGCCTCGTGGTAATTGGCGGCCCAAAGCAGGCGCGCCACCTCGAGTACATCAAAGCCCAGCCCCTCGCGCCCGCACTGGCGTTTCACCGCAGCGTGCAGCCAGGTACGCGCCTGCTCGACGCACTGCCTGAAACCCCACACGCCGAACTGGTGCCCAACCGAGCGCAGCGCACAGGCCGCCGCTTGCCTGCGGTTTTCGCTTAACCGCTCGATGGCGATACGCAGGCTCTGCGCATCGTCTGGCACACCATGGCTCACGACCAGGCAGACAACGCTGTAGAACGGCTCGCCAATGGCCGGTACGAAGCCCTGGTCGGGGTATAGCGCGACAGAGGCGACGAAGTCGCACATCGCACCGGGGTAATCTTGCAGCGAATAGCGGCGAAAGGCCCCTCGCCACGCCATGAGCGTGGCGCGTTCCTTTGGCCTGAGCTCGCGTTGCATCCACCGCTCGAAGACGCGCTGCCATGCCGCGACCTGCTGGGCCTGATCGGCAGGCGGCAGCCGGAACTGATCCTCAAGCGCCAGCCAGCGGATCGCATTGCGCAAGGTTTCAGGCCAGTCCCGACACAAAGGGCCGCTGGCCACGGCATCGATGGCCTCATAGCTACCGCCCCAACGGGGTGTCAGGTAGCTGGCATAGGCCTCGACCGCCTCGAAACAGCCAGGGAACCCGTTCAAGGCATGCCGCAGCCAGTAGTCCCGGGCAGACCCCTGCTCGGCGAGCGGGCGCAGACTCAGGCACGAAGGCAACACTTGCGGCAGCTCGACCAGCGGTGCCAGTGCATATTTGACCAGCAGCGGTGCAGCGGCCTCCTGCACTTCGACATCGGCATGGGCACTGGGCCGAAAGCGCGCCGGCCGGCCATGAAACAGCTCCACCAGCCAGCCTGGCTCACGAAAGTGCGCACTGATCTGCAACATACCGATCGCCGCCGCTACAGGCTGCGCGCATCGCTCGATGGCCCTCAGAAAGTGCGCCGCAGCCATTTCGCAGGCTTGCTCGGCGGCCAGCCAGCGCGCTGCAGACACCTCATGGGCGGGAGCCGTACCGCGAATATGGCAAGCACGATTGAAACAGTGAAAGCCCATGGCCACCTGGGGGTGATAGGCCTTGGGGCAGGCTTCGATCCAAGCGTTGAGGCGCTGGGTCAGGGCCTTGCTGCCTTCGACATCCCAGTCGACCAGCATGTGCCCCTGAACGGCCTCAAGGTAGGCCGGGCACTCCCCAGGGCGCGCTTGCCGCCACTGCGCCTGAAGGGTATCGAAGAAACGGTTGAGTTCAGTGAACTCATTGGCCTTGACCCGTTCCAGGATCTGCTGGCGGGTGCGAGTGAGTGATTGCACGGGCAGTACCTCAAGTCCATTTGCAGGCGATGCATTGCCATCCGATGGCAGGAAAGTAACGTTTAAACACTAAGCCATAGATTTGCCGGGTGCAAAGTTATTGGATCCATTTTTGTGCTGACGTGAAAAACGAGGATGCACTCTTCTTGCTCCTGGCCTCCTGAGCCTCGCTATGCTTGGCAATGCCGCAGGAAGCGGCCCCCTATTCGCGACAACGGAGCGTCCATGTCCCTTGCCCTCGTCCACAGCCGCGCCCAGGTTGGCGTGCAGGCACCGGCGGTCAGCGTCGAAACTCACCTGGCCAACGGGCTGCCCACTCTCACGCTGGTCGGCCTGCCCGAAACCACGGTCAAGGAAAGCAAGGACCGGGTGCGCAGCGCCATCGTCAACTCCGGGCTGAACTACCCGCAAAGGCGCATCACCCAGAACCTGGCACCGGCAGACCTGCCCAAGGATGGCGGGCGCTACGACCTGGCCATCGCCCTGGGCATCCTTGCCGCTGACGGTCAGGTGCCGGTGGCCACATTGACCGATATCGAATGCCTGGGCGAACTGGCGCTGTCTGGCAAGCTGCGCCCGGTTCAGGGCGTGCTGCCTGCGGCACTGGCGGCGCGCGAGGCTGGCCGGGCATTGGTAGTGCCGCGGGAAAACGCCGAAGAGGCGAGCCTGGCGGGTGGGCTGGTGGTGTACGCGGTGGGGCACCTGCTGGAACTGGTGGCGCACCTCAACGGCCTGGTACCTCTGCCTCCCTTTGCCGCTAACGGTCTATTGCTGCACAGCCGCCCCTACCCCGACCTCAGCGAGGTGCAGGGCCAGGTAGCCGCCAAGCGTGCGTTACTGCTGGCGGCCTCAGGTGCTCATAACCTGCTGTTCACCGGCCCGCCCGGCACAGGCAAGACACTGCTCGCCAGCCGCCTGCCCGGCCTGCTGCCGCCGCTGGATGAACATGAAGCGCTCGAAGTGGCAGCCATCCAGTCGGTAAGCGGGCACAAACCCCTCGATAGCTGGCCGCAACGGCCGTTTCGCCATCCGCACCACTCAGCGTCCGGGCCCGCGCTGGTCGGCGGAGGCAGCCGGCCGCAACCAGGTGAAATCACCTTGGCGCACCATGGGGTACTGTTTCTCGATGAATTGCCGGAGTTTGAGCGTCGTGTACTTGAGGTGCTTCGCGAGCCGCTGGAGTCTGGCGAGATCGTGATTGCCCGGGCACGGGACAAAGTACGCTTTCCGGCGCGCTTCCAACTGGTGGCGGCCATGAACCCCTGCCCTTGCGGCTACCTGGGCGACCCCACCGGCCGCTGCCGCTGCAGCACCGAACAGATCCAGCGCTACCGCAACAAGCTTTCCGGCCCGCTGCTGGACCGCATCGATCTGCACCTTACCGTGGCGCGTGAAACCACCACGCTCAACAACCAACCTTGCGGCGATACCAGCGCCGACGTGGCCGCCCAGGTGGCCGAGGCACGCGAGGTGCAGTACCGGCGGCAAGGCTGTGCCAATGCGTTTCTGGACCTCGAGGGGCTGCGCCAGCACTGCGAATTGCGCGCTGCCGACCAGGCCTGGCTGGAGAGTGCCTGCGAGCGCCTGACACTTTCCCTGCGCGCCGCCCACAGGCTGTTGAAGGTGGCCCGCACGCTGGCTGACTTGGAGGGGGCCAGTACGATTGCCAAGGCGCACCTGGCCGAAGCCCTGCAGTACCGGCCCGGAAGTCACTAGCACTGCGGCGGGTCCTTCATATGCGCACTCAATACTACCCATAGTGGTAATATATTTTGCGCGCAAAATAATAGCGCGCAATATTGGCTTCAGACAGAAAGCAATCGTCGCCACCCCTTACTGAATCTGGAGAACGACCATGACCCTTCGCACCGTATTCGCACTCACCCTCGCCACCCTTGCACTGGGCACCAGTGCCAGTACCTTTGCTCAGTCCACCGAAGCGACGCCCTACCACTACGGCATGAACCTGGACATCGCGCAAGTGATCAGCCTGGCCCCCTCGGCCACGATCCAGGGCCAGCCAAGCACCGCTACCATGACCTACCGAGACAGCACTGGCCAAGTCCGGAGCATTCGCTACTACCAGCCCGATAACGCTCAAGGCAACCAGAACTGAATGCCCATGCAAGATCGAACAAGGCCGTGCAAGCGGCCTTTTGCATTTGCAGGATACTGGCATATTCAAAGCAACTGCTCGCGACACCTGTAGCGACAAGGCGTTACCCAAAACCTGTAATACTTAGACACATTTGAAAACAAAATGTAGTTGTACGACATCCTATCTACTGTGTTCGACTGCGCTCGTTTAAACAAGAACAATAACGGAGACATCCCCATGTCGAGCATTCATTCGGCCGAGGGCAGTGCTGCAGCACCCTCTCAAAGCCGCGTAACACGGCTGATTAAACTGCTGGGCCCAGGCATCATCGCGGTGTTGTCCTGGCTTGGCGCAGGTGATCTGATAACCTCATCCGTGGCAGGCGCCAACTACGGTTACGCCATGATGTGGGTACTGGCCGTTTCGTTGCTGCTCAGGTACCTCATCGTCAACATCATCGCCCGCTTCCAGCTGTGCAATAACCAAGGCATGACCATCCTCCAGGGGTACGCGCAACTGCACCCCGTATTTGCCTGGTTCATGCTGGCCTACGCGCTGCTGATGGGCCACCTGATGAACGCCTACATGATCAAGGGCGCAGGCGAAGCGCTGGCGATGCTGTTGCGCATCGACTACCCGCTGCTGTGCTCGATGGCTGTGGTGCTGGCGGTGTGGATGCTGGTCGGGCGCAACATCTACGCCATGATCGAAGGCGTGATGAAGCTGCTGCTGGCGGTGATGACGCTGGCGTTTCTGGCACTGGCCGTAATGTCTGGCCCGGATGTGGCCGGTATCGTCAAAGGCACCATCGGCTTCAGCATCCCCGCCGACGAAGGCGTGCACGGTGCACTGCTGGTGGCGGTGTCGGTGATCGGCGCGGTGGCAGGCTCGGTGGCCAACTTCGTGCACCCCTATGTGATGCGCCAGAAGGGCTGGGTAGGCCCGCAACACAAACGCATCCAGCGCAACGACCTGCTGTTCGCCGTGTTCATCGGTATCGTCATCAACCTGGCCATCTGGATCGTCGGCGCGGAAATACTGCGGCCAAACGGCATCGAAGTGAAAACCCTCGGCGACCTGGGCAAGGCACTGGAAATATTCTTCGGCCCGATCGGCTGGTACATCTTCTTCATCGGTGTGTTCGCCACACTGTTCGCCAGCATTTCCGGCAAGACCACGGCCTTCCCGATGCTGATTACCGATGCCTTCCAGCATGTCCGCCCGCAGCGGCGTGAGCGTTACGGCAAAGAGTTCCACAAGGACCCGATGCACAAGTGGTTCATGCTGTTCATTCTGGTGACGCCGCTGATCTGGTCGATCCCGGGCATGCCCGACTTCGTCACCCTGACCATTGGCGTCAGTGCGTTGAACATCATTGGCTTGCCTGTCATTTCGCTGGGCCTGCTGATTATGTCGAACCAAAAGTCGCTGCTCAGCAAGCAATACCGCAACAACCTGTTCGAAAACATCGCGCTGGCATTCGCGACCGGGCTGGCGTTGTGGGTGGCCTTCCAGTTGGGTGTGGATCTGCTCGGCCTGGGCTGAGCCCCTCGCCCCATCGCTGGCAGGCCGGCGATGGGGCACTGAAGGTTGACGCTGGCTGTTCTTGGCGAACGCGTTATCCCTGAGGCCTTCCCCGACAACAGCCTAATCGATACCTCGAAATGCACTCCAAATTCAGCTTCAGGCCGCACAAGCGGCCAGCATCCACGACATGAAAGGTTTCAGCGTGAGGTGGGCATCACGCCGTTGCAGTACCTGCAGAACGCGCGGATCGATCAGGCACGTAAACTGCTCGAAGGCAGCGACCGTCCTTTGAAGGTGGTGGCGGCGCAATGTGGGTTTGGCAGTGACCGGCATAAGTGTTCTGCGAGCGGCTAGGCATGACGCCGGCGCAGTACCGGGCGCAGTTCGTCGGCAGTTGAGCTGAGCGTTCCTCGTTGCCCGCGAAGCGCCAGGTAAAACTGTCACACTTGGTGGGACAATGTTTCTCTCCTGCGGCAGATTGTCTTAGGCAGCCGCAATCCCCAGAATTGCCCGCCACACTGTTCTAACGCTGCCCCGGCAGCTCATGGAGTTCGAGCCAATGCCACACGAAGGCAGCCTTCTGCAAACCGCGGTGATCTTCCTGTTCGCCGCCGTCCTTGCCGTACCCTTGACCAAACGCCTGCAACTGGGCGCCGTGATCGGCTACCTGCTGGCGGGCGTGGCCATCGGCCCACAGGCCTTGGGCCTGATCCGCGACACCGAAAGCGTGGCGCACATTTCCGAACTGGGCGTGGTCCTGTTGCTGTTCATCATCGGCCTGGAACTGTCGCCCAAGCGCCTGTGGCTGATGCGTAAGTCAGTGTTCGGCGTCGGTACTGCACAGGTGCTGCTGACCGGTGCACTGATCGGCGCCATTGCCCTGTTCGGTTTCGGCCAGTCACTCTCGGCCGCCCTCGTGGTCGGCCTTGGCCTGGCCCTGTCTTCCACCGCCCTGGGCCTGCAGAGCCTGGCCGAGAGCAAGCAGCTCAACGCCCCGCATGGCCGCCTGGCGTTCGCCATCCTGCTGTTCCAGGACATTGCCGCGATCCCGCTGATAGCCCTGGTGCCACTGCTGGCTGCCAGCGGCCCGGAAACCAGCCACGGTGACAGCCTGCAGCATGGCCTGAATGTCTTCGCCAGTATCGCGGTGGTGATCGTCGGCGGGCGCTACCTGCTGCGCCCGGTGTTCCGCATCGTGGCCCGCACCGGCCTGCCTGAAGTGTCCACCGCCACCGCATTGCTGGTGGTGATCGGTACCGCCTGGCTGATGGAGGAAGCCGGTATTTCCATGGCCCTGGGCGCCTTCCTCGCGGGCTTGCTGCTGGCCGACTCGGAATACCGGCATGAGCTGGAATCACAGATCGAACCGTTCAAAGGCCTGCTGCTGGGGCTGTTTTTCATGAGTGTGGGTATGGGTGCAAACCTGCGCCTGCTGCTGGAAATGCCACTGGTTCTGCTGGGCCTGACCCTGCTGTTGGTGACGGTCAAACTGGTGCTGCTGATGGGTGTCGGCCGCTTGGCCGGTGGCCTGAACAGCGCCAGCGCACTGCGCCTGGGGATGGTACTGGCCGCCGGTGGTGAGTTTGCCTTCGTGGTGTTCAAGCTGGGTAAGGACCAGGGCCTGTTCGACACCCAGACCTACGACCTGCTGCTGATGACCATCACCCTGTCGATGGCCATCACCCCGCTGCTGATGCTTGGCTGCGCCCGTGCCCTCAAGCGCACGCAGCCTGCGCGTGAAGTACCTGAGCAATACAAAGCCATCGATGCCGGTACCCCGCGTGTGGTGATCGTCGGCATGGGCCGCATGGGGCAGATCGTTTCACGCATCCTGCGTGCGCAGAAAATCCCTTTCGTGGCCCTGGAAACCTCGGTGGACGCCATCGAGATGACCCGTATGTTCGAACAGGCGCCGGTGTTTTACGGCGACCCACAGCGCCCCGAAGTGCTGCACGCTGCCAAGGTCGGCGAAGCGGAATACTTCATCATTACCACCGACGACCCGGAGGTGACCATACGCACGGCAGAGCGAGTGAAGCGCCTGTACCCTCACCTCAAATTGCTGGCACGCGCGCGTAACCGGCAGCATGTGCACAAGCTGGTGGACGTTGGTGCAGAGCCTATTCGCGAGACGTTCTATTCGAGCCTGGAAATGACCCGCCGGGCACTGGTCGGGTTGGGGCTGAGCAGTGAACAGGCGGCGGACCGCATCGATCGGTTTGCCCAGCATGACGAGGAAGTGCTGGAGGCACAGGGGCAGGTGCGTGATGACCGGGCCAAGGTGATGCAGACGGCCAAGGAAGCGCGGATGGAGTTGGAGCGATTGTTCGATTCGGATGCGGATTGAGGCTTGTACGTCGAAGACAAAGAGGGCTCAGGCGTAATGCCAGCCCGTTAAGTGATCCGGGGCCGCTTTGCGGCCCATCGCCGGCAAGCCGGCTCCCACCCCAACCGCGCTGTTCTTCAGGTCTGCGCTTTACCTGAGGAAGCAAGCGTCTTGCCCAATCTCTAAAAGCTGACGCAATCCATGTGGGAGCCGGGCTTGTCGGCGATGGGCCGCAAAGCGGCCCCGAGTACTCGCTGGCCCCATCGAGCGCTCGGGCTATTACAGCCCTGATAACGCTAACTGTCTGGCATTAGTCTCAGGCCATCTTTTTTGGCTGGGCGTCATTCGGATTTTGCGCAGCTGTGTCCGTCACGTTTTCCAGAAACGACAAGACGCTACTTAGCGATATGGGAAAGTAGCGCTGGGTACATCAACCGGGCCGTTCGAGGCGTGGGGGGTCGCTTACACCCATGGCACCAATAGGCTCGCCTTCATCATGCAGTGCGGTGCAAAGGCACTGAACAAACATCGTCATGGGAAGCTGCTCTACAAGCGATACGGTGTACTGTCGAACAAAGAAAAGGGCCACTGTCACCAGTGGCCCTGTAATCATGCTTGATATTCATACACCCTCAAGCCAGGGTGTGGAGGTCTCACCCGACGTTGATGATCCAGCCATCGACAGGGTTCCTCCACCAGCGAGTGCCGCTGGATGGCAGGTGGTTTCGCGCTCCAGTAAACCGCTGACAATACTTCTGAATCAAGTAACGATGGCCCCTTTTGCAGGAGCCATCCGTCAAGTTGCTGTGTATTACTTCCCAGCAGTCAACGCGTTATAGCTGGTCATCAAATTCCGATAATCCGGAATGTGGTTGGAGCACAGCGCCGCCAGCCCTTCAACATCGTTGCGCCAGTCGCGATGCAGCTCACACGCTACACCAAACCAGGTCATCAGTTGTGCGCCAGCCTGGCTCATGCGGTCGTGGGCGGCGTCGCGGGTCATGGCGTTGAAGGTGCCGGAGGCATCGGTCACCACGAACACCTCGAACTCTTCTTCCAGTGCCGACAGCGCGGGGAAGGCTACACACACCTCGGTCACTACACCGGCGATGATCAGTTGCTTCTTGCCGGTGGCCTTCACCGCCTTGACGAAGTCTTCATTGTCCCAGGCGTTGATCTGGCCAGGGCGGGCGATATAAGGGGCGTCCGGGAACAGTGCTTTGAGCTCCGGTACCAGCGGGCCGTTGGGGCCTTGTTCGAAGCTGGTGGTGAGGATGGTCGGCAGATTGAAGAACTTGGCGAGGTCCGCCAGGGCCAGCACGTTGTTCTTGAACTTGTCCGGCTCGATGTCACGCACCAGCGACAGCAGCCCCGCCTGGTGGTCCACCAGTAGCACGGCGGCGTCGTCTTTGTTGAGGCGGTTGTAGGTGAATTTGCTCATGCTCTGTGCTCCTGAGGTTTATGAATTTTTCAGCAATCTGGGGTGTTTCGCGTTGATGGGCACAGATTAAAATCATCACCTTTAGAGCGGTAGACTGCGAAAATTGCCCTTAGCGTTCCACCTGGAGAACGATCATTGGAAGACCTGAACTCCCTCTACTATTTCACCCAGGTGGTCGAGCACGGCGGCTTCGCCCCGGCCGGGCGGGCGCTGGACATGCCCAAGTCGAAACTCAGCCGCCGCATCGCCGACCTTGAGGACCGCCTGGGCGTGCGCCTGCTGCACCGCACCAGCCGGCACTGCTCGCTCACCGAGATCGGCCAGGCCTACTACAACCGTTGCCTGGCCATGCGTGTAGAGGCCGAAGGTGCAGCGGAAATCATCGAGCGCAACCGCAGCGAGCCGCGCGGCTTGGTGCGCATCAGCTGCCCGACCACACTGCTCAACTCCTGGGTCGGGCCAATGCTCACCCGCTACATGCTCAAGTACCCACAGGTAGAGCTGTTCATCGAGAGCACCAACCGCCGCGTCGACCTGCTGCACGAGGGCTTCGACGTGGCGCTGCGCGTGCGCTTCCCGCCGCTGGAAAACACCGACATGGTGATGAAGGTGCTGAGCAACAGCACCCAGTGCCTGGTGGGGCACCCGCAGTATCTGCAGCAGTTGCCCAAGGGCTTCGACCCGCAGCTGCTCGGCACGCTGCCCAGCGTGCACTGGGGTAGCGCCCAGCGCGATTACCAGTGGGAGCTGTTCCAGGGCGAGGACATGAGCCGCAGCATCGTGATCCCGCACACACCGCGCATGGTCACCGATGACCTGTTTGCCCTGCGCCATTTCGTGGTGGCGGGGGTGGGTATCGCGCACTTGCCACGGGTGGCAGTGCGCGAAGATCTGGCCGAAGGCCGTTTGGTGGAGCTGTTGCCGCAGTGGCACCCACGTTGCGGCATCGTGCATGCCATTTTCCCTTCGCGGCGTGGGTTGTTGCCGTCGGTGCGGTCGCTGATCGACCACCTGGCGGAGGAATTCGCGATCAGCGACATGGCCTGAACCAGCACACGCTTACAAAACCTTGTTCTACGCTTGCCCCACAGTCCCGGATCATTCAACCAGAGGTGACGCCTGAAGAACTGCGCGGTCGCGGTGGGAGCCGGCTTGCCGGCGATGGGCTGCGTAGCAGCCCTGATAACACTAACTGGCTGGCATAACCGCAGGGGGCCCACTCTTCACATCAGCTCAAAACGCAAAGCACGAACAGCCCAAGGCCCCCCAGAAGCCCTGGTAGTCATTCACCGGCACACTCGAATGCCGGGCTTTTTCATGGCTGTGCGCATGCACCCCGCAAGGCCCGCTGCACTGGTGCACCGCTGCAGCCAATGAGGGCGTACCCACGCGCCAGTGCCCCGGCACCTTGACCACTGGCGACCACTCCGGCAATACCGGTACCTGTGGCGGGCCGAGCTTGTCGAATTCGCCAGCGCCGTACACGACCTTGCCGTCGACGATAGTCAGTACCGACTCGATGCCCTTGATCGCCTCTTCATCAACGCTGAAGAAATCCAGCGACAGCGCCGCCAGGTCCGCCAGCTGGCCAACCTTGATCTGGCCTTTCTTGCCCTGCTCGCTGGAGAACCACGCGCTGCCCTGGGTGAACAGTTGCAGCGCGGTATCGCGGCTCAGGCCCTCCGGGTACAGCTCCATGCCGCCCACCGTCTTGCCGCTGACCAACCAGTACAGCGACGTCCAAGGGTTGTAACTGGAGACCCGGGTGGCGTCGGTACCGGCGCCCACAGGCACACCCATTTCGAGCATGCGCTTGATCGGCGGGGTCTGCTCGGCGGCCTTCGCACCGTAGCGATCGACGAAGTACTCACCCTGGAACGCCATGCGGTCCTGGATGGCAATACCGCCGCCCAACGCACGCACGCGCTCGATGTTCTGAGGCGTGATGGTCTCGGCATGGTCGAAGAACCAGGGCAACCCGTTGAACGGGATATCGCGGTTGACCTTCTCGAACACGTCGAGCATGCGCGTGATCGATTCGTTGTAGGTGGCGTGCAGGCGGAACGGCCAGCGCTGCTCGACCAGGTGGCGCACCACCGGTTCCAGCTCCTCTTCCATGGTTTGCGGCAGGTCCGGGCGCGGTTCGAGGAAGTCCTCGAAGTCGGCGGCTGAGAACACCAGCATCTCACCGGCGCCGTTATGGCGCAGGAAGTCGGTGCCGCTGTGCAGCTTGACACTGGAAGTCCACTTCCTGAAGTCGTCCAGCTCTTCCTTGGGCTTTTGGGTGAACAGGTTGTAGGCGATGCGCACCGTCAGCTGGTCGTTGTCGGCCAGTTCCTGAATCACCGCGTAGTCGTCGGGGAAGTTCTGGTAGCCGCCCCCTGCGTCGATGGCGCTGGTCAGGCCCAGGCGGTTGAGCTCACGCATGAACTGGCGGGTCGAGTTGACCTGGTATTCCAGCGGCAGCTTAGGTCCTTTGGCCAAGGTTGCGTAAAGGATCATCGCGTTGGGGCGGGCGATGAGCATGCCAGTCGGGTTGCCGAACTTGTCGCGCTGAATTTCACCGCCCGGTGGGTTCGGCGTGTCCTTGCTGTAGCCCACGGCCTTGAGCGCGGCGCGGTTGAGCAGTGCGCGGTCGTACAGGTGCAGCAGAAACACCGGGGTATCGGGCGCAGCCTGGTTGATTTCTTCCAGGGTGGGCATGCGTTTTTCAGCGAACTGGAATTCGTTCCAGCCACCGACCACGCGCACCCATTGCGGCGTTGGGGTGCGCGCCGCCTGGTCCTTGAGTATGCGCAGGGCATCGGCTACCGACGGTACACCTTCCCAACGCAGTTCAAGGTTGTAGTTCAGACCGCCGCGGATCAGGTGCAGGTGCGAGTCGTTCAGGCCCGGGATCACCGTGCGCTGCTTCAGGTCGATGATCTGCGTGGCAGCACCCTTGTGGGCCATGGCCTCGGCGTCGTTGCCCACGGCAATGAAGCGGCCGTCTTTGATTGCGACGGCAGTGGCGGTGGGCTTTTCACGGTCGACTGTATGCAGTTTGCCGTTGAACAGGATCAGGTCGGCGGTCATGGAACCTCCTTGGATGGATGCGTGGGCGGAGCCGGCGGCGCCGGTGAAGGGCAATGCGGACCAGAGCGCGCCGGCGGCACCGAGCACGGTACTGGTGGCAAGGAACTGGCGACGGGTCTTGTCGTTGGGGTCCTGGGACATGGTCTTCTCCGTCTGGGTGCGGCGGCGGCAGCGGCAGCGGCAACTGCGGAGCATGCCGCTTCAAGCCTGGCTAGGGATTGCATGGATGTGCGGTGGGTTGAAGAAGGTTAGCCCTGTTCACGTTTTGTGCTGGCAGGGCCGGCCTCTTCGCCGGCAAGCCGGCTTCCACAGGCACCGCACAGGGCTTGAAGCGGATGCGGCCGAGGTAGGAGCCGGCTTGCCGGCGATGGGCGGCAACGCGGCCCTAGCCTGCTCAGCGGCTCAGGAACGCCAGCAGATCCTCATTCAGCTGCTGCGCATGGGTCACTGCGAACCCGTGCGGCGCCCCGCTGTACACCTTCAGCTCAGCCCCCCGAATCAACTCCGCAGCCCGCTTGCCGGTAGTCTCGAACGGTACGATCTGATCGTCGTCACCGTGGATCACCAAGGTCGGTACATCGATCTTGGCCATGTCCGGGCGGAAGTCGGTTTCAGAGAACGCACTGACGCAATCCAGCGTGGCCTTGATCGAAGCCATCAGCGCAATGTTCAGGGTCTGCGTCTGCACCCCCTGAGACACCTGCTGCCCATGGTTCAGCCCATAGAACGGCGTGGCGAAATCAGCGATGAACTGCGCCCGGTCAGCCCGCAGGCCGGCCTTGATGCCATCGAATACCGAGGTGTCGACACCGTCCGGGTTGTCGTCACGCTTGCCGAACACCGGGGTCACCGCGCCCAGCAACACCAGCCCGGCAACCCGTGCGCTGCCGTGGCGAGCGATGTAGCGGCTGACGTCGCCGCCACCCATGGAGAAGCCCACCAGGGTCACGTCGCGCAGGTCGAGGTGCTCGATCAGCTGGGCGATGTCGTCAGCGAAGGTGTCGTAGTCATAACCGTTCCACGGCTGGCCCGAGCGGCCGAAACCACGGCGGTCGAAGGCGATTGCGCGGTAGCCGCGGCTGGCCAGGTACTCCATCTGCGAGTCCCACATGTCGGCATCCAGCGGCCAGCCATGGCTGAACAGCACGGGCTTGCCGCTGCCCCAGTCCTTGTAATAGATCGAAGTGCCATCGCGGGTAACGAGCGTAGTCATGTCTGTATCTCCTTGAAGTGTCTTGGTCGAGAGATGAATCAGCTGCGCAGCCAGTTGGCGCAACGACGGGTTACCCAGGGCATGATGAAAAACACCACGGGCAGGATCACGAACAGGTTGACGATCAGGTTGCCTGTGACCATCCCGCCAAACTGCGGGAAGCGGGTGAAGAACGGCGCCAGCAATTGCGGAATGATCATGGTCATCGGGCAGATCACCAGGTAGGTCAGCAGGGCCTGCTTCCAGCGCGGCGGTTGCGCGGACGTCATGCTGGGCGGTGTGAACCAGAACTCCGGGTCTTCATGCACCTGGGTGTGGTCGCCGCCGTCGAGCAGCGGTAGCACCTCGTTGACCAGCGTCTGGCGCTCGCTGGAGTTGACCCAGGCCTGCAAGAGGCTGGCATCTGCGAAGCGCACCACGGTGGTGAAGTGCAGCCCGCCGTCGTCCGGGCGGATCACGTTGACGTCGAGGTGCCCCGGCTGGCGCCGTGCGGTGCTGACCGTACGCTTGAGCCAAGCCTCGTAGCTGGCCAGTGCCTGGGCGCGGACCTTGTGCTGGATGACCAGCGTCACTACTTTGCGGTTGTCTTGGAATGCGGTGTTCATCGGCGTTCCTTGGGATGAGCTTGCCCGCATCCACTGTGCAACGGCGGACGGGCGGATGATTGGATGAGTGTGCTGCCCTGGGCGGGCACCGCTGCCGGTGCCCGAGGCGGTCGGCTTACTTGCCGGCGTTGAAGGCGTTGTAGCTGGTCATCAGGTTGCGGTAATCCGGGATGTGGTTGGAGCACAGCGCCGCCAGCCCTTCGACGTCGTTGCGCCAGTCGCGATGCAGCTCACACGCCACGCCGAACCAGGTCATCAGTTGTGCGCCAGCCTGGCTCATGCGGTCGTGGGCAGCGTCGCGGGTCATGGCATTGAAGGTGCCGGAAGCGTCAGTCACCACGAACACCTCGAACTCTTCTTCCAGTGCCGACAGCGCCGGGAAGGCTACACACACCTCGGTCACCACACCGGCGATGATCAGCTGCTTCTTGCCGGTGGCCTTCACCGCCTTGACGAAGTCTTCGTTGTCCCAGGCGTTGATCTGGCCAGGGCGGGCGATGTACGGGGCGTCCGGGAACAGTGCTTTGAGCTCCGGTACCAACGGGCCGTTGGGGCCTTGTTCGAAGCTGGTGGTGAGGATGGTCGGCAGGTTGAAGAACTTGGCGAGGTCCGCCAGGGCCAGCACGTTGTTCTTGAACGCATCCGGTTCGATGTCACGGACCAGGGACAGCAGGCCAGCCTGGTGGTCGACCAGCAGAACGGCGGCGTCGTCTTTGTTCAGGCGGTTGTATTTGAAGTAGGTCATGGTCGTGCTCCTAAGGGTTTGGATGTGCAGTAAGTTGGGTGTTTCGCGTTGATGGGAGAAGCTTAAAACCACCACCTTTGGAGCGGTAGATAGTGATTTTTGGCTTTAGCGTTCTGTTTTGTGAACGATGATTGTTGGTCCTGGGCCGGCTCGCCAAAACCACCTTCGCCCGCATTGCGGGGTTCCAGGCGCCGTCATCGAAGGCGAGCCACGCTGGAGGCTGGACGGCACTCCCACAGCCGTCGATGCCGCGCGGGTGAAATGCGCCTGTAAGGTTCACTCGCCCCCATTGCCGGCCACCTCAACCTGCTCTATTACTACACACAGCCCTCCCCTCACGCCCGAGACCACCATGCTGGCTTTCATCCAGTCGTCCCCTTTGTTGCTCGGTTGTGCCCTGATCCTGCTCGACCTCGTGCTTTGGCAACTGATCCCTGTTCAGCGCAGGGCATGGCGTATCGGCGCACGGTTGGCGATTTTCCTGCTGTTCAGCTGGGTGCTGGTGACTGCCGGGATGAGCCCGCTGCAACCGCCGCCCTGGGTCGACGACGTGTCGCGCAACCTGATGGCCACGGTGCTGGCGATCGGCTGGTGGCTGTTCGGCGCACGCACGGTGACGGTGGTGTTCGGCCTGCTGCTGGGGGCGCGCGGCAGCCATGGCGGGCGGTTGCTGCAGGATGTGCTGGGGGCGCTGATCTTCCTGGCGGCGGTGGTCGCCGCTGCAGGCTATGTGATGCAGCTGCCGGTAAAGGGCTTGCTGGCCACCTCCGGGGTGATGGCCATCGTCATTGGCCTGGCGTTGCAAAGCACCTTGGCCGACGTGTTCAGCGGGATCGTGCTGAACACCACGCGGCCTTATCAGATCGGCGATGCGATCTCGATCGACGGCACTGAAGGCAAGGTGCTGGACATCGACTGGCGGGCCACCCGCCTGCTCACCGGCTCCGGCAGCCTGGCGGTGATCCCCAACTCGGTGGCGGCCAAGGCCAAGTTGCTCAACCACAGTCGCCCGGCCGATGTGCATGGGGTGTCGATCAGTGTGGTGGTACCCGCCAAGGTAAGGCCGAAGCGGGTCTTCGATGCGCTGGAAAAGGCCTTGCAAGGCACCCGCGCGATACTCGCATCACCCAAGCCGAAAGTGACGGTGAAGGCCTCGACGCTGGAATCGGTGGAGTACGAAGCCAGCGGCTTCGTCGCTGACATGGGCGGCAAGACCGAGGCGCGCAACCAGCTGTTCGACCTTGCACATCGGCACCTGGAGGCCAGTGGCGTGATGTGGAACGTCGACCTGGCCATGCCGCCGCGCAGCCGTCAGCGTGAAGTGCTGGACGAGGTACGGGTGTTCCGTTCGTTGACTGACGAGGAGCGCGATGCCTTGAGCCAGCGCATGACTGCCGTCGAGTACCTGGCAGACCAAGTGATTCTGGGCGTGGGCGAGCATTCCGATCACTTGCTGGTGATCGGTAGCGGCGTGGTTTCGGCGGCGATTCGCGATGGCGAGACGTTAGTGGAAGCCGGGCGCATGGGGCCGGGGGAAGTGCTGGGGATCGAGGGCCTCATCGATGAGGATGACTCGTTTGCCGAATTCCGTACCTTGACCAGCTGCGTGCTGTATCGCATCGAGAAGGAGCAGGTGCGCAGCTGCCTGGTACAGCGCGGCGAGGTGCAGACGGCGTTGACCAAGTTGCAGCGGTTCCGGCGCCAGAGCCGGGAGTCATTGCTGCTGCAAAAGCCGACAGCGATCAAGAAAGGTGGCTTTCTCAGCTGGTTGCACAGGTAATGCTGACGCCTGCACCGGCCCTATCGCCGGCAAGCGGCGCCCAAAATGAGTCTGTGCCACCTGCGCCATCCGCAGCGCCGCAGAACCCTGCGGGAGCCGGCTTGCCGGCGATAGGGCCGGTACAAACACCTACAGCACTACCCGCAAACACTGCCCCGCGTGGTACAGCGAGAACCCGGACTCGTAGAACGCGGTGCGCAACGATGGCGCACTCACCCCGGTCATCGGCGAGAACGGGATCGGCAGGCTGTCCGCCTCACCCTTGAGCAGAAACTCGGCGAACGCCCGGCCAATCACCGTGCCGGTGGTATTGCCGCGCCCGTTGTAGCCCGTCACCGCAACCAACCCCGGCGCCGGCTCGAACAGGCGCATCAGGTGGTCAGGGGTGAAGTCGATGCAGCCGGTCCAGTGCATCTCCCACTCGACCTTGCCCAGCTCAGGGTAGTAATGGCTCTGGATGCGGTCAGCCCAACTGCGCACGAACCATGCAGGTTTGTTATCTACCCGTCCAAGGCTGCCAAGCAGCAGGCGGCCCTGGTCGTCGCGGCGGATGCTGCTGAGCACCGTGCGGGTGTCCCACGAGCCTTGGCCATGTGGCAGAACCTTGTCGGCAGCAGCACCGTGCAGCGGCTTGGAAGCGACCTGGTAGTAGTAGCCACGGAAGAACTGCTTCTGCAGGTTGCTCCAATCACCCTCGGTGTAGGCGCCGGTCGAGATCACCACCTTCTCGGCGCGCACCGAACCGCGGGCAGTCTTGACCCGCCAGGCATCGCCTTCGCGCTCCAGGCCTTCCACGGCCGATTGCTGGAACAACTTGCCGCCCAGGCGCGCAACCGCCGCGGCCAGGCCTTGGGTATACCCCATGGGGTTGATGGTGCCGGCGCGGCGGTCGAGCAGCGCAGCGGAAATCTTGTCGGTGCCGCAGTACTCCTGGCACTGGGCGCCGGTCAGCAGCTGCACATCGGCGCCGCGTCGGCGCCATTGCTCATGGCGCGCTTCGAGGTCGGCGATGCCGGTGGCGTTGTGCGCCATGTGCAGGGTGCCTTTGTGCTGCGCCTGGCAATCGATGCCGAGGCGTTCGATCATGGCGAAAACCTCGCCTGGCGCCTCGCCGAGCACTTTGTTCAAGCGGCTGCCCTGCTTCTGGCCCAACGTTGCCTCGACATCGTCAGGGCGGATCCAGGTGCCAGCGTTGACCAGGCCTACGTTACGTCCGGAGCCGCCGTGGCCGATCTTCCAGGCCTCCAGCAGGATCACCGACTTGCCCTGTTCGAGCAGGTGGATGGCCGCCGACAGGCCGGTGATGCCGGCGCCGATGACGCAGACGTCGGCCTTGTGTTCACCGGCCAGGGCCTGAGCGGCGACGGTAGGTTGGCTGACGTGTTCCCACAAGCATTGTTGACGCAGTTCGGACATGGCCGGCTCCAGCACTATTGTTCTTGTTGGGGCCGCTGCGCGACCCATCGCTGGCAAGCCGGCGTCCACAAGGATCGCATCGCCCGCACGATCACTGGGAGCCGGCTTGCCGGCGAACCGGGGGCAAAGCCCCCGGCCATGCAGCATCAGTCGAACACGATACCCTGCGCCAGCGGCAGCTCACGCGAGTAGTTCACGGTGTTGGTCTGGCGACGCATGTAGCCTTTCCAGGCGTCGGAACCCGACTCACGACCGCCGCCGGTTTCCTTCTCGCCACCGAAGGCGCCGCCAATTTCGGCGCCGCTGGTGCCGATGTTGACGTTGGCGATACCGCAGTCGCTGCCCGAGGCGCTCTGGAAGCGCTCGGCCTCACGGATGTCGGTGGTGAAGATGCACGACGACAGGCCTTGCGGTACTTCGTTGTTCAGGCGCAGGGCCTCTTCGAAGTCATCGTAGGCCAGTACGTAGAGGATCGGTGCGAAGGTTTCGTGGCGCACCACGTCGCTCTGCGCGGGCATCTCGGCGATGGCTGGCGACACGTAGTAGGCGTTAGGGAACTGGTCGGCCAGCTGGCGCTCGCCACCGAATACCTGGCCACCCTCGTCGCGGGCCTTGGCCAGCGCGCCCTGCATGGCGTCGAACGACAATTTGTCGATCAGTGGGCCCACCAGGTTGTCCTTGCGCGGGTCGCCGATACGCACCTTGGCATAGGCGGCTTTCACACGGGCAACCACTTCGTCCTTGATAGAGCGGTGCACGATCAGGCGGCGCAGGGTGGTGCAGCGCTGGCCGGCGGTGCCCACAGCGGAGAACAGAATGCCACGCACGGCCAGATCCAGATCGGCGCTCGGTGCCAGGATCATGGCATTGTTACCGCCCAGCTCCAGGATGCTGCGGCCGAAACGGGCAGCAACGCGCGGGCCGACTTCACGGCCCATGCGGGTGCTGCCGGTGGCGCTGACCAGCGGCACGCGTGGGTCGTCGACCAAGGCTTCGCCCGCTTCGCGGCCACCGATGACCAGTTGTGCCAGGCCAGCCGGGGCATCGCCAAAAGCTTTCAGGGCTTTTTCGAACAGTGCCTGGCAGGCCAGTGCGGTCAGCGGGGTCTTCTCCGAAGGCTTCCACACCACCGCGTTACCGGCCACCAGGGCCAGCGCGGTGTTCCAGGCCCACACGGCCACCGGGAAGTTGAAGGCGCTGATCACGCCGACCACGCCCAGCGGGTGCCAGCTCTCACGCATGTGGTGGCCAGGGCGCTCCGATGCGATGGTCAGGCCGTACAGCTGACGCGACAGGCCAACGGCGAAATCGCAGATGTCGATCATTTCCTGGACTTCACCCAGGCCTTCCTGAGTGATCTTGCCGGCTTCGATCGACACCAGTTCGCCCAGGTCGGCCTTGTGTTCACGCAGCACTTCACCGAACAGGCGCACCAGTTCGCCACGGCGCGGGGCCGGCACGCTGCGCCAGGCTTGGAAGGCACTCTGCGCCTGGTCGATGCGGGCGGTGGTCTCGGCCTTGCCAAGCAGTTTCACCGAGGCGATCTGGCTACCGTCGATCGGGGTGTGAACAGGGTAGTCGCCCTGGGTGTAAGCCGTGGCGGCAACGCCAAGGCGCTCGAGCAATCCAGCAACCATTGTGCTTCTCCTACATCGGGTGATGGGGTGGAAAAATGATGTGGATCAGTATTAATCCGATCACACCAGTGCAACAAACGACCTTTATTCCGCATATCATTCCGTCAGGTAATGATTTGAGCTGCAGAGACCGCTATGTCCAAACGCCTCGTGCCTTCCATGACCGCCCTGCAGTGCTTCGAAGCTGCAGCCCGCCACTTGAGCTTTACCCGTGCCGCCGAAGAGCTGCACCTGACCCAGAGCGCGGTCAGCAAGCAGGTCGCACAGCTCGAAGAGATGCTGCGCCACCACCTGTTCCTGCGTATCCGCCGGCGCCTGCAACTAACCCCCGCTGGCAGTCTGTACCTGGCCGAGGTCAACAAGATCCTCACCCAGGTGGACATGTCCAGCCGCTACGTGCTGACCTATGGCGAGCAGACCGAGATATTGAAGGTAGCCACTCAACCGAGTTTTGGCGTGCGTTGGTTGATCCCGCACCTCAAAGGCTTCGGCAAGCGCCACAGCAACATCCATCTGGACATCCGTAACGAGATGGAGCCTTTCGCCTTGCTGCAGGGCTCGGCGGATGTGGTGTTTTTCTATGGCCAAGGCACCTGGCCGGGGGCGACCTGCATCGAATTGTTCCGCGAGCAAGTGGTGCCGGTGTGCGCTCCGGAGCTGCTGGCCGGGCGTGAACTGGGGGATGCGGCCGAGCTGGCGGAGCTGGTGCTGCTGCAAAGCACGTCGCGGCCCGAAGCCTGGCACGAGTGGTTCCTGGAGCTGGGGCTGCACAGCGTCAGCGCCTACCACGGGCCACGGTTCGATACCTTCTACATGGCGCTGAGTGCGGCCCAGGCGGGCTGCGGGGTAGCGCTGGTACCGCGCTACCTGGTGGCCAAGGAGTTGAGCGAAGGCAGCCTGGTGATTGCTTGGAACCATGCGATGAACAGTACCGGGGCGCATTACCTGGCTTATGCCGAGCATGCGGCAGAGGTGCCGAAGGTGCGGGCGTTGGCGCAATGGGTTCTGGAGCAGTTGCAGGCTTGAGAATCGCCATTGCGGCGAAAGGCCTCGAAGGTCGATCAAAAAAGGAATGACACAGCCACTTTTTTTCGCTTGTGGCCATAGTGCATTCCCAGCTTTCATGTAAGCGTCCGAACCCAACCAGGAAGCTAGCGATGCCCGCCCACGATTTCGTCAGCCCCGACAGCATCCGCGCGCAGTTCTCTGCCGCCATGTCGCTCATGTACAAACAGGAAGTGCCGCTGTACGGCACGCTGCTGGCGCTGGTGAGCGAAATCAACCAGCAGGTCATGGCCCAGCAGCCTGAGGTGGCCCAGGCGCTGCGCTGGACCGGCGAGGTGGAGCGCCTGGACCAGGAGCGCCACGGCGCCATCCGGGTCGGCACAGCACAAGAGCTGGCCACCATCGCCCGGTTGTTCGCGGTGATGGGCATGCAGCCGGTTGGGTACTACGACCTCAGCAGCGCAGGCGTGCCCGTGCACTCCACCGCGTTTCGCGCCGTGCACGAACAGGCACTGCACATCAGCCCGTTCCGCGTCTTCACCTCGCTGCTGCGCCTGGAACTGATCGACGATCCCGCACTGCGTGAGTTGGCACAGAGCCTCCTGGCCAAACGCAAGATCTTCACCGCCCGCGCCCTTGAGCTGATCACCCAGTGCGAGCGCGATGGCGGCCTGAACGCGACCGACGCCGAGGCGTTCGTGCAGGAGGCCCTGCACACCTTCCGCTGGCACCAGGAGGCTACGGTTACCGCCGAGCAGTACCAGCAGTTACACGACCAGCACCGCCTGATCGCTGACGTGGTGGCGTTCAAGGGCCCGCACATCAATCACCTGACCCCGCGCACCCTGGACATCGATGCGATCCAGTTGGGCATGCCGGCCAAAGGTATCCCGCCCAAAGCCGTTGTCGAAGGCCCGCCCACTCGCCGCCACCCAATCCTGCTGCGCCAGACCAGCTTCAAGGCTCTGCAGGAGAAGGTTGCGTTCAGGGACCAGCACGGTAGCGAAGGCAGCCACACCGCACGTTTCGGCGAGATCGAGCAGCGCGGCGCGGCACTCACGCCCAAAGGCCGGCAGCTGTATGACACGCTGCTCGACGCTACCCGTGCAGCCTTGGGCGGCGCACCGGCAGAGGCCAATGCCGAGCGCTACATGGCACTGCTGAAAGAGCACTTTGCCGCGTTTCCGGATGACCTGGCACAGATGCGTGAGCAAGGGCTGGCGTACTTCCGCTATTTCGCGACCGAGAAGGGCATGGCCGCACGCGAGCAGGCTGAGCGCCCGACCACTCTGCAGGGCTTGATCGAGGCCGGCCATGTGCACTTCGAGGCGCTGGTCTACGAAGACTTCCTGCCAGTGAGCGCGGCGGGGATCTTCCAGTCCAACCTGGGTGACGATGCCCAGGCCGAGTATGGCAGCAACGCCAACCGCGAGGCCTTCGAAGCGGCATTGGGGCTGCAGGTACTGGATGAGCTGGCGCTGTACGCGCAGACTGAGCAGCGCTCGGTGCAGGCTTGTGCGCAGGCATTGAACCTGGAGTTGGTGTAAGCCTCAGGATTGCTGGGGGCGCGGTGCGCCCTTTGGCGACCAAGGCCGCGCCTACGAAGATCCGCAGGCGCGGCCCCGGTTTACTCAACGAAACCGGTCGACTTCCTGGCGCAACTGCGCCGCCAACCCTTCCAGCTCCTTGGCGGTAAAGGCCAGCTCATTGGCCACGTCACGCTGTTCGCTGTTGGCTTGGGCAATGCTCTGCAGGTTACGGCTTAGCACCGTTGCGGTGCTGCTTTGCTCCTGGGTGGCAGTGCTGATCACCGTGAACTGCTCACCCGCGACGCGGCTTTGCTCGTCAATACGCGCCAGCGCTTCAGCCACCTTGTCGTTGCGTGTCAGGCCTTCCTGCATCAGCTGGTTGCCCTGCTCCAGGGTGCTGATGGCATGGCCGGTCTGCTGCTGGATACTGGCGATCATCCCGGAGATTTCATCCGTCGCTTGACGCGTACGCGCCGCCAGGCCACGAACCTCGTCAGCCACCACGGCAAATCCACGGCCCTGCTCGCCCGCCCGCGCCGCTTCGATGGCCGCGTTGAGCGCCAACAGGTTGGTCTGTTCGGCAATGGCGGTAATCACCCCAACAATGCCACCGATTTCCTGGGAGCGTGCACCCAGTGTGTCCATCACCGTTGCAGTGCCACCCAGGGCCTCGGCGATCTGGCGCAACGAACTCGACGCTTCATCCATCGCGCTACGGCCGATGCGGGTCTGCTGGGCATTGTCACGGGCCATGCGCTCGGTGCCCGCCATGTTGTCAGCGATGTTCATCGAGGTAGCGCTGAACTCCTCTACCGCACCGGCCATGCTGGTGATTTCGCCGGACTGCTGGTCCATGCCTTCGCAGGCACCGGCCGACAGGCCAGACAGCGAGCGGGCACGGCTGCTGACTTGCTCGGAAGCCCCGCGAATGTGTTCGACCATGGTCGCCAACGCTTCGCCCATCTTGTTGAAGCTGCGTGCCAGTTGGCCGATCTCGTCATGGCTGGTCACGGCCAGGCGCGCGCTCAGGTCGCCTGCGCCCAGCGCCTCGGCCTGGCGCACCAGGTCATCCAACGGGCGCAACTTGCGGCGCAACAGCCACAGCGTGGCGGCCACTGCCAGCAGCATTGCCAGCAAACTGCCGATGGCCAGGCGCAAGCCAACGCTCCAGGTCACCGCACGGATCTCCTCCAGGGGCATGCTGGCGACTACCGTCCAGGGGCCTTCGGCAAAGGGTGCAGAAGCGCTGTACAGAGGCTGGTCGGCATTGGCTGGGGGTACCAGCCACTTGCCTTGCTCGTCGCGCAAGGCCAGCGACCCGGTATCGCCAATCCGGAAGCGCTTGAGGTTGGCGAACTGCGCGTTTTGCGCGTCGGTATAGTCAAAGCCAACGAACAGCACCGCGATCACCCGCCCGCTGCCATCGGTCACTGGCACATAACGGGTCATGTAGTTGCGCTCGAACAGCAGGGCACGGCCGACATAAGTCTGCCCCGCCATCAGTTTTGCGTAGGCCGGGTGCTGGCGGTCGAGCTGGGTGCCGATGGCCCGGCTGCCATCCTGTTTCTTCAGGTTGGTGCTGATGCGTACGAGGTCGTCGCCACTGCGCACGAACAGGGTCGCTACACCTGCGGTCAGCTGCTGAAATTCATCGACCTGGTGGAAGTCGTTGTTGAGCAGTTGATCACCCAGGTACAGCGCCGGTGTGGGCTGGCCGGCCACCTGCACGGTTTCACCGGCATGCAGCGACAGCCCCGAAGCGAAGCGGCGCTCGAACAGGCCGCTCAGGCGCTGGGTGTTGTCCTTGAGCGAACCATGGAAAGTGTCGAGCTGGTCGGCCAACAGCCGCGCCTCGCTGGCCAGGTGTTCCTGGCGAGTGATGAGGTTGGCGTCGTCCAGGGAACGCAGGGCGAACAAGGTACTGCCGGTAATCACCAGCGCCAGCACGATGGCGAGAGCGATACCAAGCTGCGAGGCGATTCGGGCACGCGGTTGAGACATGGGGAGCTCCTGGCAGGCGGCCCGGATCATCCTGATCACCCCGACCACCTGCTGTTATCAACGGAGAGTCGCGCCCTCTTCCGGGACGCTGGTGCAACTAGATCGGCGTCGCTGGCGAATACTTGAGTGTCGGGCCGGGATATTCGCAAACGTTTTCCACTGCTGCAGCGGCGCTAATCACTGGCAAGCTGGCCCCCACCGGCTGGACTGCCGGCAATAGAGCCGGCGCAGGCAATCAGACGGCCGGCAGTATTTGCACAGCCGGCAGGCTCACCGCCGCGGCCTCTTCCTGCAGAAATACACTCAACCGCCGCAACCGCTCCCCACCCGGCCGGGTTCTCGGCCAGACCAGGTAGTAATCCATGCCACTGGGCACCGCCGTCGGCCATGGCAGGCTCAAACGACCCTGCGCAACATCCTCGGCGACCATCAGCAGGTCACCCATGGATATCCCGTAGCCACGCGCCGCCGCAATCATCCCCAGCTCCAAGGTGTCGAACACCTGCCCACCCTTGAGTGAAACGCTGTCAGCCAGCCCCATGCGCTCCAGCCATTCTCGCCAGTCACGCTTGTCGGGGGTCGGGTGCAACAGCTCGATGCCGGCCAGCCTGCGCTCGTCCAAAGGGCCTTCCTTGAGCAGGTCGGGTGCGCCCACCGGGATCAGTAGCTCGGAAAACAGCCGGCGTACCTCCCAGTCCGGCGGAAAAGCGCCATCACTGAGCAATACCGCGCAGTCGAAAGGTTCCTGGTTGAAGTCCACGTGGTCGACATCCATCCAGGCGCTGGTCAACTGCACTTCATTGCCCGGCTGCAAGTGCCGGAACTGGCTCAGGCGCGCCAGCAGCCAGCGCATGGTCAGCGTCGACGGCGCCTTCATGCGCAGTATGTCGTCCTCACCGCGCAAGGTGTCGCACGCGCGCTCCAGCGCGGCAAAGCCCTCACGCACGCCGGGCAGCAGCACCCGGGCGGCCTCGGTCAATTGCAGGCTGCGGCCGCTGCGGATGAACAGGCGACAGGCAAAGTGCTCCTCCAAGGTACGGATGTGGCGGCTGACCGCACTCTGGGTGATCGACAGCTCCTGGCCGGCACGGGTGAACGAGCTGAGCCGGGCGGCGGCTTCGAATGCGCGCAGCGCATACAGCGCAGGCAGCTGACGGGACATATGGCACCTGCATACGGGGGCAGAAAGGGGATGCATGGAATCATATATGCATGAGTTCAACTCATGCCAATCATCGTTTTTATCCTTTTGTGCAAAGTTGACCGAAGCCTCAGAATCGTCCCTCGCTCACAGAGTCAGAAGGACCACCCCCATGCACGTCGCGCCCACTAAAGAACTCAAGGCTTTGCTGCGCCTGGCCGGGCCGCTGGTTGCCTCGCAGTTGGCGCACATGCTGATGGTGTTGACCGACACCCTGATGATGGCCCGCATCAGCCCCCAGGCCTTGGCCGGCGGTGGGCTGGGGGCTGCGAGCTATTCGTTCGTGTCGATCTTCTGCCTGGGGGTGATCGCTGCAGTCGGCACGCTGGTGGCGATCCGCAAGGGCGCCAATGACATCGAAGGCGCCACCCGGCTGGCGCAAAACGGTTTGTGGCTGGCCTGGGGGCTGGCGCTGGTGGCCGCGCTGGCGTTGTGGAACCTCAAACCGGTGTTGCTGCTGTTCGGCCAACAGCCTGAAAACGTCGCCTCGGCCACCGAATTCCTCACCCTCTTGCCACTGGCGCTGCCGGGCTACCTGACCTTCATGGCCCTGCGCGGTTTCACCAGCGCCTTGGGCCGCTCGACCCCGGTGATGGTCATCAGCCTGATCGGTACGGTGCTCAACTACCTGTTCAACGTCGCGCTGATCGAAGGCATGTTCGGCCTGCCCAAGCTTGGGCTGATGGGCATCGGCCTGGTCACCGCCGTTGTGTCCATGGGCATGGCCATCGCGCTGGCCTTGTACATCCGCTGGCACCCGGCCTATGCCGCCTACCCGCTGCGCAAGGGCCTGTCGCGCCCTTCGCTGCCGGCCTTGCGCGAGCTGTGGCGCCTGGGCTTGCCGATCGGGGGCACCTACATGGTGGAGGTCGGCCTGTTCGCGTTTGCCGCGCTGTGCATGGGTGTACTTGGCAGCACCGAGCTTGCGGCCCACCAGATTGCCCTGCAGATCGTTTCTACCGCATTCATGGTGCCGACCGGGCTTTCGTATGCGGTGACCATGCGCGTAGGGCTGTATTACGGTGCCGGCAACCTGCCGGCGGCGCGCAGTGCCGGGCGGGTAGGCATCAGCTTTGGCGCGCTGATCATGTTCGCCTTCGCGGCACTGTTCTGGCTGCGCCCGGAGATGCTGGTGAGCCTGTTCATCGATGGTAATGATCCAGCGTTTGCGCCGATCTACCAGCTGGCAGTGAGCTTGCTGATGGTGGCGGCCTGGTTCGAGCTGTTCGATGGTGTGCAGACCATCGCCATGGGTTCGATCCGCGGGTTGAAGGATGCCAAGACCACCTTCCTGATCGGCCTTTGCTGCTACTGGCTGGTCGGAGCGCCAAGTGCGTGGTTGCTGACCTTCAACCTGGGTGGCGGTGCAGTCGGTGTGTGGTGGGGGCTGGCATTGGGGCTGGCGTGTGCTTCGGTGGCGCTGACCCTGGCCTTTGAGTGGCGGATGAAGCGGATGCTGGGCAAGGCGGGAGCGGGTGCACAGGCTGCTGTTTCGGCCTGACTGCTGGGCCACATCGCCGGCAGGCCGGCTCCCTAAGGTAAAACACAGACCTGAAGAACCAGGCAGTCGCGGGGAGCTGGCTTGCCAGCGATACGGCGCTAGAGCACTTGCGTCAGCTTGCGCTCACACGCCTGCCGCAGGTACGCCACCAGCTCATCCACCGGCAGTGGCTTGCTGACCAGAAACCCCTGCACCTGGTCACAGCCGAACTCGCGTAGCAAGGCCATCTGCTCAGGGCTTTCAACGCCCTCGGCCACTACCTCGAGGTTGAGATTGTGCGCCAGGTTGATCATCGCGTGCACCAGCTTGCGGTTTTCCTCGCGCATCTCCATTTCGGCGACAAAGCTGCGATCGACCTTGAGCAAGGTGATCGGCAGGCTGTTCAGGTGCACGAAGGATGAGAAACCGGTGCCGAAATCGTCGAGCGAGAAGCGCACGCCAAGGCGCCCCAGAGCATCCATGGTCTGGCGGACCAGCTCATTGCGGCGCATCACCGCCGTTTCGGTCAGTTCGAACTCCAGCCAGCGGGCGTCGACGCCATGTTCGATGATCAGCCGGCTCAGGGTCGCCAGCAGCTGGCTGTCCTGGAACTGGCGAAAACTCAGGTTGACCGCCATGTGCAGGGGGGCCAGGCCGCTCTCGCGCAAGGCCTGCATGTCACGCAGGGCACGGGAGATAACCCAGTAGCCCAACGGCACGATCAACCCGCTCTGCTCGGCCAACGGCACGAACTCGCTCGGCGGCAACAGGCCGCGCTCGGCATGACGCCAGCGCACCAGCGCCTCAAGGCCGACGATGCTGCCATCGCCCAGGTTCAGCCGTGGCTGGTAGTGCAGCTCCAGCTCATCACGACGCAGGGCCCTGCGCAGTTCGCCTTCCAGGTCGGCGAGGCTGCGGGCGTTGCGGTTGATTCGCTCATTGAACACATGGAAGGTACAGCCCTGGCTGCTTTTGGCCTGGCGCATGGCGATATGTGCATGCCACATCAATGGGTCGGCGCCGCTTTGCGCGCGGGCATGGGCAAGGCCCAGGCTGCAGCCAAGCAACAGGCTTTCGCCGTCGATCCAGTAAGGCTCGGCCAGGGCTTCGACGATGCATTCGGCGATGCGTTCGGCGCGGCCGTTGTCGCGGCGGGTGTCGATCAGCAGGGCAAATTCATCACTGCCCAGGCGCGCCAGCTGGTCGCCGGCCGCCAGTTGCTGCTTCAGGCGTGACACCACCTGCAGGATCAGCCGATCGCCACCCTGGTGGCCGAGGGCATCGTTGACATGACGAAAGTTGTCCAGGTCCAGGTGCCCAAGGGCTACTCCGCGCCCGTCGTTCTCAGCCAGCCGGGCGGTCAGCAGGGCCTGGAAACCCTGGCGGTTGGCGATGCCCGTCAGCGGGTCCTGCTCGGCCAGGCGCTGCAAGGTGGCCACCAGCACGCCACGTTCGCGTACGTGGCGCAAGGAACGGCGAAGCGCATCGGTATTCAACTGGCTGCGCACCAGCCAGTCGCTGACGCCTGTGGGTGGGGTCAGCGGCTCCTCGTCCAGCAACAAGATGGTCGGCAGCTCGCAACGCCCCGGCGCAGGTTGCAGGGCCTGGGTGGCCAGGATCACGGCCTGGCGGTCTTGGCTGAACAGGCTGTCCACTGCAGCCCAGTTGGGCGCAGTCAGCAGTACCGCTGTACCGTTCAGCGGCAGCAGGCATTCGCGCAACAAGGCGGCCCATTCCGGCTCATCAGCCAACAACAGCAAACGCAAAGGTTCGACAGGCGTGGACAAGCGGGCTCCTTAAAGCGAGGACGGTGGCAAAAGGGTGGCCGGGTATGCTACTGGATAAATGAAAATGATTTTCACTTTTAGACACATCCTTGCCCACAGTGCGTCCCGACACATTTTGACGTGCATCCTGCTCGAAAGCGGTTAAACCAGCAAATACGATTTTTTCCATGAATAGCATGAGCCTGACTAATGCTATACGCGACACAAAGTCTGACTCAGACGTCAGACGGTCGCGCCACAATGGCCCCATGCCTGTTAGAATGCGCGGCTATTTTCTGGCGACCCCCGGTTTCTAGCATGTCCCGACTCAATCCCAGGCAACAGGAAGCCCGTGACTACGTCGGCGGCCCTCTTTTGGTGCTCGCCGGTGCAGGCTCCGGCAAGACCAGCGTGATCACGCGCAAGATTGCCCACCTGATCCAGAACTGCGGCATCCGTGCCCAGTACATCGTCGCGATGACCTTCACCAACAAGGCTGCGCGCGAGATGAAGGAGCGGGTCGCCACCCTGCTGCGCCCGGGGGAAGGCCGAGGCCTGACGGTGTGTACCTTCCACAACCTGGGCCTGAACATCATCCGCAAGGAGCACGACAAGCTGGGCTACAAGCCGGGCTTTTCGATCTTCGACGAGTCGGATATCAAGGCGCTGCTGTCGGACATCATGCAGAAGGAGTATTCCGGCGACGACGGCATCGACGAGATCAAGAACATGATCGGTGCCTGGAAGAATGACCTGATCCTGCCCGCCGAAGCCCTGGAAAAAGCGCGAAACCCGCGCGAGCAGACCGCCGCCATCGTCTACACCCATTACCAGCGCACGCTCAAGGCGTTCAACGCGGTGGACTTCGACGACCTGATCCTGCAGCCGGTCAAGCTGTTCCAGGAGCACCCCGAAGTGCTGGAGCGCTGGCAGAACCGCGTGCGCTACCTGCTGGTGGACGAATACCAGGACACCAACGCCAGCCAGTATCTGCTGGTGAAGATGCTGATCGGCATGCGCAACCAGTTCACCGTGGTGGGTGACGATGACCAGTCGATCTACGCCTGGCGTGGTGCGCGCCCCGAGAACCTGATGCTGCTCAAGGAAGACTACCCTTCCCTGAAAATCGTCATGCTCGAACAGAACTACCGCTCCACCAGCCGCATCCTGCGCTGCGCCAACGTGCTGATCGCCAACAACCCGCATGCCTTCGAGAAGCAGCTGTGGAGCGAGATGGGCGTGGGCGACGAGATCCGTGTGATCCGCTGCAAGAATGAGGACGCCGAGGCCGAGCGTGTGGCCATGGAAATCCTCACCCTGCACCTGCGCACCAACCGCCCTTACAGTGACTTCGCCATCCTCTACCGCGGTAACTACCAGGCCAAGCTGATCGAGCTGAAACTGCAGCACCATCAGGTGCCGTATCGCCTGTCGGGCGGCAACAGCTTCTTCGGCCGCCAGGAAGTCAAGGACCTGATGGCCTACCTGCGCTTGCTGGTGAACCCGGATGACGACAACGCCTACCTGCGGGTGATCAACGTACCGCGCCGCGAGATCGGCTCGACCACCCTGGAAAAGCTCGGCAACTACGCGACCGAACGGGGCGTGTCGATGTATGCCGCCAGCGAAGAACTGGGCTTGGGCGAGCATCTGGACGCGCGTTATACCGAGCGTCTGCAGCGTTTCAAGCATTGGCTCGACGGCGTGCGCCACAAAGTCGCCCTGGAAGACCCGATCGCAGCGCTGCACGAGATGATCCGCGACATCGACTATGAAAACTGGATTCGCCAGCAAACGGCCAGCGACAAAGCCGCCGAGTTCCGCATCAGCAACGTCTGGTTCCTGGTAGAAGCACTGAAGAACACCCTCGAGAAGGACGAAGAGGGTGACATGACCATCGAGGACGCCATCGGCAAGCTGGTGCTGCGTGACATGCTCGAGCGTCAGCAGGAAGAGGAAGAAAACGCCGAGGGGGTGCAGATGATGACCCTGCACGCGTCCAAAGGCCTGGAATTCCCGTACGTGTTCATCATGGGCATGGAGGAGGAAATCCTCCCCCACCGCTCGAGCATCGAAGCCGACACCATCGAAGAGGAACGCCGCCTGGCCTACGTGGGCATTACCCGCGCCCGCCAGACCCTGGCCTTCACCTTCGCTGCCAAACGCAAGCAGTATGGCGAAATCATCGACTGCACGCCCAGCCGGTTTCTCGACGAACTGCCGCCGGACGACCTGGCCTGGGAAGGCCTGGACGATGCGCCAGTGGAAGTCAAAGCCGCGCGTGGCAACAACGCACTGGCCGATATCCGGGCAATGCTCAAACGCTGATCAACCATTACTCTTTAACTCTGCCGCTCTTTGCGGCCACCTTTGCTACATCGGAGATACACAGTGGAAGCACTGCAGCAGAAGATTCGCGACGAAGGCATCGTGCTTTCCGATCAGGTTCTCAAAGTCGATGCGTTTCTCAACCACCAGATCGACCCTGCGCTGATGCAGCTGATCGGTGACGAATTCGCTCGCCTTTACGCCGATGCCGGTGTGACCAAGATCGTCACCATCGAAGCCTCGGGCATTGCGCCGGCGGTGATGACTGGCCTGAAGCTGGGCGTTCCGGTGATCTTCGCGCGCAAGCATCAGTCCCTGACCCTGACCGAAAACCTGCTGACGGCCTCGGTGTATTCCTTCACCAAGCAGACCGAAAACACCGTGGCCATCTCCCCGCGCCACCTCAACAGCAGCGACCGCGTGCTGGTGATCGATGACTTCCTGGCCAACGGCAAGGCCTCCCAGGCGCTGATCTCGATCATCAAGCAAGCCGGTGCCACCGTTGCCGGCCTGGGTATCGTCATCGAGAAATCGTTCCAGGGTGGCCGTGCCGAGCTGGATAGCCAAGGTTACCGCGTTGAATCCCTGGCCCGGGTGAAGTCGCTGGAAGGTGGCGTGGTCAGCTTCATCGATTGAGCCTGTACCGGCCTCATCGTCGGCAAGCCGGCTCCCAAAGGAGCTGGCGTGCCGGCAGTCCGCTGCAAAGCAGGCCCGTAATTATCGCGTAGCCGCCAACCCTGCCAAAACCAACCGCTGATACAGCTCTTCTTTCAGCCCTCGCGGCTCATCGAGCTGCATGCGCGCCAACTGCGCCGCATACCCCTCCGGCCCCGGCGCATCCAGCGCTGCCTTGCCCAGCTCCAGCACCTCGCTCAACCTGAACTTGCTTTTGAGCCAGCCCAGCGCCCGCAGCAAGTCCCGTTCCTCGGCAGTGAAATCAGTCCCCAACGGGTACTCAGGGAACAGCCGTGCATGCCGCGCCCTGATCTGCTCAAGTCGCTCAGGCGTGTTGTCGGTAAACCGCGCATCGAGTTGAAAGTCTTTTGCGAGCTTGCCTGCCTGCTTGGCCTGTTCGATCAGCTCGCCCTGGAATCTGGAGTCGGTGATTGCCAGTAGCCGGGCGATCACTTCGCTGTCGGTCTGCCCCCGCAAGTCGGCGATGCCGTACTCGGTCACCACGATGTCACGCAAGTGCCGGGGGATGGTGCAGTGGCCGTAGGCCCAGAGCAGGTTGGAGCTGACCTCGCCCCCCGCCTCACGCCAACTGCGCAGCAACAGGATGGATCGCCCGCCCTCCAGCGCGTGGCCCTGTGCGACGAAGTTGTACTGCCCGCCCACGCCGCTGAGCACGCGGCCATTTTCCAGCTGGTCGGCTACCCCCGCGCCGAGCAGGGTCATGGTGAACACTGTGTTGATGAAGCGGGCATCACGCCGCTGGCGGCGCTTCAGTTCTTCCTGGCCATACAGCTCGTTGATGAAGCTGATACGCGTCATGGCAAACTGCGCGCGCTGCTCCAGTGGCATCTCCCGCAAGCGTTGATAGAACGCCTGCGGGCCAAGGAAGAAGCCGCCATGTACCAGCACGCCTTGCTCGTCAGCCGGGCGCCGCACCACCCCGGCTTCGGCCAGCGCCAGCAGGCCGTTGACGAACATCTCACTGCACCCGTAGAGGCCTTGGGCGAACGCATCCAGCCCGCCCTCACGCTCGATCAGGGTGTGCCAGGGCCCTACATCCAGCTCACCCATCAATGCCCGATACCCAGGGTTGTCGCCTTGGCGCGCCAGCAACGCAGCGGTCACGGCATCACCCATGGCGCCAATGCCGATCTGCAGGGTGCCGCCATCGCGCACCAGGGTGCTGGCGTGCAGGCCGATACAATGGTCCTGGGTGGTTACCGGCATGTTCGGTGTGGAGAACAGCCGACGCTGTTCCACCTGATCGATCAGCAGGTCGAACGCCTCCATGCCCAACTCCGAATCGCCTGGCATGTAGGGCAGCTCGGCATGCACCTGGCCGAGCATGAGGATGGTTTCGCCGGCCTCGCGGCGCTTGGCGATCATCGGCAGCAGGTCGAGGGTGATGTCGGGGTTGCAGGCCAGGCTCAAGTGCACCGGCCTTTCCGGCGTGGCGGCGACCAATTGCGCGATCAGGTTCAGGCCCTTGGCGTTGATGTCGCGGGCTGCGTGGCTGTAATTGCTGCTGACGTAGTCTTGCTGCGCGCAATCACTGTGTAGCAGGCCGCCGGGCTGCATGAAGAACTGCTCGACGCGGATGTTCGGCGGCAGCTGGTCGTTGCGCAGGTCGGCCAGGTAGGTGAGTTCCTGGTAATCGGCGAACACACGCTCGACGAAGGGCTCGAGGAAACGTCGTTGCAGGCCGTCGCCCAAGGGTGGGCGGCCAAGCGACAAAGCCGTGTAGATCGTCAAGCGGCGCTCTGGCAGGTCACGCACCCGGGCGTACAACGCATTGACGAAGGCATTGGGTTTGCCAAGCCCCAGCGGCAGGCCCATGTGAATGTGGGCGGGCAAGCGTGACAAGACCTGCTCGACGGCCTGGTCGATGGAGCAGAGGTGCATCTTGGCCTCCTGAGTCTTCCGTAGGTTCAGGGGTTGGACAGGAATCGACAGCGGTTCGTTGCCTGCGCAAAGACAAAGCCCGCCATGGAAGGCGGGCTATCGGCAATTCAACGCTGGCTCAAAGCCCGGACATCTTCTGGATGGCGGCCTTGAGGTCTTCATCCGAGCAATCGGCGCAGGTGCCCTTGGGGGGCATGGCATTGATGCCGGTTATGGCCTTGGCAAGGATCCCATCGAGGCCGCCCTGGTGGTCGGCACGTTCTTTCCATGCGGCGGTATCGCCAATTTTCGGCGCGCCGAGCAGGCCGCTGCCATGGCAGGCGTTGCAATGCTTGGCGATGACTTCATCCGGTGTCTTGGCACCGCCACCGCCAGCCGAAGCGGCCACCTCCATGCCCTTGCATTCCTGGCCCTGGACGCACACCTGACCCACCGGCTCGAGGCGTTTGGCAATGTCATCATTGGTCGCAGCGGTTGCGCTCATTGCCCAAAGGGCGAATACGGCTGCTGGTACGGCCAGCATCTTCTTGATTTGGTTCACGCGAACACCCTCATGGTGGCTAATCACGCCCGCGGCCACGGTAATGCGAGCGTTGAAAAGTATAGCGGGAACCCACAAGCCGTGAAACGACCCTACTCAGGAAAGGGGTATTGCCGAATCAATGCACTGCGCTGGATCAAAAGTTCGAGGGCGTTGCCGCGCTGATCAGTCGGGCCGGCTCATCGAACGGGTTGCGAAAACGGTGCGGGCGGGTGCTTTCGAAGTAGTAGCTGTCACCTTCTTCGAGGATGAAGGTCTCGGTGCCTACCACCAGTTCCAGCCGGCCCTCCAGGAGGATGCCGGTCTCTTCGCCATCGTGGGTGAGCATCTCCGCTCCGGTGTCGGCACCCGGCGGGTAGACCTCGGTAAGAAAGGCGATCGCGCGGTTGGGATGCGACTTGCCTACCAGCTTCATGGTCACCGCGCCGTCGGAAATGTCGATCAGCTCGTGGGCCTTGTAGACAATCTGGGCCTGGCTTTGCGCTTCCAGTTCCACGGAGAAAAACTCGACCATGGACATGGGAATGCCGCTGAGCACCTTGCGCAGCGAACTGATCGAGGGGCTCACACTGTTCTTCTCGATCATCGAGATGGTGCTGTTGGTCACGCCCGCACGCTTGGCGAGTTCACGCTGGGACAGGCCCTTGAGCTTGCGGATGGCTTGCAGTCGTTCGCCGACGTCCAAAGCTGGAGCCTCCTGAAACGGTGAGATGGCGGGGTGAATGTGAACGATATCATGGCAATGCCGTTCAGTATTTACAACACACCGCCCCTCAGGCTGTCCGCTTCAGCGTGTCATTCGCCGACGTAGTCCAGTGGCACGCGTTTGAGGTTGCAGAAGATCTGGTAGGGGATGGTCCCTGCGTGCATGGCGACGTCACTGGCCAACACGTGCTTGCCCCACAGCTCGACCGGGCTGCCGATGGTCGCTTCGGGCACGTCGGTCAGGTCGATGCACAGCATGTCCATGGAAACCCGGCCAATCAGCTGGCTGCGCTTGCCGGCGACCATCACCGGGGTACCGGTCGGGGCCTGGCGGGGGTAGCCATCGGCATAGCCCATGGCAACGACACCCACCCGGGTGGGGCGTTGGCTGATGAACTTGGCGCCATAGCCTACGGGCTCGCCAGCGGGCAGTTCCCGCACGCTGATCACCTGCGATTGCAGGGTCATTACCGGCTGCAGGCGCTCGGCCTGGGCTTGCGCCACGTCGAACGGGGTTGCGCCATACAGCATGATGCCAGGGCGCACCCAGTCGCTGGGGGCATGAGGCCAGGCGAGCACGCCGGGCGAGTTGCGCAGGCTGCATTCGGCAGCCAGCCCCTGGCGGGCGGCCTCGAACACGGCAATCTGCTGCTCAGTGGCGTCGGCATCCAGTTCATCGGCACGGGCGAAATGGCTCATCAGCACGATGCGCGCAACCTTGCCGCTGGCCAGCAGGCGCTGGTAAGCGTCGTGATAGTCCTTGGGGTGCAGGCCGACACGGTGCATGCCGCTGTCGAGCTTGAGCCAAACGGTCAATGGCTTATGCACGGGGGTATTTTCGATGGCCTCCAGCTGCCACAGCGAGTGCACCACGCACCACAGGTCATGCTCGGCGATCAGGGAAAGCTCGCTGGCTTGGAAAAAGCCTTCGAGCAGCAGCATCGGCGCCTTGATGCCTGCCGCACGCAACTCCAGCGCCTCTTCGATGCACGCCACGGCAAAGCCATCGGCTTCGGCTTCCAGTGCAAGGGCGCAACGCACGGCACCGTGGCCATAGGCGTCGGCCTTGATCACGGCGAGGGCTTTGGCGCCGGTCAGTTCACGGGCAAGGCGGTAGTTGTGACGCAGGGCTTGGAGGTCGATCAGGGCGCGGGCGGGACGCATGGCGGCAGCCTTATGGTGGTTCAGGTTGAAAACAGTGTTGAACCCATCGCCGGCAGGCCAGCGATGGGCCGGTGACGCCAGGCGATTACTGGTGCACAGGCGCCGTATGGCCTTGCTTGGCGGCTTCCCGGGTGTTGCCATAGCGTGAAATATCCAGCCCCTCAGCGCTGATTTGCGGCTTTTTGCGCGCAATCAGGTCAGCCAGCAGGCGCCCGGAACCACAGGCCATGGTCCAACCCAGCGTACCGTGGCCGGTATTGAGGAACAGGTTTCGAAACGCGGTAGCCCCCACGATCGGGGTGCCGTCCGGGGTCGCCGGCCGCAGGCCGGTCCAGAAACTGGCCTGGCTCAGGTCACCGCCGCGAGGATAAAGGTCGTTGACGATCATCTCCAGTGTTTCGCGCCGGCGCGGGTTCAGCGACAGGTCAAAGCCGGCGATCTCAGCCATGCCGCCGACACGGATACGGTTGTCGAAGCGGGTGATGGCGACCTTGTAGGTCTCATCGAGAATGGTCGAAGTAGGCGCCATGTCGGCGTTGGTGATCGGCACGGTCAGCGAATACCCCTTGAGCGGGTAGACCGGTGCTTTGATGCCCAGCGGTTTGAGCATCTGCGGCGAGTAGCTGCCCAGCGCCAGCACGTAGCGGTCGGCGGTTTCAAGCTTACCGTCGACCCATACGCCATTGATTCGGTCACCGGCGAAGTCGAGGCGCTGGATGTCCTGGCCGAAGCGGAATTCGACACCCAGCTTGAGGGCCATGTCAGCAAGCCTGGTGGTGAACAGCTGGCAGTCGCCGGTCTGGTCGTTGGGCAGGCGCAGGGCGCCGGCAAGAATGCCCTTGACCCCGGCCAGGGCGGGCTCGACACGGGCAATGCCATCGCGGTCCAGCAGCTCATAGGGCACCCCCGACTGCTCGAGCACAGCGATGTCCTTGGCAGCAGCATCGACCTGAGCCTGGGTGCGGAACAGCTGGGTGGTACCCAAGGTGCGGCTTTCGTAAGCGATACCGGTTTCGGCGCGCAGTTCGTCGAGGCAATCACGGCTGTACTCAGACAGGCGCACCATGCGCTCCTTGTTCACTGCATACCGGCTGGCGGTGCAGTTACGCAGCATCTGCGCCATCCACAGGTACTGGTCGACGTCGCCGGTCAGCTTGATGGCCAGCGGCGCGTGGCGCTCCAGCAGCCACTTGATGGCTTTGAGCGGCACGCCTGGGGCGGCCCACGGCGAGGCGTAGCCGGGCGAGATCTGGCCTGCGTTGGCGAAGCTGGTTTCCATCGCCACCGCCGGTTGGCGATCGACCACAGTCACTTCAAAACCTTGCCGGGCCAGGTAATAGGCACTGGCGGTTCCGATTACACCGCTACCAAGTACCAGAACTCGCATCGTTGATCCCTCGCACGCGGCGCACCGCATTTTTGTTGAAATGGCATGGATGCGCGCAGTATAAAAATTACAGGCCAGTGCAATTCACTATATAAAAGCCTATATTTGGCGAGAATTCTCGGCAAAAACGCCTTTCACGGAGGGGCATCCCCTATGAGAACCCAGCACCAGAGCAAGCGTGAACTGGACAAGATCGACCGCAACATCCTGCGGATCCTGCAGAATGACGGGCGCATTTCCTTCACCGAACTGGGCGAGAAAGTCGGGCTTTCCACCACCCCTTGCACCGAGCGCGTGCGCCGCCTGGAGCGGGAGGGCATCATCATGGGCTACAACGCCCGGCTCAACCCTCAGCACCTGAAGGGCAGCCTGCTGGTATTCGTGGAAATCAGCCTGGACTACAAGTCGGGCGACACCTTCGAGGAGTTCCGCCGCGCGGTACTCAAGCTGCCCCACGTGCTGGAATGCCACTTGGTGTCGGGCGATTTCGATTACCTGGTCAAGGCACGTATTTCGGAGATGGCTTCATACCGCAAGCTGCTTGGCGACATCCTGCTCAAGCTGCCGCATGTGCGTGAATCCAAGAGCTACATCGTGATGGAGGAGGTGAAGGAAAGCCTCTGCCTGCCGATCCCGGATTGACGCTAGACCAGCACCTGCCGGGTGGTGGCGATGAACCGGTGGACGAGCTCCTCGGCCTGCGGTTCGATCATCTGTTCCGGGCCACGGCCGCGTGGGCAGGCCATGCGCGGGGAGGTGCCGAACAGGCGGCAGATCATCGGCCGCTCTTCGTAGACGGTGCAGCCATTGGGCCCCAGGTGCACACAGTCCAGGCGCTCCAGTGCCGCATCCTGCTCAGCCTGCGACTTGCGCGGCAGGCGGGCCATCTCTTCGGCAGACGTGGTTACCGGGCCGCAACAGTCGTGACAACCGGGCTCGCATTCGAAGGAAGGGATGAGTTCACGCAGGAACTGGATCTTGTGGCGGTTGCAGGACATGGTGACAAACACATTGAAGATTGAGGCTCGATTATAGGCCTCATCGCCGGCTTGCCCAGAATGAGGCCGGTTGCCCGACCCCGAAAACCCGGCTTATCCTCCCTCCTCTGTCTCGACACCCAGGACCCGCCAATGATCCACAGCGCGCAGCACGCCGCCTCCTACTACGCCGCCAGCAGCGCGCCACACCCCGATCATCCGTACCTGCAAGGCGAGCACAGCGCCGACGTGTGCATCGTTGGCGGCGGCTACTCGGGCCTCAATACCGCCATCGAGCTGGCCGAACGCGGCCTGTCGGTGATCCTGCTCGAAGCGCGCAAGCTCGGCTGGGGTGCCAGCGGTCGCAATGGCGGCCAGCTTATCCGGGGCGTGGGCCACGGCCTGGAGCAGTTCCGTGCGGTGATCGGTGAAGAAGGCGTACGCAGCATGAAGCTGATGGGCCTGGAAGCCGTGGACATCGTCCGCGAGCGGGTCGAGCGCCACGCCATCGCCTGCGACCTGACCTGGGGTTACTGCGACCTGGCCAACAAGCCCGGCGAGCTGCAAGGCTTCGCCGAAGATGCCGAAGAATTGCGCAGCCTGGGCTACCGTCACGAACTGCGTCTGGTGCACAAAGACGCTATCCACAGCGTGGTCGGCTCCGAGCGGTATGTGGGCGGCCTGATCGACATGGGCTCAGGGCACCTGCACCCGCTCAACCTGGCGCTGGGCGAAGCAGCCGTGGCCAGCCGCCTCGGTGTGCAGCTATTCGAGCAATCGCACGTCAGCCGCATCGAGTACGGCCCTGAAGTGAAAGTGCACACCGCCCAAGGCAGGGTGCGCGCCAAAACCCTGGTGCTGTGCTGCAATGCCTATCACAACGGCCTGAACCCCGAACTGGGCGGCAAGGTGCTGCCAGCAGGCAGCTACATCATCGCCACCGAACCGCTGGGTGAGGAACGCGCGCGCCAGCTGCTGCCGCAGAACATGGCGGTGTGCGACCAGCGCGTGGCACTGGACTACTATCGCCTGTCCGCCGACCACCGCCTGTTGTTCGGCGGTGCCTGCCATTACTCCGGCCGCGACCCACAGGACATTGCCGCCTACATGCAGCCGAAGATGCTCAAGGTGTTCCCGCAACTGGCCGATGTACGCATCGATTACCAGTGGGGTGGGATGATCGGCATCGGCGCCAACCGCCTGCCACAGATCGGCCGCCTGGCCAGCCAGCCGAATGTCTATTACGCCCAGGCCTACTCTGGCCATGGGCTCAACGCCACTCACCTGGCAGCGCGCCTGCTGGGTGAAGCCATCAGCGGCCAGCAAAGCGGGCGCTTCGACCTGTTCGCCAAGGTGCCACACATCACCTTCCCTGGCGGCAAATACCTGCGTTCGCCGCTGCTGGCGTTGGGGATGCTCTGGCACAGGCTCAAAGAATTGGCCTGAAACCTGAGCGGTCCAGCAAGGACCGCGCAGGGTCATGCAGGTCAGTCTTTCCAGAAGGGTTTACGCCCTTCGCTCAGCGCCTGCTCCCAGCTCAGCCCAACATCGCGCAGCTCGGCATCAGTCAACTGCAGCAACGCCCTGCGGGTGTGCCAGCGATGCAGCATCAGGCCCCAGCGCCCCATCCCTTGCGGGGCGTTGAACACCTTGGCCTGCTGCCCGGCTTCCAGCTCCCTGGCCAACAATTGCAAGCGCACATCGCTCATCCCGCCCATCGCTGCGTTCTCCCGTTCAGTGATTACGTGGAGAAAGCATGCGCGTTGCCAGCACCAGCAATACAGATTCAATACACCCTTATTATTCCCATACAGAATTGGCCAATTTCTGCCTGAATGCTGTATTTTCAGCGCAACTGTACTGGTCGGGCGGGCAATCGCCACAGGAGTATGCCGTGACGCTCTACCTGAACCTCGCCGAGCTGCTCGGCACCCGTATCGAGCAGGGCTTCTACCGCCCCGGCCAGCGCCTGCCATCGGTGCGCGCCCTGAGCGTGGAGCACGGGGTCAGCCTGAGTACGGTGCAGCAGGCCTACCGCCTGTTGGAAGACAACGGCATGGTTTCGCCACGTCCCAAATCCGGCTACTTCGTCAACGACCATCGCCGCCTCGCCGCACTGCCCGCCGTCAGCCGCCCGGCCCAGCGGCCAGTGGACATCTCGCAGTGGGAACAGGTCCTGGAGCTGGTACGCAGCACGCCTCGTCAAGACGTCATACAGCTCGGCCGCGGCATGCCCGACATCGACAGCCCGAGCCTGAAGCCCCTGCTGCGCAGCCTGGCCCAGCTCAGCCGGCGCCAGGACATGCCGGGGCTGTACTACGACAACATCCACGGCAACCTCGCCTTGCGCGAGCAGGTTGCCCGCCTGGTGCTGGACTCGGGCTGCCGCCTTGGCCCGGCGGACTTGGTGGTGACGACCGGCTGCCACGAGGCGTTGTCGTGCAGTATCCGCGCAGTCTGCGAGCCGGGCGACATTGTCGCGGTAGATTCGCCGAGCTTCCACGGCGCCATGCAAACCCTCAAAGGCTTGGGCATGAAGGCGTTGGAAATCCCTACCGACCCTATCACCGGCATCAGCCTGGAAGCGCTGGAACTGGCACTTGAACAGTGGCCGATCAAGCTCATCCAGATCACGCCAAGCTGTAACAATCCGCTTGGCTACATCATGCCCGAAGCGCGCAAGAAGGCCCTGCTGAACCTGGCCCAGCGCTACGATGTCGCCATCCTCGAAGACGATGTGTATGGCGACCTGGCCTACACCTACCCTCGCCCGCGCACCCTCAAGTCGTTCGACGGCGACGGTCGCGTGCTGCTGTGCAGTTCGTTCTCCAAGACGCTCGCCCCGGGCCTGCGCATCGGCTGGGTGGCGCCAGGGCGCTATCTGGAGCGGGTGTTGCACATGAAGTACATCAGCACCGGCAGCACGGCCACCCAGCCGCAGCTGGCGATCGCCGATTTCATCGCCAGCGGCCACTACCACCCCCATGTACGGCGCATGCGTAGCCAGTACCAGCGCGGCCGCGACCTGATGAGCGACTGGGTAAACCGCTACTTCCCGCCTGGCACACGCGTCAGCCGGCCTCAGGGCGGCTTCATGCTGTGGGTGGAGCTGCCAGAACATTTCGACACGCTGCGGCTGAACCGCGCTTTACTGGAACAGGGCGTGCAGGTTGCCGTGGGCAGCATCTTTTCGGCCTCTGGCAAGTTCCGCCACTGCCTGCGGATGAATTTTGCCGCGCGGCCAACCCCGCAAATCGAGGACGCGGTGCGCAAAGTGGGGGAAACCGCCCTTCGTCTACTGGATGAAAGTCACACCGACGGGTAACTTTGCGCCGCCCTTGACGGTCCTACCTCTCAAGCCCTTGCCGCACAGGACGATCCACCTTTGAGACTCCAGCGAGCTCTGCCCCTGCTGCTGGCGCTGCTAGGCCTTGCAGGCTGCGCCAGCGTCGGTACACCCCGCGAGACCAGCCAGGCATTGCCGGCCAAAGATTCAGCTTTCGGCCGCTCGGTATTGCGCCAGGCCGCACCCTATGAGGGACGGTCCGGTTTCCGTCTGCTGCCCAACAGCAACGAGGCCTTCCGTGCCCGCGCCGAGCTGATCCGCAACGCCCAGGCCAGCATCGACTTGCAGTACTACATCGTCCACGACGGCCTGAGCACCCGCGCCCTGGTCCATGAACTGCTGCGCGCGGCCGATCGGGGCGTACGCGTGCGCATTCTGCTCGACGACACCACCAGCGATGGCCTGGACACCATCATGGGCACCCTGGATGCCCATCCGAACATCCAGATCCGTGTATTCAACCCACTGCACCTTGGCCGCAGCACAGGGGTGACGCGGGCGTTCGGGCGCCTGTTCAACCTGTCGCGCCAGCACCGGCGCATGCACAACAAGCTGTTCCTGGTGGACAACAGCATGGCCATCGTCGGCGGGCGCAACCTGGGCGATGAATATTTCGATGCCGAGCCCAACCTGAATTTCACTGACATCGACATGCTCGGCGTGGGCCCGGTGGCCGAGCAGCTCGGGCACAGCTTCGACCAATACTGGAACAGTGCCCTGAGCAGGCCTGTCACTGACTTCCTCTGGCAACTGCCGGATGCCGCCGACCTTGCCGCCAGCCGCCACCGCCTGGAAGTGTCCCTGGCCGAGGCGCGGGTACAACGCAAGGCGCTGTATGACCGCCTGATGGCCTATCAGTCAGAGCCACGCCTGGATGTTTGGCGTAATGAGCTGATCTGGGCCCACAGTCAGGCCTTGTGGGACGCACCGAGCAAGGTGCTGGCAGACGACGAGCCGGATCCGCAGCTGCTGATGAGCCAGCAGTTGGCCCCTGACCTGGCTAACGTGCATCACGAGTTGATCCTGGTTTCGGCCTATTTCGTCCCTGGCGAGCCGGGGCTGCTGTACCTGACCGGCCGTGCGGACGCCGGTACGTCGGTCAAGCTGTTGACCAACTCACTGGAGGCCACCGATGTACCGGCGGTGCATGGCGGGTATGCACCCTACCGCCGGGCGCTGCTCGAACACGGCGTGCAGCTGTTCGAGTTACGCCGCCAGCCGGGCGACCCCAGTGCCGGACGCCTGAGTTACCAAGGCGGTTCGGATTCCAGCCTGCACAGCAAGGCGATCGTGTTCGACCGGCGCAAGACCTTCATCGGCTCGTTCAATTTCGACCCGCGTTCGGTGCTGTGGAATACCGAGGTCGGGGTGCTGGTGGACAGCCCGGAGCTGGCCGAATACACCCGCGAGCTGGCCGTTCAGGGTATGGCGCCAGCGCTCAGTTATCAGGTCAGGCTCGAAAATGACCAGCTGGCCTGGGTGACCGAGGACAACGGCCAACTGCACACCCTGACGGCAGAGCCCGGCGGGCTCTGGCGGCGGTTCAATGCGTGGATCAGCAAGGCCGTCGGGCTGGAGAAAATGCTTTAGCCCGGGGCCTCAGGCGGCGGCGGGCTCGAAGGCACCGCGCCGCTGGGTCAACACCACCAATCCGGCCGCCCCAATTGCCATCAGCAGCGGCAAGGCATGGCCACTGAGCCACTGGCTACCAGCACCTGCCAGCAACGGCCCCAGCAGGCAGCCGATACCCCACAGCTGCGCCACATGGGCATTGGCCCGCACGAGGGCATCATCCCGGTACCGCTCGCCGATCAGTATCAGCGACAAGGTGAACAGGCCACCGGCACTGGCACCGAACAGCACCCACAACGGCCAGATCGCCGGCGTGTGCAAAAGCAACGGAATCGCCAGGCTGGAACACAGCAAGGTCACCGCACAAGCGGTGAACAGTGCGCGCCGCGACATGTGGTCGGCCAAGGCGCCAATCGGCAATTGCAGCACCGCGTCACCCACCACCACGGTACTGACCATGAACAGCGCCAGCTCGGTGGTGAAACCCTGCTGCAGGCAATACACCGGCAACAGGGTGAGGATCATCGCCTCGAAGGAAGCGAACAGCGCGATGGCCCAGGCGATCACCGGCAGTCGGCGACAGAAGGCGAACAGGTCGCGGAAGGTAACGCTGCAGGCCTCGGTACTCGGTGCGCCGCCACGGCCCAACAGCAGCAAGGGCGATAGCAGTAACAGGCCCGTCGCAGCCCAGAAGCCAAAGTCATCGTCGGAGCCGAGAAAGCCCAGTACCAGTGGCCCGGCCAGCTGGCTCAAGGCGTAGCTGCTGCCATACAGCGCCACCAGGCGCCCGCGCCACTGCTCCACCACCAACTGGTTGATCCAGCTCTCGCCAAGGATGAACACCACGGTCAGCGACATACCGATCAGCAAGCGTAGCGCCAACCACAGCGGGTAGCTCGGCAACACCGCCAGCAGGCCGATCGATAACGCCCCGCCCCACAGGCACAAGCGCATGGCCGCAGGCACGCCGACCCACCCGGCCAGGCGGCTGGCCAGGCTCGCCCCGAGCAGCACACCCAGCGCCGGCATAGCCGCCATCACGCCGATGGCGAAGCTGCCGTAGCCCCAGGCCTCCAGCCGCAGGGACACCAGCGGCATGCTCACGCCGAGCGCGAGCCCGACGCTCAGCACCGATGCCAGCACGGCAAAGTAGGTTCCCCAGCGCATAGCAGCCTCCCAGGCAGAATTCTTGAATAGCAGAAACGACACAGCCGGGACGGCGTGAACCGGCCCGGCTGTTGTTGGGGCTGTAGCGCAGCCCCTATGGATTTACAGCTTGATCCAGGTCGCCTTCAGCTCGGTGTACTTCTCCAGCGCATGCAGCGACTTGTCACGGCCGTTGCCCGACTGCTTGAAGCCGCCGAACGGCGCGGTCATGTCGCCGCCGTCGTACTGGTTGACCCAGACACTGCCCGCGCGCACGGCACGGGCGGTCTTGTGGGCCTTGGAAATATCCGAGGTCCAGATACCAGCGGCGAGGCCATAGGGCGTGTCGTTGGCAATGGCGATGGCTTCTTCGGCGGTATCGAAGGCGATGACCGACAGCACCGGGCCGAAGATTTCTTCCTGGGCGATCTTCATGGCGTTGGTCACGCCGTCGAAGATGGTCGGCTCGACATAAGTGCCGCCCGTTTCTTCCAAGGTGCGCTTGCCACCGGCCAGCAACTTGGCGCCGTCCTTGTGGCCGGCGTCGATGTACGACAGCACGGTATTCATCTGCTGGGTGTCGACCAGCGCACCGACGGTGGTCTGCGGGTCCAGCGGGTTGCCTGGTTTCCAGCCCTTGAGCGCTTCAACCACCATGGGCAGGAACTTGTCCTTGATCGAACGCTCGACCAGCAGGCGGGAACCGGCAGTGCAGACTTCGCCCTGGTTGAAGGCGATGGCACTGGCGGCAGCTTCGGCAGCGGCCTGCAGGTCCGGGGCGTCGGCGAAGACGATGTTCGGGCTCTTGCCGCCGGCCTCCAGCCAGACGCGCTTCATGTTCGACTCGCCAGCGTACACCATCAGCTGCTTGGCGATCTTGGTCGAGCCGGTGAACACCAGGGTATCGACGTCCATGTGCAGGGCCAGGGCCTTGCCGACGGTGTGGCCGTAGCCTGGGAGTACGTTCAGCACACCGGCCGGGATGCCGGCTTCGATGGCCAGCTGGGCGATGCGGATAGCGGTCAGCGGCGACTTCTCGGATGGCTTGAGTACCAGCGAGTTACCGGTGGCCAGGGCTGGAGCGATCTTCCAGCAGGCCATCAGCAGCGGGAAGTTCCACGGTACGATGGCACCGACCACACCCACTGGCTCGCGGGTGACCAGGCCTAGCTGGTCATGCGGGGTGGGTGCAACTTCGTCGTAGACCTTGTCGATGGCTTCGGCGGTCCAGTGGATGGCATTGGCCGCGCCTGGCACGTCGATGCTGGAGGAGTCGCCGATCGGCTTGCCCATGTCCAGGGTTTCCAGCAGCGCCAGCTCTTCGACGTTCTTGCGCAGCAGGTCGCCGAAGCGGATCAGCTTGGCTTTGCGCTTGGCCGGAGCCAGCTGCGACCAGACGCCGGAATCGAAGGTTGCACGGGCGTTTTCCACCGCGCGGTTGGCATCGGCCAGGTCGCAGCTGGCAACCTTGGCCAGGAAGCGTCCGTCGACCGGGCTCAGGCAGTCGAAGGTTTCACCGGATGCGGCGTCGGTGTATTCGCCGTTGATGAAGGCACGCCCTTCGATCTTCAATTGCTGGGCACGTTGCTCCCAGTCTGCACGAGTCAGGGTGGTCATACGAAACTCCTCCTCTTGTTTAGGTGCAACGCCGCACTGAGGACTCACAGGCGTTGTCAGAATTCTGGCCGGGCGACAAGCGCACACTGGCAAGCGATACCCTAAACCAGCCAGTGCAAACTATCAATATATTTGACACAAGAGGCTCAAAAGCCTACTGATGTGCATTTTATTAAACAAAAATAGGAGCCGCACCATGAACATCGCCAGCATCATCGACTTCGCCCAGGTCCTCACCGAGGCTGAACGCTACCGTCCCGCGGCAGAAAAAATCCTCAAGGGCGAACCAGACCAGGCTGTCTACAACCACTATTCCAGCCCGTGCGGGCAGTTCGCCGCAGGTGTCTGGGAAGGTGAAGTGGGGCAGTGGACGGTGAACTACACCGAGCACGAATACTGCGAGATCGTGCAGGGCGTTTCAGTATTGCGCGACCCGGATGGCGGGGCCAAGACCCTGCGTGCCGGTGATCGGTTCGTCATCCCGGCTGGCTTCAAGGGCACCTGGGAAGTGCTGGAGCCGTGCCGCAAGATTTATGTGATGTTCGAGCAGAAATGATTGCGACGCCAGCGTGGTGATTATGTACCACAGCCCGGCAAGCCAACGGCGTGATCCTTGATGCGTCCAATTCGGGACAACTCAAGGAGAACACCATGACTAGCGATATCCTCGACCGTGCTCGTCACGTGATTGGCTCGCAGTATGTAGAAAGCGTCAAACCCTACATTCTCGAACTTACTGGCCTGCTGAGCGCCGCCGGCCCACGCGACGTCACCACCTTGGACATACGCTCCGACCGGGTGATGATCAGCGTCGATGCCAACGGCACCATCGACGGCCTGCGCATCAGCTGATATCCACTGCTGTTGGCATCCACGTAAAAAAAAACCCGCGTCCTTTCGGATGCGGGTTTTTTTCAGGTCGCCGATCAATTACTTGATCTTGGCTTCCTTGTACACCACGTGCTTGCGAACAACGGGATCGTATTTCTTGATCTCGATTTTGTCCGGGGTGGTGCGCTTGTTCTTGTCGGTGGTGTAGAAGTGGCCAGTGCCAGCACTCGAAACCAGACGGATCAATTCACGCATGACGTTCTCCTTAGAACTTTTCGCCGCGAGCACGCAGCTCGGCCAGCACTACGTCGATACCACGCTTGTCAATGACGCGCATGCCTTTGGCAGAGACGCGCAGACGCACGAAACGGTTCTCGGATTCAACCCAGAAACGGTGGTGCTGCAGGTTCGGCAGGAAACGACGACGGGTTTTGTTGTTTGCGTGGGAAATGTTGTTCCCGGTTACTGGACCCTTACCAGTAACTTGACAGACTCTCGACATGACTCAGCCCTCTAAAACCACATGCCCAACCCGGCATGGGTTGGCCGCTTAATCTCTCAGTCTTTGGCGCCAGGCGCCGTGATTCTGGAGGTCTTACCGACCGGATCCGCTGATGCGACAGGCCGAGCCCCTAGAAAAGAGCGCTGCTTTATACCAGAAAGACTGCATTGCAACAACTGCTGATGAGCATCTGCCGGAGACAAATCGTGCGCGAGCAGCATAGCGGCTAGCCCGGCGAACTGTCGACCACTCGTCGCCAACCCGCATAAAAAGAGGGTGGTCATTTGCTGATGCGCACACTAGGGTAGGACGTTTCCAGACTGCTCTGGCAGATGGGCCACTGACAGCCAAGGAGCCACGATGCGTGCCGCCGCCCTTTCCTTAATGCTCACCACCCTGCTTGCTGCCGGCATCGCCCAGGCCGCGCCACTGAGTATCTGCAGCGAAGCCAGCCCCGAGGGCTTCGACGTGGTCCAGTACAACTCGCTGACCACCACCAACGCCTCGGCCGACGTTCTGATGAACCGCCTGGTCGAGTTCGACGCAAGCCAAGGCAAGGTCGTCCCAAGCCTGGCGCAGAGCTGGACAGTGTCGACTGACGGCCTGGTGTACGACTTCAAGCTGCGTGACGGGGTCAAATTCCATTCCACGCCTTATTTCAAGCCAACCCGCGCGCTCGATGCCGACGATGTGCTGTTCAGCTTCCAGCGCATGCTCTACCCCGCTCACGCTTGGCACAAGACCGCACCGGGTGGCTACCCGCACGCCCAATCACTGCAACTGGGCAGCCTGATCAAATCGATCGAGGCCCCGGAGCCGAACAGCGTACGCTTCACCCTGACCCACGCCGACGCCACGTTCCTGGCCACCTTGAGCATGGGCTTCGCTTCGATCTACTCCGCCGAGTACGCCGACAAACTGCTCAAGGCAGGCACCCCGGAAAAGCTCAATAGCCAGCCGATCGGCACCGGCCCGTTCGTCTTCCAGCGTTACCAGAAGGACGCCGTGGTGCGCTACCGCGCCAACCCTGACTACTTCGATGGCAAGCCTGCGGTCGATCCACTGATCTTCGCCATCACCACCGACGCCAACGTACGCCTGCAGAAACTCAAACGTGGGGAATGCCAGGTCGCCCTGTCGCCCAAGCCCCTGGACGTTGCCGAAGCCAGCAAGGACGGTAACCTGAAGGTCGCCACGACGCCGGCCTTCATGACAGCCTTCGTGGCCATCAACAGCGAGCACCCGCCGCTGGACAAACCTGAAGTGCGCCAGGCAATCAACCTGGCCTTCGACAAGCAGGCCTACCTCAAGGCCGTTTTCGAAGGCACCGCCACCGCCGCCAACGGCCCCTACCCGCCGAACACCTGGAGCTATGCCAAGGACCTGCCCGGCTACCCGCTGGATCTCAAGCGAGCCAAGGCGCTGCTGAGCAAAGCCGGTTACGCAGAGGGGTTCAGCACCACGATCTGGACCCGCCCGTCGGGCAGCCTGCTCAACCCCAACCCAAGCCTGGGCGCGCAGATGCTCCAGGCAGACCTGGCCAAGATCGGCATCAAGACTGAAATCCGCGTGATCGAATGGGGTGAGCTGATCCGTCGGGCCAAGGCCGGCGAGCATGACCTGCTGTTCATGGGCTGGGCCGGTGACAATGGCGACCCGGACAACTTCCTCAGCCCGCAGTTTTCCTGTGCGGCGGTCAAGTCGGGGACCAACTTCGCGCGGTTCTGTGACAACCGGCTGGACCAGTTGATCAGTGCAGGGCGCACCACCAACGACCAGAGCGTGCGCAGCCGGTTGTACCAGCAGGCGCAGACGCTGATTCAGCAACAGGCGCTCTGGGTGCCGCTGGCGCACCCGACGGCGGCAGCGCTGTTGCGCGACGGGGTCGAGGGGTACCAGGTGAGTCCGTTCGGGCGTTTGGACCTGAGCAAGGTCTCGGTGAAACGCTGACCCTTGGCTTTGCAGGCTCGACCCACCGCTGGCTTGCCGGCGGCTGGTCGAGCCTGCAGCCAGGCAGCAACTAAGCGATAATCCACCCCTGCTCCACCATCGACAGCGGCTCCCCATCACCGACGATGATGTGATCGAGCACCCGCACGTCGATCAGCGCCAACCCCTGCTTCAATGCAAGCGTCATGTGCACATCGTCCTGGCTCGGCTCACTGTTACCCGAAGGATGGTTGTGGCAGAGAATCAATGCCGCAGCGTTATGCATCAACGAACGGCGCACCACCTCCCGCGGATAGATGCTGGCCCGGTCGATCGTCCCTCTGAACAGGATTTCGAACGCCAGCGGCCGGTGTTTGCTATCCAGGAACAGGCAGCCAAATACTTCGCTGGGCTCATGACGCAGCATGGCTTTCAGGTACCTGCGCACCGCCGACGGGCTCTCCAGGGCGCAGTCGCGCTCGATCGCAGTGGCAAGGTTGCGCCGGCCGATCTCCAGCAGTGCCTGCAGCTGCCCATACCGCACCGGCCCAAGCCCGAGCTCCCCCACGAATGCTTCCCTGTCAGCTTCAAGCAACTGGCGCAAGCCGCCGAACCTGGCGAGCAACCCTCGCGCCAGCTCCACCACGTTGCGGCCTCTCACGCCAGAGCCGAGAAACACAGCCAGCAATTCGGCATCCGAAAGGCTGCCCACCCCTCGCTGCATCAGCTTTTCCCTGGGCCGCTCCTCGGCTGGCCACTCCCTTATCTTCATTGCATCTCCTCTGCGCCCTGCTGCGACACGTTTAGGCCCTGTGTTAATCTATTTCGCCTAGTACATGCGACGTTCTGCCGCAGGCAATCCTGTTCGTCGCTGCCCGCTCTCTCTGGAAAAAGGCAAGCCTATGCAGCGGCTGTATCGCAAGCGCATCGTTCTCGGCGTGGGGGGCGGCATTGCCGCCTACAAGAGCGCCGAGCTGATTCGCCGACTCCTGGAGCACGGCGCGCAAGTGCGCGTCGTCATGACCCGTGGTGGTGCTGAATTCATCACCCCGCTGACCCTGCAGGCGCTGTCCGGCCACCCGGTACACATGGATCTGCTCGACCCTGCCGCCGAAGCGGCCATGGGCCATATCGAGCTGGCAAAATGGGCCGACCTCGTACTGATCGCCCCCGCCACCGCCGACCTCATGGCGCGCATGGCACAAGGCATGGCCGACGACTTGCTGACCACCCTGGTACTGGCCACCGACGCCACCGTGGCCGTGGCGCCGGCCATGAACCAGGCCATGTGGCGCGACCCGGCGACCCAGGCCAACCTGGACCTGCTCAAGACCCGTGGCATCCAGGTGTTCGGCCCGGCCTCCGGCAGCCAGGCCTGCGGCGACATAGGCCTGGGTCGCATGCTTGAAGCCACCGACCTGGCCTGGTGCGCCGCCGAGAGCTTCAAGCGCCAGGCGCTCACCGGCAAACATGTGCTGATCACCGCCGGGCCCACCCAGGAAAACATCGACCCGGTGCGTTACATCACCAATCATAGCTCCGGGAAGATGGGTTTCGCGTTGGCCGAGGCGGCCGCAGAAGCCGGTGCTCGGGTGACCCTCGTCACCGGCCCTGTGCATCTGCAGACCCCGGACCGGGTCAACCGGATCGACGTGGTCAGCGCGCGGGACATGCTTGCAGCCTGCGAGGCGGCCATGCCGTGCGACCTGTTCATCGCCTCGGCAGCGGTCGCGGACTACCGCCCGGAGGTCGTTGCCACACAAAAGCTCAAGAAAGATCCCACGACAGGCGACGGCATGCTGCTGCAGATGGTGCGCAATCCCGATATCCTTGCCACCATTGCTGGACGCGACGACCGCCCGTTCAGTGTCGGCTTCGCTGCCGAGACCGAACATCTGCTCGATTACGCCACGCGCAAGCTCAAGGACAAGAACCTCGACCTGATCGTCGCCAATGATGTGGCCAACCCCAGCATCGGCTTCAACAGCGAGGAAAATGCCCTGACCGTGATCGACCGCCAGCAGCATCAAACCCTCTTCGCGCAGACCAGCAAAGGCAAGATTGCCCGGCAACTGGTCGCCTTCATCGCCGAACGGCTCAACCAGGTTCAATAAGTTACATGCACGCTCTTCAAGCCAAGATCCTCGACCCACGCCTGGGCAGTGAATTTCCGCTGCCGCAATATGCCACCCCTGGCTCCGCCGGCCTGGACCTGCGCGCCCTGCTCAAGGAAGACACCGTCCTGGAGCCGGGCCAGACCCTGCTGATTCCTACCGGCCTGTCGATCTATATCGGCGACCCGGGCCTGGCCGCGATGATCCTGCCCCGCTCGGGCCTGGGCCATAAGCATGGCATCGTGCTGGGTAACCTGGTCGGCTTGATCGACTCGGACTACCAGGGTGAGCTGATGGTGTCGTGCTGGAACCGTGGCAACACGCCTTTCACCATCGCCGTTGGCGAGCGCATCGCCCAGCTGGTGCTGGTACCGGTGGTACAAGCGCACTTTGAAGTCGTCGAGGCCTTCGACGAAAGCCAGCGCGGCACCGGCGGTTTCGGCCATTCCGGCAGCCACTGAGCCGACCGGCGACCGGCGACCGTTCAGGCCATGGATGGCGAACTCTCTGATGAAACCACCGTCCAAGCGTTCAGTTTGCGCCTGCCCAGACAGCCTTTGACTAATGGAGCTTCCAGAGATGAACGACATGGCCCAACGGGTCCCCGCACTGCCCGACAGTATTTTCCGCGCCTATGACATCCGTGGCGTGGTCGGCAAGACCCTGCACGCCGACACCGCTTACTGGATCGGCCGCGCCATTGGCGCGCAGACGCTCGCCCAAGGCGAGCCACAGATTTCCGTTGGCCGCGATGGCCGCCTGTCCGGCCCGCTGCTGGTCGAACAGCTGATCAAAGGCCTGGCCGATGCCGGTTGCCAGGTCAGCGATGTTGGCCTGGTGCCGACCCCGGCACTGTATTTTGCTGCCAACGTCCTGGCCGGCAAGTCCGGCGTGATGCTGACTGGCAGCCACAACCCTTCGGATTACAACGGTTTCAAGATCGTCATCGCCGGCGATACCTTGGCCAACGAACAGATCCAGGCCCTGCTGACCCGCCTGAAAACCAATGACCTGACCCGTGGCGAAGGCAGCGTGGAGAAGGTCGAGATCCTCGAGCGCTACTTCCAGCAGATCGTCGCTGACGTGAAGCTGGCGAAAAAGCTCAAGGTGGTGGTGGACTGCGGCAACGGCGCTGCCGGCGTCATCGCGCCGCAGCTGATCGAAGCGTTGGGCTGCGAAGTCATCCCACTGTTCTGCGAGGTGGATGGCAACTTCCCCAACCACCACCCGGACCCGGGCAAGCCTGAAAACCTTGAAGACCTGATTGCCAAGGTCAAGCAAACCGGTGCCGATATCGGCCTGGCCTTCGACGGCGACGGTGACCGCGTCGGTGTAGTGACCAACACCGGCAGCATCGTTTACCCCGACCGCCTGCTGATGCTGTTCGCTCAGGACGTGCTGGCGCGCAACCCGGGGGCCGAGATCATCTTCGACGTCAAGTGCACCCGCCGCCTGACACCGCTGATCGAGCAACACGGCGGCCGCGCCTTGATGTGGAAGACTGGTCACTCTTTGATCAAGAAGAAGATGAAGCAGAGTGGTTCGTTGCTGGCCGGCGAGATGAGCGGGCACATCTTCATCAAGGAGCGCTGGTACGGTTTCGACGACGGCATCTACAGCGCCGTACGCCTGTTGGAGATCCTCAGTAAGGCCGAGCAGGACGCCGAAAGCCTGTTTGCCGCATTCCCGAACGATATTTCGACGCCGGAAATCAATATTGATGTGACCGACGAGGGTAAATTCAGCATCATTGATGCACTGCAACGCGACGCCGACTGGGGCCAAGCCAGCCTGACCACCATCGACGGTGTGCGGGTCGACTATGCCCAGGGCTGGGGCCTGGTTCGCGCCTCCAACACCACACCGGTGCTGGTGCTGCGTTTCGAGGCCGAAACCGACGCCGAGTTGCAACGTATCAAGGATGTTTTCCGCGCCCAGTTGCTGCGGGTTGCCCCTGAGCTGCAACTGCCGTTCTGACCGACTATCTGTTCCTTACAGGAGCCCTGCATGACCCTCGATCGCGATGCCGCTTCCCATGTAGCCGAGGTTTTGTCCGAAGCGCTGCCTTACATCCGCCGTTTTGTCGGCAAGACCCTGGTGATCAAGTACGGCGGCAACGCGATGGAGAGCGAAGAGCTCAAGACCGGGTTCGCCCGTGACATCGTGCTGATGAAGGCCGTGGGCATCAACCCGGTGGTCGTGCACGGTGGCGGCCCTCAGATCGGCGACCTGCTCAAGCGCCTGTCGATCGAAAGCCACTTCATCGACGGCATGCGTGTCACCGACGCGGCAACCATGGATGTGGTTGAAATGGTGCTGGGGGGCCAGGTCAACAAGGATATCGTCAACCTGATCAACCGTCACGGTGGCAGCGCCATCGGCCTGACCGGCAAGGACGCGGAGCTGATCCGCGCCAAGAAGCTCACCGTGAGCCGCCAGACGCCGGAGATGACCCAGCCGGAAATCATCGACATCGGCCACGTCGGCGAAGTGGTCAGCGTCAACACCGACCTGCTGAACATGCTGGTCAAAGGCGACTTCATCCCGGTGATCGCGCCTATCGGCGTGGGCGCCAACGGTGAGTCGTACAACATCAACGCCGACCTGGTGGCAGGCAAGGTGGCCGAAGCACTGAAGGCCGAGAAGCTGATGCTGCTGACCAACATCGCCGGCCTGATGGACAAGCAAGGCCAGGTCCTGACCGGCCTGACCACCGAGCAGGTGAACGAACTGATAGCCGACGGCACCATCTACGGCGGCATGCTGCCAAAGATCAAGTGCGCGCTGGATGCGGTTCAGGGCGGCGTGACGACCTCGCACATCATCGACGGCCGCGTACCGAATGCGGTGCTGCTGGAGATCTTCACAGACAGTGGCGTGGGCACCCTGATCAGCAACCGCAAGCGTCACTGATCGCCGGAAGTGGCTCCAGATGCTCGCTGGCCCGATCGATCGCGCTCGGGCTATTGCAGCTCCGCTATGGGGGCTGCTGCGCAGCCCATCGCCGGCAAGCCGGCTCCCACCACGACCGCGTAGCTCTTCAGGCCGGCGCTTTACCTTTGGAAGCAACCGGCTTGCCCAACTTCCAAAAGCCGGCGCAATCCATGTGGGAGCCGGCTTGCCGGCGATAGCGCCCGTATAGGCAGCGCATAAAAAAAGGCGACCCGCTAAGGTCGCCTTTTTCATTTCCGAGCCGCAGTCAGATCCCGTACTGCGCCCGATAGGCCTCGACCGCCGGCAGATGCTGCTTGAGCTGCGGATCATCGGCCAGAAACTCCAGCACCTGGGTCAGCGAAACGATGCTGACTACCGGGATACCGAAGTCGCGCTCCACTTCCTGGATCGCCGACAATTCGCCATTGCCGCGCTCTTCGCGGTTAAGCGCGATCAGCACGCCAGCGGCCTTGGCCTGCTGGGCATTGATAATCTGCATGACCTCGCGGATGGCGGTACCGGCGGTGATCACGTCGTCGATGATCAGCACATCACCGGCCAATGGCGCGCCGACCAGGCTGCCGCCTTCGCCGTGATCCTTGGCTTCCTTGCGGTTGAAGCACCACGGTACGTCCAGTTGATGTTGCTCGGCCAGGGCCACGGCGGTGGCCGCAGCCAGCGGGATACCCTTGTAGGCCGGGCCGAACAGTACGTCGAACGGGATCTTGCTGTCGACGATGGCCGCCGCATAGCAACGCCCCAACTGAGCCAGGGCAGAACCTGTGTTGAACAGGCCGGCATTGAAGAAATACGGGCTGGTACGCCCCGATTTCAGGGTGAATTCACCGAAGCGCAGAACGCCGCGATCGATGGCAAAACGGATGAAGTCGCGCTGATACGGCTGCATGGAAAGTCCCGGACACCACGGATTTAGCTAAATGGGTTGAGCTCGGGTATCATACACGCACGAGATTTTTGGGGCCATTTATGCGGATCATCAGTGTGAACGTAAATGGCATTCAGGCTGCAGCCGAGCGTGGATTGCTCAGTTGGCTGCAAGCCCAGAATGCCGACGTCATCTGCCTTCAGGATACCCGCGCCTCGGCCTTTGAACTCGACGACCCAGCTTTCCAGCTCGATGGCTATTTCCTTTATGCCTGCGACGCGGAGGTACCCGCCCAAGGTGGCGTGGCACTTTACTCGCGCATGCAGCCCAAGGCAGTCATCACCGGCCTGGGCTTCGAGACAGCCGATCGCTACGGGCGTTATCTGCAAGCAGATTTCGACAAAGTCAGTATTGCCAGCCTGCTATTGCCTTCGGGCATGAACGGCGACGACGACTTGAACCAGAAGTTCAAGTTGATGGACGACTTCGCCAAGTACCTGGACAAGCAGCGGCGCAAGCGTCGTGAGTACATCTATTGCGGCTCGTTCTACGTGGCGCAGCAGAAGCTCGACATCAAGAACTGGCGTGACAGCCAGCAGTCGCCCGGCTTCCTGCCGCCTGAACGTGCCTGGATGGATGCGATCACTGGCGACATGGGCTACGTGGATGCCCTGCGCGAAGTCAGCCGTGAGGGTGACCAGTACAGCTGGTGGCCAGACAACGAGCAGGCCGAGATGCTCAACCTGGGCTACCGGTTCGACTACCAGATCCTCACCCCAGGCCTGCGGCGCTTTGTGCGCAATGCGCGCCTGCCGCGACAGCCGCGCTTCTCGCAGCACGCGCCGCTGATCGTCGACTATGACTGGACGTTGACCATCTGAGCACTGCTCAGGCACGAAAAAGCCGACATCGATGTCGGCTTTTTTGTACCTGCTGCTCACTCAGTCGGCCAGAGCGACCTGCTGCAGTTCGAAGATCTCGTTCATGCCCTTTTGCGCCAGCGCCAGCATGGCGTTGAAGTCTTCGGGCTGGAACGGCGCACCCTCTGCAGTACCCTGCACTTCGATGAAACCACCGGCACTGGTCATGACCACGTTCAGGTCGGTCTCGGCAGCGGAGTCTTCCAGATAGTCCAGGTCGAGTACGGCTTCACCCTGATACATGCCCACCGATACGGCGGCGATCATGTGCTTGAGCGGGTTGCCGGCCTTCAGGCCACCACGCTTCTTGATCACTGCCAGGGCATCGACCAAGGCGACCATGGCGCCGGTGATCGAGGCCGTGCGGGTGCCGCCATCGGCCTGGATCACATCGCAGTCGACGTACAAGGTGATGTCACCCAGTTTGCTCATGTCCAGCGCGGCGCGCAGCGAGCGGCCGATCAGGCGCTGGATTTCCAGGGTGCGACCACCCTGCTTGCCACGGCTGGCTTCGCGCTGGTTACGCTCACCGGTGGAGCGCGGCAGCATGCCGTACTCGGCGGTCAGCCAGCCTTGACCCTGGCCTTTGAGGAAGCGCGGCACACCGTTTTCAACGCTGACCGTGCAGATGACCTTGGTGTCACCGAACTCGACCAGTACCGACCCTTCGGCGTGCTTGGTGTAGTTGCGGGTGATGCGGATCGAGCGGAGCTGATCGGCGGCGCGACCACTTGGACGTTTCATCTGGGATACCTGTACTGGGACTTTGAATCTGCCGGGCATTATAAAGCCCGTAGCCCGGTGAGGACATGCTTATCGTCGCGCCGCGCACAGCCTGTCGCCTTTTCCCACCGGCAGACGAGGGCTCTGTAACATGGGCGGATTGGGCGCCAAGGGCACACTGCGCTACAATCCTGCGCCTTGCAGCCGAAAGGCTTTCCCGTTCACATCATCTACGCGAGGTACTCACCATGGTGCACAGCATGACCGCTTTTGCTCGTGTCGAGCGCGCAGGCAGCCAAGGCACCCTGGTCTGGGAACTGCGCTCGGTCAACCACCGCTATCTTGAACCTCATCTGCGCCTGCCCGACGCCCTGCGCGACCTGGAAGGGGCGGTGCGTGAGGGGCTGCGCCAAGGCCTGTCGCGCGGCAAGGTTGAATGCACCTTGCGCCTGCACGAAGACAGCAACGGCAAACCCCTGAAGGTCGACCACGAGCGCGCCGCGCAACTGGTTGCCGCCGCCGAAGAAGTGGCCGGCCTGATCAAGCAGCCGGCACCGCTCAACCCGCTGGAGGTATTGTCCTGGCCGGGCGTGCTGGTGGCCGACGCCAGCGACCCGCAGGCGCTCAATGCCGAAGCGGTGGCACTGTTCGACGAGGCCCTGGCCGAATTGAAAGCCGGGCGCCTGCGCGAAGGCCAAGAGCTGGCCCGCCTGATCAACGAGCGGCTCGACAGCATGGCTAGCGAGGTCACCACACTGCGTGCCTTGGTACCGCAGATGCTGGCCGCACAACGGCAGAAGATCATCGACCGCTTCGGCGACCTCAAGGCCGAGCTCGACCCGCAAAGGCTCGAGCAGGAGATGGTGCTGCTGGCACAAAAGAGCGACGTCGCAGAGGAACTGGACCGCCTCAGTACCCATGTCAATGAAGTACGTCGGGTGCTCAAGTCCGGAGGGGCCGCTGGCCGGCGCCTGGACTTCCTCATGCAGGAGCTCAACCGCGAGGCCAATACCCTGGGCTCCAAGGCCTTCGACCCGCGTAGCACGCAAGCGGCGGTCAACTTGAAGGTACTGATCGAACAAATGCGTGAACAAGTACAGAACATCGAGTAAGGCCACCCCTACCATGAACCACAGCAGCGGCACCCTCTATATCGTCTCGGCCCCGTCAGGTGCCGGCAAGACCAGCCTGGTCAACGCCCTGATCAAGGAAGACGAACGCATCAGCGTTTCCGTCTCGCACACCACACGCGGCAAGCGCCCGGGCGAGGAGCATGGCGTCAACTACCACTTCGTCAGTCATGACGAATTCAAGGCGCTGATCGACAAGAACGATTTCCTTGAACACGCCGAAGTGTTCGGCAACTTCTACGGCACCTCGCGTAGCACGCTGCAGCAAGTGCTGGACCGGGGCGACGACCTGATTCTGGAAATCGACTGGCAAGGTGCCCGCCAGGTGCGTGAGCTGATGCCTGAAGCCCGCTCGATCTTCATCCTGCCGCCGAACCTTGAGGCGCTGCGCCAGCGCCTGGACGGGCGCGGACAGGACAGCGATGAGATCATTGCCGGCCGCATGAAAGAGGCCGTCAGCGAGATGCAGCACTACGACGAGTACGAGTACGTCATCATCAACGATGACTTCGATGCCGCGCTGGAGGAATTGAAGGCGGTGTTCCGCTCCAACCGCCTGCTGCTGAACAAGCAGCAGGAGCGGCACGGGGCATTGCTCAAGCAGTTGATCGGCTGAAGAGAGCTGGGGCGCACAGCGCGCCCCAAGCATCAGTCCTGCAGCTGCAGGGTCGCCTGCTGTCGCAGGGTAGCGCCCAGGAAGTAAGCCGGCGCACGCATCCGCGACAGCATCATCAGCACTATCCCCAGTGCCGAGATGATCGCCGCAATCACGAACACCAGCCCAACGCCAGCCACATGCGAGCCACTGCCAAAGTCCGGCGACGCGCTGTCGATGGCGGTGCGCACGAAGATCACCGAAAGGATCACCCCACCCAACAACGGGCACAGGCCGCGCATGCAGAAGTGGCGCAGGCTGTCGAACAGGCTGTGGCGGAAATACCACACGCAGGCGAACGCGGTCAGCGAATAGTAGAAGCAGATCATCATGCCCAGGGCGGTGATGGTGTCCGCCAGCACGTTTTCGCTCAGGGTACGCATGGTCACGTAGAACAGGCCTGCGGCGACGCCGGCACAGATGGTTGCGTAACGTGGCGTCTGCGAACGCGGGCAAACCTTGGCAAAACGCTCAGGCACCGCACCGTAGTAACCCATGGCGAGCAGCGTGCGCGCTGGCGAGACGAAGGTCGATTGCAGCGAAGCGGCGGTGCTCGCCAGCACGGCGATGGACATCAGGATCGCCAGCGGCCCCATGACGGGCCCGGCCAGGTGGGCAAAGACGTTCTCCTGGATACGCGGATTGTTCAAGCCCAGCCCATGCTCGCTGATCCCGGCGAATTGCAGGGTAGCGATGGCAGTGAGCAGATACAGACCCAGAATCAGCAGCACGGTCCAGGTCGCCGCCTTGCCCGGTACCTCGTCGCTGCCGATCGATTCTTCACTGACGGTCAGGCACACGTCCCACCCCCAGAAGATGAAGATCGACAAGGACAGGCCGGCGGCAAAGGCCGAGAACGACTCCACACCGAAGGGGTTGAACCAGGCCAGGTCGAACTCCAGCGGGGCAGGCGCGGTGGTCTCACCGAACGCGGCGAAGGCGAAGCCGATCAGCACCAGCAGCTGCAAGGCCACCAATCCATATTGCACGGTCATGGTGGTGGCCATGCCGCGACAACAGATCCACACGGCCATGGCGATGAACACGCAACAGGTGGTGATGTTGATCAGCAGGTTATCCGCCAAGGCAGCCAACCCCTGGTGACCGGTGATCTGCCCCAGGAATAGATAGAAGAAATCAACGGCCACGCCGGCCAGGTTGGACAACACAATGGTGGTGGCAACGACCAGCCCCCAACCACCGATCCAGCCGATCATCGGGCCGAAGGCACGGGCCGACCAGGTAAAGGAAGTACCGCTGTCCGGCTCCGCCGCGTTCAGCTCACGGTAGCCAAGGGCAACCAGCAGCATAGGCAGGAAGCCAACGATGAAGACGGCCGGAAGGTGCTGGCCGACCTCCCGCACGGTGGGGCCAAGGGCCCCAGTCAGGGTGTAGACCGGGGCGATTGTGGAGATGCCCAGCACCACGCTGGCCAACAGGCCAAGACGCCCTTTTGCCAGGCCTTTGCTGCGCTGAGTGCTGCCTGAATCGGCCACATCGGGTGGGCGGCCAGCTTCTGTGTAATTGCTCATGAGTATTTGCCGTAACTATTGGAATTGTTGTCACAGGCCCTGCGAACAAGGCGCTTTCACTCATTGAAAGCTTGCGTATCGGTATCAGTCATCCAAGACCTTCGGGTAACGACCCTACCGTGCAGCATGGGCAATGCAGGCCTCGCGAAACGCCTGGAACAGGCGCTTGGAGACCGGGTTTTCGGCAAAACGCCACTCCGGGTGCCACTGCACGCCGAGCACAAAGCCAGGCGCATCAGGCATCGACACCGCTTCGATCAGGCCATCCGGGGCCCGCGCCTCGACACGCAGGCCCGGGGCCAAGCGGTCGATACCCTGGCTGTGCAGCGAGTTGACCTCGAACTGCGCAGCCAGGCCCAGGCGCTCGAACACCCCGCCAGGCACAATGCCGACAGGATGACGAGGGCCGTATTGCACCTCCAGGGGTGCGTCCTCAGGTTCACGGTGGTCCAGGTAACCCGGCAGCTCGTGCACGCGCTGGTACAAGCTGCCGCCGAGGGCCACGTTCAATTCCTGGAAACCACGACAGATACAGAACACCGGCACGCCGGCGGCGATGGCCGCCTGCAGCAGCGGCAAGGTCAGGCGGTCACGTGCAAGATCGTGCCGGGTACCTTCCGCGCTGGGGGCGCCATTGTAATGATGCGGCTCGACATTTGAAGGCGAGCCGGTAAAAAGAATGCCATCGAGCCGTGCCAGCAAAGCCTGCGTGTCGCTGCCGCCGTCGCGGGCCGGCAGGATCAGTGGGAGCCCGGCAAAGCCGGCCGCCTCGACATACTTGTCACCCACCGTGTGCGACGAGTTTTTTCCTACCTGCTGACGGCAGGCGCTGACACCGATCAAGGGGACCGCAAATGCGCTCATGGGCTTACACCGTGTGCAGGTACCAGTTGTACTCGAGGTCGGAGATCGATACTTCGAACTCGGCCAGCTCACTTTCCTTGCAGGCCACGAAGATATCGATGTAGTCCGGGCTTATGTATTGGTTGAGGACTTCGCTGTCATCCAGCGCGCGCAGCGCATCGCGCAGGTTGTTCGGCAGGCTTTGCTCCAGCTGCTCGTACGAATTGCCCTCGATCGGCGCACCAGGTTCGACCTTGCTGGTCAAGCCGTGGTGGATACCGGCGAGAACCGCGGCGAGCATCAGGTAAGGGTTGGCATCGGCCCCCGCCACGCGGTGTTCGATGCGCACGTTTTCGCTGCTGTCAGTCGGTACGCGGACAGCCACGGTACGGTTGTCCAGGCCCCAGCTCGGCGCGTTCGGCACGTAGAACTGTGCGCCGAACCGGCGGTAGGAATTGACGTTCGGGCACAGGAACGCCATCGACGCCGGCATGGTCTCCAGCACGCCACCAATGGCATGGCGCAGCGCGTCGCTCTGCAGCGGGTCTTCATGGGCAAAGATGTTCTTGCCGGTCTTCTTGTCGAGCAGCGAAATGTGCACGTGCAGGCCGTTGCCCGCCTGCCCCGGGTACGGCTTGGCCATGAACGTGGTGTCCATTTCATGGTCGTAGGCGACGTTCTTGACCAGGCGCTTGAGCAGGATCGCGTAGTCGCACGCCTTCAGCGGGTCGGCAACGTGATGCAGGTTGACTTCGAACTGCGCGGGGGCGCTTTCCTTGACGATGGCATCGGCCGGCAGGCCCTGCTCCTTGGCGGCTTCCAGCATGTCCTGCAGGCAGTCGACATATTCGTCGAGGTCGTCGATGAGGTAGACCTGGGTCGACTGCGGACGCTTGCCTGAAGTGGGTGAGCGCGGCGGCTGCGGGCGACCGTTGAGGTTGTCCTGGTCGATCAGGTAGAACTCCAGCTCGAACGCGGCGCAGATGTCCAGGCCCAGGTCATCGAACTTGCTCACCACCTGGCGCAACACTTCGCGTGGGTCAGCGAAGAACGGCTCGCCCTCCAACTCGTGCATGGTCATCAGCAACTGGGCGGTCGGGCGCTTTTGCCAGGGCTCGTTGCACAGCGTCCCGGGGATCGGGTAGCAGATCCGGTCGGCATCGCCGATGTCCAACCCAAGCCCTGTGCTTTCAACGGTCGAGCCATTGATATCGAGGGCGAACAGCGATGCCGGCAGGTTGATCCCCTTTTCGTACACCTTGTGCAGGCTGGCCCGCTCGATGCGCTTGCCACGTACCACGCCATTCATGTCGGAGATCAGCAGATCGACGTACTGGGTTTCCGGATGGGCCTGGAGGAAGTCTTTCATCTCGCTGGAAGAACTGGCGCACGGGGTGACCGACGTCATGGTGTACATCCTTTGAAGGGCTGCGGCGATAGGGGGATACGGCTGGCGCCTCACGGGCGACGATGGTTGCAGCTGTTGTTTTTTTAACTTTCCCATCGTGGGGATTGGTTGCCCGACCGAGCGCATTGATTCCCGGGGGCAGTTCCACTATAAAATGGCCTCAACGCAACAGACATTGGCATTTCGGCAAGTAGAGCGTGCACCAATGCAATATCAGATCACCCACGCCGACCTCTCCCTGGTCCTGGCCCTGGAGCGCGGGCGCTCACTGGCCAAGGCCGCCGAACTGCTCAAGGTCGATGTATCGACCGTGTTCCGTTCGATTCGCCGGCTCGAGTCGGCACTGGGCACCGCACTGTTCGTCAAGAGCCGCAAGGGATACCTGCCGACCGACACGGCCCAGGCCCTGGCCGAGCAGGCCGAACGCGCCGAGCAGGCACTGGATGCCGCGCGCATCGCCATGACCAGTGGCGAGCAGGTGGTCAGCGGTACCGTGCGCCTGACGTGCACCGAGGCGGTCATGCACAGCTTGCTGCTGCCGGCCCTGGCCGAGTTCATGCCCAATTACCCGGCACTGTCGCTGGAGATGGGCACGTCCAACACCTTCGCCAACCTCAGCAGGCGCGATGCCGACATTGCCCTGCGCCTGACCAATACGCCGCCTGAGCACCTGGTCGGCCGTTGCCTGGGTTCGACGTCCTATGTGATCTGTGGCCAGGCGCAATGGCGCGAACGCCTGAGCGAGTCTCACCACAACGTGCCATGGATTGCCCCGGACGACTCCATGCAGGACCACCCCACCGTGGTCTGGCGCAACCAGCAGTACCCCGGGCTGAGCCCGCGCTACCAGTGCAGCAGCATGTCGACCATTGCACAGCTGGTGAGCACGGGGCTGGGCGTTGCGGCACTGCCCGACTACATGGTCCACGCGCTGCCTGGCGTCGAGGCGCTGAGCGGACCGCTGGCCGGTTGCGACACCCAACTGTGGTTGCTGACCCGGCCCGATTGCCGGGCTTTGCGCTCGGTGCAGACATTGTTCGAAGAGCTGACCCCGAGGTTGCGCGGCGCGATGTTGTGAGATACAAGATGAGTGTGTCTGTTACGGCCCTTTCGCGGTGGTTCGGCGCCTCGACAAGGCCGCGTGCGCAGGGTGAAGGATGCAGGCCTGATTGGGTAGCCGGCAAAACAGCGCTTCCCTATTGGCTGGTGATTTTTTAAACTATCGAGTCCGCCTGCCCATATTGGGCTGCACGCCCATCGCATTTGCTACTGAGGAAGACCATGGCCCGCGTAACTGTTGAAGACTGCCTGGAACACGTGGATAACCGTTTTGAGCTGGTCATGCTCTCGACCAAGCGCGCCCGTCAGCTGGCTACCGGCGGCAAAGAGCCGCGCGTAGCGTGGGAAAACGACAAGCCAACCGTCGTTGCCCTGCGTGAAATCGCAGAAGGCATCGTCACCAACGAATTCATTGCTGCTGAAGAGATCGTTACCGAGGATCCGGTCTTCGCCGCCTTCGAGGACGAGTCCAACGAGGCTGTCTGATCCATGCCTGGTCGACGTCGCGCGGCACAAGGCCCTCTTCCTCGGCAAGAGGTGAAATCATGCCGGGCATAGAAGCCTTAGCCGAACGGCTGTCGACCTACCTGGGCCCCGAACAGGTCAACCTGGTTCGGCGCGCCTATTTCTACGCCGAACAGGCACACGATGGGCAACGCCGCCGCAGCGGCGAGCCCTACGTGACCCATCCGCTGGCGGTAGCCAGCATCCTCGCCGACATGCACATGGACCATCAGAGCCTGATGGCGGCCATGTTGCACGACGTGATCGAAGACACCGGCATCGCCAAGGAAGCGCTCAGCCAGCAGTTTGGCGAAACGGTTGCCGAGCTGGTCGATGGGGTCAGCAAACTGACCCAGATGAACTTCGAGACCAAGGCCGAAGCGCAGGCTGAAAACTTCCAGAAGATGGCCATGGCCATGGCCCGCGATATCCGCGTGATCCTGGTCAAGCTTGCCGACCGCCTGCACAACATGCGCACCCTGGAAGTGCTGTCTGGCGAAAAACGCCGACGCATCGCCAAGGAAACCCTGGAAATCTACGCCCCCATCGCCAACCGGCTGGGCATGCACACGGTGCGCGTAGAGTTCGAAGACCTTGGCTTCAAGGCCATGCACCCCATGCGGTCGTCGCTGATCCATCGGGCGGTCAAGAGCGCACGCGGCAACCGCAAAGAGATCGTCGCCAAGATCGAGCACTCGCTGGCCAACTGCCTGGCTGCCGACGGTATTAAAGGCGAGGTCAGCGGCCGGCAGAAACACCTCTATGGCATCTACAAGAAGATGCGCGGCAAGCGCCGCGCCTTCACTGAGATCATGGACGTGTACGCCTTCCGCATCATCGTCGACAAGGTCGACACCTGCTACCGCGTGCTCGGTGCCGTGCACAACCTGTACAAGCCGCTGCCCGGGCGCTTCAAGGACTACATCGCGATCCCCAAGGCCAACGGCTATCAGTCGTTGCACACCACGCTGTTCGGCATGCACGGCGTGCCCATCGAAATCCAGATCCGTACCCGCGAAATGGAAGAGATGGCCAACAACGGCATCGCCGCGCACTGGCTGTACAAGTCCAACGACGAGCAGCCCAAAGGCAACCATGCGCGCGCCCGCCAGTGGGTCAAGGGCATCCTCGAGCTGCAGCAGCGTGCCGGCAACTCGCTGGAATTCATCGAGAGCGTGAAGATCGACCTGTTCCCTGACGAGGTCTATGTCTTCACGCCCAAAGGCAGGATCATGGAGCTGCCCAAAGGCTCCACCGCCGTGGATTTCGCCTATGCGGTGCATACCGATGTGGGCAACAGCTGCATCGCCTGCCGCATCAACCGGCGCCTGGCGCCACTGTCCGAGCCGCTGCAGAGCGGTTCGACGGTTGAGATCGTCAGCGCCCCGGGCGCGCGGCCCAACCCGGCCTGGCTCAATTTCGTGGTCACTGGCAAGGCCCGTACGCACATCCGCCACGCACTCAAGCAGCAGCGACGTTCCGAGTCGATCAACCTGGGCGAGCGCCTGCTGAACAAGGTGCTGACCGGTTTCGACAGCAGCCTCGAGCAAATCCCTCAGGAGCGTATCAACGCGATTCTCGCCGAGTACCGCCTGGAACTGATCGAGGACCTGCTCGAAGACATCGGCCTGGGCAACCGCATGGCCTATGTGGTGGCCCGCCGCCTGCTGTCAGCCGAAGGCGAGCAGCTGCCGGCGCCGGAAGGCCCGTTGGCGATCCGCGGCACCGAAGGCCTGGTATTGAGCTACGCCAAGTGCTGTACGCCCATCCCGGGCGACCCGATCGTCGGCCACCTGTCGGCAGGCAAGGGCATGGTCGTGCACCTGGAGAACTGCCGCAACATCAGTGAAATCCGCCATAACCCGGAGAAGTGCGTACAGCTTTCCTGGGCCAAGGACATCACCGGCGAATTCAATGTCGAGTTGCGTGTCGAGCTGGAGCACCAGCGCGGCCTGATCGCCCTGCTGGCCAGCAGCGTCAATGCCGCCGACGGCAACATCGAGAAGATCAGCATGGACGAACGCGACGGCCGCATCAGCGTTGTCCAACTGGTGGTCAGCGTGCACGACCGCGTGCACCTGGCTCGTGTGATCAAGAAGCTGCGTACGCTGACCGGCGTGGTCCGCATCACCCGCATGCGTGCGTAGTCCGCCAACCGCAAGGAGTCATCATGAGCAAGACCGTCATCAACAGCGACAAGGCCCCTGCCGCCATCGGTACCTACTCGCAAGCGATCAAAGCCGGCAACACCGTTTACATGTCGGGCCAGATCCCGCTGGACCCGAACACCATGGAACTGGTTGAGGGCTTCGAGGCCCAGACCGTACAGGTCTTCGAGAACCTCAAGGCCGTCGCTGAAGCTGCCGGCGGTTCGTTCAAGGACATCGTCAAGCTGAACATCTTCCTCACCGACCTGAGCCACTTCGCCAAGGTCAACGAAGTCATGGGCCGCTATTTCGAGCAGCCATATCCAGCCCGTGCTGCCATTGGTGTTGCCGCGCTGCCAAAAGGCGCCCAGGTAGAAATGGACGCCATCCTGGTCATCGATTGATGCCGCAGGTGACGGGCACCCTGCCCGTCACCTTTCAGTTCAAGGTCAACCTACCATGCGTCAAGCACTGCCCTTCGCGCTGGCAGCCCTGCTTCTGAGCGGCTGCGCCAGCCACAAACCCGAAGACTTCAACGGCACCTGGATCAACCAGGACGCCATCGACGCCGCCGTCAAAGGTGGCAGCCTGCGTCAGGCCCTCGATGAGCACGGCCCCATCTTCGAGTGGAAACTCGATGTGGCCAGCCAGCGGGCCAGCTACAGCAATGGTTTCGAGGCCGCTGACGGCCAATTGAGTGCCACTGACAAGCAGTGGCAGGCCAGCTTCCCGGGCGGCCAGACCGAACAGCTGGCGCTCGATGGCGACGAACTGAAGGCCACAGACACAACCGGCGCCGAACGCAGCTTCGTCCGCGCCAAACAACCCGGCAATGTGAGCCTGGGTAGCAGCTTCGAAAAAGCACTGTACCAGGCGTACCTGGGTGGGGACTGGAAGATCGTCGAAGGCCAGGGCAAAGGTAGCGTCGTCCACTTCGCCGACAACGGCGGCGTAACCGGCCTGCCCGGCCCGGACCGCTACGCTCTGTGCCTGGCCGGCGATTGCGCCAGCATGGGGGGCAGCAACGACAGCCTGTGGCTGGAGCGTAACCAGCGTGGCGCGCCATTCATCTTCAAGCGCGATGGCGACAAGCTGGAGATCTTCCAGGCGCTCAACCGTGCACAGCCCGATGAAATCCCGCAACTGGCCGCCGGTAATCGCCAGTGGGTGCTGGAGAAGGACTGACTCAAGCCCCGCCTGGCTTCACTGGCCTGATCGCCGGCAAGTCGGGCCCCACAGTTACGGTGCAGGCCTGCGGTCTGACACTGCCCAGCGTGGGGCCGGCTTGCCGGCGATAGGGCCAGCAGGCTTCAGCCTTCGCCTTTCAGGATCGCCGCGTACCCTTCCTTGTAACTCGGATACTGCGGTACCCAGCCCAATGCCCGCACCCGGGCATTGCTGCAGCGCTTGCTGCCAGTGCGGCGCACCCGCTGCTCATCGGACCATTCGGTAACGCCCATGTACGCTCGCAACCAGCCGACCACATCGGCCAGTGGCGCAGGGTCGTCATCAACGCCTATGTAGCAATCATCCAACGCCACACCCTCGGCATCGGCCTGCAGCAGGAACGCCAGCAGGCTTGCGGCATCCTCGGCATGAATACGGTTGCCATACAGCGGCGGCTCGGTGGCCACCCGATAGCCCTGACGCACCTGGCTCAGGAGCCACTCACGCCCAGGGCCATAGATCCCGGTCAGGCGCACGATGCTTGCGGGCAGGCCGCTGCTCAGCGCCAGCCGCTCCGCCTCCAGCATCACGCGCCCCGAATAGCCTTGCGGTTCGGTAGGTGCGGTCTCATCGATCCACTCCCCATCCTTTTGTGCAAACACGCTGCTGCTGGAGACGAACAGCAGGCGGCGCGGACGTTGCCCACGCTCGGCCAACCAACCCAGCACGTGACGCAAGCCTTCGACGTAGGCGCTTTGGTAACCCGCTTCATCGTGCTGGCTGGCGGCTACGCAGTACACCAGATAATCCGGGGAGTGCTGCGGCCAAGCCTGGGGCATGCCCGGATCGGACAGGTCGGCCGCGATCGGTACAACACCCTGTGGCAGGTGTTCGACCGAGCGACGCAGGCCGCTTACCTGCCAGCCACGGGCGAGTAATTGCCGAGCCAGCCGGCCGCCTACGTCACCACAACCCACGATCAATACGGAACGGTCTGACATCACTTAACTCCCTAGACCAAAGGTTCAGGCTAGCCGTATTACACGATGGGCGGCTAGACCATGGGCGAAAAAAGCTACAATATTACTTTTGTTAACAAGAATTACTTGCAATAATAGCGCCCCTATCTGTTCTCGGCCTGTATCGAGGCCTTGGAGAACGCACACTTTTTCTTCATCAGGTCCGGCCAGCATGACACGTACTCAACCTTCCGCTTCGCCAACCCCGTCGCGCGCCTGGCGCGCCATCGCCGCGCTGATGTTCAGCCTGGTCCTGGCCCCAGTGGCTATGGCCGATGAGCCCAATACCAACGTCAGCACCCCTGCAGCTGCAAGCGCGCCAGCCACCCCTGCCAGCGAAGGCCAGGCCCCTGCTGGCGACGCTCAGGTCGCTACACCGGTCGATGCGCCGGCAGCGGCAGCCCCGAGCACCGAAGCGGTGGTTGAGGACACTTCACTGGGCATGGCCCATGACCTGTCGCCGTGGGGCATGTACAAGAACGCCGACGTGGTGGTGAAAGCGGTCATGATCGGCCTGGCCATCGCCTCGATCATCACCTGGACCATCTGGATCGCCAAGGGCTTCGAGTTGATGGGCGCCAAGCGTCGTCTGCGCGGCGAAATCGCCCAGCTGAAGAAGTCTGCCAGCCTCAAGGAAGCCAGCGAAGTCTCCAACAAGGAAGGTACTCTGGCCCACACGCTGGTCCACGATGCCCTGGAAGAAATGCGCCTGTCGGCCAACGCCCGCGAAAAAGAGGGCATCAAGGAACGTGTCAGCTTCCGCCTGGAGCGCCTGGTGCATGCCAGCGGCCGCAACATGAGCAGCGGCACCGGCGTGCTCGCCACCATCGGTTCCACTGCGCCGTTCGTCGGCCTGTTCGGTACCGTGTGGGGCATCATGAACAGCTTCATCGGTATCGCCAAAACCCAGACCACCAACCTCGCCGTGGTTGCCCCCGGTATCGCCGAAGCCCTGCTGGCCACCGCCCTGGGCCTGGTCGCCGCGATCCCGGCCGTAGTCATCTACAACGTCTTCGCCCGCTCCATCGCCGGCTACAAAGCCCAGGTTTCCGATGCTTCGGCGCAGGTCCTGCTGCTGGTCAGCCGTGACCTGGACCACCAGGGTGGCGAGCGCGTCGCCCCGCACATGGTGAAAGTGGGGTAAGCCATGGGCCTGCATCTCAACGAAGGTGGCGACGACCTCGCCGAAAACCACGAAATCAACGTCACGCCGTTCATCGACGTGATGCTGGTACTGCTGATCATCTTCATGGTGGCCGCGCCGCTGGCCACGGTCGACATCAAGGTCGACCTGCCGGCCTCGACCGCCAAGCCGGCACCGAGGCCGGAAAAACCCGTGTTCGTCAGCGTCAAGGCCGACCAGAAGCTGTATGTCGGTGACGATCAGGTGCCTGCACCCAACCAGCTTGGCCCGATGCTCGACGCCAAGACCAAGGGCGACAAGGAAACCACCATCTTCTTCCAGGCCGACAAAGGTGTGGATTACGGTGACCTGATGGAAGTGATGAACAACATGCGCGCGGCCGGCTACCTCAAAGTCGGTCTGGTAGGTCTCGAGACGGCAGCCAAGAAATGACGAAGACGCGGCACAATCTGGCGCGTTACAGCGGCAGCCTGGTACTTGTGCTGGGTGTCCATGCCGTCGCTGTGCTGCTCACGCTCAACTGGTCGGTGCCCCAGGCCGTCGAGCTGCCCCCGGCAGCCATGATGGTCGAGCTGGCACCGCTGCCCGAGCCGGCACCGCCACCACCACCGAAGGCCGCTCCACAGCCGCCGGCACCGGTCGAAGAACCGCCGTTGCCCAAGGTAGCTGAAGCGCCCAAACCAAAGATCGCCATCGCCAAGCCGCCCAAGCCCAAACCCAAGCCTCAACCTCCGAAGCCTGTGAAAAAGCCTGAGCCGCCGAAGGATGAGCCACCGACCAAAGAACAGGTCGTGGACACGCCGCCAACCAATACGCCACCGCAGAAGTCGGCGGCACCGGCACCAAGCATTGCCGCGAACAGCAAGGCGCTGCCGACGTGGCAGAGCGACCTGCTGCGCCACCTGGCGAAGTACAAGCGCTACCCGGAAGACGCTCGCCGCCGGGGTCTTCAGGGCATCAACCGCCTGCGCTTCGTGGTCGATGCTGACGGCAAGGTGCTCTCGTACTCGATGGCAGGGGGTTCGGGCAGCGCAGCGCTGGACCGGGCAACCATGGAAATGATCCGCAGGGCCGGCAAGGTGCCCAAGCCGCCAGCGGAATTGCTGAACAATGGCACGATTGAAGTCGTAGCACCGTTCGTCTACTCGCTGGACCGTCGCTGAGACTTTTGTTTCTGTCACAAATCGGCAAGTCTGATAACGTGCGTCTATCGATTGCAGCCGCTATGCTGGGCTCGCAACTTCATGGACGCACGTTATGACCCTCACAGAATTACGCTACATCGTCACGCTCGCCCAGGAGCAGCACTTCGGCCACGCCGCCGAGCGTTGCCATGTCAGCCAGCCCACCCTGTCCGTCGGTGTTAAAAAGCTTGAGGACGAGCTTGGCGTGCTGATCTTCGAGCGCAGCAAGAGCGCGGTGCGCCTGACGCCAGTCGGTGAAAGCATCGTCGCCCAGGCGCAGAAGGTACTGGAGCAGGCGCAGGGCATCCGCGAGCTGGCCCAAGCCGGCAAGAACCAGCTCACCGCCCCGCTGAAGGTCGGTGCGATCTATACCGTCGGCCCTTACCTCTTCCCGCACCTGATCCCGCAGCTGCACCGCGTGGCCCCGCAGATGCCGCTGTACATCGAAGAGAACTTCACCCACGTGCTGCGCGAAAAACTGCGCAACGGTGAACTCGACGCGGTGATCATCGCCCTGCCGTTCAACGAAGCCGACGTGCTGACCCTGCCACTGTACGATGAGCCATTCTGCGCCCTGATGCCCGCCGACCATCCCTGGACCGCGAAAAAGACCATCGACACCGCCATGCTCAACGACAAGAGCCTGCTGCTGCTCGGCGAGGGCCACTGCTTCCGCGACCAGGTTCTGGAAGCCTGCCCGACGCTGAACAAAGGCGGTGAAGGCGCCAAGCACACCACGGTGGAGTCCAGCTCGCTGGAAACCATCCGCCACATGGTCGCTTCAGGCCTGGGCGTGTCGATCCTGCCGCTTTCGGCGGTGCACAGCCACCACTACGCACCGGGGGTCATCGAAGTGCGCCCGCTTACCGCGCCGGCTCCCTTCCGCACCGTAGCCATCGCCTGGCGCGCAAGCTTCCCGCGGCCCAAGGCCATCGAGATCCTTGCCGACTCGATTCGCCTCTGCTCGGTAGCCAAGCCCGCTGTGGAACAACCGGCCTGAGTCATGACTGAGTTGTCGAAGGTCTCGGTCACCGCGCTCAAGGGCGTAGGCGAAGCCATGGCGCAGAAGCTCGCCAAGGTCGGCCTGGAAAACCTGCAAGACGTGTTGTTCCACCTGCCGCTGCGCTATCAGGACCGCACCCGTGTGGTGCCTATCGGCGCCCTGCGCCCCGGCCAGGACGCAGTGATCGAAGGCGTGGTCAGTGGCGCCGATGTGACCATGGGCAAGCGCCGCAGCCTGGTCGTGCGCCTGGGTGATGGCAGCGGCGTGCTCAGCCTGCGCTTCTATCACTTCAGCAATGCGCAGAAGGAAGGCCTCAAGCGCGGTACGCACCTGCGCTGCTATGGCGAGGCCCGCCCCGGCGCCTCGGGCCTGGAGATCTACCACCCGGAGTACCGCGCACTCAATGGCGACGAGCCGCCACCGCCGGACGAGCAGACCCTGACGCCGATCTACCCGTCCACCGAAGGCCTCACCCAGCAGCGCCTGCGCCTGCTCTGCCAGCAGAGCCTGGGTATGCTCGGCCCGCGCAGCCTACCGGACTGGCTACCGGACGAACTGGCCCGGGACTACCACCTGGCACCGCTGGATGATGCCATCCGCTACCTGCACAACCCGCCGGCTGATGCCGACCTTGATGAACTCGCCGAAGGCCAGCACTGGGCCCAGCACCGCCTTGCCTTCGAAGAGCTGCTTACCCACCAGCTGTCGCAACAACGGCTGCGGGAAAGCCTGCGCAGCTTGCGCGCCCCCGTTCTGCCCAAGGCCAAGCGCCTGCAGGTGCAATACCTGGCCAACCTGGGCTTCAAGCCGACCGGCGCACAGCAGCGGGTAGCCGGTGAAATCGCCTACGACCTGAGCCAGGCCGAGCCGATGATGCGCCTGGTACAGGGCGATGTCGGCGCCGGCAAGACCGTGGTTGCCGCACTGGCGGCGCTGCAAGCACTGGAGGCGGGCTACCAGGTGGCGCTGATGGCGCCCACCGAGATTCTCGCCGAGCAGCACTACATCACCTTCAAGCGCTGGCTGGAGCCGCTGGGCCTGGAAGTCGCCTGGCTGGCGGGCAAGCTCAAGGGCAAGGCCCGCGCCAGCGCCCTGGAACAGATCGCCAACGGTGCACCGATGGTGGTGGGAACCCACGCGTTGTTCCAGGAAGAAGTGCAATTCAAGCACCTGGCCCTGGCGATCATCGACGAACAACACCGTTTTGGGGTGCAACAACGCCTGGCCCTGCGCAAGAAGGGTGTTGCAGGCGAACTGTGCCCGCACCAGCTGATCATGACCGCCACCCCGATCCCGCGCACACTGGCGATGAGCGCCTACGCCGACCTCGACACCTCGGTGCTCGACGAACTGCCGCCAGGGCGCACACCGGTGAACACCGTGCTGGTCGCCGATAGCCGGCGTTTCGAAGTGGTGGAGCGGGTACGCGCCGCTTGTGCCGAAGGGCGCCAGGCCTATTGGGTCTGCACGCTGATCGAAGAATCCGAAGAACTGACCTGCCAGGCAGCCGAGAGCACCTACGAGGAACTGGGCAGCGCCTTGGGCGAACTGCGCGTAGGGCTGATCCACGGGCGCATGAAGCCTGCGGAAAAAGCCGCGGTGATGGCCGAGTTCAAGCAAGGCGACCTGCAACTGCTGGTCGCGACCACCGTGATCGAGGTGGGTGTGGACGTGCCCAACGCCAGCCTGATGATCATCGAGAACCCTGAACGCCTGGGCCTTGCTCAATTGCACCAGCTGCGCGGCCGGGTTGGCCGCGGCAGCGCGGTGAGCCACTGCGTGCTGCTGTATCACCCGCCGCTGTCGCAGATTGGCCGCGAACGCCTGGGGATCATGCGCGAAACCAACGATGGCTTCGTGATTGCCGAGAAGGACCTGGAACTGCGCGGCCCGGGCGAAATGCTCGGGACACGTCAGACCGGCTTGTTACAATTCAAGGTCGCCGACCTGATGCGTGATGCCGACCTGTTACCCGCCGTGCGCGATGCCGCACAGGCCCTCATCGCACGCTGGCCCGAGCACGTGAGTCCCCTGCTCGACCGCTGGCTGCGCCACGGCCAGCAATATGGCCAAGTGTGACGCCAGTACCAGAATGGATCCAGCTTTGCGACCAGACTGGTTATACTTCGCGTTTAAAAGAATCAGTGGATACGGACCATGACTGAAGCTGCCCTGGACACCGCAACCCCACACGCACCCTCTGTCATCCGGCTGTTGCTCGAAAAGCTGGGCATTGCCTATCGCGAGGTGCCTGAGCATACGCAACTGCCGGCTGCTTCACGGGTACAGGCGATCCTGCTCGATGACGAGATCGGCGCATTGATGGTGCTGTTCCCGCATAGCAAACTGCTGGACCTCAATCGTCTGGAAGAGCTGACGGGGCGCAAGCTCAAGGCCGTGCCGTTACAGCGCCTGAAGCAGATGCTCGACAAGCATCATCTGAAGGCCTTGCCGGCGATTCCGGCCTTGACCAGTTCGCCCTGCCTCTATGAAGGCAAGTTGCTCGATGCCGACCGCCTGCTGATCCAGTCTGGCGAAGCCGGGCTGCTGCTGGAAATCCAGCGTGATGACTTCAAGCGCATGATGCACAAGGCCAGCGCTGGCACTTTCGGCCAACCCGTCAGGGAAATCCGCCCCAATCTCGACCGCCCGGATGATGACTCCAGGGAGATTACCCTGGCAGTGCAGGCCTTCACCGCCCGCCGCATCCAGAAGCGCCTGGAAGAAACCATCGAGATTCCGCCACTGGCCGATACGGCGCAGAAAATCATCAAGCTGCGCGTCGACCCCAACGCCAGCATCGATGACATCACCGGCGTGGTCGAAACCGACCCGGCCCTGGCCGCCCAAGTCGTCAGCTGGGCAGCCTCGCCCTATTACGCCTCTCCAGGCAAGATCCGCTCGGTGGAAGATGCCATCGTCCGCGTCCTGGGCTTCGATCTGGTGATCAACCTGGCCCTGGGCCTGGCATTGGGCAAGACCTTGAGCCTGCCCAAGGACCACCCGCAACAGGCGACGCCGTACTGGCAGCAGTCGATCTACACCGCGGCGATCATCGAAGGCCTGACCCGGGCCATGCCCCGGGCCGAACGTCCTGAGGCCGGCCTGACTTACCTGGCCGGGCTGCTGCACAACTTCGGCTACTTACTGCTGGCCCATGTGTTCCCACCGCACTTCTCGCTGATCTGCCGTCATCTGGAGGTCAACCCGCACCTCTGCCACACCTATGTGGAGCAGCACCTGCTGGGTATCAGCCGGGAGCAGATCGGCGCCTGGCTGATGAAGCTGTGGGACATGCCCGAAGAGCTGTCGACCGCGCTGCGGTTCCAGCACGATCCTGCCTATGACGGCGAATACTCGGCGTACCCCAACCTGGTGTGCCTGGCGACCCGCCTGCTACGCTGCCGCGGCATCGGCTCGGGGCCGCAGGAGGCGATCCCTGACGAGTTGCTGGAGCGCCTGGGCGTCAGCCGGGAGAAGGCTGAGGACGTGGTGAACAAGGTGCTCGAGGCCGAGAGCTTGCTGCGCGAACTGGCGTCGCAGTTCAACGCACCGCACTGAATACGTTGGGGCTGTTCGGCAGCCCCAGCCATTCAGCCTTTTTTCTTCTTCGGTTTCAGGTATTTCATCAAGCCCTGAAACCACATCACCAGCGCCGGATTGCCCTTGATCTGGATGCTTTTGTCCTGGATGCCCTGCATGAACGCCAGCTGCTTGTTGCTCGCCTGCATCGTGGCGAAGCCGTAGGCGGCGTCCTTGAACGCAATGGCAAAGGCTGGCTGTGCATGAGCGCCACCTTTGCTGCTGATGCGTTCGCCACTGACGATGAAGTGCCGGGCAACCTTGCCATCGAGCGTCTGCATCTGGAACACCAGGTCCTTGCCCACGAGTTGCTGCTGAAATGCCGGGTTGTTACGGCTGGCCCTGGCCATCAACAGCCCCATGGCCCAGAGAAGAAAGCGGAACTTCATCAACGCGCCTCGAATATAATGTGACCGAAGCTCGCAGTTTATCCGTTTCCTGGACAATTTACGCAAATTCGCAGCGTCATGCGTTCAGAAAGCGCAACGGGCGCACTAAGGCGCCCGTTTGAACAGAGGCTGCACGTCAAACGTCGATCATTTGGCTTTCTTGCCTGGCTTGGCAGACACATTGACGCTGTCACGCAGGTTTTTACCAGGCTTGAAGGCCACTGTATTGCTGGCCTTGATTTTCACCGGCTCACCCGTCTGAGGGTTCTTGCCGGTGCGGGCGCCACGATGGCGTTTTTCAAACGTACCGAAGCCCACGAGCGTCACGGTGTCTTTGTCCAGCGCACCGGTGATGCTGTCGAGAATGGCGTTGAGCACCTGGTTGGCCTTTTCCTTGGTCAGATCGGCCTTTTCGGCGATGACGGCGGCGAGTTCTGGTTTACGCATAATGAAGCCTCTTTGACGGGAATTCTTGTTGTTATTGCCGTGCTGCCCGTGAAGCAGCGTTCAAGGCACCGCAGGCTCTAATCTGCGGCAGACGGAAGTGAGAATGGCACGCCGACCGGGGCCGCGCCAGTATCTGGGCGGCCATTGTGCGGTCAACTACAGGATAAATCCGACAGAACGCCCGCTGTTTATGCCATCAGCGCGGGCAGCTGCCGGTTCAACGCCAGTTTTTCCGTCACAGCGCTGCCCGTCAGGGCATAGCCGAGCAACTGGCCGTCAGCGGCGTGACAGAGCACTTTCAGGTCACTGCCCTGCCCTTGCACCTGCCAGCTTCCCTCACAGCCAGGCGGCGGCGGCGAAACCACCAATGGGCAGGCCGGTGTTTTCACGGTGATGGGCATCGGCCCGTAACTGACCTGCGCCGGGTTGCCTGTCAACGTCTGGGCCAGGGCTCGCGCACAGGCCATCAAGGGCATCACATAGAGCAGGTTGATACCTTCGACTTCAGCACAGTCGCCCAGCGCGAAAATGTTGCCGTGGGAGGTGCGCAGCTGGCGGTCCACGACTACACCGCGGTTGGTCTGCAGGCCGGCTGCCGCAGCCAGGTCGGTGCGCGGGCGCAGGCCGATGGCCGACACCACCAGGTCGCAGGCGATCACGCTGCCATCGGACAGATACGCCTCAAGGCCTTCGCTCACCTGCTGCAGACGAGTGAGTACGGGGCCCAGGTGAAAGCGCACGCCCAGCCCTTGCAAGCCACCTTGAACAGCAGCGGCAGCGGCAGGATGCAACAGGGTCGGCATGACCTGCTCGCAGGGCGCCACCACATCGACCTCAAAACCACCCAGGCGCATGTCATTGGCGAACTCACAGCCAATCAGGCCGGCGCCGAGGATCAAGACACGCTGCTTGCCAGCCGCAGCAGCACGAAAACGTGCGTAGTCTTCCAGATCATTGATCGGGAACACATGATCAGCCCCGTCACCCTCGACCGGCACCTGCACCGTCTGCGCGCCCCAAGCCAGCACCAGGTCGCGGTACTCCACCGCTTCTTCGCCAATCCACAGGCGCTTGTGGCCAGGGTCGATACCGCTGATGCGCGTGTGGGTGCGGATCACCGCCTTGAGTTGCTCGGCCATGGCCCCCGGCTCGGCCATGCACAGGCCATCGGCGTCCTTTTGCTTGGCGAAGCCGGTGGAAAGCATGGGCTTGGAATAGGAGCGACCGTCGTCGGCCGTAATCAGCAGCAGCGGCGTCTCGCCATCGAGCTTGCGAAACTCACGGGCCAGGTTGTAACCGGCCAGGCCGGTTCCGATGATGACCACGGGGGACGTCATGTCGTGCTTTCCTCTTGGTTGAACAGCATTGCGATCAGCCGATGGCGATCATTTCAAAATCGCTTTTGCCAACGCCGCAATCGGGGCACAGCCAATCTTGTGGCACATCCTCCCAGCGCGTACCCGGCGCGATGCCGTCATCCGGCCACCCTTGGGCCTCGTCGTAGATCAGGCCACAGACAATACACTGCCACTTCTTCATGATTTGTCGTTCCTCGCTGCAGGCTCAGGCTTTGTCATTCGGGCTCAGGGCCCTTACGCGGGCATTATGCAAGCAGTTGGGGCAATCATGCTAAGCTCGCCGCCTCTCTGGCTGTAATCAAGCATACCGACGTGTCGTACGAATCCCCGCAAGCAGCCGCTGTCGCGTGGCTGGCGTATTCACAGCTGGCGACCAATATCGACCAGCACACCCACGACTGGCTGTTCGATGAAGGTTCTCTGACTCGCCGCCTGACCCGCCTGTCCGGCGGCCAATTCAGCGTTACCCCCCTGTTCGAAGGCTGGCAGCCACTGCGCGATGACGAGTGCCTGGCACTGGGCATCGCCCCAGGCGCCGAAGGCTGGGTACGCGAGGTGTACCTGCGCGGCCATGGCCTGCCTTGGGTGTTCGCCCGCAGCGTGGCCAGCCGCCAGGCGCTAGAGCGCGGCGGCCTGGACCTGGAAACCCTCGGCAGCCGGTCGCTGGGGGAATTGCTGTTCTGCGACCAGGCGTTCATCCGCCATCCTATCGAAGTGGGTAGTTATCCACAGGCCTGGCTGCCCGCCGAGGTTGCCCATGACGGCCTGTGGGGGCGACGTTCGCGCTTTGAACGCGACGGCCTCGACCTGCTGGTGGCCGAAGTATTCCTGCCGGCACTGTGGCAAGCAGCCAAGGAGGAAAACCGCTGATGTACCTGCAACTGCTCAAGTCGCTCAACCGCGTGCACCCGCGCGCGTGGGACTTCATCCAGCTCAGCCGCATGGACCGGCCGATCGGCATCTACCTGCTGCTGTGGCCTACCCTGACGGCGGTGTGGATCGCAGGGCTTGGTTCGCCAACCTTGGCCAACGTGCTTATCTTCGGCCTGGGCGTCGTACTGATGCGTGCCGCTGGCTGCTGCATCAATGACTTCGCTGACCGCAAGGTCGATGGCCACGTCAAACGTACCGCCGACAGGCCACTGGCCAGTGGCCGGGTCACGCCACGCGAAGCCCTGGCGCTGTTTGCGATCCTGGTGGCAGTGAGCTTCCTGCTGGTGCTTTGCACCAACAGCAGGACCGTGTGGCTGTCATTCGGTGCAGTGGCGTTGGCGTCCTGTTACCCGTTCATGAAGCGCTACACCTATTACCCGCAGGTGGTGCTGGGGGCCGCGTATTCCTGGGGCATCCCCATGGCCTTCACCGCCGCCGGCGGCGAGTTGCCGGCCAGCGCCTGGCTGCTGTACATCGCCAACCTGCTGTGGACGGTGGGCTACGATACCTACTACGCCATGGTCGACCGGGACGATGACCTGAAAATCGGGGTGAAATCGACCGCGATCCTGTTCGGCGAATCCGACCGGGTGATCATTCTGACCCTGCAGATGCTGTCGCTGGGCTGCCTGTTACTGGCGGGGAGCCGCTTCGAGCTGGGTGGCTGGTTCCACCTCGGGCTGCTGGGGGCCGCACTGTGCTTTGCCTGGGAATACTGGTCGACGCGCAAGCTGGACAGGGAGTCGTGCTTCAAGGCGTTTCTGCACAACCACTGGGCGGGGCTGCTGGTGTTCATGGGTGTGGTGCTCGATTACGCCCTGCGCTGACCACAACCCCGGCAAGCCAACCTGTGCGAGCCGGCTTGCCGACGATTGGGCCGCAAAGCGGCCCTGGCGGTCTCAAGGCTTGGCGACGTGCCAGACGTCTTTCAAACCATCACCGGTCATGTCTCCAGCCTTCTTGTCCTTGACGAAGGTATACAGGGGCTTGCCGTCATACGCCCACTGCTTCTTGCCATCGTCGCGCATCACCACCGACCACTTGCCCTTGGCAGGCTCGTCGTCGGCCTTGACCAGCAGCGGCGGCCAGTTGCTAGCGCACTCGCCATTGCACATCGACTTGCCGCCAGCATCCTTGTCGAAGGTGTACAGCGTCATGCCCGCGTGATCGACCCACATGCCGTCCTTTTCCATGGCATGGTGGGCCGACGCTACTCCGGGCAGTGCCAGCGCAGCGCAGAAGGCCATCCAGCTCAGCGTGTGTCGTGTCATTGGAATCACCTTGTATTCGGGGGGTGGAATGAGTTCGCACAGCCGCCGCAGCGGCCTCTGCAAGCCTAGTCCAGTCATGCGAAGTCGCCAGAATGGCCAACGCCCTGTCACACAGCTGCAATAATTCCGTTATCTAATGCGGGCCAGCCCCGAAATTCCAGGAGAGGTTCAAAGCATGGTTGGCAGAAACATTCTGATCGTCGACGACGAAGCGCCCATTCGCGAGATGATCGCCGTTGCATTGGAAATGGCCGGCTATGACTGCCTGGAAGCCGAGAACTCGCAACAGGCCCACGCAATCATCGTCGACCGTAAACCGGACCTGATCCTGCTCGACTGGATGCTCCCGGGCACTTCCGGCATCGAGTTGGCGCGCCGCCTCAAGCGCGATGAACTCACCGGCGATATTCCGATCATCATGCTCACCGCCAAAGGCGAAGAGGACAACAAGATCCAGGGCCTGGAAGTCGGCGCCGACGACTACATCACCAAACCTTTTTCGCCTCGCGAGCTGGTAGCACGCCTGAAAGCCGTGCTGCGTCGTGCCGGCCCGAGCGACAGCGAGGCCCCTATCGAAGTCGGCGGCCTGCTGCTGGACCCGATCAGCCACCGCGTGACCATCGACGGCAAGCCGGCCGAGATGGGCCCCACCGAATACCGCCTGCTGCAGTTCTTCATGACCCACCAGGAACGCGCCTACACCCGAGGCCAGTTGCTCGACCAGGTCTGGGGCGGCAACGTCTATGTCGAGGAACGCACCGTGGATGTGCACATCCGCCGCCTGCGCAAGGCACTGGGTGAAGCCTACGAAAATCTGGTACAAACCGTCCGGGGCACTGGCTACCGCTTCTCGACCAAGAGCTAGCTGCAAGCTGCAAGCTGCAAGCTGCAAGCAAAAACGAGCAGCTTCCAGGCTAGAAAAGGACTATCAGCATCACCGATCCGCTTCTTCTTGCAGCTTGTAGCTTGCAGCTTGCAGCTGGATCCGAAGGATCTGTCAATTGAACCAGAACTGGCACGCAACCCTCATTCGCCACCTGCTGCTGCTGATCACTGTCTGCCTGATAGGCGGCCTGGTCAGCGGTTATTACGGCTGGAGCCTGGCCATCGGCCTGGGCCTTTACCTGGGCTGGACCCTCAAACAGTTGCTGCGCCTGCACGACTGGCTGCGCAACCATCAGCCCGACGAAGCGCCCCCCGACGGCTACGGCCTGTGGGGCGAAGTGTTCGACAGCATCTATCACCTGCAACGCCGCGACCAGCGCGTACGCGGCCGCTTGCAGGCAGTGATCGACCGGGTGCAGGAGTCAACGGCCGCCCTGCGCGACGCGGTGATCATGCTCGACAGCGACGGCAACCTGGAATGGTGGAACCGCGCCGCAGAAACCCTGCTGGGCTTCAAGACCCCGCAAGATGGCGGCCAACCGGTCACCAACCTCGTACGCCACCCACGCTTCAAGGAATACTTCGAGTCGCATAACTTCGCCGAACCGCTGGAAATTCCCTCCCCCATCAATGACCGCATGCGCGTGCAGCTGCACCTCACACGCTACGGCAACAATGAGCACCTGATGCTGGTGCGCGACGTGACCCGCATCCATCAACTCGAACAGATGCGCAAAGATTTCGTGGCCAACGTATCGCACGAGTTGCGTACCCCCCTGACGGTGATTGCCGGGTACCTGGAAACCCTGCTGGATAACGTCGAAGACGTGAACCCGCGCTGGAACCGGGCACTGCAGCAGATGAGCCAGCAAGGCTCGCGCATGCAGGCCCTGCTCAACGACCTGCTGCTGCTGGCCAAGCTGGAAGCCACCGATTACCCATCGGACAACCAGCCGGTGGCAGTCGACGCACTGCTCGGTGCGATCATGAGCGACGCCCAGGCGCTGTCCGGGCCGCGCAACCAGCACATTACCCTGGAGGCCACGCCGGGCCTGCGCCTCAAAGGCAGCGAGTCGGAGTTGCGCAGCGCTTTCTCCAACCTGGTGTTCAACGCGGTGAAGTACACCCAGGACGAAGGCAAGATTCGTATCCGTTGGTGGGCCGACGCCGAGGGCGCTCACCTGACAGTGCAGGACTCGGGTGTCGGAATAGACGCCAAGCACCTGCCGCGCCTGACCGAACGCTTTTACCGCGTCGACTCCAGCCGCGCCTCCACCACAGGAGGTACGGGCCTGGGGCTGGCGATCGTCAAGCATGTGCTCATGCGCCATCGCGGGCGCCTTGAGATCAGCAGCGTACCGGGCCATGGCAGCACCTTCACCTGCCACTTCGCCCCCGCACAGCTGGCTGACGCTCACGCGTGATTCCAAGGGCCACTTTGCTTTTGCTGCCCCAGCCGCTACATTGAGCCCCCTGTGCCAGCAAAAGCTGGCACTTTTTTTCTAACCTTTCCCAAAGACGGACCCCGTAAAAAATCCATCATGGACCCTTCCCCTGGTATCAGCCTCACCTCGTTATTCGCCGATTTCGGCATGATTCTCTTCGCCCTGTTCCTGGTGCTGCTCAACGGCTTCTTCGTAGCCGCCGAGTTCGCCATGGTCAAGCTGCGCTCCACCCGTGTCGAATCCATTGCCGAGCAGCACGGCTGGCGTGGCAGCATCCTGCGCAAGGTACACAACCAGCTCGACGCCTACCTATCGGCCTGCCAGCTGGGTATCACCCTCGCCTCCCTGGGCCTTGGCTGGGTCGGTGAGCCGGCATTCGCCCACCTGCTCGAACCGTTGCTGGCCTACCTGGGCGTGGACACGCCCGAGTTGATCAAGGGTGTTTCGTTCTTCGTCGCCTTCTTCGTCATTTCGTACCTGCACATCGTGGTCGGTGAGCTTGCGCCCAAATCCTGGGCGATCCGCAAGCCCGAACTGCTGTCGCTGTGGACTGCGGTACCGCTTTACCTGTTCTACTGGTTGATGTACCCGGCCATCTACCTGCTCAACGCCAGTGCCAACACCATCCTGCGCTTTGCCGGCCAGGGCGAGCCTGGCCCGCACCACGAGCACCATTACAGCCGTGAAGAACTCAAGCTGATCCTGCACTCCAGCCGTGGCCAGGACCCGAGCGACCAAGGCATGCGTGTGCTGGCCTCGGCCGTGGAGATGGGCGAGCTGGAAGTGGTCGACTGGGCCAACTCGCGCGAAGACATGATCAGCATCGACGCCCATGCGCCACTCAAGGAAATCCTGGCCCTGGTGCGCCGCCACAAGTTCAGCCGTTATCCACTGTACGATGCCGAGCGTGAGGAGTTCACCGGGCTTTTGCACATCAAGGACCTGCTGCTGGAACTGGCCGAACTCGAGCACCTGCCCGAAACCGTGGACCTCGAAGACTTGGCGCGCCCGCTGGAGCGTGTATCGCGGCACATGCCGTTGTCTCAGCTGCTGGAGCAGTTCCGCAAGGGTGGCGCGCACTTCGTGCTGGTCGAGGAAGCCGATGGCAAGGTGATCGGTTACCTGACCATGGAGGACGTGCTGGAAGTGCTGGTGGGCGACATTCAGGACGAACACCGCAAGACCGAGCGCGGCATCCTGGCCTACCAGCCAGGCAAGCTGCTGGTGCGTGGCGACACGCCGCTGTTCAAGGTGGAGCGTCTGCTGGGTATCGACCTTGACCACATCGAAGCGGAAACCCTGGCCGGGCTTGTCTATGAAACGCTCAAGCGTGTGCCTGAGGAAGAGGAAGTGCTGGAAGTCGAAGGCCTGCGCATCATCATCAAGAAGATGAAAGGGCCCAAGATCGTGCTGGCCAAGGTGATCAAGCTCGATTGAGCTGTCGGGGCCGCTTTGCGGCCCCGACACTATTAGGGGTTGCCTGCAGTAAAGTTCGGCAAACCGCCAATCGGCCGGTCGAACTGAAAAGGGATCGACTCCAGCGCCAAGCCGACGTTGCGCTGTACCACGAAATGCAGGTGCGGGCCCGTGCTGTTGCCGGTATTGCCCGACTTGGCCAATGCCTGCCCCAACGCCACCTGCTGCCCCTCAGCCACTACCACTGAACCGCGCATCAGGTGCAGATACACTCCCATCGTGCCGTCCGGGTGAAGAATACGCACGAAATTGCCCGAGGGGTTGGGCCCCCGCCCGCTCTGGCGGTTCTCGATCTTCACTACCATCCCACCCCTGGCCGCGATGATCGGGGTGCCCTCCGGCATAGCGATGTCCATGGCAAAACGGCCCTTGGGGCCGTAATGGCTGAAGCGCCCATTGGGGCCTTGAGTCAGGCGGAAAGGGCCGCCTTTCCACGGGAACGGGTAGCGGTAAGCCTGCGTGCGCTGGCCGGGGTCACCCATGGCGTACAGGAATTTGCTGGCGTACCTCAGCGCCCCGCCGGGTGCCGCCAATACAGAACTGAGCACCTTGGTCGAGCGTGGCCCGACTACGGCCCGCACGATCCGCGGACCGTTACCGCCGAAGGCGTTAGCCAACTGATCGATACGCAATTCAACCTGCATGGGCACATACAGCTCATTACGCACCAGGAAGCGTACGCCGCCGGGGAATGGCTCGGTTTGCAGGCGTACCCGCCCTTCTACCTGTTCAAACATCGGCTCGCCCAGCTCCAGCGCCTTGGCACCTGGGCTGGGCCGCTCGGAGTAGGACGCCACGCCGAAATTATCGGTGGTCTTGTAGATGGTCATGCCCAGGCTCGACGCGGAGGCCGTGAGCAAGGTACAGAGCAGCAGCAAGCGGGCAGCAGGCATGATAGTGGCTTTTTGACAGTTACCGTCTGTCGAAGCCTAGCAGTCGGATCTGGGAGCGGTATGACAGTTGGTCGGATGACCGCCGCAGTTCTGTAGTGACGGCCATGCGCCGCGAAAGGGCCGCACAGCGGCCCAGGGCGTTGTACGGGGCACTAGGCGCCGGGAGTGAAGTGCTTCTGCGCGGTGCCGCGGGCAATCAGCCGCGACAGGTAGTCGAGCTTCTGCGCATCCTGGTCGACGAACTTGAAGGTCAGTTGCAGCCAGTCGCTCTCAGGTTTCGGCTCCAATGCTGCGATGGCATGCAGGTAACCGTTCAGGCGAGCGACTTCAGCGCTCTCGCCCTGCTCCAGGTCCAGCACAGCGCCTTCGAGCACCTGTGGCAGCACGGCACTGCGACGCACCACCAGCAGCGCCTCTTTGAGGCTCAACGCCTTGATCACACAAGGCTGAGTACCACTGGAAAGGCGCAGCTGGCCTTGACCACGCCCGGTCTGCGCGGCGGCCGCAGCAGCCGTCTGCGGTTTCGGTGCATTGATCAATGGCTTGGCCGGCGCAGCGGCAGCAGCGGCAGCAGGCGTGGCCTTGACCGCTTCAGGTTTGCCCCCGGTCAGCGCGCTCAACGAATCGTTGGCGAACGCCGAATTCACCCGCGCCTGACCACCGGCTACCAAGCCTTCAAGCTTGCCGATCTTGGTCAGGGCCTTCTTCACTTTGGTCAGCAGCTGTTCGTTGGTGAACGGCTTACCGACAAAATCGGAAACGCCCGCCTGGATGGCCTGGATGACGTTTTCCTTGTCGCCGCGGCTGGTCACCATGATGAACTGCAGGCTCTTCATCTCTGGCTGCTGGCGGCACCAGGTCAGCAGCTCAAGGCCGGACATCTCGGGCATTTCCCAGTCGCACAGCACCAGGTCGAAGGTTTCCTTGGCCAGCATGGCCATGGCCTTGCGGCCGTTCACCGCATCTTCGATGACCATGCCCGGGAAGGCATTACGCAGGCACTTCCTCACCAGATCGCGGATGAACGGGGCGTCATCCACGACCAGCACATTGACTTTACTCATCGATACTCCTCTTGAATCCCGACTAGCCTACCGCCGATTGGTGGCCATTTGCCAACACCTGGATCACGCCGGGACTTCTTTGCATCGTTCGCGGGTGCCTGCTGACTGCTCAAGCGCAAACGAAAACGCCCGGCGAAAGCCGGGCGTCGATGCTCGGGAGCAATCTTATTTATCGTCAGGTTGAGCCGGAACATTAGCGATTTCGGCCTCATCACCCGCCGTTCCCTGAACTTCGGCTTTCATGCGCTTGAGGCCCATGTGGCGTACATCGGTACCGCGCACCAGGTAGATCACCAGTTCCGAGATGTTGCGCGCGTGGTCGCCGATGCGCTCCAGTGAACGCAGGGCCCAGATGACGCTCAATACCCGCGAGATCGAGCGCGGGTCTTCCATCATGTAGGTCACCAGTTCACGCAGGGCGGTCTTGTACTCGCGGTCGATGGTCTTGTCGTACTGGGCCACCGACAGGGCCAGGTCGGCATCGAAGCGGGCGAAGGCATCCAGTGCGTCGCGCACCATGTTGCGTACCTGGTCGCCAATGTGGCGCACTTCGACGTAGCCACGCGGCGACTCGCCTTCTTCGCACAACTGGATGGCGCGGCGGGCGATCTTGGTCGATTCGTCGCCAATGCGCTCCAGGTCGATCACCGACTTGGAAATGCTGATGATCAGGCGCAGGTCAGAGGCCGCGGGCTGGCGACGGGCGAGGATGCGCACGCATTCCTCGTCGATGTTGCGTTCCATCTGGTTGATCTGCTCGTCGACTTCACGCACCTGCTGGGCAAGGCCGGAGTCGGCCTCGATCAGCGCGGTAACCGCGTCGTTGACCTGTTTCTCGACCAGCCCGCCCATGGCCAGGAGGTGGCTGCGCACCTCCTCGAGTTCGGCGTTGAACTGCTGGGAAATGTGGTGCGTCAGGCTTTCTTTGTTGATCATCGTTTCGCTCCGGGAAGCTGCGGCAGCTGCAAGCTGCAAGCTGCAAGCTGCAAGCTTCAAGTAGTTCGTATCGTTCCTGGCCCCGCGCTAACTGCTCTTGCTTCTGCTTGAAGCTTGAAGCTTGAAGCTTGAAGCTTGAAGCTTGAAGCTTGAAGCTTGAAGCTCGCAGCCCGCCGCTCAAGGCACCGTTAGCCGTAGCGACCGGTGATGTAGTCTTCGGTCTGCTTCTTCGCCGGGTTGGTGAACAGGGTGTCGGTATCACCGAATTCGACCAGTTTGCCCATGTACATGAACGCGGTGTAGTCCGAAACACGGGCCGCCTGTTGCATGTTGTGGGTCACGATAACGATGGTGTACTTGGATTTCAGTTCGTAGATCAGCTCTTCGACCTTCAGCGTCGAGATCGGGTCCAGTGCCGAGCAAGGCTCATCGAGCAGCAGGACTTCAGGCTCGACGGCGATGGTACGGGCGATCACCAGACGCTGCTGCTGGCCGCCGGACAAGCCCAGCGCCGAGTCGTGCAAACGGTCTTTCACCTCATCCCACAGTGCAGCGCCCTTGAGCGCCCACTCGACCGCCTCGTCCAGCACACGCTTCTTGTTGATGCCCTGGATACGCAGGCCATACACCACGTTCTCGTAGATGGTCTTGGGGAACGGGTTTGGCTTCTGGAACACCATGCCCACACGACGGCGCAGCTCGGCCACGTCCTCACCCTTGCGGTAGATGTTGTTGCCGTACAGGTTGATGGCGCCTTCGACGCGGCAACCGTCCACCAGGTCGTTCATGCGGTTGAAGGTGCGCAGCAGGGTCGACTTGCCGCAGCCCGAAGGGCCGATGAAAGCCGTCACGCGTTGCTTGGGGATGTTCATGCTGACGTCGAACAACGCCTGCTTGTCGCCGTAGTACAGGCTCAAACCGGGTACTTCGATGGCCACGGTCTCTTCGGCCAGGCGCAGGCTCTGCTTGTCGCGGCCCAGGGCAGCCATGTCGATGCCGTGGGTGTGGGATTCTTGCTGCATGGTCTCACTCCGTTTGTAGCTGCATGCGTTGGGCTGCAAGCTGCAAGTTAGGGCAGAGCGGCAATCCTCTTGGGGCTTGCCGCTTGTGGCTTAAAGCTTCAATCAGTGGTCGAGGGCCTTGTACTTCTCGCGCAGGTGGTTACGGATCCACACCGCCGAGAGGTTGAGGGTGGCGATCACCATCACCAGCAGCAGCGCAGTGGCGTACACCAGCGGCCGCGCCGCCTCGACGTTGGGGCTCTGGAAGCCGACGTCGTAGATGTGGAAGCCCAGGTGCATGATCTTCTGGTCCAGGTGCAGGTACGGATAGTTGCCGTCCAGCGGCAACGACGGCGCCAGCTTGACCACACCCACCAGCATCAGCGGCGCTACTTCACCCGCGGCTCGGGCCACGGCGAGGATCATGCCGGTCATCATTGCCGGGCTGGCCATTGGCAGCACGATTTTCCACAAGGTCTCGGCCTTGGTCGCACCAAGCGCCAGCGAGCCTTCACGCACGGTGCGTGGAATACGCGCCAGGCCTTCCTCGGTAGCCACGATCACCACCGGCACGGCCAGCAGCGCCAGGGTCAGCGAAGCCCACAGCAGGCCTGGCGTGCCCAGGGTCGGTGCCGGCAGCGATTCGGGGAAGAACAGACGGTCGATCGAACCACCCAGCACGTAGACGAAGAAGCCCAGGCCGAACACGCCGTAGACGATGGCCGGAACGCCCGCCAGGTTGTTCACGGCGATGCGGATCAGGCGCGTCACCGGGCCTTGCTTGGCGTATTCGCGCAGGTAGACCGCCGCCAGCACGCCGAACGGGGTGACGATCACGGCCATGATCAGGGTCATCATGACGGTACCGAAAATGGCCGGGAAGATACCGCCTTCGGTGTTGGCTTCACGAGGATCGTCGCTGAGGAACTCCCAGACCTTGGCGAAATAAGTGCCCATCTTGGTAAAGCCGGACATGGCGTTGGGCTGGATGGCGTGCACCACCTTGCTCAGGTTGATCTCCACTTCCCGGCCGTTGCCGTCGCGAGCGACCAGGCTGTCGCGGGCGAAGGCCTGATGCAGGCTGCTGAGGCGGTCTTCGATGGCCTTGTAGCGGCTGTTCAACTCGGCACGTTCGGCATCCATGTCGGCCTGGGCGGTAGCGTCCAGCTTGCCTTCCAGCTCCAGCTTGCGGCCTTGCAGGCGCAGCCGCTCCAAGCCATGGTTGATGGCACCGATGTCTTTTTTCTCAAGCTGCTGCAGCTCGCTGTTGAGCTGGTTGGCGCGTTTGAGACGTGCCTGCAGCTCATTCCAGGCGCCAGCGCCTTCGGCGACCACGCGGCCTTGTTCCTTGACGCTCACCAGATAGCCGTAGAAGTTGCCCCATTCGCGGCGCTCCAGGGCGATCAGGTCGACCGGACGCTGCTCGTCGACCAACCATTCACCGACCACCCAGGTGAAGTCACTGCCGTTGAGGTCACGGTTACCCACCTTGATCAGCTCGCGGGTCATGAACTCGGGACCTTCGTCAGGCACCGGCAAGCCGGCACCCTTGAGGCGGGCGCGAGGTACTTCTTCTTTCTGAACCACTTCACCGACGATGACGTGGTCACCCTGGCCCGGCACCTTGTAGGTGGCCTGGACCAGGTCGGCGGGCCAGAAGTGGCCCAGGCCGCGTACGGCGATCACGGCCAGCAGGCCGACGGTCATGATGACCGCCATGGCAACCGCGCCACCGCTGATCCAGACGCCTGGGGCGCCGCTCTTGAACCAGCCTTTGAGGGAATCCTTTTTCACGGATCTCTACCTTTCTATCAAAGCGACGAGTATTTCTTGCGCAGACGCTGGCGAATCAGCTCGGCCAAGGTGTTCATGATGAAGGTGAACATCAGCAGCACGAGAGCGGCGAGGAACAGCACACGGTAATGGCTGCCACCGACTTCGGATTCGGGCATCTCCACCGCCACGTTGGCGGCCAAGGTACGCATGCCTTCGAACAGGTTCATCTCCATCACCGGGGTGTTGCCGGTGGCCATGAGCACGATCATGGTCTCGCCCACCGCTCGGCCCATGCCGATCATCAGCGCCGAGAAGATACCCGGGCTGGCAGTAAGGATGACCACGCGAGTCAAGGTCTGCCACGGCGTCGCACCCAGGGCCAGGGAGCCCAGGGTCAGGCTGCGCGGCACGCTGAACACGGCGTCTTCGGCGATCGAGTAGATGTTCGGGATGACCGCAAAGCCCATGGCGATACCGACTACCAAGGCGTTGCGCTGGTCATAAGTGATACCCAGATCATTGGTTATCCACAGGCGCATGTCGCCGCCGAAGAACCAGGTTTCCAGGTACGGGCTCATGGTCAGGGCGAACCAGCCGGTGAACAGGATCACCGGGATCAGGATCGCGGCCTCCCAACCATCCGGAACGCGCAGGCGAACCGACTCAGGCAGGCGGCTCCAGGTGAAACCTGCCAGCAGAATGCCGAACGGCATCAGCAGGAACAGGCTGAACACACCTGGCAGGTGCCCTTCCAGGTACGGCGCGAGGAACAGGCCAGCGAAGAAGCCGAGGATCACCGTCGGCATCGCCTCCATCAGTTCGATCACCGGCTTGACCTTGCGGCGCATACCCGGGGCCATGAAGTAAGCAGTGTAGATAGCTGCGGCGATGGCCAGCGGAGCCGCCAGGATCATCGCGTAGAACGCGGCCTTGAGGGTACCGAAGGTCAGCGGCGACAGGCTCAGCTTAGGCTCGAAGTCGGTGTTCGACGCCGTCGACTGCCAGACGTACTTGGGCTCGTCGTAGTTTTCGTACCAGACCTTGCCCCACAGCGCGCTGAAGGAAATTTCCGGGTGCGGGTTCTTCAGGCTCAGTGGCAGCAGCTTGCCGCCCTCTTCGATGAAGATACGGTTGGCACGCGGTGACAGGGCCAGAATGCCCGGGCCTTCGGCAGCAGGCTCGATCAGCAGGGTGCGGTGCGCGGTGCTGTGGAAGACGCCCAGCTTGCCCTCGGCGTCCAGGGCGACGAAGCCCTTGCGGCGCTCTTCGGCATCGATCTGGACGATCGGCGCCTTGCCCATCTGGAAGGTACGGATCTGCTTGAAGCGCGATTCGCCATCCGCGTCACGGGCCATGAACCATTGCGCCAGGCCGCCTTTGGAGTCACCGATGATCAGCGAAATGCCGCCGACCAGTTGCGCAGTAGCGGTAATCTCGGTGTCGGCGCTTTCAGACAGCTTGTAGCGGCCATTGAGGCTCTTGTCGCGCAGGCTGAAGACATCTGCGGTGGCTCGGCCGTTGATCACGTACAGCCACTGCTGGCGCGGGTCGATGAAGATGTTCTTCACCGCCTCGGTCATTTGCGGCAGCTCGATGCGGTTCTGCTCGGTGGTGACCTCTTCGGTCATCAGGTTTTCGGTGCGCGTCAGCTCGATCACCTGCAGGTGCGCGCCAGTGGAACCGGCAAGCATCAGGGTGTCGCCGTTGACGTTGACGCTGACGTGCTCCAGCGCGCGGCCCTGGTCATCCAGCACGTACGGCTCTTGGCCATACGGATAGTCGATGCCGGGGGTAATGGTCTTTTTGTTGTCTGGGTAGGTGATCTTGTAGGTGTGGTGGAACACCAGCGCCTGCCCATTGGACAAGCCCAGCACCACCAGTGGGCTACCCGGCTGGTCGGTGCTGATCGAGCTGACCTGGGTGCCTGCCGGCAGCGGCAGGTCGACGCGGTTGAGCTCGTTACCGGTCTTGGTATCGAAGAACAGTGCCTGCCCCTTGTCCGAAACACGCATGCCGACCAGGTTCTGCTCTTCGAGCGCGATCATCAGCGGCTTGCCGGCATCCTGCTGCAGCCAGGTCGGCTCCAGGGCCTTCTTGCTGGTCAGCTCGGCGCCCTGGAACAGCGGCAGCACCACATAGGCCAGATAGAAGAAGATCAGCGTGATGGCTGCCAGCACAGCAAGCCCGCCTACCAGTACATACCAGCGGGTCAGGCGGTCCTTGAGCGCGCGCATGCGGCGCTTGCGTTGCAACTCGGGCGTATTGAAATCAATCCGCTCGGGAGGGGATTTTTGGGTCATGGTGGAGTTGGCCAGATCATTCATGCGCACACCCTAGCGGTCCCGTATGACAAAAACATGACAGTGCGTTGACGCAAAAAAGCCCGCCGCTCAGGAGCCCTGGCTTCGGACCGAGAATTCGTGGAAAAGGCCGGCTCAATTGCCGGCCTTTTCCTCAGTTACTTACTTTTTTGCAACGTTACCGGCGTGGGACAGGCCCAGGTCAGCGAGGGTCTTGTCGACCACTTTCGATGGCAACGGAATGTAGCCGTCCTTCACCACGACCTGCTGCCCGGCCTGCGACAGCACCAGTTTGACGAACTCAGCTTCCAGCGGGGCCAGCGGCTTGTTCGGGGCCTTGTTGACGTAGACGTACAGGAAGCGCGACAGCGGGTAGGTGCCGTTCAGGGCATTGGCCTCGTTGTCTTCGATGAACTCGCCGCCTTCTTTCTTGGCCAGGGCTACGGTCTTGACGCTGGCAGTCTTGTAGCCGATACCCGAGTAGCCGATGCCGTTCAACGAGGAGCTGATCGACTGCACGACCGACGCCGAGCCTGGCTGTTCGTTGACGTTAGGCTTGAAGTCACCTTTGCACAGGGCCTCTTCCTTGAAGTAGCCGTAGGTACCCGATACCGAGTTACGACCGAACAGCTGCACTGGCTTGTTGGCCAGGTCGCCAGTCACGCCCAGGTCGCCCCAGGTCTTGACGTCGGCCTTGGCACCGCACAGGCGAGTGGAAGAGAAGATCGCGTCGACCTGAGCCATGGTCAGGCCCTTGATCGGGTTGTCCTTGTGCACGAATACGGCCAGGGCGTCGACAGCGACCGGGATGGCGGTCGGCTTGTAGCCGTACTTCTGCTCGAAGGCCTGCAGCTCGACGTCCTTCATCTTGCGGCTCATCGGACCAAGGTTGGCGGTGCCTTCGGTCAGCGCGGGTGGCGCGGTGGAGGAGCCGGCAGCCTGGATCTGGATGTTGACGTTCGGATATTCCTTCTTGTAGGCCTCGGCCCACAGGGTCATGAGGTTCGCGAGGGTGTCGGAACCGACGCTGGAGAGGTTGCCCGAAACACCGGTGGTCTTGGTGTAGGTCGGGATCGCAGGGTCGACGGCGGCTACCGCGTTGGCGGTTGCAACGCCAGCGGCGGCAAAGGTGAGGGCCGCCATCAAACGCTTCAGTTTCATGCCTTGCTCCTAGCAGGAATATTTGGGGTGTTGGATGGATCGGGCCCAAGTATCTGCAGGCCGCATGAACACGATATGACTTCAATATGACAATTGGATGAAAGGCCATCACCGGTTATCGGGGATGGCCTTTGCAAGATGTTGCAGGAAAGTAGGGGCTACCCTAAAGCTGCCCAGTCCATCCGCTCGCTGTCGAGCATTTCAACCAGCGGCACCGTTACGGCAAAGCGCGGATCGTCGCTGGGGGTACTTAACACGAACTCGACAACATCCGCATACGTACCGGGGTGATCGCCCTGCAGCGACGTTGCCTGCCAATCCAGTTCCGCTACAGCGGAACGAAAGGTCTTGATCAGATGATGCTGCTGTTGGGCTACTTCACGGCTCAAGCCTTGCGCTGTCAGCAATGCAGGATGCAGGCTTGCTGCATGGGCCGCGGTCTTTAACGTCAAAGGCCCATGGCCCGGGCTGGTCGCCGTGGCCTTGGCCAACTGGGCGATACGTGCTTCCAGGCTTTCGATCAGCTTCACGCCACGGCCGTATAAGGCGGGATGACGCGCCTGGGCCGTAGCCAAGGCCGCGGCATGACGCTGGCTACCTGCGGTGATTTCACGCAGCACGACGGCCTGGATTGCAGCGTTTAGAAACGGGCTGGTGGCGTCGCGCTTTGCGCCATCGAGTGCAAACTTGACTGACATCTGCAAGCGCTTGAGCTGGTCGACGGCGGCCTTGGCTTGATGCTGGGCCAGTTCCAGGGCACGCAGCGCGGCGAGGCTGGCAGCCAGTTGCTGCGCAGGCGTGCCGACGCCTGGGCTGCGAGCCAATTGCTGTTCCAACGCGGTCAGCTTCAGTTTGCCCTGCTGCTCGGCTGCCTGGATCTCAGCTACCAGTTTGCGCACTTTTTCCAGGTTGCGGGTGGAAGACTGGCTGGCTCGCTGCGCGGGGGTCAGCGTTTGGCGAACCGGTGGTGGTTGCAAGGTCTGGCCTTTGAAGGCTGCGCGGCCTTTTTGCCAGGATTTTATCGTTGCAACAATGTGGTCAGGGGAGTTGATGCTGCCGGTTTCGTCAGCGGTTGAGTAGAACAGGAGGTCGCTGCCGGCGGGGTGGCCGATTATCTGATCGAAATGGGCGATGAATGAGTTATGTTCAGACCTCTTGCCTTCGACATCCCAGATATTTTTGACGAGCAATAAGAACGAATGCTCATCGTAGTCTTGCAATCGTTTCTCAAGCTTCATCTTCCTTAGCCCTCAAGACAACCCCGGAAACTTGAAAATCCGTAGCATAATTATATGTTAATTCGACATTCGCAAACCCCTGGGAGGAAAGCTCATAAATATCCCATCCACCCGTTTTGCCTATGGGTTGCGGCATCGCCATAGGACCTCGTGAACTAATGGGATTTCCCCATGTCGCCCGAACAGCATCCTTATCCCGACAACCATAGGGTTGCGAAAGAAGATCCTTAAACTCTGGCTCACGCTCAACGCGCCTGATAATTGTCACAATCACCGCTTGCAATACTTTAGTTTCCGTATCAAGTCTATAGCTAACCCCAGGCGCTGGCTCAAGGTACAGCTCTGTTGCACCAGAATAGAGTTTTATGAAAGGGAGATCTGGATCAAGTCCAAGACCAAGCAACGTGGCATGAGTTTCACCTAGGGACTTCAACCAATGCTCGACTTCTACAATTCTTGTCATGATCACACCATTTCAATAAATTTTTTAAGCAAATAAGTAAGCTCCGCCTTGATTCCTTCAACTCGCTCAGTCGGAAGACCTGGCCTTAGCGCCTCGACGTTGCTACGCACAGCCTCAAACAGGTCAGCAGCGTCTAGCTTTTGCTTCGCTTTGGTGTTCCGTCCACCCTATGTCTCACTGTACCGCCTATGCACATGTGTAGGTATAACGACAGCAGGGGCTCGCCTGGTAAGCGCTCTGACTTGATAGGGTGACAAATACGGAACATTATTCTCAAGCCAAAGTTTTATCGCGCCTTGAGCAGGTATATGATCAACATCCATATCGTCTCTTATACTTCTGCGCTCCAAATCACCATACGCTCCAGTTTCAGTCTCTTCTGCTGGCTCGTTATTAACCAGGCCCGGCGCTGGTAGATCGTCCTCTCGACCGAACCCAGGAATTATGGCCCCTGTCTCTCCAGGATTCTCGCCTGGAAGTATTTCAAGACTTGGCCCCACTGGATCAGTCGACGCCCCCCGGAAGAATGCCCGGCAGTAACGGAGCCTCGGGCAAAGGCGTCGGTCCCAGTAACTCCGATCCAGGTGCCACCAGTGGCGTCCAGGTGCGCGGGGGCTGGCCTTCCACAATCGCGGCGTCGAACGCCAAGGCCACACGAGCTCATCCTGAAGCGCCTGTGCCAGGCCTTTCGACTGTTTTGCGAAGTGAGCATCAAGCTGCGCACGTCGACCTTCATGTGCCTGGCTGTACGTACCAACCCGCTGGTGATGCGCAAGCGCCAATGCCTCGGCACGAGCCGGGAGTGATGACAACATCACCCGTTGAATTATCGTTGAGTGTGTTTTGAGCCATACAGAGTCTCCTTATCTGCACGGCTCAAGTTGCCCATTTGATGTCGGGCAACTGCACTACATATCTCTCTACGTTAAACTGTTTATTTCAACTAATTTCGGAATACATTTTTACTTTTCCGCCGGCATTTAGATGCCGTCGATACATGAGAAAATTCTCTCTACGGGCAGAAGTTTCCAATTTGCAGAATGGTACAAAGACGCCTTGGCTTAAATTTTTGCCGATAGGAAACATCCCGCATAATTTGAAGGGAGCAATATACAAGAGGCCTATTTACAGGGCGCGCTGAACGCCCTGGCAAGGGCAAGCGCCACTGAGGCCTGCATGTGCGGGCTGGGTAAAGCGTTTAGATTTTGAATAAGGCTGTGACGCCCACATGTACAGCACCCTTACTGAAACTGTGCTGTACATGTGGGCGTCACCTTGCCGACGATAAAGCCGGTGAGGGCCAGCCGATCAGCGCCTGTTAGCGACCAGGTAAATGCCCACGATCAGACCAACTGCACACAGACCCGCTACATAATAGGCAGGCGCCATTGGGCTCACCTTGAGCAGCGCGGTCACCACCATCGGCGTCAAGCCGCCAAAGATGGCGTAGGCCACGTTGTAGGAGAACGAGAGGCCACTGAAGCGCACCGCCGCCGGGAACGCCTTGACCATCACATAGGGCACCGCGCCGATCACCCCCACGCACAGGCCGGTGATGGCATACAGGGGGAACAGCAGCTGCGGGTGGGTCGGCAGGCTGTGGTAGAAGGTCCAGGACGTCACCAGCAGCAGCAGGCTGCCAATGACGAACACGCGGCCTGCACCAAAGCGGTCGGCCAGGCTGCCGGAGCCAATGCAGCCAAGGCTGAGCAGCACGATCGCCAGGCTGTTGGCCTTGAGCGAGTCGGTGGGGCTGATGTGGTAGATGCTCTGCAACAGCGCCGGTGTCATCAGGATGACCACTACGATGCCGGCAGAAAGCATCCAGGTCAGCAGCATCGACAGGATGATCGGGCCACGGTGATCACGCAGCACCGCGCGCAGGGGCAGCTCTTCGGCCAGTGCCTTGCGTTGCTGCATCTCAGCGAATACCGGGGTTTCATGCAGCCAGCGGCGCAGGTACACCGAGAACAGGCCGAACACGCCGCCTAGCAGGAAAGGGATACGCCAGGCGTAGTCGGCGACTTCTTCAACGCTGTAGACCGTGTTGATCAGCGTTGCCACCAGCGAGCCAAGCAGAATGCCAGCGGTCAGGCCGGCGGTCAGGGTGCCGCAGGCATAGCCGGTGTTGCGCGCAGGTACATGCTCGGACACGAACACCCAAGCGCCAGGCACCTCACCCCCGATCGCTGCCCCCTGGATCACGCGCATCAGCAGCAGCAGGATCGGTGCCCACAGGCCAATCTGGGCATAGGTGGGCAGCAGGCCCATGATCAGCGTGGGCAGAGCCATCATGAAGATGCTCAGGGTGAACATCTTCTTGCGCCCAAGCAGGTCGCCGAAGTGGGCCATGATGATGCCGCCCAGGGGCCTGGCCAGGTAGCCGGCGGCGAAAATGCCGAAGGTCTGCATCAGGCGCAGCCACTCGGGCATGTCGGCCGGGAAGAACAGCTTGCCGACCACAGTGGCGAAAAACACGAAAATGATGAAGTCGTAGAACTCAAGGGCTCCGCCTAGCGCGGACAGTGAGAGAGTCTTGTAGTCACTGCGGGTCAGCGGCCGCGAGGGCTGCTCGATACTGCTGGGCACGGAGGTCATTGCTTGTTCATCTCTTGTAGGGCATGCAGGCCGCTTGGCACGCGGCTTCTGGCGGTGACAGGCGAAGATAGCAAATTGCCGGGGCCTGCTGAAAGCGATACAAAATCCATACAGATATTCATGACTGCACGGTCGTCGCTGAGCGTTTGGCTATATATACTGCCCGTTCGTAGGAAAACGTTGCCGCCACGATGGGATGTTGTGCGAAAACGCCGGTCTTTATGTCAGGCGGTTTCGCAGAGTTTCCCTACGGCCGTCCAGCGAAACGAAATCGGCGTAGTATGTTTCAAGCTGAATCGTTTACTCGGCCTTTGCGCCACACCAACGAAAGCGTCACGGGTCAGAGGCCCCACCGCATGATTGAGCTCGAACAAGAAGATCCTATCCCGCAAGGCGACCTGGCCCTGCAAATCACTGCGTTGCCCCGCGAAACCAACGGTTTTGGCGATATCTTTGGCGGCTGGCTGGTCGCCCAGATGGACCTGGCAGGCACTGCCATGGCGAGCCGCGTCGCGGGTGGCCGGGTGGCAACGGTCGCCATTGACCGTATGGCCTTCCTGGTGCCAGTGGCCGTGGGCGCACAACTGTCGTTCTATACCCAGACGCTGGAAATCGGCCGCAGCTCGATCCAGATGATGGTCGAAGTGTGGAGCGACGACCCGCTGTCGAGCGAATGGCGCAAAGTCACGGAAGCGGTGTTCGTCTTCGTCGCCATCGATGGCAGCGGCCGCACCCGTTCAGTGCCTCGTCGCTAAGCCACGCGAGCGGTAAACTCATTGCAAGGCAGCGGGTCGAAGGCCCACAGGCAATCAATGAGACAAGCGCAATGGCTACCTACCAGGTCGTAAACGAGCAACACGGCGAACTCAATTGCTGGCGTATCACCAGCGACCGTGCCGAACTACTGATCGCCCAACAGGGTGCGCAGATCCTCAGCTACCAGCACGTTGGCGAGCCGCCGCTGCTGTGGCTGAGTGACCAGGCCATATTCCGCCAGGGCAAGTCGGTGCGCGCAGGTGTGCCGGTGTGCTGGCCGTGGTTCGGCAACCTGCAGCGCAACCCCGAAGCTGTTCAAGGCATGTTCCATGGCACGCAGGCGCCGGCCCATGGCCTGGCCCGCACGCGTGACTGGAAACTGTTGGGCATCGAAGAAGCGGCCAGCGCGCTGCGCATCGAATTCGAACTGCCAGAAGCCCAGGGCGATCTGCCGCACTGGCCGCATGACGTCGAGCTGAAACTGCTGATCGTCATGGGTGATGCGCTTGAGCTGACCCTGACCAGCCGTAACAGGGGCAACAGCTCAGTCACCATCAGCCAGGCCCTGCACAGCTACTTTGCCGTCAGCGATGTGCGTGAGGCGCGGGTCGAGGGTGTCGAAGGGCTGGACTACATCGAGACCCTGGCTGACTGGGAGCAGCGCCAGCAACAGGGTGCGCTGACGTTTGCCGGTGAGACCGATCGCATCTACCTGAATACGCCTGGGCAACTGAGCATTGTCGATCCGCACTGGAATCGGCGCATTACCCTGAACAGCCGTGGTTCACGTTCAGCGGTGATCTGGAACCCTTGGACCGATAGAGCCCAGGAATTGCCTGACATGGCCGATGATGGCTGGCAGCGAATGCTGTGCATCGAGACGGCGAATGTCTGGGACGATGTGGTGGAGTTGAAGCCTGGGGCCGTTCATTCCCTGCACGTGGCGATTGGCAGCGAAGGGCTTTGATTCCACTGCCGGGACCGCTTTGCGGTTCTTTCGCGCTACAAAGCTCCTGCTACGCAGGCCGCCCACACCTGAGCGGCCTTGTTTCACGATGGGCTGCGAAGCAGCCCCTTCACAGGTCAGCGTCCTGCACCACCCTCACCTTCGCGGCGTCCAGCGCATACGCCGCATCGGCCATGTCGTTGCTGACCTTTTCAACCTTCAACGTCCCGCTCACCCACAACGGCGTGTAGATGTCATCGATCTTCAACCCCTTCGGATAGCGCACCAGCACCAGCTGGTTGGGCGGCGGCGGCGGTACATGGATGCAGGCGCCCGGGTAAGGCACCAGGAAGAACAGCGTGTTATTACCCTTGGCATCGCTTTCAAGCGGCACCGGGTAACCGCCGAGACGAATTTCCTTGCCGTTCATCGCGGCCACGGTCTTGGTCGAATACATCACCGCTGGCAGGCCCTTGCTTTGCTTGAGGCCGCCCTTGTCGGTGAAGGTACCCATCGCCTCCGGCGAGTTATGGTCAATCTCTGGCATTTGCTCGAGGGCTTTCTGGTCCGACTTGGGCATCAGTTCGAGCCAGTCGGTTTCAGGCAGCTCGGCATGGGCCAGGGCGCTGGCCAGAAGCATGGGGATGAGAAAAAAGGCACGCATGAATATGCTCGGCAAATCGGATGAATTGCCGAGCATTCTAACCAGTATTCAGCGCTTCTTGATGAAGCCGAAGATAACCAGAAGGATGACGGCACCGACCAGCGCGCCGAAGAAGCCCGCTGCCTGGCCAGCCTGATAAATCCCCAGGGCCTGGCCGCCATACGTGGCGATCAAAGAGCCGGCAATACCCAGCAGGATGGTCATGATCCAGCCCATGCTGTCGTCGCCGGGCTTGATGAAGCGCGCCAGCAGGCCAACGATCAGGCCGATGAAGATAGTTCCAATGATGCCCATGGCAATCCCTCTGCAGTGAAGATGGAGCAAGCCAAAGCCTAGACAGCGCTTTGGCTTGTTGCCATTTCAGAGGGCGAACCGCTTGCAGAAGTTCGATCAGATGGCCTGTCAGTTGCTGATCAAGGCCTCTACCTCGGCAATCTTGCGCTCGAGGGTGGCCATATCCTGGCAACGCAGGGTGGCGTGGCCGACCTTGCGCCCGGCCTTGAAGGCCTTGCCATAGTGATGCAGGTGGCAGTCATCGATGGCGATGACCTTGTCCACTGCCGGCACCTCACCGATGAAGTTGAGCATGGCGCTCTCGCCTACCTTGGCAGTCGAACCCAGCGGCAGGCCGGCGACGGCGCGCAGGTGGTTTTCGAACTGGCTGCACTCGGCCCCTTCGATGGTCCAGTGCCCGGAGTTGTGCACACGCGGGGCGATCTCGTTGGCCTTGAGGCCACCGTCGACTTCGAAGAACTCGAAGGCCATCACACCCACATAGTCCAGCTGCTTGAGCACACGGCCGACGTAGTCTTCGGCCAGCGCCTGCAGCGGGTGTGCCTGGCTTGCTACGGACAGGCGCAGGATGCCGCTCTCGTGGGTGTTATGCACCAACGGGTAGAAGCGGGTTTCGCCATCGCGTGCTCGCACGGCCACCAGGGACACTTCGCCAGTGAACGGCACGAAGCCTTCCAGCAGGCACGGCACGCTGCCCAACTCGGCAAAGGTACCTAGCACATCCTCAGGGGTGCGCAGAACCTTCTGGCCCTTGCCGTCGTAGCCCAGGGTCCGGGTCTTGAGCACGGCCGGCAGGCCGATGCTGGCCACCGCTGCATCAAGGTCGGCCTGGGAAAGAATATCGGCGAAGGCCGGGGTGGGAATGCCCAAGTCGCGGAACATGCTCTTTTCGAACAGGCGGTCGCGGGCAATGCGCAGCGCTTCGGCGCTCGGGTACACCGGGACGAACTGCGAGAGGAAGGCGACGGTCTCGGCCGGGACGCTTTCGAACTCGAAGGTCACCAGGTCGACTTCGTCCGCCAGCTGGCGCAGGTGGTCCTGGTCGCCGTAGTCGGCACGCAGATGCTCGCCAAGAGCCGCAGCGCAGGCGTCCGGCGCCGGGTCGAGGAAGGCGAAGTTCATGCCCAGCGGGGTGCCCGCCAGAGCCAGCATGCGGCCCAGCTGGCCGCCACCGATAACACCGATCTTCATGGGTTCAGCCTCAAGCCTGACGTGGGTCTGGATTGTCCAGCACAGTGTCGGTCTGCTCGGTGCGGAACTGCTTGAGCGCCGCGTGATAGTGCGGGTATTTGGCGCCGAGGATGCTCGCCGACAGCAGCGCGGCGTTGACCGCACCGGCACGGCCGATGGCCAGGGTGGCAACGGGTACACCGGCAGGCATCTGGACGATCGACAGCAGCGAGTCGACACCCGACAGCATCGACGACTGTACCGGCACACCCAGCACCGGCAGGTGGGTCTTGGCGGCGCACATGCCTGGCAGGTGCGCTGCGCCACCCGCGCCAGCGATGATCACCTCGATGCCACGCCCTTCGGCCTCTTCGGCGTACTGGAACAGCAGATCCGGGGTGCGGTGGGCGGAAACCACCTTCACTTCGTAGGGAATGCCGAGTTTTTCCAGCATATCGGCGGTGTGGCTAAGGGTGGACCAATCGGACTTGGAGCCCATGATCACGCCAACCAGTGCACTCATCGTCGAGCCTCTCCTGCAAGCGCCTTCTGGCGCGCTAAAAGCAACAAGCCACGCAGGTGGACCGGCGTGGCTTGTCATACGGATTCTGAATCGACCAGGCTGGCCGAAGGCGCGGGATTGTAGCGTATTTCAAGTCGGCCCGCCCACCCCCACAAGCACATGTCGGATCAAAGGGCAAGCTGTCTCGTGGGACAACTTTTTCCGACTGCCGAGCGGCCTGCCAGGTGGTGACGATCGCGGCCACCCACTCGATCTACCTGGAGAACCGTAATGCCCAAGACCCTCACCCTCCTTTTCAGCCTCCTGCTGTCCCTGCAGTTGCCTTGCGCCGTAGCGGCCAAGTCACTGGTCGTGACCGTTTATCTTCACGACGAGCTGGCCAGCATCAGCGACGAGCAAGTGCACAAGGATTACTTTCAGCACTGGATCGATGAGATGCGCAGTTTCACCGCCCACCCCACGGAACTGATCGTGCGACGCAACGTTCCGGGCATCACCGATATGGATTATCAAGGCAAGCCATCCAACGAGATTCTTGAGGCATTTACCCAAGGCGTGCAGGAACTGACCTCGGACCAACGCTTCTCTTTCATGCACAAGCACCTGCTGATGACGCAAAACAGCTATGACCACAGCGGGCTGAACTACAATGCGGGCCTGGCCTACTTCAAACAGAACACCGCCATCGCCTCAATGGCCGCTTACAGCAGCGCCGCCCATGAAATCGGCCATCTGCTTTCCGCCACGCATGAAGACGCCGAACTGAAGTTCAACGGCTGGGTTTGCGAAACCTATACGCACCGGCGAATCCCGGCGCGATCGAACTGCTACCGGTATAGCGACAAGAACCGGGCGAATATCGCCGACTACCTCAAGTACAACTCACACTGAGCCTTCGCCTTGCGCACCCGCGGACTCGAGCTTGCGCCATAGCAGGCGCACGTTGGCCTTGCGCACCAGAGCACAGCGATACAAGCGGATTTCCAGTGGCACATGCCACTGGGCCCCTGCGCAGATGACCAGCTCGCCACGCTCCAGTTCGCCACGCATCGAAAGCCGGGGCACCCAGGCAACGCCCATGCCTTCCAAGGCCATGCTCTTCAAACTGTCGGCCATGGCTGTCTCGTACACCGTGGTATAGCGCAAATTGCGCTGGCGCAGCAGCAGGCTCACGGAACGGCCAAGGAAGGCGCCCGCACTGTATGCAAGCAACGGCACGCTGGCGTCGCCCTCAAGGTCGAACATGGGCTTTCCATCTGCCCCTACGGCGCACACCGGAAGCATTTCGGTGGTGCCCATGTGCAGCGAGGGAAAGATTTCGGCGTCCATCTGCAGCGCCGCATCCGGGTCATAGAAAGCCAGCATCAGATCGCAGCCACCTTCGCGCAACGCATGCACAGCATCACCGACGTTGGTGGCCACCAGCCGCGTGGCGATGTTCAAACCATCGTTACGCAGTTGCGCAACCCAGCGCGGGAAAAAGCCAGACGCCAGCGAGTGCGCCGCCGCCACCTGGATCACCTCGCCCTGGCCACCTTCAAGATGATGCAAATGGCGTAGAACTTCACTCAACTGGTCGACAACGGTACGCGCCGTTACGAGAAATAGCTGACCCGCCGCCGTCAGCTCGATGGGCGTGCGGGAACGATTCACCAACGTCAGGCCGAGCGCCGCCTCCAGGCTGCGAATACGTCGGCTGAACGCTGGTTGGGTGACGAAACGGCGCTCCGCTGCCTGGGAAAAACTGCGGGTGGCGGCCAGCGCACTGAAGTCTTCCAGCCATTTGCTTTCTAGGTTCACTAAACGAATCTCCCGGCATGCACCAAAATGGAACACGCTCGAATGTCAATTGGCGTCACATCAAACACTATGCCGTTTGTGCATAGGTTAGCGTGCAACAGCATTGGCCGCAAAAACCCCTTAAGGCCTAGCATTAGCGCCATTCCGGCAGGTGCCGGGTCAAAATCGAGATGATATCCATCATGTCCTCCGCTGCATCGTTCCGCGTCGAAAAAGATCTGCTTGGTACCCTTGAAGTCCCTGCCGATGCCTACTACGGCATCCAGACTCTGCGCGCTGCCAACAACTTCCATCTCTCCGGTGTTCCGCTGTCGCACTATCCGAAGCTGGTCGTGGCACTTGCCATGGTCAAGCAGGCTGCTGCCGATGCCAACCGTGAGCTGGGGCACCTGAGCGATGCCAAGCACGCCGCCATCAGCGAGGCCTGCGCCCGCCTGATCCGCGGTGACTTCCACGACCAGTTCGTGGTGGACATGATTCAAGGTGGCGCTGGTACTTCCACCAACATGAACGCCAACGAGGTCATCGCCAACGTCGCGCTGGAGGCCATGGGCCACCAGAAGGGTGAATACCAGTACCTGCACCCGAACAACGATGTGAACATGGCGCAGTCGACCAACGATGCTTACCCGACCGCCATCCGTCTGGGCTTGCTGCTGGGCCACGACGCGCTGCTGGCCAGCCTCGACAGCCTGATCCAGGCCTTCGCTGCCAAAGGTAAAGAGTTCGACCACGTACTGAAGATGGGCCGCACCCAGCTGCAGGACGCCGTGCCGATGACCCTGGGCCAGGAGTTCCGCGCCTTCGCCACCACCATGACCGAAGACCTGCAGCGTCTGCGCTCGCTGGCCCCGGAACTGCTGACCGAAATCAACCTGGGCGGTACCGCCATCGGCACCGGCATCAACGCCGACCCTGGCTACCAGGCCCTGGCCGTACAGCGTTTGGCGACCATCAGCGGCCAGCCGCTGGTACCGGCTGCCGACCTGATCGAAGCCACCTCGGACATGGGCGCCTTCGTGCTGTTCTCCGGCATGCTCAAGCGCACTGCAGTCAAGCTGTCGAAGATCTGCAACGACCTGCGCCTGCTGTCCAGCGGCCCACGTACCGGCATCAACGAAATCAACCTGCCAGCGCGTCAGCCAGGCAGCTCGATCATGCCAGGCAAGGTCAACCCGGTCATCCCGGAGGCCGTCAACCAGGTTGCCTTCGCCATCATGGGCAACGACCTGGCCCTGACCGTCGCCGCTGAAGGTGGCCAGCTGCAGCTGAACGTGATGGAGCCGCTGATCGCCTACAAGATCTTCGACTCGATCCGCCTGCTCCAGCGTGCCATGGACATGCTGCGCGAGCACTGCATCGTCGGCATCACCGCCAACGAACAGCGCTGCCGTGAACTGGTGGAGCACTCGATCGGCCTGGTCACCGCCCTGAACCCTTACATCGGCTACGAAAACGCCACCCGTATTGCCCGCGTAGCCCTGGAAACCGGCCGTGGCGTGCTGGAGCTGGTACGCGAAGAACAGCTGCTGGACGAAGCGATGCTCAACGACATCCTGCGCCCGGAAAACATGATCGCTCCACGTCTGGTTCCGCTGAAGGCGTAACCCGGCTGCTGCAAACAGTCTCACCAGGTTTGAGGGACTAGACACCTCTCGACCTTTCAAGGGCCCGAGCGCACGCTACGGGCCCTTTTTTTCGCCCGCGCGATCCCGGCACACAACTTGCTCTGTAATGTTTCCCAGCCCCACGGAAATACCGAGCATGCTGCACAGCCACATGACCACCCTCAACGCGGTTTCGCTGATCCTCAACCTGTTCCAGGAGCAAGGGTGCGAGGCTACGGCGCTGCTGGCTGGCAGCGGTATAGGCCTGGCAGACCTTGGCCATGCCGATGCGCGCATCACCACCCAGCAAGAGCTGCAGGTATGCGCCAATGCCGTGGCACGGCGTGAGGACATTGGCCTGGAACTGGGCCAGCGCATGCATGTGTCGTGCTACGGCATGCTGGGTTACGCCCTGCTCTCCAGTGCCACTTTGGGTGACGCCTTGCGGCTGGCTTTGCAGTATCCGGCACTGCTGGGAACAGTCTTTCGCTTACGCCTGACAGACGACGGCCAGCGCATCTGGCTTAGCGCCGACGAATATCGCGACCTCCCGGCGCTGGCCGCTTTCAATGCCGAGTTCTGCCTGGTGTCGCTCAAAGTCATCTGTGACGACCTGCTGGGCCGGCCACTGCCCCTGCTCGGCGCCCGCTTCGCGCATGCCCAGCCTGCCTACCATCAGCGCTACAACGGGGCCTTCCCCTGCCCTCTGGGCTTCGACGCGAAAGACAACGCCTTTGCGTTCGATCGACACTGGTTGGACACGCCGCTGCCGCTTGCCGACCCGATCACGCACAAAGCCATGAGCGAACGCTGCCGGCGCCTGAACCTTGAATTCACAGGGCGCCAGGCCTGGCTGGGGCGGATTCGCCAGTTGCTGCTGCAGCAACTGGACGCTGCCCCCGGCCTTGAGGGCTTGGCGCGGCAGATGAACTGTTCGTCTCGCACCTTGCGCCGGCACTTGCAGGCGCTCGGCAGCAGTTATCAACAGCTGCTCGATGAGCTTCGGTTCGAGCGCGCCAAGCAATTGCTCGCCGATGACAAGATGCCGATCTACCGGATTGCCGAGCGCCTGGGGTTCAGTGAGACGGCGAGCTTCCGGCATGCGTTCCAGCGGTGGAGCGGTGTTGCGCCCAGCCATTTCCGAGGTTGAGCGGGGCCTGCGAGCTTGGCCACATCGATCCCCTTTTGGCCGTTTGCGTCGTTCTCCCGCACCCGGCAGCCCGTGAAAATGGGCCAACGCCAGTACCACCGGAGAACAACAATGCTGACGATCTATTCCGATGACCACCGCCTGCACCACGGCCGCTGCGAGCTGATCGACGGCAAACTGATGCCCTGCTTCGAAATGCCGTCGCGCGCTGACCATGTGCTCGAGCAAGTGAAAAAGCGCAACCTCGGTGCTGTCCAGGCCCCGACCGATTTCGGCCGTGCACCGCTGCAGCGCATCCACAGCGCCGACTATCTCGACTTCTTCGAAGGTGCCTGGGCGCGTTGGGCCGCGTTGGGTCAGGAAGGCGACCTGCTGCCCTTCACCTGGCCAGCTCGCACCTTGCGCCAGGTCAAACCCACCGGCCTGCATGGCGAACTGGGTTACTACAGTTTCGATGCCGGCGCGCCCATCACAGCGGGTACCTGGCAAGCCGCCTACAGCGCAGCACAGGTTGCCCTCACCGCCCAGGCTGCAATCGAGCAAGGCGCCCATGCGGCCTTCGCCCTGTGCCGCCCACCAGGGCATCACGCCGCCGCTGAGGTGATGGGAGGTTACTGCTACCTGAACAACGCCGCGATCGCAGCCCAAGCCTTCCTCGACCAGGGCAGGGCCAAGGTGGCTATCCTCGACGTCGACTACCACCATGGCAATGGCACCCAGGACATCTTCTACCACCGCGAAGACGTGTTCTTCGCCTCGATCCACGGCGACCCGCAAGACGAGTTCCCGTTCTTTTTGGGCTACGCGGACGAAACCGGCGCAGGTGCGGGCGCTGGCTGCAACATCAACTATCCGCTGCCAGCGGGCAGTGACTGGGCCGCCTGGAGCGCTGCGCTGGAGGATGCCTGCACGCGCATCGCCGGCTACGACGCTGACGTGCTTGTCATCTCACTGGGGGTGGATACCTTCAAGGATGACCCTATCTCTCAGTTCAAGCTGGACAGCCCGGACTACCTGGAAATGGGCAAGCGTATCGCCCAGCTCGGCAAGCCGACCTTGTTCGTGATGGAAGGCGGCTACGCAGTGGAAGAAATCGGTATCAACGCGGTCAATGTGCTGGAAGGTTTCCAGCTCGCCCAGCCAGGAGCCCGATAATGGCCAGACTCAAGCGCCTGCTCGCCCCACTCATCGCGGCCACCCTGTGCGCCGGCGCCCTTCAGGCGCAAGCCGAACAGCGCACCTTGCGCGTGTACAACTGGTTCGATTACATCACCCCGCAAACCTTGACCAGCTTCCAGAAGGACAGCGGCGTCAAGCTGGTCTACGACATTTTCGACACCAACGAAGCCCTGGAGGCGAAGCTGTTAACGGGTAACTCCGGCTACGACGTGGTAGTGCCGTCCAACGTGTTCCTCGCCAAGCAGATAGAGGCGGGGGTGTTCCAGCCACTGGACCGCAGCAAGCTGCCGAACTGGCAACACCTGGACCCGGCATTGATGAAGCTGATCGAGGCCAACGACCCGGGCAACAAGTTCGCCGTGCCTTACATGTACGGCACGGTGCTGATCGGTTTCAACCCAGACAAGGTCAAGGCAGTACTGGGCGACAAGGCTCCGGTGGACAGCTGGGACCTGCTCTTCAAGGAAGAGAACATCGCCAAGCTCAAGCAGTGCGGCGTAGCGCTGCTCGACTCGCCATCAGAGATCCTGCCTCTGGCGTTGCAATACCTCGGGCTGGACCCCAACAGCAGCAAGCCAGGTGACTACAAGCAAGCCCAAGCCCTGCTGCTGAAGATCCGCCCGTATATCACCTACTTCCACTCTTCCAAGTACATGGCGGACATCGCCAACGGCGATATCTGCGTTGCCGTTGGTTATTCCGGCAGCTTCTCCCAGGCCGCAAACCGCGCCCGAGATGCGAAGAACGGTGTGGTGGTGGACATGCGGCTGCCCAAGGAGGGCGCGCCGATCTGGTTCGACATGCTGGCGATTCCGAAAGGCGCCGCCAACCCGGAGGATGCGCATACGTTCATCAACTACCTGCTGCGCCCAGAGGTGATTGCGCCGATCAGCGACTTTGTCGGCTACCCGAACCCGAACAAGGATGCGACGGATCAGGTCAGCCCAGCGATTCGCAATAATCCCAACCTGTATCCGACCCCTGAGGCAATGGCCAAGCTGTACACGCTCAAGCCTTTGACGCGTGAGGCAGAGCGGGCGCGGACGCGGGCCTGGACCAGGATCAAGTCCGGGACTTGATACCGCCTTGTGTTAGCAAGACCGCGCGCGCCTGAAGGCGCGTGCGGTGCCTTGTGGAGCGGCCTTGTGCCGCGCTGGCCTAAGCAGGCCGGGAGTTTCAATCGCGCTTCACAAGCCCCGGCAACTGCGCCACCAGCTTCTGGTTGTTGAACGGCGCCCGGATGAACCCACGCTGACGACCGTCCGGCCCGACAATCGCCAGGTTGCCGCTGTGATCCACGGTATAACCGGGCTTGCTGGTATCGGCCGGGATGAACGGAATGCTCAAGGCATTGGCCAGCTTCTGAGTATCTTCGATCGACCCCGCCACGCCGACGAAATCCTTGTCGAAATAGCCCAGGTACTGCTTGAGCTGGTTCGGCGTGTCGCGGTTCGGATCGACACTCACCAGTACCACCTGCAGGCGGTCGACCGCTTCCTTGGGCAGCTCGCTCTTCACCTGCCGCAACTGCGCCAGGGTAGTAGGGCAGATATCCGGGCAATAGGTGTAGCCAAAGAACAGCAGCGACCATTTGCCCTTGAGCTCGTCCAGCTGCACCGGCTGGCCGTCCTGGTTGGTCATGGTCACGTCGGCGACCGTGCGGCTCTGCGGCAGGAGGATGATGCCGGCATCGATCAACTGCGTGGGGTTTGGCTGGTCACTGCCATTGAGCACCTTGTTGACGGTCAGGCCCATGATCAACGCGACCAGGGCAACGAGGATGAAGACGGTTTTCTGGGTTCGGGTCATAGGTTCAGCAACAGGTAGTGGTCAACAAGCAACGCGATGAACAGCGCGAACAGGTACCCGATAGAGTACTTGAAGGTGCCGATCGCCGCGTGCGGCCGGCTGCCACGGTACAACACCCAGGCCCATTGCAGGAAGCGCAGACCAAGGGCGATGGCGCAGGCCAGATACAACGGGCCGCTCATGTGGATGGCGTAGGGCAGCAGGGTCACCGCCAGCAGGATCAGGGTGTAGAGCAAGATGTGCAGCTTGGTGTAGCGCTCGCCGTGGGTCACCGGCAGCATCGGGATATCGGCCTTGGCGTACTCCTGCTTGCGGTGAATGGCCAGCGCCCAGAAGTGTGGTGGCGTCCAGGCGAAGATGATCAGCACCAGCAACAAGGGCTCGGCACTGACATGGCCACTCACTGCCACCCAGCCAAGCAGCGGCGGGGCCGCGCCTGCCAGGCCTCCGATAACGATGTTCTGCGGGGTCGCGCGCTTGAGAAAGCCGGTGTAGAGCACCGCATAGCCGAGTAGAGAGGCAAGCGTCAGCCAGGCAGCGAGGGCGTTGGTGAACACCAGCAACAGGGCCATACCCAGCAGCGCCAGGGCGAGGGCGAATAACAGTGCCGGCACCGGCGCGACCCGCCCCTCGGCCAGCGGCCGCTTGTGGGTGCGGGCCATCAGCGCATCGATGCGCCGGTCCAACACATGGTTGACCGTCGCCGCGGCCCCCGCGCACAGGGCAATCCCCAGATTGCCGAACAGCAGCACACGCCAAGGCACCCCGGCACGGGTCGCCAGGAACATGCCTACCAGCGAAGTGATCAGCATCAGCACCACCACCTTGGGCTTGGTCAGCTCCAGATAGTCGCGCCAGCCCGCACGTTGGGCACTTAAAAGCGTCGCCACGAAGCGTTCCTCAAGTGATGGGGCGCGCCCACGCCTGTCACCGGCGTGAGGCGCCAGCCTTGGCCCACACGCACCTTGTCGACGACACGGATACGGTAGTTGACCAGCACCATGCTCAGCAGCAACAGTGCGCCGCCTGCGTTATGCGCCACCGCCACCGCCAGCGGCAGGTGCAACATCACGTTGCTGATGCCCAGGCCTACCTGCAGCGCCAGCACCAGCAGTACCAGGCGCCCCAACCCAGACAAGCCACAGCGGTGCAGCTTCCAGCTGAGCATCAGCAACACACCAGTGACCAGAAGAGCGCCCAGCCGATGGCTGATATGGATGGCCGTGCGCGCATCGCTGTCCAGTTGCCCGCCCAAGTAATTGGGGCCCACGTGCTGGGTCAGGTGGAAGCCGTTGCTGAAGTCCGCTGCCGGCCACCACTGGCCATGGCAGGTCGGCAGGTCAATGCAGGCAACGGCCGCATAGTTGGAACTGACCCAGCCGCCCAGGGCAATCTGCCCGATCACTACCAGCAGCGCCAAGGCAGCGATCCGTCGCAAGCTCAGCGGTAGTTTCGGTAATGGCGCAAAGGCCCGAGATAGACGCAGCGATAGCAGGAACAGCAAGGCCAGGGTAGTGAAGCCACCCAGCAGATGTGCGGTGACGACCTGCGGCCACAGCTTGAGGGTTACTGTCCACATGCCGAATGCCGCCTGGGCCAGCACTGCGCCCAGCAGCAGCACCGGCAGGCGGTAGGGCTGGCCGTCGCGTGAATGCCGGCGCACGGCTTGGAAGGCGAGCAGGGCGATCACTACGGCAAGCGTGCCGGCAAAGTAACGATGGACCATCTCGGCCCAGCCCTTGGCGACCTCCACCGGGTGCTCGGGGAAGTGCAGTTCGGCATGGGCCAGCTGCGCGTCGGTTTTCGGCACGCTGATGAAGCCATAGCAGCCAGGCCAGTCGGGGCAGCCGAGGCCAGCATGAGTCAGGCGGGTATACGCACCGAGCAGTACGACCAGCAGTGCCAGCAGGGTGGCGAACACAGCGAGGCGGAATCCAGGTCTGGCCATGGCAAGGCTCCTAGCCGATGTTGGACAGCTTGAGCAGGTGGCGCAGGTCATCCAGTACATGCTTGCCGCTGACCTTGCCGTCATAGCGCAGCACCAGATTGCCGTGCGGGTCGACGATCCACAGATGCGGCGCGGGGTCTCCTACCTTCTGAAGGTAGCGCTGGGGATCGAGTGGATAACGCTGCAACTGTGGGTACTCGCGCGCCAGCAAGGCCTGGTAGCCGGCGCTCAACGGTTGGGCAGCGGCCAAGGCATGGCTGGCACGGCTGGCGTCCCGGCCAAGGCCAATCTGGATCTGCCGCGCCAGGTAAACCAGACGCTGGCAGTCTTCAGCACAGTTTTCCGGGGCGCTGACCAGCAGTTGCCAACGGGCGTCCTCGCCAGCGATGCCGATATCGCCGCGGCTCTGGCCATTGCCGATCATCGTGCCGTGATAGCTTCGGCCTTCCGGCACCCAGAACTTGAGCTTGTACATGCTGGTGGCCAGGATCATCGGGCCGAGCACCACCAGCAGAATCAGGATCAGCTGCAAACGCCCGCGGGCTCTGGGTTTGCGACGTTCAGGCATGTCCAGTGGAGTGGTGGTGGCGGCCATGGCGGTTCTCCTTTTTGTTGTGCCAGCCAAAGTAGAGGTAGAGCAACACCAGCGCGGTCGCCAGGGCGAACCATTGCACGGCATAGCCCAGGTGTTTTTCCGGCCCCATGGCCACCACTGGCCAGTCCAGGCGGTACGCCGCCGGGCCAGGCTGCAGGCGCAGTTCATGGGCGAAGCCTGCGCGCCGCAGCTGTTGCCACAGTTGCACGGGGTTCACCGCCGTCAGCAGGTGCGGCCACTGGCCGCCAACGGGGTCGGGGTGCAATTGAAAGGTGCTGCCCGGCGCTACGTATACCGAGGCATCCAGGGCCAGAGCCTGCGCAGGGGTGTCGAAGGGCACCGGCACGCGGCGGTCGGGCCAGGGCAGCCACCCGCGGTTGACCCACAGCCACAGGCCGCTGGGCTGGTCGAGAAACGGCTGCAGCAACTCGACGCCGGCCTGGCCGTCGCGCATGCGGTTGTCCAGCAGCACGCTGTGCTCGGCATCGAAGCGGCCGTAGAGGTGCACACGGCGGAAGGCGGGGTCGTCGCTCAGCTGCAACTGGGCGGCGGAAAGCGGCGCGTCGACGCTACGCTCGGCATGGCTGGCCAGCAATGCGCGCTTTTCGGCGGCTCGGCCCAATTGCCAGCAGCCAAGGGCGATCAAGCCCGGCAGTAGCGCAAGCACTACCAGGGTGGGTACCCAGCCCGGGCGAAACAGCCTCACGGGCGCCTCGCTATACTTATCCACATCACCGCATCCCCCTGGAGAAACGCCATGCTCAAGGCCGCGATTGTCATGATGCTGTTGGCCACCATCGCCAGCCTGTTCAGCGGCCTGGTGTTTCTGGTCAAGGACGATGAGAACTCCACCCGCCTGCTCAAGGCACTGACCGTGCGTGTCACCTTGGCCTGCGTGACCATCGCCCTGGTGGCATATGGCTTCATCTCTGGCCAGCTCGTCTCCCACGCTCCCTTCTAGGCCGTCAGCCGCCACCTGTAGGGGCGGCCTTGTGGCGCGAAAGGGCTGTGTCGCTCTTCACAGCACATACACAAAGATGAACAGCCCAACCCACACCACATCGACGAAGTGCCAGTACCAGCTTGCCGCCTCGAAGCCGAAGTGTTTGTCCGGGTTGAAGTGGCCCCGCAGGATGCGCACGAACATGACGATCAAAATGATCGTGCCCAAGGTCACGTGGGCACCGTGGAAGCCTGTGAGCATGAAGAAGGTCGCGCCGTAGATCCCCGAGCCCAGCGTCAGGCCCAAGTGGGTGTAGGCCTCGAAGTATTCGTAGGCCTGCAGTGCGATAAAGCTCAGCCCCAGCAAGATGGTGATGGCCATCCACAGCTTCAGCGCCCCACGGTGGCCACGCCGCAGCGCATGGTGGGCGATGGTGATGGTCACGCTCGAACTGACCAGCAGAATGGTGTTGATCAAAGGCAGGTGCCAAGGGTCGATGACGTCCTTGGGCGGCGGGAACAACTTGGGGTCCGGGGTATTGAGCAGGGGCCAGGCGAACTCGAAACTGGGCCACAGCATGTGTGCGACACCTTTGGCGCCTTCTCCGCCGAGCCAGGGTCCGGCCAGTACCCGTACATAGAAAAGTGCGCCAAAAAACGCCAGGAAGAACATCACCTCGGAGAAGATGAACCAGCTCATGCCCCAGCGGAACGAGCGGTCCAGCTGCGCGCTGTACAGCCCGGCGCGGCTTTCCTTCACCACCGCACCGAACCAGCCGAACAGCATGTAGGCCAGCAACAGCGCACCGACGAAGAAAATCAGCGGCCCGTGGGAATCGGGGTGGCCAGCCTTGAGGTCGTTGAACCACGTGCCAAGGCCGAACACCGTGATGAACATTCCGATGGTGGCAATGATCGGCCATTTGCTCTGCGCAGGGACGTAGTAGTGTTCATGACTTGCCATTGCTGTTCTCCTTCCCTTAACGGGCGCCCTGAACGTCCTGGGGCGCGACATGCGCGACCGGCGGGTGGCGAGCGGTGATGTCGAACAAGGTGTAGGCCAGTGTCAGGTGCTTCACAGTGGCCGGCAGGTCCCGGTCGACGATGAAGCGCACGGGCATCTCGATACGTTCGCCGGGCTGCAGCACCTGCTGGGTAAAGCAGAAGCACTCGGTCTTGTGGAAGTACGCCGCGGCCTCGGCCGGAGTGATGCTGGGTACGGCCTGGGCGGTCATCGGCCGGTCAGTGGTGTTGTGAGCCACGAAGATCATCTGGTTGACGGCCCCCGGGTTGACCGCGAGCTGGTCGGCAGTGGCGTAGAAATCCCAGACCATGTCACCGGCATTGGTCGACATGAACTGCACCCGCACCGAACGCGTCGGATCGCTGACCTGGCTCCCTTCATACTGCCCGCCCGTCTTGCCATTGATGCCGAAGGCCCTGCACATGACGTCGTAGATCGGCACCAGGGCAAAGCCGAAGGCGAACATCACCACCGTCAGCATCAACAGGCGCAGCACCAGGCGTTTGAGCGGTTGGCCGGTCATGGGCGGTTACCTATTTCACATCCGGTGGCGTCTGGAAGGTGTGATACGGCGCCGGCGAAGGCACCGACCACTCAAGCCCCTCGGCCCCGTCCCAGGGTTTGGCCGGGGCCGGCGCGCCGCCGCGAATGCACTTGATGACGATGAACAGGAAGAAGATCTGCGTGGCACCGAACATGAATGCCCCGACCGATGACACCATGTTGAAGTCGGCGAACTGCAGGTTGTAGTCAGGAATGCGCCGCGGCATGCCTGCCAGGCCAACGAAGTGCATGGGGAAGAAGGCCAGGTTCATACCGATGAACGACAGCCAGAAATGCAGCTTGCCGAGGGTTTCGTCGTACATGTGGCCGGTCCACTTCGGCAGCCAGTAATAGGCCGAGGCGAAGATGCCGAAGATCGCCCCGGGCACCAGCACGTAGTGGAAGTGCGCCACCACGAAGTAGGTGTCGTGGTACTGGAAGTCCGCCGGCGCGATGGCCAGCATCAACCCCGAGAACCCACCGATGGTGAACAGGATGACGAAGGCGATGGCGAACAGCATCGGCGTCTCGAAGGTCAGTGAGCCTTCCCACATGGTGCTGACCCAGTTGAACACCTTCACCCCGGTGGGCACGGCAATGAGCATGGTCGCGTACATGAAGAACAACTCGCCCACCACCGGGATGCCGACCACGAACATGTGATGCGCCCAGACGATGAACGACAAAAAGGCGATGGCACCCGTGGCGTAGACCATCGAGGTGTAGCCGAACAGTGGCTTGCGCGAGAACGCCGGGATGATCGAGCTGACCGCGCCGAAGGCCGGCAGGATCATGATGTACACCTCGGGATGGCCGAAGAACCAGAACACATGCTGGAACAGCACCGGGTCACCGCCACCGGCGGCACTGAAGAAGCTGGTGCCAAAGTGGATATCCATCAGCATCATGGTGACCACGCCGGCCAGCACCGGCATCACCGCGATCAGCAGGAAGGCCGTGATCAGCCAGGTCCAGACGAACAGCGGCATTTTCATCAGGGTCATGCCCGGTGCGCGCAGGTTGAGAATGGTGGCTATGACGTTGATGGCCCCCATGATTGAGCTGATACCCATCAAGTGGATGGCGAATATGAAGAACGTCACGCTGGCGGGGGCATAGGTGGTGGAAAGCGGAGCGTAGAACGTCCAGCCGAAATTCGGCCCACCACCGGGGCTGAACAGGGTCGATACCAGCATCAGGAACGCTGCCGGCAGCAGCCAGAAACTGAAGTTGTTCATCCGCGGCAGGGCCATGTCCGGCGCGCCGATCATCAGTGGGATCATCCAGTTGGCCAAACCGACGAAGGCCGGCATCACCGCGCCGAACACCATGATCAGGCCGTGCATGGTGGTCATCTGGTTGAAAAATGCCGGCTCGACGATCTGCAGCCCGGGCTGGAACAGCTCGGCGCGTATCACCATGGCGAACGAACCGCCAAGCAGGAACATGATGAAGCTGAACCACAGGTACATCGTGCCGATGTCCTTGTGGTTGGTGGTCAGCACCCAGCGCATCAGGCCCTTGGCCGGGCCGTGGGCATGCTCATGGCCGTGGGCGTGGTCGTCGATCACTGCACTCATGTCCTGTCTCCTGCAGCCCACTGACTGCCGCGAGTAACCCGGTTCATTGCGCTTGTGCCTGCTTGAGCGCCAGCACGTCCTTCGGTGTCACCATGTCGCCTGTGTCATTGCCCCAGGCGTTGCGCTCGTAGGTGACCACGGCGGCGATATCGACTTCAGACAGCTGCTTGCCGAAGGCCGCCATGGCGGTGCCGGGCTTGCCGTGGAAGACGATGTCCAGGTGGGCATCCTTGGGGCCGGTGGCGATCTTCGAGCCCTTGAGTGCCGGGAACATCGGCGGCAAGCCCTGGCCCTCGGCCTGGTGACAGGCCACGCAGGTGGTGTGGTAAACCTTGTCGCCACGGGCGACCAACTCTTCAAGGGTCCATTCCTTGCTGGTCAGCTCTTTGAGTTTGGCCGCCTCGGCCTTGCGCTCGCCGAGCCAGGTGTCGTAGTCGGCCTTGGACTTGACCTCCACCACCACCGGCATGAAACCGTGGTCCTTGCCACACAGCTCGGTGCATTGGCCGCGGTAGATGCCGGGCTTCTCGACCCGGGTCCAGGCTTCATTGACGAAGCCAGGGATGGCGTCGCGCTTGACCGCGAAAGCCGGAACCCACCAGGAATGGATCACGTCGGCGGCGGTCACCAGAAAGCGCACTTTCGCGCCCACCGGCAGCACGAGCGGCTGGTCGACCTCAAGCAGGTAGTGCTCGTCCTTGGGCGCCTTGTTCTGGATCTGGTCGGCAGGGGTGGCCAGGTTGCTGAAGAACTCCACATCCTGGCCCAGGTATTTGTAGTGCCATTTCCACTGATAGCCCGTAACCTGGATATCAATGTCCGATTCGCTGGCGTCGTAGATGTCGATCAGGGTCTTGGTGGCGGGGATGGCCATGGCCACCAGGATCAGCAAGGGGACCACGGTCCACAGGATTTCCACCCAGGTGTGCTCGTGGAAATGCGCAGCTTGCTGGCCGGTGGAACGGCGGTGGATGACCATGGACCAGAACATCGCGCCGAACACCACGACGCCGATGATCACGCATATCCAGAAGATGGTCATGTGCAGGTCGAACACGGCGTTGGAGACTTCCGTCGCCCCCGGCGCCATGTTTACGGTCCAGGCGGCGTTCGCCTGACCGAAAACCGTCCACAACAGGAGGCCCATCCAGACGGGTGGATGTCGCATCATTGCGGGTTCCCCTTCTAATTCTTGTTGTCCCGGAGGCATGGCCTGCGGCAAGAGGGAACGGCGGTCAAGACTGCCTGGCTTCGACGACCGAGCCCCTGCGATAAGCAGTCGGGCCTCATCAGCGAATCACGTTCAACCCGAGTATAGACAGCGACCAATGGCACGCAACGGCGCGGGTGAAATGATCTTCACGAAATCGTGAAAACGCCTGTAAAGCCTGCCCTAGACGCTAAATGGCATAATGATGGCACCTGCATATGCCCAACAGCGCACACGTTTGCGTGGTTTATAACAAATGCGTCTTAGGTATTCTGTATACCGAGCTAATTTAGTGTCTTCCGTTTGAAACGTATTGTCCCTGGAGTTGTCATGAACATCGCTGCTGTACGCGAGCAGATAAGCCAAGCCCACGATCACGAACGCCAGACCGGCCAACTGAAAGAGCGTCTCGAGCTGCAACTGCCCCATCTGCACCCCTCGATCCAGCTGCCTGAGCAGGACGCCCAGGGTACATTGGCGCGCTTCGTCAGCGCCTATATCGACCAAGTGCCCGAGTTGCTCGAAGCTGCCCACGCGGTGGCGCTGGAGGCCGGTATCGAATCGCAGATCAAACCCGTGCTGAAGATCGCTGAGGCCTATTTCCTGCAGCCGCCGAGCGTTATGCAGGGGCACGTGGGCCTGGACTGCCTGCTGGATGAAGCCTACCTGGCGCACCGTTTGGTGGAGGAGGTGAACGATCTTTATATCCGCCACTTCCAGCAACCACTGATCCCCTTCGATACCACCATGGCCAACCTGATTGCCCATCAACTGATCGGAGAGACCTTCGCCAACCAGCTCGATGAGGTGGTGCACCACTCGGTGGATGAAATGCTGGACGAGGAAAGCTTCGCTACCGAATCCGTGGAAGCCTACCGGGAAACCTTGAGCAGCCCGAAGACTGGTGAGGCCTGGAAACGCTGGCCATGCCTGTCGCGCCAGCTGGGGGTCGAACTGGGCCAACCCGCCTGACCGCTGCCTGCAGCCCAATGGGAACAGGCTCCAACTGATCGGCTGTACCGCGCACGGATAGATTCTTCCCGCCTCCTTACGGGGTAGGCACTGACCTAACAAGGCGAGGAAGAAACCATGAGCATCAAATGGAACAGGCTTTACACGGACCTGTTACGCGGCAGCCGCTCCACCCTTTGGGGCAACTGGGCCCTCAACCCAGTCATCAAACCCGGAGCGGTGGGTATCATCGACCCGGCGTCCGGCGATTTCACCCTGGTCAACGAAGCGTTGCCCTCCGTACAGATTTCCAATGTCGAGCAAGGGCGCCGCTGGGCCATCAGCTCCAAGGACGTCTCCCGCAGGGAGACCAAGGCCAATGTTTCAGGGACCGTGATCGACCCTGCCACCGGGGCTCAGGTCAAGCCAGACCTGACGCTGGAGTGGAACTTCGGTAAAGAGGAGTCGATCGCTTCGGAGTTTGCCCTCCATGGAGAGCAACGTCTGAATGACCTGGCCCTGATCCACGACCAATACGATTGGCTGTACGCGCAGGCACAGAAAGTCGGCATGGCCAGCGATGGCCGGATTGCAGAGGGCTTTGGCGTGGTAACGAGCGTCATTCTGGCCGATAGCGGCGTGAATGCCGGCGCCAAGAGCAAGAATGCCAAATTCTCCCTTTCGGGTTCAGCCAGCGGCCTGAACACCTTGCTGGGCGAAAACGGTATTTCAGGCAAAGGCGGAGCAACGTTCATTTCCACCCGCGATACCGCGTCGGTGGAATCGCATACTCTACCTGCGCAAGATGGCCAGGTTGCCACCCTCCCACTGCCGGTAGCTTACAGCTTTGCCTCCTTTGGCCCGGACAGGATGATCATTCCGATCTGGGTGCGCAAAATTGGCAGCTTGCAACTGCATGTCGACAGCAAGGCCACCTCGGCCACCACCTACATCACCAAGGTATCGATTGCCTATGATCTTCCAGGCGAGCGCCGCACCACGGTTGGCCCGATGACCATTTCCGGCGGCCTGTCGCATAACTTCACCCTTCCGCTGGGCGCCAGAAATCTCGACTTCAGCGCCGAATTCGTCAACGTAGGCGCCAATCAAACGTTGACGCGGCACTGGACAACGCCCCTCAGCCAGTGGGTTGGCGGCAGCCGGACCATCAACCTGTATGGTACGTGGCCCGGCTCGCCCTCCGTGCGTGTCGTCGAGGAAGACTGAGCTCAACACTCTGCCGCAGTGCGCAAGCCCCCCTCGATACGCCGCTTGAGCCCACGCGGCTCGATGAGCAGGCGTGAACCGGCGCTGCGCTGCGTACGCCCCCAGTCTTCCAATAACTCCAGCACCGAATGGTCGATGTAACTCAGGTTGGCCAGCGGGACGTGCAACTGGGTGCCAGCTGGCACCGTTTCCAGCACCTGGGTCAGTGCCGGCACCTTGAGGAAGGTGGCGGCGCCGGTGAGCCTCAGCTCCATGTGCCCCGGCCGGTCCAGGCTGAGCAGGTTGATCTTCAGGCGGGCCGCTTTGAGTGCCAACTTCAGCAGCGTCAGGGCAAAGCCCAGCAGCACACCGGTCAGCAGGTCAGTGAAGATGATCGCCAGCGCTGTTGCTGCGTAGGTGAACATCGGCATGCGACCGTAGCGGCCAAGCCCGCGAAAGGCCTTGAAGTCCACCAACTTGATACCGGTGTACACCAGCACCCCCGCCAGGCTCGCCACCGGAATCTGCTGCAGCACACTGCTCAAGGCCACCACGAACGCCAACAACCACAAGCCATGGAGGATCGCCGATGCGCGGGTTTGCGCGCCGGCCTGCACATTGGCCGAACTGCGCACGATCACGCCGGTCATGGGCAGGGCGCCCAATACACCGCAGAGCATGTTGCCGATACCCTGCGCGGAGAGTTCCCGGTCGAAGTCCGAGCGCTGGCCGCTGTGCATGCGGTCCACCGCTGCGGCAGACAACAGGGTTTCGGCACTGGCGATGAACGCCAGCGCGAAGGCGGCCACCAGCAAGGTCGGATCAGCCAATTGCAGCAGATCTTCGGGGCGCAGCCAGTCGATGGCCTCGGACAAGTCGGCCGGCACCTGCACACGATTGACTGGCAGTGCCAGCCACATGCTGAGCAGCGTCATCCCCCCCACACCGAGCAAGGCGCCAGGTAAAAACCGCAGCCGCTGTGGCCGAAAACGCTCCCAGCCCCACATCACGGCGATGGTGCCCATACCGAGCAGGCCGGCCTGCCAGCCGCTGCCGGCACTTTCAAAGGGCAGGGCGCTAGCCACCGTGGCGGGGAAGCCGATCAGGTTCTGCAAGCCCGAAGGCTGCGGCGCCGTGTCGAACATCACATGCACCTGTGACAGCACGATCAGTACACCGATACCAGCCAGCATGCCATACACCACCGCCGGGGCAGTGACGCGGAACCAGCAGCCCAGGCGCAAGCGCCCGGCCAGCAATTGCAGCAACCCCGCCAGCAGCAGGATCGGCCCGAGCATCGCCACGCCGTGCTGGCGCACCAACTCGAACACCAGCACGGCCAAGCCGGCCGCAGGGCCACTGACCTGCAGCGGCGAACCGGCCAGAAAGCCCACCACGATACCGCCGATGATGCCGGTTATCAGGCCTTTGGCCGGTGGCATGCCCGAAGCGATCGCAATGCCCATGCACAAGGGCAGGGCTACCAGGAAGACCACAACCGACGCCAGCAACTCTCGCGGCAAGGCCGCTTTCAACTGTGTAATGTTCACCGTGTTTCTCCTTTCTCTGTCACATGGCCTTTCCTCTGGCCATGGGCACGTTTGGCCCCTGACAAACGCGCAGGCGCGGGCCGCCAGCGAGCATGCCGGCAGGGCAGTCAGGGAATTCAAGGCAGCCGAAGGCCGCGCCACACCCCTGCGGGGTGCAGCTGGCTATCAAGGTTCTAGCGTTGGATGGGTCGCTTAGTAGCGGCCTCTCGGAGTCGCGCAGGGCACCGGCTCACCGGCGGCCAGGGGCATGAAGCTGTCGCTGGCGGCATCGTAGGCTTCGATCCGGCTGGTCTCGATGTCATAGACCCAACCATGGATGTACAGCTCGCCAGCCGCAAGGCGCGAGGCCACCGACGGGTGGGTGCGCAGGTGGTGCAACTGGGCGATGACGTTTTCCCGCGTCAGCACCTGCATGGTTTCGTGCTCGCTGCCGCAGGCGCAGTTGTTCTCGACCACGGTACGTGCCACTTCGGCATGCCGCAGCCAGGCGGAAACGGTCGGCATCTTGGTCAGCGATTGCGGGTTGAGTACCGCACGCATCGCGCCGCAGTCGGAGTGGCCACAGATGATGATGTGGTGCACACCCAGCGCCGACACGGCGTACTCGATGGCGCTGGAAACACCGCCGTTCATCTGGCCATACGGCGGAACCACGTTGCCGACGTTACGGGTAACGAACAGGTCGCCTGGCGAGCTCTGGGTGATCAGCTCGGGGACGATGCGCGAGTCGGCACAGGTGATGAACATGGCGCGCGGCGTTTGCGCGGTGGCGAGCTTCTTGAACAGCTCTTGCTGCTCAGGGAAGACGTCATGGTGGAAACGCAGGAAGCCGTCGACGATGTGCTTGAGGGCGGCATCGGCGCTCTCCGCGGGGGCCTGCGGAACGACCTTGGATGGGTCCTTGACGGGCATGATTCATCCTCTTGACGGTGAGTTGGTAAATCCATTTTACCGGTGAAAGATTCTGGCTATGCGAGGAATTAGATGACACGCACAGGCCATAGATCACAGTCTTCGTGGACTGGTTTCCTACGCTAGCGGGGAAAACTTAACTGAAACTTAATTCGGAGGCTCTAGAACGGGTGTTCCAGATAGATAAGGCGGGAATTGGATAATAGCAAAAACACATCAAATGCCAAGACCTCCGAATAAGATTATGTGCTTGGATTAGTCCCATTGAGGGTCAAAACAATGCCATTTGCCCACCGGGCGGACAGAACGCCGAGCAATCCAGCATTTGCCCCTGCCGCCCCTCCAAACCCAGCTTGCGCATGGCCTTGGCAAAGCGTTGTGCCAGCAGCTCTGCGAAAACGCCCTCACCACGCATGCGCGCGCCAAAGCGGCTGTCATACAGCTCGCCACCCCGGCTCTGGCGAATCAGGCTCAACACATGGCTGGCGCGCTGCGGGTAGTGGTCCTGCAGCCATTGCTCGAACAGCGGTGCCACTTCCAGGGGCAGGCGCAGCATCATGTAGGCTGCGCTCTGCGCACCAGCCTCCTTGGCGGCTTGCAAAAGGTGCTCCAGTTCGCTGTCGTTGATCATGGGAATCATCGGCGAACACAACACGCCCACCGGTACACCCGCCTCGCGCAGCACCCGGATTGCCCGCAGCCTGGCCTTGGGCGAGGCCGCACGCGGTTCGAGCACCCGCTTGAGGCCATCGTCCAGTGTGGTCAGGCTGATCATCACCCGCACCAACCGCTGGCTGGCCATTTCGGCCAGCAAATCGAGGTCACGCAATATCAGCGAACCTTTGGTGACGATGGTCACCGGGTGGCGAAAACGTAACAGCACTTCCAGCAAGCGCCGGGTCAATTGGTGCTCACGTTCGATCGGCTGGTAGGGGTCTGTGTTGGCACCCAGGTTGATGGGGGCGCACACATAGCCAGGCTTGCTCAGCTGCTCGGCAAGTACCTCGGCAGCGTTGGTCTTGGCGATCAGTTTGGTTTCGAAATCCAACCCTGGGGACAAGTCCCAATAGGCGTGCGAGGGCCTGGCATAGCAGTAGATGCAACCATGCTCGCAGCCTCGATAGGGATTGATGGAGCGATCGAAGGGCAGGTCGGGTGACGTGTTGCGGCTGATGATCGTCTTGGCGGTTTCAACCCGCACCTCGGTGCCTTGGGTAAGTGGAACCTCAAGGTACCAGCCGTCATCCTCCGCCACCGAATGGCTCGGAGCGAAGCGGTTGTGCGGATTGTGAGCCGTCCCACGGCCTTTGGGTGGTGCTGGAAGATTCATCGCCAAGCCCTATACTGTATGAATGAACAGTATAGGGGCAGGGCTCAACTTGCCAGCACCTCTGGTCAGGCCAGCCCGTGCCAACTCAGGTAGATGGCATGGCTTGGGGTGCGGCCAATATTGCCTGCCTCATGGGCGAGCATGCCTGCCTGGCGGAGCGGTAGAGCCATGATCTTCTACCACCCCGACACAGGCGGGCGGGCCTTAGTCAGCTGGTTTCTTCAGCTTGGGATTGGGGAAGAACTGCACCGTCTGTACCTTGGCCGGCGCCGCCTTGGGCGCCAAGTGGTTGACCCGCGTCCCCAGCTCCTTGGGTACCGACAGCCCCTGTTCATTCAAGGTGTCGGTGAAGCCGCAGGCCACGCACTCTCGGTGCGGCACGTCGTCTTCGCTCCACATCATCAACTTGTCCGGCTCGCTGCACGCCGGGCAGACCGCCCCGGCGATGAAGCGCTTCTTGGTCTTGTTCACAGCTACCTCGCTCATGCCGCCGCGTCCTCGCTCAGCCCACAGTGGCGCAGCAATGCATCAATGGAAGGCTCACGGCCACGGAAGTCGACGAACAGCACCATCGGCTCGCGCGAGCCGCCTCGGGCCAGAATGGCCTCGCGGAAGGCGCGGCCTGTCTCGGCGTTGAGCACGCCTTCTTCCTCGAACCGTGAGAAGGCATCAGCCGACAGTACTTCGGCCCATTTGTAGCTGTAGTAGCCCGCCGCGTAACCACCAGCGAAGATGTGCGCAAAGCTGTTCGGGAAGCGGTTGTACGCCGGTGGGCGCATGACCGTCACCTCGTCGCGCACGCCTTCAAGCACCTGCAGCACACTGCGGCCATCGCCGTGGCTGGCGTGCAGCTCGAAGTCGAACAACGAGAACTCCAGCTGGCGCACCATCATCATGCCGGACTGGAAGTTCTTCGCCGCCAGCATCTTGTCCAGCAGGTCCTGGGGCAGGGCAGCCCCCGTTTCGTAATGGCCGGAGATCAGTGCAAGGCCTTCCGGCTCCCAGCACCAGTTTTCCATGAACTGGCTCGGCAACTCGACTGCATCCCAAGCCACGCCATTGATGCCCGACACGCCAGCATGCTCGATACGGGTCAGCAGGTGGTGCAGGCCGTGGCCGAATTCGTGGAACAGGGTTGTCACTTCATCGTGGGTCAGCAACGCAGGCTTGCCCGGCGCAGCGGGCGTGAAGTTGCACACCAGGTTGGCCACCGGGCTTTGCAGCTCACCACCCGCGGTACGGCGGCGGTCGCGGGCACCATCCATCCAGGCACCGCCACGCTTGTTGGCGCGGGCATAGAGGTCGAAGAAGAAGCGGCCGACGTGCTGGCCGTTTTCCTTGATCTCGAACAGGCGTACGTCCGGGTGCCAGGTATCAAAGCCTTTGAGCTCGGCGATTTCGATGCCGTACAGGCGCTGGACGATGCTGAACAGGCCGGACAGTACCTTGTCGATCGGGAAGTAGGCGCGCAAGGTTTCCTGGGACACGCTGTAGCGCTGCTCGCGCAGCTTTTCACCGAAGTAGCCGGCGTCCCAGCTAGCCAGCTCGGGGCAACCTTGCTCGGCGGCATAGGCCTTGAGTTGCTCCAGATCCTGCACGGCGAACGGCTTGGAACGCTTGGCCAGGTCGCGCAGGAAGCTCAGCACCTGGTCGCTGGACTCAGCCATCTTGGTGGCCAGGCTCAGCTCGGCGTAGTTCTTGTAGCCCAGCAGCCCGGCCAGTTCCTGGCGCAGGTCGAGGATCTCGCGCATCACCGGGCCGTTGTCGAACTGGCCGGCATTCGGGCCCTGGTCAGAGGCGCGCGTGCAGTAGGCGGCGTACAGCTCTTCACGCAGGGCGCGGTCACTGGCGTAGGTCATCACCGCATAGTAGCTGGGGAATTCCAGGGTGATCAGCCAGCCATCGAGGCCTTTGGCCTGGGCGGCTGCCGCCATCTGCGCCTTGGCCGAATCGGTCAGGCCGGCAAGCGCGGCTTCGTCGGTAACGTGCTTGGTCCAGGCCTGGGTGGCGTCGAGCAGTTGGTTGGAGAAGCGGCTGCCCAATTCGCTGAGCTTGCTCTGCACTTCGGCGTAACGCTGCTGCTGGGCAGGTGGCAGGTCGATGCCCGACAGACGGAAGTCGCGCAGTGCATGCTCGAGGATGGTTTTTTGCGCCACATCGAAACCGGCGGCCTCAGGGCTGTTGACCAGAGCCTCATAGGCCTCGAACAGCGCGCGGTTCTGGCCCAGTTCGGTAGAGTAGGCACTGAGCGCCGGCAGGCAGGACTCGTAGGCCTCACGCAGCTCTTTGCTGTTGCACACCGCATTGAGGTGGCTGACCGGGCTCCAGGCAGCGCCCAGGCGGTCGTTGAGCTCGTCCATGGCCAGCACCAGGCCGGCCCAGGTGGGGTTCTTGCCTTGCTTTTCGAGGATCTGGGCAATGGCTTTACGGTTATCGGCCAGGATCTCTTCGATCGCCGGCAGCACGTGTTCGGCACGGATCGCCGAGAAGGGCGGCAGATCATAAGACTGCAGAAGCGGGTTGTTCGCACTCACGGTTTGGCTACCTTGGCAGAAGAAACACTGCCCCATCTTAATTACAATCGACGCCGACCGCAGCAGGCAGCCTGCCTATCGGCACAGATGAGAGACCCTATCATGGCCATTCGTAGCTTCCAGCAACACACTCCGAAAGTTGGGCCACGGGCCTTCGTCGACCGCTCGGCGGTAGTGCTGGGCGATGTGGAAATCGGTGAAGACAGCTCTGTTTGGCCGTTGACGGTGATTCGCGGCGACATGCACCGCATCCGCATCGGTGCAAGGACCAGCGTGCAGGACGCCAGTGTGCTGCACATTACCCACGCCGGCCCGTTCAACCCGGACGGCTTCCCGCTGATCATCGGCGACGAAGTGACCATCGGCCACAAAGTCATGCTGCATGGCTGTACCCTGGGCAACCGCATTCTGGTCGGCATGGGCAGCACGATCATGGATGGCGCCATCGTCGAAGACGAGGTGATCATCGGCGCCGGTAGCCTGGTGCCGCCGGGCAAGCGCCTGGAGAGCGGCTACCTGTACGTGGGCAGCCCGGTAAAGCAGGCACGGCCACTGACCGACAAGGAACGTGCCTTTTTCCCGTATAGCGCCGGTAACTACGTGAAGCTCAAGGACCAGCACCTGGCCGAAGGCTACGACCGCCCGGAATGAACCTGACCACCGAGACCACCATGCACCAGCAGAATATCCTTTTCGACCTTGACGGCACCCTGACCGACCCGCGCCTGGGCATCACCCGTTCGATCCAGTACGCCCTGGCCAAACTGGGCATCGACGAGCCAGACCTGACGCGGCTCGAGCACTTCATCGGCCCACCCCTGCTGCAGGCCTTCATGCAGTTCTACAGCTTCGATGAAGCCAAGGCGTGGGAGGCGGTGAATTTTTACCGGGAGCGCTTCCGGGTCACCGGCCTCTACGAAAACCTGGTCTTCGAAGGCGTGCCGGAACTGCTCCAGGACCTGAACCGTCAGGGCCGTACGCTGTACATCGCAACGTCCAAGCCTTGGGAGTTCGCCCGTGAGATCGCCAGGCACTTTGCCTTCGATCATCACTTCAAGGTGATTTACGGCAGCGAACTGGACGGCACCCGCACCAACAAGGTCGAGCTGATTCGCCACCTGCTGGACGAGGAAGGACTGGACCCGGCGCAGACCCTGATGATCGGCGATCGCAAGCACGACCTGATCGGGGCGCGCAGCAATGGGGTGCAGGCAGTGGCAGTGGGCTACGGGTTTGGCAGCGACGAAGAATTGAAGGCCCACACGCCTGAGTTTCACTACGCCACCTTGGCTGAGATGCATCAGGCGTTCATCAAGGCCTGAGCGCGCGCGTAGCTAGCCGGCTTGCCGGCGATGGGCCGCATAGCGGCCCCCCAGCGTTCACTGACCCGCCACCAATCGAGCCAACATCGCCTTGCGCTGTTCGCCCGGCAACCGTCCCAGCGCTTCTACCTTCTCGTAAAACCGGGCCCAATCCCCCCCAACCTCACGGAACACCGCCGCAAACGCTGGCACCCATTGGTCATACAGCCCGAACGGCAACAGCTTGGCATTGCTCATCGGCCCATACATCCAGGCGTCATAGCGCTTGTCCCCAGCCCACTGGCTATCTCGCACCTGGCGATACTCCCGCCTCAAGCGCTCGAACTCTGCCTGCTTGGCCGCACGTTTGTGGGTGTCATCCAGCGGCCCGGCATAGATCGCCTGCAGCCGCTCGCGACTGGCCAGAATCAGCCGTATGAACTGGTCACGCTGCAGGCTCTGCTCACCCTGATTCGCTTCAAGCCCACGGGCGGCGCGCCATTGCCGCGATCCTTCGTGCTCGACGAACGTGGCGAAGGACTCGTTGAACGCCGTGTCGTCCTGCACGTACACGCGCTGATGCGCCAGTTCGTGGAAGATCAACGCGGCCAGGCGCTCATCGCCCCAGCCGACCATCGACGACAGGATCGGGTCGTCGAACCAGCCAAGCGTCGAATAAGCTTCGACACCGGCCACATAGACATCCATGCCCGCCTGGCGCATCACCGCCGCCGCGCCGCGGGCTGCACCCTGTTGGTAATAACCGCGGTAGGCGACGCAACCGGCCACAGGGAAACAGTGCGTCACCGGCTGCAGCGAGAGCTCAGGCGTAGCGAACACATTCCACACCACATAGGGCCGCCCGAGGTCGGCATACACCCGGTAGCTACCGTTGTCCGGCAGGCCCAGTTGCTTGCTGGCGAACAGCCGCGCCTGCTCGGCGTGTTGCAGGCGGGCCCGCAACTGCGGGCTGCTGGCCGGATCGGCGAGTACCTGCTCCACCGGCTGACGTGCACGCAACAGCTGCCATTGACCATCGGCCAACTGCCCGTAATAGGCAAGGCTGCTGCAACCACTCAGCAGAAAGGCGCCCAGCACTGGAACCAAAGTGCTGAAAACGCGGTCGAGTGGCCCAGGGCCTGAGCGCTTCAAAAGAAAAAACCAGACCATCTTGGACTATCCATTCGCTCACGGCCGATGCACTCCAAGACTATCTCGCCAAGGGGGAGTTTCGCCATGCGTGCACTGTTCGTCGCCGGCTCATTGTTGCTGACGTCTGCCTGTTCGACCCTGCCAGACCCGGACCCGAACCAAGCGTGGATCGACCTCACCCCACATGACGAGAGTTCGCTGCACGCGGTGCAGGTGGATGAGCGCGATTGGGCTGACACCCGCTATTTCGAGGTCCAGCCCGGTAGCCACGAGCTGACCGTGCGCTACCAGTTCCCGGTCACACCCAGCAATATCGGCCCCGTTGAGGCACCGTTGTGGCGCGACTGCCAGCTCAACTTGACCTTCAAGGACTTCAGCGCCGGCCAGCGTTATAGCCTGCAGGCAGGCAGCATAGGCTTCCGGCCCTGGATCAAGCTCTATGACCACCAGCAAAAACTGGTCGGCCAAGGCCTGCCGGCGGGCTGTCAACGCACCTGAAGCCTGCAAACGGCGCTATGCTTGTAACTTGTGAATCGCAAGTGGGATTTTCACCATGCGCCAGCCCATGATGCTGATGGCCCTCAGTGCATTGGGGGCATGCGCCAGCCCCTTGCCCCCCGTAGACCCTAAGCAAGCCTGGGTCGACCTCTACACCATCACGCCCGGCCGAGTCATCATGGCGGATAAGCTCGATGGCAAGCGCCTTGAGGACGGCCGTTACTTCCAGGTCACACCTGGCAAGCACGAACTGGTGGTGCGCTTCGATTATGAAATTTACGGGGGCGGCATGATGAGCCAGCCCAGGGATCGGACGTGTTACCTGACCGTGCGCTTCGACGATTTCAAGGCAGGCGAACGTTACCGTCTGGAGGCGCGGGCACCGGTAATGGAACCGCAAGTGCTCTTGTATGACGCCAGCCGCACCGTGGTGGTCGACGAGCCCAGCAATGTGTTCTGCATTCCCTGAAACCCGGGGCTGCTGTCCAGCCCCGGTTTCCATCGGTGATCATCCGTTCTTCTGATAAATGATCTTTTTGGTCCCGCCGTCACAGCTGCCGACGATCATATTCTGATCCTTGACCTCAGCATTGGGCACGATCTCCAGCGTGTACGACGGCACACCCTGAGCCTGGATCTTGGCTTCGATCTCGGCCTTCAGTTCCTCGCACGGCTTGACCGCCGCCGAGGCAGAAGTGGCTAGCAGAGACGCCAACACGGCGCTTACGACGCGTTTCATGGCACTGCTCCTGGTTAGACAGCTGGGCTGCCGGTGCTGTTTAGACTACAGCAAACCGAAGCGGTTGCGCCGCTTAGCCCACCAAGCTGGCGTCCAGGCTGATCTTCGCGTTCAACACCTTGGACACCGGGCAGCCAGCTTTGGCCTTGTTGGCAATCTCAAGGAACTGGGCTTCGCTCGCACCAGGCACCTTGGCCTTGAGGACCAGGTGCACAGCAGTGATGGCAAAGCCGTCGGGCTGTTTGTCCAAGGTCACCTCAGCGATCGTATCGATACGGTCTGGGGTCAGGCCCGCCTCGCCAAGCATCATCGACAGCGCCATCGAGAAGCAGCCAGCATGAGCCGCGCCGATCAACTCCTCTGGGTTGGTGCCGGGCGAGCCCTCGAAGCGGGTGTTGAAACCATAAGGGTTCTGCTTCAAGGCGCCGCTTTCAGTCGAAATAACGCCTTTGCCGTCCTTCAGGCCACCTTGCCAGATCGCCGATGCAGTCTTTTTCATGATGCCTCCTGGTCACTCGGTTACGTATCTATGGGTTCAGAGGCCACCCACCTTCGGCAAGTTCAGATCAATCGCACCGCAAGCATTGAATCTTCCGAATGTGCCCATACAGAGTTAGAAAGGCCTTCGGCCAATCACTTTTGCGGAGGCTCGAATGACGCAGCTGCGTGACCTGAAAATTTCCACCCTCGATCTGGTGCCTGTGCGGGCCGACTCGGGCCCTGCACAAGCGTTGCGCAATTCGCTGGACCTGGCGCAGCACGTCGAGCGGTTCGGCTATAACCGTTTCTGGGTCGCTGAACACCACAACATGGACGGCATCGCCAGCTCCGCGACCTCCGTACTGATCGGCTACTTGGCGGGGGGCACTTCAACCATCCGTGTCGGCTCCGGTGGCGTCATGCTGCCCAACCATGCCCCCTTGGTCATCGCCGAACAGTTCGGCACGTTGGCCAGCCTTTATCCAGGGCGTATCGACCTTGGGCTGGGCCGTGCGCCGGGCTCCGACCAGATGACCGCACGCGCCCTGCGTCGCGAGCGTTCGGGCAGCGCCGATGATTTCCCGGACGATGTCGAAGAATTGTCGCGCTACCTTGGCCCGCGCACAGATGATCAAAAAGTGATCGCCGTCCCTGGGCACGACACCGAGGTGCCGATGTGGCTGCTCGGCTCCAGCCTGTTCAGCGCACAGCTGGCCGGCATGCGCGGCATGCCCTACGCCTTCGCCTCGCACTTCGCGCCGCGCTACATGCATGAGGCGATCCGTATCTACCGCGACCATTTCAAACCCTCTACCACGCTGGACAAGCCCTACGTCATGTTGGGCATTCCGATGGTGGTGGCCGAAACCGACGACAAGGCCGAATTCCTGGCCACCTCGGTGTACCAGCGCATTCTTGCCTTGATACGCGGCCAGAGCCTGATGCAGCGCAAGCCCGTGCCGAGCATGGATGGCTTGTGGTTACCGCACGAGCGGGATGCGGTGGGTAGCTTCCTGGGCTTGGCGATGATCGGCAGCCCGCAGAAAGTAAGGGCCAAGGTCGAGGTGCTACTGGAGCAGACCGGGGCGGATGAGCTGATCTTTACCTGCGACCTGTACGAGCATGAGGACCGGATCAGGTCGTATGAATTGTTGGCGCAAGCCTTGAGGTCTGAGTAATCCCAAATCGCCGGCTAACCGGCGCCCACAGCACACGCCAAAGCCGCGAGGTGTTGGCAACGCTGTGGGGCCGGCTTGCTGGCGGCTAGGCCAGCGTTCAACCACGCCGGTAGACAATTTCCTTGGTGCTACCCTCACAGCTCCCCACCACCTTGCCCGCAGGGTCGCCCTTGCTGACGATCTCCAGTGTGTAACCTTCCACACCCTTGGCATCCAGCTTCGCGGCAATCTCCGCCTTGAGCTCCTCGCAAGGCTTGCCCGCCGCCAGCGCGCCACCCGCCAGCGTCATCAGGCCCACCGCCAGAATCAGTTTCTTCATCACTCGCTTTCCTTGTGCAGATGAAAATGGCAAAGGGCGCCGGCAAAGGCGCCCTTGTCTGTATAACGCTATCACGCCGGCCTTAGCCAGCCCGCCACTGTTTCAACTATTGGCGATGCGGAAGCCCACTTTGAGCGTGACCTGAAAGTGCGCCACCTTGTTGCCTTCGATGTGGCCGCGGGTGTCGATCACTTCGAACCATTCCAGATGCTTGATGCTCTTGGCCGCTTCGGCCAACGCATTGTTGATGGCGTCTTCGATGCTGGTGGTCGATGAACCTACCAGCTCGATCTTCTTGTAAGTGTGATGATCGGTCATGAGCGCTCTCCGTGGGTGACAGTGAATTGAGCCTAGCAGCGCAGGCCTGGTTTACCTGCGAGCCGTCAGCCTTGGCGAAAGTTCGATCGCACTTTCGCCGCGGGGCGCAGTCGCAATCCATACAGTCCATACTGCAAAGGAGAGTCACCATGCACCGCAATTCGCTGCGTAAAACATCCCTGGAAAGCATGGAAGCGGAGATCGAAAGCCTCCTGAAGAGTCTGGAGAGCCTCAAACATGATGCCTCGGAGGAGTCACAGAAGTCCGTGAAGGCAATCCGCAGCAACGCCGAAAGCGCATTGAAGCACTCGCGCAGCCTGCTTAGCGATGCTTACGAGGAAGTGAAAACCCGCACCCGCCAGACCGGTATCGCCACCCGTGACTACGCTCAAGAGCACCCGGTGACCACTGCTGGTGTAGCCATCGGCGCGCTCGGCCTGCTCGCGGCCTACCTGCTGTACCGCCGCAACTAACCTGCCTGCCGCTCCAGTTCACGGCGCAGCCACTGCGCCAGTTGCTCGGCGCGCCCGTCTGCGGCGCGCCGCGGCACCCACAGCGCCAGTGCCGCTGCTGTAGGGGAAAAGCCCCACGGTGCACTGAGCCGCCCTGCACGCAAGTCATCCGCCACTAACGGCTGCGGTGCGATAGCCACGCCAAGCCCTGCCACAGCCGCTTCCAGCAGGTAATACAAGTGCTCGAAGGCCTGCCCATACTGCAACGCAGCCCGATCCAACCCCTGTTGTTCGGCCCAGGTCGGCCACGCCTGCGGGCGTGAGGTGGTATGCAACAAGGCTTCGTCCAGCAGCGCTACAGCGGGTGCACTGCGTAACCGCTCGAAACCGGTAAAGAGTGGGCTCAGCACCGGCCCGATACGCTCCTCGGCCAGGACATGTACCTGCATATCCACAGGCCAAGGGGGTTCGGCATACACCAGCAGCGCATCGAGCCCCGGCCGGCGCGGGTCAAGGTCGCCTTCGCCCGCTGACAGGTGCAGGCGCAACTCTGGCAGGTCCGCGTTCAGGCGCCCAAGCCGGGGAATGAACCATCGCGCCAGCAGGCTTCCCGAGCACCCCAGCACGAACGGTGCCTCGCTGACATCCCGGCTGAGTTCGCCGCATACGCTGCGCAGCCTGTCGAACGCTTCGCCACTGGCATCACGTAGCCTGACCCCGGCATCTGTGAGTTTGATGCCGCGGCCGTCCTTGACGAACAAGGCCACGCCCAAGTGCTCCTCCAGCACCTTGATCTGCCGGCTCACAGCACCATGAGTGACATGCAGTGCCTCGGCAGCCTGGCTGACGCTATTGAGCCTGGCGGTGCATTCGAAGGCCCGCAGGGCGTTGAGGGGAGGGAGGTCGTGGGCCATTTGACGTGTGAGTTTTCCTGACAGGTTTACGCAATCTTATCGGTTTTCAGCCGGGCTTGCCGTGGTTAGAGTAAAGCCCATCACTCATTCATTACGCCCTGGAGCGCCCCATGACCCAGTCCCAATACCGCCCCGGCCCCGACGCCAACGGCCTGTTCGGCTCGTTCGGTGGCCGCTACGTGGCCGAAACCCTGATGCCGCTGGTGCTGGATCTGGCCCGCGAGTATGAAGCCGCCAAGGCCGACCCGAAGTTCCTCGAAGAACTGGCCTACTTCCAGCGCGACTACATCGGCCGCCCCAACCCGCTGTATTTCGCCGAGCGCCTGACCGAGCATTGCGGCGGCGCAAAGATTTTCTTCAAACGTGAAGAGCTCAACCACACCGGCGCGCACAAGGTAAACAACTGCATCGGCCAAGTGCTGCTGGCCAAGCGCATGGGCAAAAAACGCCTGATCGCTGAAACCGGCGCCGGCATGCACGGCGTGGCCACTGCCACCGTCGCTGCACGCTTCGGGCTGCCCTGCGTAATCTACATGGGCGCCACCGACATCGAGCGCCAGCAGGCCAACGTGTTCCGCATGAAGCTGCTGGGCGCCGAGATCGTCCCGGTTACAGCGGGCACTGGCACACTCAAAGACGCCATGAACGAAGCCCTGCGCGACTGGGTCACCAACGTCGACGACACCTTCTACCTGATCGGTACCGTGGCCGGCCCACACCCGTACCCGGCAATGGTCCGCGACTTCCAGTCGATCATCGGCAAAGAGACCCGCGCCCAGTTGCAAGAGAAGGAAGGCCGCCTGCCCGACAGCCTGATTGCCTGTGTTGGCGGTGGCTCCAATGCCATGGGCCTGTTCCACGAATTCCTCGAAGAACAGAGCGTCAAGATCATTGGCGTGGAAGCCGGCGGCCATGGCGTGGATACCGACAAGCATGCGGCCAGCCTCAACGGCGGCGTACCCGGCGTGCTGCACGGCAACCGTACCTACCTGCTGCAGGACGATGACGGCCAGATCACTGACGCGCACTCGATCTCGGCCGGCCTCGACTACCCAGGCATCGGCCCGGAACATGCCTACCTGCATGAAGTGAAGCGTGTGGAGTACGTCAGCATCACTGACGATGAGGCCCTCGACGCGTTCCACGCTACCTGCCGCCTGGAAGGCATCATCCCGGCCCTGGAAAGCTCGCACGCCCTGGCCGAAGCGATCAAGCGCGCGCCGAGCCTGCCCAAGGATCACCTGATGGTCATCTGCCTGTCAGGCCGTGGCGACAAAGACATGCAAACCGTGATGAACCACATGGCCGCCCAGGAGAAACAGGCATGAGCCGTCTTGAACAACGCTTTGCCGAGCTGAAAGCCGAAGGCCGCTCTGCACTGGTCACCTTCGTCACCGCCGGCGACCCTGGCTACGATGCCTCGCTGCAGATCCTCAAGGGCCTGCCGGCGGCCGGCGCCGATGTGATCGAACTGGGCATGCCGTTCACCGACCCGATGGCCGATGGCGTCGCCATTCAGCTGGCCACGCTGCGTGCGCTGGAAGCAGGCCAGAACCTGGCCAAGACGCTGAAGATGGTGCGTGAATTCCGCGTCGACAACCAGGCCACACCGATCGTGCTGATGGGGTACTACAACCCGATCCACCGCTTTGGTGTAGAACAGTTCGTTGCACAAGCCAAAGAAGCAGGCGTCGATGGCCTGATCATCGTCGACCTGCCGCCGGAGCACGATGCCGAGCTCGCGACGCCGGCCCAGGCCGCTGGCATCGACTTCATTCGCCTGACCACCCCGACCACCGACGATGCGCGCCTGCCACGAGTGCTGGAGCGCAGCTCCGGGTTCGTCTATTACGTATCAGTGGCCGGTGTGACCGGCGCCGGCTCGGCAACCACCGAGCACGTCACCGAAGCCATCGCCCGTCTGCGTCGGCACACTGACCTGCCGATCAGCGTTGGCTTCGGCATTCGTACACCAGAGCAGGCCGCAGCGATCGCGCGCCTGGCTGATGGTGTGGTGGTAGGGTCGGCGCTGGTCGACAAGATCGCGCAGGCCAAAGATGCCGATCAGGCTGTTGCCGATGTGCTGAGCCTGTGCTCTGCGCTGGCTGAAGGTGTGCGCGGCGCCCGACACTGATCCCAGTGGCTTCTTCGCGGGTCTGTCCGCGAAGAAGCCGACACATCGCTAACCGCCAAAAACCGATAACTTCAAAGGTCGCAAAGCCCCCATCCAGATCGCATGATCACGGTGATCTGCCAGCTCATCCCCGGTCAGCGGATGCAGAAACACCACCAACCCCTTGCGATACAGCGCCAACCACGGCAACACCACCGCCAACACCTGCGGCTCGAACGCCAGCTGGCAGCTCCAGTCCGGGTGCGGCCCTACCGGCTTCTCGTGCATGCGCCCCATGGTCACGGGAAACAGCCGCGCCGCCTCCTCGCACAGCGCACGAGCCTGCTCGATAGTCGATGCGTCGTAATAAACGTGGGCGTGATAGCCCTTGATCCTTTGCACGATGTCTCCTGATTGCGGTCAAACCATCACCCACCTGCGAAGGGAGCGATGCAGTGAAAAATGCCGAAACCCCAGTGTTCAAGCTGGTGCTGTTCGGGGCTGAAAGCCGCCTGGGCAGTGCCCTGATGGTCGAGTTGCTGTCACGTCAGCATGAAGTCACTGCCGTGGTCGATGACCTCAACCGCCATGCTCCGCGCCCGGGCCTGCATTTCAAGATAGGCGGGCTGGGTGATGCCGACCAGGCGGAGCAGGGCGCAGCGGGGGGCTCGGCGGTGATTGCCCTGCTGTCGGCGCTGGCATCCGGTGACCTTGCCGCGCAAGGGCGGATGAGCGAAGCGTTGGTCGCCGGCCTTTCTCGCACGACTATACGCCGGGTGCTGCTGGTGGGCGATTTCGATGTGCTGGACGCGCCGGGCAAGTACACCGAAGAAGAACGTGAGTGTGTGGACCAGGTTGTAGATGCACTGCAACGCAGCCCTTTGCACTGGACGTTGATCAATGCGCCACAGCCACTGATGGACCTGGAGCGAATGGCGGCGGGGATGGCCGACATGCTCGAGCTGGACCTGCATCGGGGCGAGCATCTGAACTTCGTGACGTAAGCCGCCAGGGGCCTACAGGTAACGCACTAGCTCAAGCCACGCCATGGGCCTGTAGGCGTTGGCTTGCCGGCGGTGGGCTGCGCAGCAGCCCCATTCATTCACCGAGTCCGCTCACTTTCCAGCCAATCCACAAACCGCTCGATCAGCGCCCCACGCCGCTTGCGCGGCGGCAGCACCACGTAATACCCCCGCGCCGAACGCAAGCTACCCTCCAGCGGCCGGCACAACAACCCTTGCTCGACCAGCCCATCGACCAGATGCCGCCAGCCGATAGCCACGCCTTGTCCGGCAATTGCCGCCTGGACCAACAGCGTGTAGTTATCGAACCGTAACTGCCCTGGAGGCGGCGGGCTTTGAACGCCAAAGCCACGAAACACACCGGCCCAGTCGAACCAGCGGCTGGCCTGCTCGCCACGCAGATGAAGCAGTGGCAATCGTTGCAAAGCCACAGCTGACAAGGGTTTGCCATGAGTCAGCCGAGGGCTGCAGACCGGGAATACTTCTTCATCGAACAGCCATCGGCTTTCGCCCTGGTGGAACCGCCCATCACCAAATAACACCGCCACATCGATGTCCGGCCGTAACATCCCCTGGCTGCGCTCACCGGTCACCAGGCTCACGTCCACCTGTGGATAAGCTTCGTGGAACCGCTGCAATCGAGGCATCAGCCAGAACGCTGCGAAGGCGAAGTCAGTGGCCACCTGCAACACTTCGCGCTGGTCCCGTCCGCTGGCTTGGGCAACGCCGTCATCCATGGCCTGCAGGGCTTGATGCACCTGCTCGAACAATACCTGCCCGGCGTCAGTCAGCGCGATGCCGCGGTAGATACGGTCAAACAGGCGCGTGCCCAGCTGAGCCTCCAGTCGTTTGACCTGCTGGCTTACCGCCGGTTGGGTAGTGCCCAGCTCCAAAGCCGCCGCCGTGAAACCCCGCAAGCGGGCAGCGGCCTCGAACACGCGCAGCGCGTCGAGTGACAGGTCAGCGAGGTGGTCAAACATAAGCGCAGCTAATCCCAGTCATTGCCCGTCATGGGCTTTACCCATGTTATCCACAGTCGCATCTTGATAGGCAAGCAGTTCGCATAACCTTCAACGATGGAATCGAACCATGACGCGACCGAATATCCTGTTCATCATGGCCGACCAGATGGCCGCCCCCATCTTGCCGATATATGGCCCCTCACCGATCCAGATGCCCCACCTGAGCCGGCTCGCCGATCAGGCGGTGGTGTTCGATTCGGCCTACTGCAACAGCCCGCTGTGCGCCCCCTCGCGCTTCACCCTGGTCAGTGGCCAACTGCCCAGCCGCATTGGCGCCTACGACAACGCCGCCGACTTCCCGGCCGATATCCCGACCTACGCCCACTACCTGCGCCGGCTTGGCTACCGCACCGCACTGTCGGGCAAGATGCATTTCTGCGGCCCGGACCAGTTGCACGGCTACGAAGAGCGCTTGACCAGCGACATCTACCCTGCCGACTACGGCTGGGCAGTGAATTGGGACGCGCCGGACGAGCGGCCAAGCTGGTATCACAACATGTCTTCGGTATTGCAGGCCGGCCCCTGCGTGCGTACCAACCAGTTGGATTTCGATGAAGAGGTGGTGTTCAAGGCCCGTCAGTACCTTTACGACCATGTGCGCGAGAGCGATGGTCGGCCGTTCTGCCTGACTGTGTCCATGACTCACCCCCACGACCCGTACACCATCCCCAAGCGCTACTGGGATCGCTACGAGGGTGTGGAGATCCCCATGCCACGCGCCGAATTAGGCCAAAGCGAGCTCGATCCCCACTCACAGCGCCTGCTCAAGGTCTATGACCTGTGGAACAAGCCCCTGCCTGTGGAAAAGATCCGCGATGCACGTCGCGCCTACTTCGGCGCCTGCAGCTACATCGACGACAACATCGGCCTGCTTCTGCAGACACTGGAGGAGTGCAACCTGGCGGACGACACCTTGGTCGTTTTCTCCGGCGATCACGGCGACATGCTCGGCGAGCGCGGGCTCTGGTACAAGATGCACTGGTTCGAGATGTCGGCGCGGGTGCCGCTGCTGGTCTACGCACCCAAGCGCTTCGCCCCTGCCCGGGTCAGTGCCTCGGTATCGACCTGCGACCTGCTGCCGACGCTGGTCGAGCTTGCCGGCGGTACTGTGGATAAAAGCCTGCATCTGGATGGGCAGTCACTGCTCGGCCACTTGCAAGGGCAGGGTGGCCACGACCAGGTGATCGGCGAATACATGGCCGAGGGTACCGTCGGCCCCCTGATGATGATCCGCCGCGGCCCGTACAAGTTCGTGTACAGCGAAGACGACCCGTGTTTACTCTATGACCTGAGCCGCGACCCGCACGAGCGGGAGAACCTCTCCGGCAGCCCGGACCATCAGGCGCTGCTGCAGGCATTTGTCGATGAAGCACACCAGCGCTGGGATATCCCCAGCCTGCGCCAGCAAGTGCTGGCCAGCCAGCGGCGCCGCCGCCTGGTGGCCGAAGCGCTGGCAATCGGCACACTGAAAAGCTGGGACCACCAACCACGGGTGGACGCCAGCCAACAGTACATGCGCAACCACATCGATCTCGACGACCTCGAGCGCAAGGCACGTTATCCACAGCCCGCACCCCTGGATTGAGAAGAGAAGCCGCCATGCAGAAGTTTTCCACCATCGTGTTTGCCCTGGCCCTGAGCCTGGGCACCGCTACGGCTCACGCCGAAGATGCACAATGCAGCACCGTGAGGTTGGCCGACCCCGGCTGGAGCGACATCGCCTCCACCAATGCCATCGCCCGCTTGCTTCTGCAAAGCCTGGGTTACCAGGTGAAGATCGACAGCCTGGCGGTGCCGATCATCTACGGCGGCCTCAAGGACGGTAAGGTCGATGCTTTTCTGGGCAATTGGATGCCGGCCCAGCAGGGCTTTCATGACAAGTTCATCGCCAATGGCGACGTGCAGCAGCTGTCGCGCAACCTCGAAGGCACCGAGTTCACCCTGGCAGTGCCCGATTACGTGTGGAATGCCGGCGTGAAAAACTTCGCCGACCTGCAAAAGCATGCCGATAAGTTCGACAAGAAGCTGTACGGAATCGGCTCGGGCGCGCCAGCCAATCTGTCGCTGAAGGAGATCATCGACAAGAATGAATTCAACCTCGGCCAATGGAAGCTGGTTGAATCGAGTGAACAAGCGATGCTGGCGCAGGTGGACCGCGCCGTTAAGAAAAACCAGTACATCACTTTCCTGGGCTGGACCCCGCACCCGATGAACGTAAAACTGAAGATGCATTACCTGACGGGCGGGGAAAAGTGGTTTGGCAGCAAGGGGGAGGTCTACACCTTGACCCGCAAAGGTTATCCACAGGCCTGCCCCAACCCTGCAAAATTGTTGGGTAACCTGAAATTCACCCTGGACATGGAAAACAGCATCATGGCTGAGGTTGTGGATAAGAAGATGAGTTTCGATGACGCGGCCAAGGCGTGGGTCAAAGCGCATCCGCAATGGCTGGAAGGCTGGTTGGCGGGCGTCACGACCAAAGACGGCGGCGATGCCAAAGAGGCTGTAAAAGCTGAGTTGTAGAGGCTGGACCGACCTCATCGCCGGCGCGCCGGCTCAGCTAGAGCCGTAGGCTCGCCCTCTGTGATCCCCCTGCGGGGGCCGGCTTGCCGGCGATGAGGCCAGCCAAACCAACCCAAGATCCGAATACGAGAGGGATGATGATTCAGTTGACCCACCTGCTGCCCTTCTTGACCTGGCTGCCCCGTCAATCGGGCCGTAGCCTGCGCGAGGACCTGCTGGTCGGGCTCAGCGGCGCCATCCTTGCCCTGCCGCAATCCATCGCCTATGCCCTGATCGCCGGCTTGCCTGCCGAATATGGTCTTTATGCGGCCATCGTGCCAGTGCTGGTCGCCTGCCTGTGGGGTTCGTCCTGGTACCTGATTTGCGGACCGACCGCCGCCATCTCCATCGTCCTTTACGCCAGCATCAGCCCCTTGGCAGTGGCCGGTAGCGCCGATTACGTGACGCTCGTGCTGCTGCTGACCTTCCTCGCTGGCATCTTCCAACTGCTGCTCGGGCTGCTACGCTTCGGCGCAGTGGTCAACTTCGTCTCCCATTCGGTGGTGCTTGGCTTCACTCTGGGCGCCGCCATCGTCATTGCCCTCGGCCAATTGCCCAACCTGCTGGGGATGGATTTGCCGAGCCAGGCCACGGCATTGAAAACGGTACAAGACCTGGCAAGCCATGCTGGCGAGGTCGACTTGCCGTCCCTGATCCTGGGCTTGAGTACCGTGCTTGTCGGTGCGGCCTTCAAACTCTGGCGGCCACGCTGGCCGAGCCTGTTGATAAGCCTGATCGTGATCAGCCTGGTGGCCTGGTCGCTGCCCGGTTTCTTTGGCCATGTACCGCGCGTGCCAGCATTCTCCGGCCAGCTGCCCCCACTCAGCCCACTGCCGTTAGTGGATGTGGAGCTGATGCTGCGCCTGCTGCCCAGTGCCGTGGCGGTGGGCATGCTGGGCCTGGTGACCAGCCTGTCGATCGCCCGTTCGCTGTCGGCACGCTCCGAGCAGCTGATCGACGCCGACCAGGAAATCCGCGCCCAAGGCATGTCGAACATCGTCGGGTCATTCTTTTCCGGCTACCTGTCTTCTGGATCCTTCACCCGCTCTGGGCTCAGCTACGACGCTGGCGCCCGTTCCCCCATGGCCGGGGTGTTCTCGGCGCTGTGGGTAGCGCTGTTCGCCGTCACGGGTGCAGGGTTGATCGCACACCTGCCGATACCGGCCATGGCCGGTAGTATCCTGCTGATCTGCTGGGGCCTGGTGGACCACCGCGCAATACGCGCGCTGTTCCGGGTCAGCCGCTCCGAGTTCCTGGTCATGGCCCTGACCGCTGCCGCAACCTTGCTGCTGGAGTTGCAGACAGCGATTTACGCCGGTGTGCTGGCTTCGCTGTTCTTCTACCTCAAACGCACTTCACGGCCTCGGATTCAGCAGAGCCGCGAAGGTCAGGCCGATGTACTGCGAGTAGGCGGATCGATCTTCTTCGGTGCAGCGCACTACCTGCAGGTGCGCCTGCAGCGTTGCCAGGGGCCGCATGTGGTGATCGATGCACGGCAGGTGAATTTCATCGATTACTCGGGTGTGGATATGTTGCACCGCGAGGCGCGGCGGTTGCGCCGGGCAGGCGGGAGTTTGACCTTGCTGCGCGCCAGGCCGCAGGTGGTCGAGGAATTGCAGAAGCTGGAAGGGGAGGAGCTTTGCCCAATTCAATTTGCGGAATGATCATTGGGGCTGCTTTGCAGCCCATCGCCGGCAAGCCGGCTCCCCCAGGGGTATCACAAGGCCTGTGGTCGGCGCTGTAGGTGTAGGAGCTGGCTTGCCGGCGATGGGCCGCAGAGCGGCCCCAGCAATCTCAGCCCCGCGCCAGCTGCCGGCGCAACTCTGCCAATACCGGCGCCGTATCCGGCCGCACCCCACGCCAGATGAAGAACGCCTCAGCCGCCTGCTCAGCCAGCATGCCCAGCCCATCCAGCACCTTTGCTGCACCTAGCTTGCTGGCCCACTGGCAGAACGGCGTGGGCTCCTTGCCATACATCATGTCGTAGCACACGGTCCGCCCGGCCTCGACCAGGCTGTCGGCAATCGGCGGCAGCTCGCCGGACAGGCTCGCCGACGTGGCGTTGATGATCACGTCCACCGGCTCCTGCAGCCAGGCGAAACCGCTGGCCATCACCGGCCCAACCTCATCGAACTCGCGCGCCAGCTGCTCGGCCTTTTCCAGTGTGCGGTTGGCAATTACCAAGGATTGGGGCTCATGCGCCAGGATCGGCTCAAGCACGCCACGCACCGCGCCCCCGGCGCCAAGGATCAGAATACGTTTGCCAGCCAGTTCAACCCCGGCATTCACGGTGAGGTCACGCACCAGGCCGGCGCCATCAGTGTTATCACCCCGCAGCGAGCCATCGGCCAGCTTGCTCAAGGTGTTCACCGCGCCGGCCCGTTGGGCACGCGGGGTGAGGCTGTCACACAGGCGATAGGCCTCTTCCTTGAAGGGCACGGTCACGTTGGCGCCGCTGCCTTGCTTGAAGAAGCCGCGGGCGCAGTCGCTGAATTCGTCCAGCGGCGCAAGCAGCGTGCTGTATTCCAGGTCCTGTCCGGTCTGTTCGGCGAACAGCCGGTGAATCAACGGCGACTTGCTGTGGCCGATGGGGTTGCCAAACACGACGTACTGGTCCATGGGGGTTCCTCGGTTATCCACAGGCTTACTGGCCGAGCCAGTCGCGGTCCTGCAAGTAGTACTCGGTCAGGCGGGCTTCTTCGCTGCCGGGCGCTGCCTTCCAATCGTAACCCCAGCGCACTTGCGGTGGCAGCGACATCAGGATCGACTCGGTGCGGCCGCCGGACTGCAGCCCGAACAGGGTGCCGCGGTCGTAGACCAGGTTGAACTCCACGTAGCGGCCGCGGCGGAACTCCTGGAATTCGCGCTGCTCGGCGGTGTAAGGCGTGGCCTTGCGACGCTGGACGATCGGCAGGTAGGCGTCGACGAAAGCATCGCCGATGGCGCGAATGAACGCGAAGCAGGTATCGAAATCCCACTCGTTCAAATCATCGAAGAACAGCCCGCCAATGCCTCGTGGCTCGCCACGGTGCTTGATGTGGAAATAGCGGTCGCACCAGGCTTTGTAGCGGGGGTATACGTCTGCGCCGAAGGGCGCACAGGCCTGCTCGGCCACGCGGTGCCAGTGAATGCAGTCTTCTTCGTTGCCGTAGTACGGGGTCAGGTCGAAGCCACCGCCGAACCACCACACCGCCTCTTCGCCTTCTTTCTCGGCAATGAAGAAGCGCACGTTGGCGTGGGACGTCGGCACGTGCGGGTTGTGCGGGTGGATCACCAGCGATACGCCCAAAGCCTCGAAACCTCGGCCCGCCAGCTCGGGCCGGTGTGCACTGGCCGAAGGTGGCAGGCCAGAGCCGAACACATGGGAGAAGTTGACCCCGCCTTTTTCGATCACCTTGCCGTCGCCAATCACGCGCGTACGGCCCCCGCCACCGGCTTCGCGCACCCAGGCATCCTCGACGAAGCGGGCGCCGCCGTCCTCGGTTTCGAGGGCAGAGCAGATGCGGTCTTGCAGGTCGAGCAGGTAGGCTTTCACGGCCTCGGTGCGGCTAGTCATCGGGTCACCAGAAACGGGCAGGGAAGAATTCGCCGCGTAGCATACCACCGCAAACCTGAGCGCCGCAGTTGACGGCGATCAAGCAAAGGCGTCCGATAGAAGGCCTTTTCCGATCCCGACAACAGGAGTGCGAGATGGCCAAGCGTATCCAGTTCAGCCAGCATGGCGGCCCCGAAGTGCTGCAACTTGTAGAGTTCGATCCGGCACCGCCGGGGCCGCAGCAAGTGCGCGTACGTAACCACGCGATCGGCTTGAACTTCATCGACACCTATTTCCGCAACGGGTTGTATGCGCCGCCTGCGCTGCCATCCGGCCTGGGCACAGAGGGCGCCGGCGTGGTCGATGCAGTGGGCGAGGGCGTCACCCGCCTGAGAGTGGGTGACCGCGTGGCCTATGGCGGCGGCCCGCTGGGTGCCTACAGCGAGGTGCACACACTGCCGGAAGCCAACCTGGTCAAGCTGCCCGACGACATCAGCTTCGAGCAGGCGGCGGCGGTAATGCTCAAGGGCCTGACCGTGCAGTACCTGCTCAAGCAGACCTACGCCGTGCAGCCCGGCGATGTGATCCTGTTCCACGCTGCCGCCGGTGGCGTGGGCTCGCTGGCCTGCCAGTGGGCCAAGGCGCTGGGCGCCAAGCTCATCGGCACCGTGAGCTCTGCCGAGAAGGCCGAACGGGCCAAGGCGCTGGGCGCTTGGGAAACCATCGATTACAGCCACGAAGACGTGGCCAAGCGGGTGCTGGAGCTGACCGATGGCAAGAAGTGCCCGGTGGTGTATGACGGCGTGGGCGCCGACACCTGGCTTACCTCGCTGGACTGCCTGCAACCGCGCGGCTTGATGGTGAGCTTTGGCAATGCCTCGGGGGCCGTGAGCGGGGTGAACCTTGGGATCCTGTCGCAGAAAGGATCGCTGTACGTCACTCGCCCGACCTTGGCGACCTATGCCAATAATGCCGAGAACACCCAGGCCATGGCCGACGACCTGTTTGCGATGATTGGCAGTGGCAAACTGGTTGTGGATATCCAGCAAAGGTATCCGCTGAGTGAGGCAGCCAAGGCGCAAGCTGAGCTGTCGGCGCGCAGGACTGTTGGGTCTACTGTTTTGTTGCCTTGAGAAGGACAGGGGATTGCACCAGGGCGACCAGGTGCTTGCCTAAAGGTGTTCAGTGCCTGTGAGATCGAGAGTCGCCCGCGTGACGCTCGACCTCATAGGCACTGAACACCCTCAGGCACCTGTCAGCGCTCACACCTTCTTCTGAGGCTGCTGACTCGACCGTTGCCATCTAAAATTAAACGCATGGGTAGCAGCTTTACCCGACCGCAGCTGATCAATGGATGCGCGCAAGCGCTTGGCATTGGCTGATGAGCCCAACAGGTACATGGTCTCCTGCATGCCGTTGTAATCCTCAAGTGAAATCATGACCACCGGCTCGCCGGGCTGGCGCGTAACGATCGCAGGTTCGTGATCCCGACATACATCATCCATCGTCTGCTTCAGGTCGGCGCGAGCTTGGCTAAAAGTCAGTACATGCACTTCGTCAGATCCTTCCCAGGTAGGCCTGGATCAGGTTTTTCTCGGCCCGGGCAATGCCGCTGAATAGGCAATAGGCTTGATGGCTTCTGCTAATGGATCTGGCAGAGACCTGCTCAAAAAAAGTACAAACCTAGGCACACACCTCAATATCCCATGGTCGGGAAACTTGAGAATGCAAAGCATAAATTGGATGTCTTCTGATGGGCAGGTGATTGCTTTCGACAGAAACCGTAGGAAATGGTGCTTGCCCTGGTTTTTTTGGTGTTACGTAGATCGAGCGTCCTCGGCGGAAATGTTTGGGTTGACGCTGAAGAGCGGGTGGTGGTGCAGGGTAGGGGTGGCGACTGTACGCGAGGTGGTAGACCCGGGCATTTTCCAATCCAGGCAGGCTCGAAAGCCTCCCACGCACAGCCGCCATGGACTGTCATGGAAAAAATGCATACGGGCTACCACACCCGATCGCCAAGTTATTTGGCGACGGGTAGAGCCTAGAGACACTGGTTCCTACTGAACAGGTGATGGCAGGGGACGCGGCTCGAAGGATATTTCCCAATCCTCAAACCGGACAACCCTTCAAGACAAAATCAGAAAAATCTGCAGGGGTTTGCGGCCCCATCGCCGGCAAGCCAGCTCCCCCACCGACCACACCGGCTTCAAGCCTTGTGCAGAACCTGTAGGCGCTGGCGTGCCGGCGATCGTGGGCGAAGCCCTCGGCAGCGGTATCAGCCTGGGCGTACAACCTCGCCGGTTGCCAGATTGCGAATCACACTCGGGTTCTTCCGCCCCCCCAGCGCCCCGCCAAGCACCAGGTCCAGCTGGCCGTGGAAGTATTGCTCCACCCGCAACCGGGTCTTCGCCGCCGGGCGCCCGCCGGGGTTGCACGAGGTGGAAATCAGCGGCCCTACCAGTGAACACAGATCACGCACCACTGGGTGATCGCTGACCCGCAGCGCCACCGTGTCATGCTGCCCGGTCACCCACTCGGGCAACAGGTCCTGGTGCGGCACCAGCCAGGTGTTGGGCCCAGGCCAGGTGCTGCCCATGCGGTCGATCCAGTCTTCCGGGAAGTCCTCGAACAAAAAGTCGAACTGCCGGATGTTGTCGGCGACCAGGATCAGCCCTTTATCCACAGGCCGCGACTTGAGCGCCAGCAAGCGATACACCGCGTCCTCGTTCCAGGGGTCGCAGCCCAGGCCCCAGACCGCTTCTGTCGGGTAGGCGATCACCGCACCGGCCCGAATCTCACGCGCGGCTTGTTGCACACGCCAACTGCTCACCATTTGTGTCTCTCCGCATTTAAGCCATGCCGCAGTTTACTTAGCCAGCGCGGGCAAACCAACGCCCGGCTTCATTGGTCACCCGGCCATCGAGCTCCAGCTCGGTCAATTGCGCCAGTACTTGCGCCAAAGGCAGCTCACTGCAAGCCGCGAGTGCTTCGCTGGTCTGCGGCGCAGCATGCAGCAAGGCGAGTAGGGGATGCGACGGTTTATCCACAACGGCTGGCGGCAGGTTCTTCCAGCCCTGCAAGCTTTCCAGGATCTGACCCACGCTTTCAACCAGCAGTGCGCCGTCGCGAATCAACTGGTGGCAGCCCTTGGCGCCGGGGTGGTGGATCGAGCCGGGAACGGCATAAACCTCACGGCCTTGCTCGGCAGCCAGACGTGCGGTGATCAACGAACCGCTGGCCAGGCTCGCCTCTACCACCAGCACGCCGAGCGACAGGCCACTGATGATGCGATTGCGTCGTGGGAAGTTGCCTGGCAGCGGCCCGGCATCGAGCGGGTACTCGGAAACCAGCGCGCTACCGCTGTCGATCATCGCTTTGGCCAGGTCGCGGTGGCGCTGTGGATAAAGTTTTTGCAGCCCGGTGCCCAACACACCGATCGTGGCGCCCCCAGCCTGCAACGCGGCCCGATGAGCGGCACCGTCGATCCCCAAAGCAAGCCCACTGGTGATGGTGAACCCGGCCTGCGAGAGGCAACGGGAAAATGCCTTGGCGGTGTCGAGCGCCGGGGGTGAAGCACGCCTGCTGCCCACTATCGCCAGCTGTGGCTGTTCGAGCAAAGCCGGGTCGCCTGCGACGAAAAGCAGCGGCGGGGCATCATCGATTTCACCCAGCAGCGCGGGGTAGCCAGGGCTGTCCCACATCAGCAAATGCTGGCCCGGATGCTCTATCCAGGCCATTGCAGCCAATGCCCCATCGCGTACTTCGGCACTGCGCCGGGCGTCGATGGTGGCCTGGGCGACCCCCAGGGCACGCCAGGCGCCAGCCGGTGCACTGAGTGCAGAAGAAGCGCTGCCAAAGGCTTGCAACAAGGTGTGAAAACGACGCAATCCCGTCTCGGGGAGGCGGTGTAGACGTAGCCGCGCTTCCAGTTCGGCAGGCGGGCAAAGCGACGAATGGTGGAACGGCATGGAGATCATCCTTGATCGAAACAGGGCCATTTACGTGGCACAACCTGTGGATAAGTTTGTGGGTAACACTTTGAAAAGCTGTCTATTAAATGGACGCTATCAAGCCCATAGACACCCTAGACGAGCTTGCCAGGTGCCGAAATCTTCGATTCCCTTTATTATGTGTGCTCAGTTTTCAACCGAACGCACAGTGATTGCCTGACCCTATGGCCATTTTGAACATTCTCGAATTCCCAGACCCGCGCCTGCGCACCATCGCCAAACCGGTGACGGAGTTCGACGACGCCCTGCGCCAGCTGATCGACGACATGTTTGAAACCATGTACGAAGCGCCTGGCATCGGCCTGGCTGCCACACAGGTCAACGTCCACAAACAGGTTGTGGTCATGGACCTGAGCGAAGACCGCAGCGAGCCACGGGTTTTCATCAACCCGTCGGTCGAAGAGCTGACCCACGACATGGGCCAGTACCAGGAAGGCTGCCTGTCGGTGCCGGGCTTCTACGAAAACGTCGACCGCCCGCTGCGTGTGCGCGTCAAGGCGCAGGACCGTGACGGCAAGCCGTTCGAGCTTGAAGCCGAAGGCCTGCTGGCTGTCTGCGTGCAGCACGAGTTCGATCACCTTAACGGCAAGCTCTTCGTCGACTACCTGTCCCAGCTCAAGCGCGACCGGATCAAGAAGAAGCTGGAAAAGCAGCACCGCCAGCAAGCCTGATCCCCACCTTCCAGAAGGCTTGCTCCGGCAAGCCTTTTTCTTTTTTGAAGCGAGAACTCCATGCGCATCGTCTTTGCAGGCACTCCAGAGTTTGCCGCCGAACACCTCAAGGCCCTGCTCGACAGCCCCTACGAGATCGTGGCCGTCTACACCCAGCCCGACCGCCCGGCCGGCCGCGGCCAGAAGCTGATGCCAAGCGCGGTCAAAGCGTTGGCGGTGGCCCATGGCATCCCTGTGTTCCAGCCGCCAACCCTGCGCAATGAGGATGCCCAGGCAGAACTCGCGGCGCTCAAGCCGGATTTGATGGTAGTGGTCGCCTATGGCTTGATCCTGCCCCAGGTGGTGCTGGATATCCCGCGCCTGGGCTGCATCAACAGCCATGCTTCCCTGCTGCCACGCTGGCGCGGCGCGGCGCCGATCCAGCGCGCCGTGGAAGCGGGCGACGCCGAGAGTGGCGTTACCGTGATGCGCATGGAAGCAGGCCTGGACACTGGCCCGATGCTGCTCAAGGTGGTCACGCCAATCAGTGCAGAAGATACCGGTGGCAGCCTGCACGATCGCCTCGCCACAATGGGCCCGCCAGCCGTCGTGCAAGCCATTGCCGGCCTGGCTGATGGCAGCCTGCACGGCGAGGTGCAGGACGACGCCCTGGCCACGTACGCGCACAAGCTGAACAAAGACGAGGCGCGCATCGACTGGAGCCGCCCGGCCGTGGAGCTCGAGCGCCTGATCCGCGCCTTCAACCCCTGGCCGGTGTGCCACAGCACCCTGGATGGCGAAAGCGTGAAAGTGCTGGCCGCCAGATTGTGCACAGGGGAAGGCACCCCTGGCGAGATCCTGTCCGCCAGCAAAGACGGCCTCGTGGTCGCCTGCGGTGACCAGGCCTTGAGCCTTACCCGCCTGCAATTGCCTGGCGGCAAGGCCCTGGCCTTCAGCGACCTGTTCAACAGCCGCCGCGAGAAGTTCACCGCCGGCAAGGTGCTTGGCCAATGAACCCACGCCTCGCCGCCGCCCGTGCCTTGGCCGCAGTGCTCAGTGGCAAGGCCTCGCTGAACAGCTCGCTGCCTGCGCAACTGGACAAGGTCGAGGAACGCGACCGCGGCCTGACCCAGGACCTGGCGTTCGGTACCGCCCGCTGGCAGCCGCGCCTGGACCTGCTCGCCGCGCAACTGCTGCAGAAGCCGTTCAAGACCGCTGATGCCGATGTGCAGGCACTGCTGCTGGTAGGCCTGTACCAGTTGTTCTACACGCGCATCCCGGCCCACGCCGCCATTGGCGAGACGGTCGGTTGCGCCGACAAATTGAAAAAACCGTGGGCCAAGGGCCTGCTCAACGCCGTGCTGCGCCGCGCCCAGCGTGAAGGCGAGGCGCTGCTCGCTGGCATGGAACGCGACCCGGTCGTACGTACCGCCCACCCACGCTGGCTGCAGAAGGCGCTCAAGGCGTTCTGGCCCGAGCAGTGGGAAGCCATTTGCGCGGCCAACAACGCTCACCCGCCCATGATCCTGCGGGTCAACCGCCGCTACCACAGCCGCGATGACTACCTGGCCCTGCTGAGCGAAGCCGACGTTGGCGCCAGCGCCTGTCGCTTCAGCCGTGACGGCATTGTGCTGACCGAAGCCTGCGATGTGCGCAGCCTGCCGGGCTTTGCCGACGGCTGGGTGAGCGTGCAGGACGAGGCCGCGCAGCTGTCGGCCGACCTGCTTGAACTGGCTCCCGGCCAGCGCGTGCTCGATGCCTGCTGCGCCCCGGGTGGCAAGACGTGCCACCTGCTCGAGGCAGAAGCGGGCCTGGCTCATCTGGTGGCCATCGACCTGGAAGCCAAGCGCCTGGCGCGGGTGCGCGAGAACCTCGACCGCCTGCAGCTGGACGCCGAGCTGATCGCCTGCGACGCCCGTGACACCACCAGTTGGTGGGACGGCAAGCCGTTCCAGCGCATCCTGCTCGATGCGCCCTGCTCAGCTACCGGGGTCATTCGCCGCCACCCGGACATCAAGCTGACCCGTCAGGCTGATGACATTCCGGCGCTGGCCGCGCTGCAGGGGGAATTGCTCGATGCCCTGTGGCCGACCCTGGAGGTGGGGGGCATGTTGCTGTACGCCACCTGCTCCAGCCTGCAGACCGAGAACACCGAAGTGATCGAGGCCTTCCTTGCCCGCACTCCGGGCGCCCGTGAGCTGGACCTGGCCACCGACGCTGGTATCCGCCAGCCCCATGGCCGCCAGCTGCTGGCCCAGGAAGGCGGCCATGACGGCTTCTACTATGCCAAGCTGATCAAGATCGCCGCCTCGCGCGGTTAAGAAAAAGGGTTAGGGAGTAGCGGATGAAGATCATCATCCTTGGCGCAGGCCAGGTAGGCGGTACGCTGGCAGAGCATCTGGCCAGCGAAGCCAACGACATAACTGTGGTCGATACCGACGGCGACCGCCTGCGTGACCTGGGCGACCGCCTGGATATCCGTACCGTGCAAGGCCGCGGCTCGCTCCCGACGGTCCTGCGCCAGGCCGGCGCCGATGACGCAGACATGCTGGTTGCGGTGACCAACAGCGATGAAACCAACATGGTCGCCTGCCAGGTCGCCTATTCGCTGTTCCACACGCCCACCAAGATCGCCCGCGTGCGTGAATCGGCCTACCTGACCCGCGAAGAACTGTTCGACAACGACCATATCCCGGTGGACGTGCTGATCAGCCCCGAGCAGGTCGTGACCAACTACATCAAGCGGCTGATAGAACATCCAGGTTCGCTGCAGGTGATCGACTTTGCCGAGGGCAAGGCGCAGCTGGTGGCGGTCAAGGCCTATTACGGCGGCCCATTGGTGGGCCAGCAACTGCGCCAGATCCGCGCGCATATGCCTAACGTCGATACCCGTGTGGCAGCGATCTTCCGCCGTGACCGGCCGATCACCCCACGGGGCGACACGGTGATCGAGGCCGATGACGAGGTGTTCTTCATCGCCGCGAAGAAAGATATCCGCGCCGTGATGGGCGAGCTACGCCGCATCGACGAGACCAACAAACGTGTGGTCATCGCCGGGGGCGGGCAGATCGGTGAGCGCTTGGCCGAGGCCATCGAAAGCCGCTATCAGGTGAAGATCATCGAGATGAGCGCAGCCCGTTGCCGGCACCTCTCCGACACCCTGGAAAGCACCGTGGTGCTGCAGGGCAGCGCCTCGGACAAGGACCTGATGCTCGAAGAGAACATTGCCGATGCCGACATCTTCCTGGCCCTGACCAACGATGACGAGGCGAACATCATGTCGTCACTGCTGGCCAAGCGCCTGGGCGCGGGCAAGGTGATGACGATCATCAACAACCCGGCCTATGTAGACCTCGTACAAGGCGGCGAAATCGATATCGCCATCAGCCCCCAGCTGGCTACCATCGGTACCTTGCTGGCGCACGTGCGCCGTGGCGATATCGTCAGCGTGCACTCCCTGCGCCGGGGTGCGGCCGAGGCCATCGAGGCGGTGGCACACGGCGACTCGAAGTCGAGCAAGGTGATCGGCAAGGCCATCGAAGACATCACCCTGCCGCCGGGTACCACGATCGGCGCCATCATCCGCGACGAGCAGGTGCTGATCGCCCACGACGATACAGTGATCGAGTCGGGTGACCACGTGATCCTGTTCGTTGTGGATAAAAAGCACATTCGCGACGTGGAGAAGCTTTTCCATGTCGGCTTGAGTTTCTTCTAGAGGAGGCGGGCATGCGCGAATCGCTGGAGAAGATGCTGGCCAAGGGTGTGGATAACCCGCTGCTGCGGTTTGGCCTGGGCAAGGCCTGGCTGGACGAGGGCAATGGCGCCGAAGCGGCGGTGCATCTGGCCCGTTGCGTGGAACAGGACCCAACGTATTCGGCAGCGTGGAAGCTGCTTGGCAAGGCGTACCAATTGCAGGGTGACCTGACGGCGGCGCGCAGGGCCTGGGAGGACGGGGTCTTGGCGGCGCAGGCCCATGGGGACAAGCAGGCCGAGAAGGAAATGGCGGTGTTTCTCAAGAAGCTGAACAAGGTCTGAAGTGCCGGGGCTGCTGTGCAGCCCATCGCCGGCAAGCCGGCTCCCACCGGGTTTGCGCTGTGCTTGAGAACAGCGCAGTACCTGTGGGAGAGCAGGGTATCTGTGGAACCAGCGAGGTACCTTTGGAAGCAGCGGTTTTTTTGTGGGAGCCGGCTTGCCGGCGATAGGGCCGGTAAATTCGGTGCAAGACTCAAGCCCCCGCAAAGCTAATCCTCGCAAGCGTGCCATCCGCCCTGATTGAAAACCCAGGACGAAGGCGCCCCCAACAACCTCAATACCAGCGCGGCTCGCCCGCCGGGCGCTTCTTGAAGCGCTTCATGCTCCACATGTACTGGCTCGGGTATTGGCGCACATAGCGCTCGACCACCTTGCTCATGGCCGCCGCCGACACGTTCACATCCGTGCTGTACATCTCTTCTGGCGCAGCTTCCAGAAACACCTTGAAGCCCGAGCCATCCGGCAAGCGCAGGGCATGCAGGAACACCCCCACCGCCTTGCCACCGGCCAGCATGTTCGGCACGAACTTGCTGGTCAGCGCCTGGGTGCCCAGGAATGGCACGAACACGCCGGCCGATTCCGCAGGCTCCGGGTCGGCGGGAATCCCCACCTGCCCACCGCGGCGCACCTCCTTGATCACGCTGAGGATGCCTTCCTTGGTCGAAGGCGCGACACGGTTGCCCATCTGTACCCGCTGTTCACGTAGCAGGTCATCCACAGCCTTGAGCTTCGGCGGGCGGTAGAAGATGATCGGTTTGCACTGGTTGCAGTAGAAGTGGTTGAGCACTTCCCAGTTACCCAGGTGGCTGGTGATGCCGACCACACCCTTGCCTGAGGCCAACGCCTGCTCCAGCACTTCCAGGCCGTGCACTTCCTTGACCAGATCAAGCGAACGCTGGGGCGGCCAGATCCAGGCACAGGCACTTTCGACAAAGGATTTGCCGATGTCTCTCAGGGCACGGCCGACCAGTTGCTCGCGCTCGACCGGGTCCATCTCAGGGAAACACTTGGCGAGGTTGATGCGCACGACATTGCGCGAACCGTTGGGGACTTTCCACATCAGCCAGCCGATCCCGGCGCCGACGCGTTGCACTGCGCCCCAGGGCAGCTTGGCAAACAGACGCAGCACCCCGACCATCAGGGCGCCTTTGAACTTTTCCACAGGCCAGTTCCTTATTTCAGCAAGGCGCGCATTGTAACCCTTCAGCGCAGCAAGGCGGCGTAACGATCACAATCGGTGGTGTGATCCATGACCATGCCGGTAGCCTGCATGAAGGCGTAGCAGATGGTCGGGCCGACGAAGGTAAAGCCGGCTTTGAGCAGCGCCTTGCTCATCGCCTTGGCCTCGTCGGTGACCGCCGGCACTTCGCTACGGGCAGTGAAATGGTTGATCTTCGGCTCGCCGCCGACGAACGACCACAGCCATTCGGCCGGGTTATCCACAGCCAGCCAGGCCTGGGCGTTGCGCCGCACAGCCTTGAGCTTGAGGCGGTTGCGGATGATGCCGGCATCGAGCATCAGCTCTTCGATGCGCTCATCGCTCATCTGCGAAAGCTTCACCGGGTCGAAGCCGTGCAGCACCTCACGATAGCGCTCGCGTTTACGCAAGACGGTGATCCATGAAAGCCCCGCCTGGAACCCTTCGAGCAAAAGCATCTCGAACAGCAACGCCGGATCACGCTGCGGTGTTCCCCATTCCTGGTCGTGGTAGGCCTGGTACAACGGATCGTCGGTACACCAAAAGCAGCGTGGCATAAGGCTCCAATGAGTAGAGGGCGAGGCGAATCAGGTTATACTCCCGCTCTTTACATCCGCATCCCCAGATACAGGTGAATTTCGTGAGCCAGCCTACGCCAGCCGTGCGTACCTTCCAAGACCTGATCCTCGCCCTGCAAAACTACTGGGCAGCTCAAGGTTGTGTGGTGCTTCAGCCCTACGATATGGAAGTAGGCGCCGGCACTTTCCATACCGCTACATTCCTGCGCGCCGTCGGCCCAGAAACCTGGAACGCCGCCTACGTGCAGCCCAGCCGTCGCCCTGCCGACGGGCGGTATGGCGAAAACCCCAACCGCCTGCAGCACTACTACCAGTTCCAGGTGGTGCTCAAGCCCAACCCGGCCAACTTCCAGGAGCTGTACCTCGGCTCGCTGAAAGCCATCGGCCTGGATCCGCTGGTCCACGATATCCGTTTCGTCGAAGACAACTGGGAATCGCCGACCCTGGGCGCCTGGGGCCTGGGCTGGGAAATCTGGCTCAACGGCATGGAAGTGACCCAGTTCACCTACTTCCAGCAAGTAGGCGGCATCGAGTGCTACCCGGTCACCGGTGAAATCACCTACGGCCTGGAGCGCCTGGCCATGTACATCCAGGGTGTCGACTCGGTGTACGACCTGGTATGGGCCGACGGCCCGTTCGGCAAGGTCACCTATGGCGACGTGTTCCACCAGAACGAAGTGGAGCAGTCGACCTACAACTTCGAGCACGCCAACGTCGAGAAACTGTTCGAGCTGTTCGACTTCTACGAAAGCGAAGCCAACCGCCTGATCAAGCTGGACCTGCCGCTGCCGACCTATGAAATGGTGCTCAAGGCCTCGCACACCTTCAACCTGCTCGACGCCCGTCGCGCCATCTCGGTGACCGAACGCCAGCGTTACATCCTGCGTGTGCGTACCCTGGCCCGGGACGTGGCGCAAAGCTATCTGCAAGCCCGCGCACGCCTGGGCTTCCCGATGGCCACCCCTGAACTGCGTGACGAAGTGTTGGCGAAGCTGGAGGCTGCACAATGAGTGCTCAAGATTTCCTGGTAGAACTGGGCACCGAAGAGCTGCCTCCCAAAGCCCTGGCCACCCTCGGTGACGCTTTCCTGGCCGGCATCGAAAAAGGCCTGCAGGCCGCTGGCCTGAACTACACCGGCAAGCAGGTGTACGCCGCGCCGCGTCGTCTGGCCGTGCTGATTCGCCAGCTGGATGTACAGCAGCCTGACCGTAGCATCAATATCGACGGCCCGCCCCTGCAGGCTGCCTTCAAAGACGGCGAGCCGACCCAGGCTGCCTTGGGCTTTGCCAAGAAGTGCGGGGTAGAGCTGTCGGAAATCGACCAGAGCGGCGCCAAGCTGCGCTTCTCCCAACACATCCCGGGCAAAGCCACCGCCAGCCTGCTGCCGACCATCGTCGAAGATTCGCTAAACGACCTGCCGATCCCCAAGCGCATGCGCTGGGCCGCTAGCCGTGAAGAGTTCGTGCGCCCGACCCAATGGCTGGTGATGCTGCTGGGCGATCAGGTGGTTGACTGCACCATCCTTTCGCAGCAAGCCGGCCGTGAGTCCCGTGGCCACCGCTTCCACCATCCGCAGAACGTGGTCATCACCACCCCGGCCAACTACGTCGAAGACCTGCGCAAAGCCTACGTGCTGGCCGACTTCGCCGAACGCCGCGAGCTGATCGCCAAGCGCACCAGCGAACTGGCCATGCAGCAGGAAGGCACTGCCATCGTGCCGCCGGCACTGCTGGATGAGGTAACTGCGCTGGTGGAGTGGCCGGTACCGCTGGTGTGCTCGTTCGAGGAGCGCTTCCTCGAGGTGCCGCAGGAAGCCTTGATCACCACCATGCAGGACAACCAGAAGTACTTCTGCCTGCTGGACAGCGAAGGCAAACTGCTGCCGCGCTTCATCACCGTGGCCAACGTCGAAAGCCGTGACCCCAAGCAGATCGTCTCGGGTAACGAGAAGGTAGTGCGCCCGCGCCTGACCGACGCCGAGTTCTTCTTCAAGCAGGACAAGAAGCAGCCGCTCGAAACCTTCAACGAGCGCCTGAAGAACGTCGTCTTCCAGGCGCAGTTGGGCACCGTCTACGACAAGGCCGAGCGTGTATCCCGGCTTGCCGCGTACATTGCCCCGCTGATCGGCGGTGACGCCCAGCGCGCTGGCCGCGCCGGGCTGCTGTCCAAGTGCGACCTGGCCACCGAGATGGTCGGCGAATTCCCAGAAATGCAGGGCGTTGCCGGTTACTACTACGCGCTCAACGACGGTGAACCGCAAGACGTCGCCCTGGCGCTGAACGAGCAGTACATGCCGCGTGGTGCTGGCGCCGAGCTGCCGCAGACCCTGACCGGTGCTGCGGTGGCCATCGCCGACAAGCTCGACACTCTGGTCGGCATCTTCGGCATCGGCATGCTGCCCACCGGCAGCAAAGACCCGTATGCCTTGCGCCGCGCCGCCCTGGGCGTGCTGCGTATCCTGATCGAGAAGCAACTGGACCTGGACCTGACCACTGCGGTCGAATTCGCGGTCAAGCAGTTCGGTGCCCAGGTCAAGGCCGCCGGCCTGGCCGAGCAGGTGCTGGAGTTCATCTTCGACCGCCTGCGTGCGCGTTACGAAGACGAAGGCATCGACGTTGCCACCTACCTGTCGGTTCGTGCCCTGAAGCCGGGTTCGGCTTTGGACTTCGACCAGCGTGTGCAGGCCGTGCAGGCCTTCCGCAAGCTGCCCGAAGCCGAGGCGCTGGCCGCGGTGAACAAGCGCGTGTCGAACCTGCTGGGCAAAGCCGAAGGCGCCATTGCCGAACAGGTCGAGCCGAAGTACTTCGACAACGCCAACGAGTTCTCGCTGTACTCGGCGATCCAGCAAGCCGACCAGGCTGTGCAACCGATGGCCGCTGCACGTCAGTACAGCGAATCGCTGGCCCGCCTTGCGGCCCTGCGTGATCCGGTCGACGCCTTCTTCGAGGCCGTGATGGTCAACGCCGAGGACGCCAAAGTTCGCGCCAACCGTTATGCCCTGCTCAGCCGCCTGCGCGGCCTGTTCCTGGGCGTTGCCGATATTTCGCTGCTGGGGTAAGCCTTGAAACTGCTGATTCTCGATCGTGACGGGGTGATCAACCAGGACTCCGACGCCTACATCAAGTCGCTGGAGGAGTGGATACCGATCCCCGGCTCGATCGAGGCCATTGCGCAGTTGAGCAAAGCGGGCTGGACGGTGGCCGTGGCCACCAACCAGTCCGGCATTGCCCGTGGCTACTATTCGCTGGCAACACTCGAAGCCATGCATGCGCGTCTGCGCACGCTGGTGGCAGAGCAAGGCGGCGAAATCGGCCACATCGTGTATTGCCCACATGGGCCGGACGAGGGTTGTGAATGCCGCAAGCCCAAGCCCGGCATGTTGCGGGCTATCGCCGAACATTATCAGGCCGACCTGCGCGGCGTATGGTTCGTCGGCGACAGTAAAGGTGACCTGGAGGCCGCCCTGGCCGTCGGTGCACAACCGGTGCTGGTGAAAACCGGCAAAGGCGAGCGCACGCTAGAAAAGGGCGTCGCGCAAACCACACTGATTTTCGACGATCTGGCAGCTATCGCCAGAGAACTAATCTAAACAATGCGCCTGAGGGCGCATTTTTATCAGGCGGGCAAGCCCGCAACGGTACATGCCACTATGTCGATCCTGCAGGCGATCAGAATCTTTCTTTTTTACCTGCTGCTGGGCACCAGCTCGCTGCTGTGGTGCTCGCTGAGCTTTTTTATCGCGCCATTTTTGCCGTTTCATAAGCGCTACCGCTTCATCAACGTCTACTGGTGCCGTTTTGCCGTGCTGCTGGCGCGGGTGATCCTGGGTATCCACTACAAGGTCACGGGTGCCGAGAATGTGCCCAAGGAACCCTGTGTGATCCTGTCCAACCACCAGAGCACCTGGGAGACATTCTTCCTGTCAGCCTATTTCTCGCCATTGAGCCAGGTGCTCAAGCGTGAACTGCTGTACGTGCCGTTCTTTGGCTGGGCCATGGCCATGCTGCGGCCGATCGCGATCAACCGCGACAACCCCAAGGAAGCGTTGCGCCAGGTGGCGAGCAAGGGTGACGAGTTGCTCAAGCAGAAGGTTTGGGTGCTGATCTTCCCGGAAGGTACTCGGGTACCCTTTGGCACCGTGGGCAAGTTTTCCCGTGGCGGTACCGCGCTGGCGGTCAATGCCGGGCTGCCAGTGCTGCCGATCGCGCATAACGCCGGCAAGTACTGGCCCAAGTCAGGGTGGGGCAAGCGCTCCGGCACCATCGAGGTGGTGATCGGGGAGCCGATGTATGCCAATGGCACCGGCCCGCGTGCCATTGCAGAGCTCAATGACCGTGCCGCAGCCTGGAACGAAGCGACTCAGCGGCGCTTGGGTTCGTTGCCACCGGTGGATGAAAAACCGCACGAGCAGATAGCCTGACGATCTGTGGATAACTTGTTAGCAATTTTTCGACGAAATACCTCACTCGATAGCTAAGCCTATGAATTAGCTATATATTTTTGTGTATGACATTTTCCTGAAAATCGTGCATAAGTTTTTTTGAGGCATAAGAAAACCGGCTTTTACAGCCGGTTTTTTTATGGCTTCAAGACATCATCAGACCTTGTCGATATCCACGTCTCTGGTTTCTTTCAGGCAGAAGATGCCCACCACCAAGCTGATCCCGGTGACCAGCACCGGGTACCACAAGCCGTAGAAGATATCCCCGGTATACACCACCAGCGCGAACGAAACCGTGGGCAAGAAACCGCCGAACCAGCCATTGCCAATGTGATAGGGCAGCGACATCGAGGTATAGCGGATGCGCGTCGGGAACAGCTCCACCATGACTGCCGCCAGCGGCCCGTAGGTCATGGTTGCGATCAGGATCATCGCAACGATCAGCACCACTACCATCACCTGGTTGACCTGCGAGGGGTCTGCCTTGGCTGGGTAACCTGCTTGCTCGATGGCGTTGCGCATGGCTGATTCGTCAAAACCGTTAATGGTCTTGTCGCCAATGTTCACGACCACTTGGCTGCCCGCGACATTCACCGAGCTGTAAGGCAGGCCCTGTTTGACCAGGAAGGTCTTGACCTTGTCACACGGGCTGTCGAAACGCGCCTTGCCGACTGGGTCGAACTGGAAGGTACAACCTTGCGGGTCAGCGGTGACCACGATCGGCGCCTGACGGCTCGCGGCGTCGATCTGCGGGTTGGCGTAGTGGCTCAGCGCCTTGAACAGCGGGAAGTACAACACCGTGGCCAGCAACAGGCCGAGCATCAAGATAGGCTTGCGGCCGATGCGGTCGGACAGCCAGCCAAAGAACACAAAGAACGGCGCACCGATTACCACACTGATGATGAGCAAGGTGTTGGCCTGGGAAGGATCCATCTTGAGCATCTGGGTCATGAAGAACAGCACATAGAACTGCGCCGTATAGAACGTCACGGCCTGGCCGGCGTTGATGCTGAACAGTGCGGTAAGCACCACTTTGAGGTTTGGCCAGGAAGTGAACGACTCGCGGATTGGCGACTTGCTGACCTTGCCCTGGGCCTTCATTTTCACGAAGGCCGGCGACTCGTGCATGCTCATGCGGATCCAGGTGGAAATGCCCAGCAGCACGATCGACAGCAGGAACGGCAAGCGCCAGCCCCAGGTCTCGAACTGATCGCCGCTGATGTAGCGGCTGCCCAGCACCACCAGCAATGACAACAGCAGCCCGAGGGTGGCAGTGGACTGGATGAAGCCCGTGTGCAAGCCACGCTTGCCGGGCGGTGCGTGTTCGGCCACATAGGTCGCCGCGCCACCATACTCGCCCCCCAGCGCCAGCCCCTGCAGCATGCGCAACACCACCAGAATGATCGGCGCGGCAATGCCGATGCTTGCATAGGTGGGCAGCAAGCCAACGGCAAACGTGGATAGCCCCATCAGCACGATGGTGATCAGGAAGGTGTATTTTCGCCCGATCATGTCACCCAGCCGGCCGAACACCAGCGCGCCAAAGGGCCGTACCAGGAAACCAGCGGCGAATGCCATCAGGGCAAAGATGAAAGCGGTGGTGTCGTTGACGCCAGCGAAGAACTGCTTGCTGATCACCGCCGCCAGCGCACCGTAGAGAAAAAAGTCATACCACTCGAAAACCGTCCCGAGGGATGACGCGAAAATGATCTTGCGTTCTTCACGACGGCTTGGGCTGCTCGCCGTCGCCCCCTGTTCTTGGATGTAATCCGACATCGTTGCTGTCCTCGGCCCGCAGGCCACAGTGATTATTCTTGTTGTTCCACTGTCGGCAGCTTCTGACCGCAAGCTGCCGGTACTGCACGCACCCGGGTCAGGGCGTCGGTAACGCGTCTTCGTTCAGGCAGGTTTGCGTCGCTGCTCCCTTGAGAATGAGTTGGGCCGCCTTTTCGGCGATCATCAGGGTGGGTGAACAAGTATTGCCAGAGGTGATCTGCGGCATGATGGAAGCATCCGCGACCCGCAGGCCGGGGATGCCGTGCACCCGCAGCTGGTTATCCACAACGTCCAGGGGGCCGTTGCCCATACGGCAGCTCCCGACTGGGTGGAAGATGGTGGTGCCGATCTTGCCGGCCGCTTCGAACAGCTGCTCCTCGGTCTGCAGGGCAGGGCCTGGCAGGTATTCCTTCGGCTCGAAAGCGGCGAGGGCAGGGGCCTGGACGATGCGGCGTGTGATACGGATGGCCTCGGCGGCAACGCGCAGGTCTTGAGGGTCGCTGAGGTAGTTGGGGTCGATCAGTGGCGCGCTGTTCATGTCCGAGCTACGGATGTCGATGCGCCCACGGCTAACCGGGCGCAGGTTGCAAACCGAAGCGGTGAAGGCAGGGAAGCGGTGCAGCGGCTCGCCGAAGCGTTCCAGCGACAGCGGTTGTATGTGGTATTGCAGGTTGGCGGTGCGCTGCTCGGGGCTGGAGCGTACGAACGCCCCGAGCTGGCTCGGGGCCATGGCCAGCGGGCCACTGCGGTCGTAGAGATAGCGCAGGCCCATGCCCATCTTGCCCCACAGGCTGTTGGCCATCTGGTTGAGCGTTCTGGTATTGCCGATCTGATAGATCAGGCGCAATTGCAGGTGGTCCTGCAGGTTGCCACCGACACCGGGCATGTCGTGCCGTACACCGATGCCGAGCGTTTCCAGCAACCTGCGCGGGCCAATGCCGGAGCGCTGCAGAATGCCGGGCGAACCCACCGCCCCTGCACACAGGATGATCTCGCGGCGCGCCGCGAACTCGTGCCAGGCGCCGCGCCAAAATGCTTTCACTGCGCGGGCGCGGGTATTGTTCAGCAGCACCTGATCAACCTGGACGCTGGTCAACACGGTTAGGTTGGAACGGTTATGCACAGGCCGTAAGAACGCCTTCGATGCGTTCCAGCGCACACCGCTGCGCTGGTTGACCTGAAAGTATCCACAGCCTTGGTTGTCGCCGGTATTGAAATCATCAACCTTGGCGATACCGCTCTGTTCGGCAGCGTCTCGGAATGCATCGAGGATCGGCCAGCTGTAGCGCTGGCGCTCCACCCGCCATTCGCCCGTGGCGCCATGGTGATCACTGCTGCCTGCAAAATGATTCTCACTGGCCTTGAACAGCGGCAGCACGTCCTTCCAGGCCCAGCCGTCGTTGCCCTGTTCGGCCCAATGATCATAGTCCGCAGCCTGGCCACGCATGTAGATCATGCCGTTGATCGATGAGCATCCCCCCAGCACCTTGCCCCGGGGATAACCCAGGCTGCGACCATCCAGGCCGGTCTGCGCTTCGGTCTTGAAGCACCAGTCAGTGCGGGGGTTGCCGATGCAGTAAAGATAACCGACGGGGATGTGAATCCAGGGGTAATTATCGCGGCCCCCAGCCTCCAGCAGCAAGACGCGGCAGGACGGGTCGGCGGACAAACGATTGGCCAGCAGGCAACCGGCAGGGCCAGCGCCTACGATGACGTAGTCGAAGACAGAATCGGCTGATGGCATGTGCAACCTCGCGCCTGATTTTTATTCTTGTCGTCGTACATCTTATTGATTAATTTCGCTGAGGAAACACGAGATTTCGCGCAGCCGTTGTGCGTTTTAGCACAGCGACAAACAGGGAAAGGATGCATGTTCGACTGGAATGATCTGCGGTTTTTCCTCGAGTTGCAGCGCAGTGGCCGCCTGCTCAGCGCTGCCAAGCGTCTCAACACGACCCATAGCACGGTTGCTCGGCATATCGAAAGCATCGAGAAATGCCTGGGCACGCCGCTGTTCGTGCAACACGCGCAGGGGTACGAATTGACCCCCTCCGGCCAGGCGTTGCTCAAGCACGCAGAAGCCATGGAGAATGTCGCGTTGCTGGCGCAGGAAGAAATCACCCAGGCGATCACGCCGCTGGGCAAGATTCGCCTTGGGGTCACCGAAGGCATCGGCATCATGTTCTTCACCCCACGCATGAACGCGCTGTTCGAACGGTATCCGGGCCTGGAAGTGGAGCTTGTGGCCGTGCCTCGCTTCGTCAGTATCCTCAACCGCGAAGCGGAAATCAGCATTCACCTGGAGCGCCCCAGTGCCGACCTGCTGATCACCCGCAAACTCACAGACTACCGCCTAGCCTTGTATGCCAGCCAGGCTTACTTGGACCGCGCCCCGCCTTTACGCAACCGTGAAGACCTGGCCCGGCACAGCTGGATCGGCTATGTCGACGACCTGTTGTTCAGCCAGGAGCTGCTGTTTCTCAACAGCTTCTGCCGGATGCCCAATGTGGCCTTTCGCAGCACCAGCGTGATCGCCCAGCAAGCCGCTGCGCGCGCCGGCCTGGGCATCGCAGTGCTGCCCAATTACATGGCTCGCCAAGACCCGACACTGGTACGGGTACTACCCAGCGAAACCATCCAGCGCAGCTACTGGATATGCACCCGGCGTGAGTTGCACAAGTCGGTACGCCTGCGGGTGGTCTGGGATTACCTGCTGGCGCTGTGCGCGCAGGAGCAGGCCGAGCTGCTAGCCGAGTAGCGCCTTACCGGCCAGCAGCAGGGCAGCCCCAAAGCCCACCACCGAGAACAGCTGCTGCAGGCGAGGCCCGGCCAGCCGGGTTGCCAGTGGCCGGGCCAGCAGCAGGCCAAGCACCGCCCCCACGGCAAAAGGTGCGCCGACCTGCCAGTGCATCACCCCGGCCAGGCTGGCGCTGACCACGCTACCTGTGGACACCAGGGCGATCACCGCCAGCGAGGTCGAAACGATGCTCTTCATGCGCAGGTTGGTGTAGCGGTTCAAGGCAGGGATGATCACGAAGCCACCCCCCACCCCCAACAAGCCGGACAACAATCCAGAGAGTGCTCCGGTGATGGCCAGCGCCCGCGCGCAGGGCAGTGTCCAGCGCAAACGGCCCTGCAGCGGGTTGAGCACGCACGGCTCGATGAAACGGTGCGCGCCGTTGGTCTCGCCACGCAGCTCACTGGCAGCCTTGCGCCAGATGCGCAGGCACGCGTAAACCAGCACGCCGGCGAACACCAGGGCCAAGGGGGTATCGGGCAGACGATGAGCGAGCATCAGCCCGAGCGGTGCAGCGACGATGCCGATCAGGGCGATGAACAGCGCGGCGCGGTAACGCACCAGCCCTTGGCGCAAGCCGAGGATCGCCCCTACGCCAGCGGCAAGACCTACAGCAAGAAGGCCAATCGGCGCAGCTTCGGCCATAGACAGGCCAAGACCGAACACCAGCAGCGGCACGGCCAGGATGCCGCCCCCCGCCCCAGTCAACGCCAGCACTGCGCCAATGATGGCGCCCAGCCCGGCACCGAACAGTTGATGCTCGATCACTGGGCTGCCTCGGCAGCCAGCGGCTTGGGCCGCGCCAACCACTCCCGCCCCTTGAGCATGCCTTGCCAGTACAGCGGCGGCAGCACTCGCGCCTTGAGCAGCCAAGCCAGACGCGTTGGCTGGCATCCATCCAGCAGCCAGCGCGGAAAGCTCGGCGCGACCTTGCCGCCATAGGTGAACTCGGCAAGCACAATCTTGCCGCGCTCGACCGTCAACGGGCAGGAGCCATAGCCATCGTACTGAGCAAGGTCAGCCAGCCTGCCTAACCCCACCAGCACGTTGTTGGCAACCACCGGCGCCTGCTTGCGCGCAGCGGCTGCGGTCTTGGCGTTGCTGGTGCCGGCCACATCGCCCAGTGCATGGACGTTGGCAAACTGGCGATGACGCAGGGTATGCGGGTCCACATCGACCCAGCCAGCGGCATCGGCCAATGGGCTTTGACGAATGAAGTCCGGGGCAACCTGCGGCGGCACCACATGCAGCATATCGAAGGCTTCAGTGCGGGTTTCAGTGCTGCCATCGGCCAAGGTGCGGACAAAGGTGGCGCACTTGTTGGGGCCATCCACTGCCACCAGACGGTGGCTGTAATTGAGGTCTACACCGTACTTGTCGATGTAGGCCATCAGGGCCGGTACGTAATCGGGCACACCGAACAGCACAGCACCGGCATTGAAGAAGCAGGCTTTGACATCGCCCAGCCGCCCCTGGCGCAGCCAGTGGTCGCAGGACAGGTACAGCGCTTTTTGCGGCGCACCGGCGCACTTGATCGGCATCGGTGGCTGAGTGAAGAGGGCGCGGCCTTGCTTCAGGTTCTGCACAAGCTCCCAGGTGTAGGGTGCCAGGTCGTAGCGGTAGTTGGAGGTAACGCCGTTGCGCCCCAGGGTCTCACTGAGCCCGTCAATGGCAGCCCAATCGAGCTTGAGGCCAGGGCAGACCACCAACTGTTCATAGCTGATGGTGCGACCCTCTTCGAGCATGACCAGCTGGGCCTGCGGGTCGAACCCCTGCACGCGCGCCCTGATCCAGCGCACGCCACGGGGAATGGTCGAGGCCATGGTACGTGCGGTGCTCGGCGCCTTGAACACACCGGCACCGACCATGGTCCAGCCGGGCTGGTAGTAATGAATGTCGGCTGGGTCGACCACCGCGATATCCAGTGACGGGTCGCGGCTGATGAGGCTGGCAGCAGTGGCGATTCCGGCAGCGCCGGCACCGACGATGACCACCTTGTGGTGGTAAGAATCAGTAGGGGACAACAAGGCAGGCATGGCGTAAATCCTGGAAAATCCAACGATGGGGTGGGGCTGTCAGAGCTTGTTCAACGGGATCTTCAGGTAGCTCACGCCGTTGGATTCCGGTTGTGGGAAATGGCCACTGCGCATGTTGACCTGCACTGACGGCAGGATCAGCACGGGCATTTCGAGGGTCTTGTCACGCGCCTCACGCATGGCGACAAAGCTGTCCTCATCAATGCCCTGGTGGACATGAATGTTGCTGGCGCGCTGCTCAGCCACGGTGGTGACATAGCGCATGTCGCGCCCCCCCGGCAGGTAGTCATGGCACATGAACAGCAGGGTCTGGTCAGGGAAAGCCAACAGGCGGCGGATGGATTGGTACAGGGTGCGAGCGTCAGCGCCCGGGAAGTCACAGCGCGCGGTACCGTAGTCAGGCATGAACAGAGTGTCGCCCACGAACAGCGCTTTTTCGCCCGCATCCTCTACCAGGTAACTCATGCAAGCGGGGGTATGCCCAGGCGTGTGCAGCGAGCGGGCGTGCAGGTTGCCTATGCGAAAGCCTTCCTCGTCCATGAGCAACACATCGAACTGGCTGCCATCACGGGCAAAGCCGGGCTCGGCGTTGAACAAGTCACCGAAGACTTTCTGTACCTTGGTGATCTGCGCGCCAATGGCGGTGTGGCCGCCGAGCTTTTCCTTGAGATACGCCGCGGCTGAAAGGTGGTCGGCGTGTACATGGGTTTCCAGAATCCACTGCACCTTGGCACCAAGGCTGTGAACCCGATCAATCAGGCGGTCAGCAGAGGCGGTGCAGGTGCGGCCTGACTTGGGGTCATAGTCCAGTACGCTGTCAATCACCGCACACTGGTTGGTCTCACGGTCCAGCACCAGGTAGCTGATGGTCGAGGTGGCGTCGTCGAAAAAAGCGTCCACCTGAAGGTTATTGCCGATGATCATCACGGTCTCCAAATAATCCACCCCGCCATTTAGAGGCGTAGGCAGTTACGGGTGGTTTATCAAGATGCATGCCAGGGGTTCAGGCCATGCCAACGCCCGTAAAATCGAACCCTGATGGCGCGAGGCAGGCCGGTCTGTCAGCTGCGCTGGCAGTCGACTGTCAGCCAATGGCAGTGTTTGGCAGTCCTTGTTACCCTCAACGGCTTAGCCCATCGGTGCCGTCATGCCTGAATCCCATCCCCTCATCCTAGCTCTGGTTTCCTACCTCGAACACGATGCGTTGCCTACCATCGTGCTGGACACCGACTACAACATCCTCGCAGCCAATGCCGCCTATCGCCGCCAGTTCGGCCGTGACGACCGTGCGCCACTGGGTGAGAAGTGCCACCGGGTTTCCCATCACTATGCCGTGCCTTGCGACCAGGCCGGTGAGCATTGCCCCATGCGCAAGGCCTGGGACAGCAAGCTGCCGGAACGGGTACTGCACATTCATCACACCCCGCGCGGGCCTGAACATGTGGATGTGGAACTGCGGCCGATCCTCGATGAGCAGGACAGAGTGGTCGCCTTCGTGGAACGGCTGACCACGGTCACGCTGGCCTCGGCGCAACCTCAACAACAGGGCTTGGTCGGGCGGGCGCCAGCGTTCAAAACGGCGCTGGCCAGCCTGCAACGTGCGGCACCCGCGCAGATCCCGGTGTTGCTGCAGGGTGAATCCGGAACAGGCAAAGAGCTTTTCGCCCGGGCGATCCATATGGGCAGCCCACGGGCCAATGGCCCATTGGTGGTGGTCGACTGCACCGGTTTGACCGAGTCACTGTTCGAAAGCGAGCTGTTCGGCTATGAGAAGGGAGCCTTTACCGGTGCCAACCAGCGCAAGATCGGCCTGGCTGAAGCGGCCCATGGCGGCACGCTGTTCCTTGATGAGATTGGTGAGGTGCCACTGGCGATGCAGGTCAAATTGCTGCGCCTGATCGAATCCGGCAGTTTCCGCCCAGTCGGCAGCCTGCGTACCGTGCACGCAGATTTCCGCCTGGTGTCTGCAACACACAAACCGCTCAAGCAGATGGTTGCAGAGGGTACGTTCCGCGAAGACCTGTATTACCGCATCAGTGGCTTTCCGATCCGCCTGCCCGCCTTGCGCGAACGCGTAGAGGATCTGCCCCTGCTTGCGCAGAGCCTGCTGCAACGCATGGCAGGCCAACCTGCCGCCAGTCTTAGCGACGCTGCGCTTCAGCAATTGGCCCTGCATAGGTTCCCAGGCAATATCCGCGAGCTGCGCAATATCCTGGAAAGGGCGCGCCTGTTTGCCGATGACGGGCTGATACGGCCTGAACATCTGCCGGAAGATGTGGGCCCGCCAATCGCATCCGGTGAGAAAAAGAGGCGCGCTCGCAGCGACCTGGGTGATCTGGCGCAGGCGCTGGAACAGTTTCCGGGCCCGCGCAGCGAGCTGGCGCGCCACCTGGGCATGAGTGAACGTACGCTGTATCGGCGCTTGAAAGCGCTGGGGCTGAACCCGGCTTAGGGCCCAGCGATACTTTACCGGACCTTTACCTCTGGCCAGGGATTACTCATCTCGAACGACGGTCTGAAGCATTAACCGTAATCGGCGTCTCGTTGAAGCACGCCGGACGTCTACATGCAAAGGATCGAGATACGATGAAAAAAACCCTATCCGTGCTCTGCGCTGCCTTGATGTTCAGCGCACCACTGGCCAGCTTCGCCCAACCCGGCCCGCCACAGGGGCACGATGGCGACCGCTCGCATCAGGGCCACCCGCAACAACATGGCAAACCCGGCAACGGCCAGGCTCACTCCTACCGTAATCCAGACTTCCATCCACAACCGGGGATGCCGATACCTCACCAGCAATGGCAGCGTGGCCATGTGGTAGACCCGCACTATCGCAACGACCGCTACTGGGTGACCGACTGGCGAGCCCGGCATCTATCCCCACCGCCACGCGATCACCGTTGGCTGTACGTCAACGGCGACTACGTATTGGTGGCCATTGCTTCCGGGGTGATCGTTAGCATCCTCAGCGGCTACTAAGGCGTAGAAACCTACAGCCCACCATAAAAACCCGCTTGCGCGGGTTTTTTGCCGGATTCTGGATTGAAACCTCTAGTCTGATAACTATTCGACCAGTCTTTTGAAGGTACTGCACATGATTGCGCGTTGGCGTTGGGTAGCGGGACAACTTACCAAGCGACTCTGGTTCAGAGCCACGCTGTTCTCCCTTCTGGGTGTAGCGACTGCGTTGCTTGCCATCGTGTTCAGAGATTTCATCCCGCACACCTTGCCAACACGCATCGGCGCAGATGCTGTGGACAAGATTCTCGGGATCATTGCCTCCAGCATGCTGGCTGTCACCACCTTCTCATTGAGCACGATGGTCACCGCTTACGGGGCCGCCAGTAGCGGAGTGACACCCCGGGCCACGACCCTCGTCATGGAGGACACCACTACCCAGAACGCCCTGGCCACATTCATCGGATCGTTTCTCTTCAGCCTGGTTGGCATCATCGCACTGAGTACCGGCCTCTACGGCAGCCAGGGGCGTGTCGTGCTTTTTGCGGTGACGCTAGCTGTCGTGGCGCTGATCATTTACACACTGCTGCGCTGGATCGATCACCTTTCCAAACTGGGACGGGTCGGAGAAACCATTGACCGTGTGGAAAAAGCAGCGATGGATGCCATAGCACATCGCGCTCGCTGGCCCTATCTGGGTGGCTCAGCGTACCCGATGGATCTTGTACTTCCGCTGTCCGCGCAAACAGTTGCCAGCAACCAGACGGGCTACATCCAACATATCGATGTGCAAGCCTTGAGTGCCATTTCCAAAGCGCTACAGATGCGGATTTATATGGAAGTCCTCCCAGGGAGTTTTGTGCACGTCGGTATGCCGGTGGCTCGCGTTGTACCATTGAGTGGCGAACACCCTGATGAGCAAAGCCTCAACGACCTGCTGGCGACGTTGACCATAGGCACCCGAAGGACCTTTGAGCATGACCCGAGGTTCGGGCTATGCGTGCTATCGGAGATCGCGTCCCGCGCGCTGTCGCCGGCGGTCAATGATCCGGGCACCGCTATCGATGTGATTGGCCGGGGCCTCAGGACACTGACGCACTGGGGCAAGGCCCACGTTTACGAGCCGGAACAGGGAACAAGCTGCGAGTGGGTTCACCTGCGAGCATTGACGGTGGATGATCTGTTCGACGATTTCTTTGCCCCTATCAGCAGAGACGGCGCCGCCCTTCTAGAAGTCGACCTTCGATTGCTCAAGGCCCTGGTCAGCCTGGCCCAGATAAACCCCGCGCTTTTCGGGCAGAGTTGCATCAGGCATGGCGACCAGCTTGTGATGCGTGCAGATGCTTCACTCACACTCGCGCATGAAAAAGATCAGCTGAGGGCGGTTCACCTGAAACTCAGGAAGCTTGATTGAACACGCCCAAAGCAAAAAGCCCGCTTACGCGGGCTTTTTGTTGAGAACAACCTGATGTCGATGGGCACATAAATTGTCATGGCTCCCCCCGAGAAAATGGGGGTTCCACGTGGAACATGGGCGCCATAAATGTCGCGTGCGGAACCGAATTCGTGTCGTATGGCGGCTTCCTGGCCCTATTAAATGTCGTTTCAAAACCGGCCTCTTCACGCTAGTAGAATACGTACAGACGACAGAAGCATGTTTCGCTACAAGCCACCATTTAGCCACAGGCCTCCAAGCATGCGGAAACATACGCCCACACCAACGAGGGCGGATCAGGTACCCCATCCTAGAGCAGTTTCATAGTAGCTAGGGTATCCATCATCCGGTACCCCATCGTCCTGTAGCCCATTTTGCGCTTTTCCCACATCCGCATTAATGCGACGTTGCCCTCATCCACAAAATCGATGACTTGTACGTCAGTCTTGGCAGTGTGCGCTCGATGCAACCGACCGGTGTACTGCTGGAGAATTCCTCGCCAGGAAATGGGCATAGCCAACACGAGAGTATCCAATGCAGGATGGTCAAATCCCTCACCAATCAATTTTCCGGTAGCAAGAAGCACACGAGGTGCGTCTTGAGATAAGGACTCAAGCTCTGAAAGCCGAGCTAACCGCTGCTTCTTAGGCATTCGCCCATGGAGGGTGTAGAGGTTTTCGACATGTCCCTTCAGTGCATGCTCTAGAACATCTACATGCTCGGTGCGCTGTGTCAACACGAGTACTTTTCTACCTTGGTCATACGCGGAACAAACGTCCGAAACAATCAGCGCGGTACGCCCCGTATCATCAGCAAGAGTTTTGAAGACGTCCTGTATCCCCGCACCGTCAGGTAATGGGATCGGACCTGAGAGCATTCGAGGAATGACTGACAAATCATGGGGAGCGCTTTCTGGTCGAGCGGCAGTATGCCGAATGGGACCGCACTGCATGAAAATGATTGGCTGCTGCCCATCTCGACGGATGGGTGTAGCGGTCAGCCCAAGCACATAGCGCGCGGGGGCGCTCCTCAGCAATGCTTCAAAAGACACCGCCGAGAGGTGATGGCACTCATCGACAATGACCTGACCGTAATTTTTGATCAGATCGCTGATTTCACCTTTCCGCGAAAGTGACTGCATCACAGCAATGTCGATCTGCCCAGTTGTCTTGGGCTTCCCACCGCCAATCGTACCGACGACCTCTTTGCCTACGCCCAAGAATGTTTGTAACCGAGCTTGCCACTGTCGAAGCAGTTCTGTGCGGTGCACCAGCACCAGCGTGTTGACTCTACGCCTGGCGATGAGTGCGGCAGCAGTTACTGTTTTGCCAAACGCGGTAGGGGCGCAGAGTATCCCGGTGTCGTATGGCATCAAAGCGTGGATCGCCGCGTCTTGATCTGGCCGTAAACTACCTAAGAAATCAACGTCGAGACTGACGCCAGCAAAGCGTTCATCCTGTAGCTGCGGGGTGATTTTGTACTCATTTAACAGGTCCAGTACCGAATCCCAGCAACCCCGGGGAATCCCAATATGCTGAGGAAAATTTTGTGCACAGCCGATGACCCTGGGCTTGTTCCAGACTGATAGGCGCATGGCCTGTGCCTTGTAAAAGTCAGGATTTTGAAAAGCAGCGAGTCGGATTAGCCTGTTAGCCAAGGGTTGAGGCAGCTGCGATTTTTCAAAGTAAATCAGGTTTGCCAGCGTGACCTTAAGGGTAGCTGGCAGAGAGCAGGTCAACGACTGGGATGTTTGCTCACGTTGTTTCCATGGCTCGGCTTCGTTCTGCTCGTCGACAAAAGCAACACCCAGTGGATCGCGATTGCCCATAGCTTGATTGACAGCGGGCTGGATACCTTCAGGGCTCATCCGTCGAACCGTGGCGAGGAACCGCCATTGGTCAGAATATGGCTCCAAGGAATCATCGACAAAGACACTGTGATTGTTACCCCTGGCTCGCTTTTGCAGTGGCAAAGCAATCAGGTTACCGAACCCACCCTTGGGCATGAAATCCTGATTCGGGAAAAGTCTGTCGTACGAACTGAGTGACAGTTGCCGGGTGCGCTCGCAAGCATGGCTAATGATCGCGGCCCCCAAACGGCGGGCATCAATCGCAGGCACTTTGTCTTGGAAGAAAATCCACGCGTGAGCCCCATTTCCAGAACGCGAGACTTCCAGTGCTACGGGGACATCGAGAGAGCGAGCAGCTTGCACAAAGGCCAGTGCATCTTCTCGCCAATCAGCCTCATCGAAATCGACAGCTAGGAAATGACACGTATCATCCGAAAGCAACGGGTAGACGCCGACCACAATGGCTCCGGCTAAGTGACGATAAATGACATCATCGCTCACCGGCAGTAGCTGACGCTGCCCACAATCACTGCACTTGATGCGTGGTTTTTCGCAGATTCCCGGTCGCCATTCATTGGCGCAGGCGGGTGCATAGCCAGACTTGCCGCCTCTGCTTTCCCAGCGCAACGGGTAAGTATCAATACGGCCCTTGAACAAGCTGCGGAAAAGGGCGAGTTTGCTACCAGTATCAAGACTGGTGAACGACTGATTACCCTCCACCGGTACACATACAGGCTCAGCTGGAAGCTGCCACTCAATGCGATGTGCTTCAAGCAAAGCTATCAGTCGAGCATTTTCAGCACGTAATTTCGCCACCAGCGTGGAATCGGTCACCGCTTCGGAGCCTCAGCCATTGATAGATCGCTTTAGTATCGTTCAGGCTATCAGCAGGGGAAGGGCGGATCAAACAACCACGGCATAGCAGTCGGAGCAGAGTGCAACTCATGCCCAGGCAAGCATCAATCTGCCTAGGCGCTAGAAAGAAGAATACCTAAGGCGCGGCAGGCACGGCGAGCAGGCTTCATTTCTTGAATATGGACGAAATGTAAGAGCTGACTCCCCCTATGGCGATCCCAGAAAGCGCTCCTAATCCAATCAATGAGAGCTTTGATATCTGGCTGCTGCCTGTCACCCATTGATCCAGGTTTGCCTTGATCTCCTCCTCTGAAGGTAGTTCACACACAACCTGGATACCTTGCTTCTCCAAACCAGCGACTCTGTCATCGACAACCTTCATCAGCTCCCAAAGCTTGATATTAAGTGCCACAGAAGCCCTACCCAAATTTTCTAAGGTGCATGCTCTGCCGAGTTCCATTCTTCCCCACGTTGATTGGGTCAGACCGGCAATAGCGGCAACCGACGCTTGGGTCATTACGCGTCGTTCGCGCTCTTCGCTCAGTACTGCCCCGATGACCGACGCATACGTCGCGCTCTTAATTGGAAGGCTCATGACCGTCTCCTAGCCATTCAGTCGCGGCAGCATAGCACGCAATAGTTGGAACTCAAATAAACACTACCAACCACAAAAATACATTACAACCCACTTGACGGGTTACAGCTCTTTGATCAATTATTTTCTCACCATGAGCAGATCCTGCTGCCATGGCTTACCAAAGCTCATAGGAGCCGCAAAAATGACCACAGCCGAATTTAGCTCGGATGACTTCAGTCAAGACAGCTTCTGGAAGAAAGTGACCAAGTATGCAAAGAAAGCGGGGCGTGAGGTTGTTCAGAAAGCGCTTGAGATCTACTACATCACGATTGATGAGAAGACCCCGATGAAAGTCAAAGCGATTGGCGCCAGTGCGCTGACATATTTTGTATGCCCGATTGATCTCATTCCTGACGTCGCCCCGGTCGTTGGCTATAGCGATGATTTGGGGGTGCTAGTGGCTGCGGCAGTGGCCTTAACTCCCTATTTCACGGATGAAATTCGCCAGAAAGCCAACCAAACATTTGAGGCTTTCTTTGATTGATCCATGCATGTGCTACGTGCCAGTCCCAGACTGGCCGTAGCGATACCCCAGCCAAAAAGTATCGGTTCAGAGGCCGTCAAACGACAGACTGAATTCGGATGAACCAATCGTGTGAACTCTGATTGATTGGAAACTCCAGCCTAAAAGCGCACTCCATTCAGAAAAGCTTTTTCTGGCAAACCTCAAGCCTTCGGAACGATCCTGGAGAACCCGAGCCAGCTAGCCAGGAACTGCTCGACAAAATCCTGGGACAACCTCTCCTGCTCCAGTCGGCCAACCCCAAATTGACTAGAGCGAAGCTCATCAAACAGGGTCTGCTCGGCAGGGGTCAAACCGTACTCCGGTAGCTCAGCTGGTAGCTCTTCGCATACCCCTCGCTCAACGTGGGCGATCAGCGTCTCGCGATCCATCATCACGGCTTCAACATGGGGCTGCCTCAGCCGGGCATCGGATAGGAATTTCAACCCCCACGTATCGAGATCTCCCCAGTAACCTATGCGCTTGCTCTTCAACCAGTCGGCTTGTAACCAGGCGGTGTTTGCACCTCCGCCGAACACCGCAATAGTGTCCGGTAACTCAGAAAGTCCATAACCAGCCTGTAGATTCTCAACCACCAGTACGTTCTGAGCAGGCAACGGATGGGTCATCAGTTGCTCAAAGGACAGCCGAACGAGATCAAGCCCAGCAAGGCGACCTTTCACGTCAGGGCAAAGTGGTTTCACGTGAAGCCAGTTGGATGGCGTGGCGCGGCAGCCTAGCCAAGCCTCTAACCCGCCATGAGCGGAAACCTCCTGGTCGAGCATCGTATCCAACAGAGCGGCAATTAGGCTCTGGTTCAGCTCCACGAACTTGGTATCCACCTTCTGGAGTGGCAGGGCCCGCAAGTATCGACGCTGGCCCATTCCACGCTGGAGTTGTGGCAGCAGGCAGGCCAGCAAATGGATGTCCGTCATGGAGAGCTTCTCCAGCTCTCCAAGCTGCTTGATGAGGGTAGTGAACAGAGCCTTATCCAACGAGAGCAACGGCTCCATTCGCTCCGCCCAGCCCCTGCTTCGTTCAACAGCCTCAGCCCCCAGCGCAGCGATGAGGGCTTGCGTTGATTCGATCTCCAACCTGACCGGGACTTCGCACTCACCCAGTTGCCGAAATCGCTTCGTCACCCATGCAACTTGATGCGGCCACGGCCATTTCCGCCAGGCCGCGATATAGCCATGGAAATGGTCAAGATCCTCAAGCGCCTGGCTACCGGTTGGCGGCTTCAGCAAGCAAGGAATTGGGAAAGGTCGCGCCCCTAAGAGCCGCTCCCGCAGCCGGCCTGTATGTTCCCACTCCAGTCGGCGCAGCTCCTCAACAACGTCATCTGGAAGTCGTCCCCAATCCCTCACAGAGCTGGCTCCACTTCGATCCCCAGTGAACTGGCCACCTTTTGCAGACCCTGCTGTTCATGACGCGCCAGCTGCTCGTCAATTTCCTCCCAGGTGACCTCGCAGAGCCGACTCTCATGCTTGTCCTGGTCACGCTCCGCGATCAACAGCGAGCGCGCCGATTCACGTGCAAGGTTGAGGTTCTTGTATGGAGTAATCAGATTCACGTGGATCTTCAGTTCTCGGAAGACCTTGAGCACCCGACGACTCACCGCCTCGGCGGTATTGGAGAAGGCCTCATCCAGGAACACGGTGCAGTAGAGCGGACGGTCGCTGCCATCGGGCGTCAGTACGTAAGCCAAGCTTGCGGCTACGATGGTGCCGGCAAACGACTCCTTTTCCCCGCCTGATTTTCCGCTGGAAGACTCCAGCACATCGCGTACCTTTTTGCTGCCTTTCTCAACCTCCTCGGCGTAGAAGGACAGCTGGTAGCGCGAGTCCAACAATCGCAGGCTCTCTAGGTTGCCCGAGGTCGCAGGATTGGTGGCCTTCTCCAGTTTCTCGATCAACTCCTTCAGCTCAACAAAGCGAGCCTCATGATCGTCACTTCCGGCTCGTGCCAGCACGCGCATTAACTGGCCATTGAACGCTTTCACGTGTTCGAAGAGTTCTGCCCGGCTTCCCAGACGAAGGTAGGTTCCCTGCCTAAACTCTGTGCGCTTCAGGACATCGTTGATCGTTTCGATTCGATCCTGGATGTCCTCACGTTCGGCCTGAATCGTTTGACTGATTCGCGCCAGTGACTGGGTTGCGTTGCGGTTCAAGCGCTCTCGGAAACGCTCCACCAGGTCTGGTAAGCCCTCCTGTACCAAGTGGGTCAGGTGATCGAGATACTCCTCCAGACCATCGACGCCTGCGAGCCAATCATTGGCGATGAGCGGCCATTTCGCCTTGAAATCGGAGACAATTCCGCTCGCTTTAGTAGAAGCCCTAACCTCACGGGTTTGGGTTCGCTTTCGCGCGTCTTCCGCCTCTGAACGATGGCGACCTTCAAGCTCTGCAACACCATCCAAGTCCTCAAGATGTAGCTGCCCAACACGTAGGATGAGCAACTCACGTACTTCATTCGTCAACCCAGCCTTAGCCTGCTCGAAAGCTTGGTCCAGCTGCTGGTTCGCCTGAGTCACATTGCTATCCAGCCCACCAATCCTTTTGCTGACAGCACCCTTCTGCTCTTGGATCTCTTTAAGTTCAGCTCCAGCCTGCTCCCACCGTGCCTTTGCCACCCCCAGCTCGCTATCAGGCTGCTCAAGCGCCCCTAGATCCGTCTTCAGCGACTGCATCCGATCTTGAGCTGACTGGACATCAATTGCCGCCCACGTGAGCTGGGCGATGCGCTCCCACACGCGTGTGTGCTTGTCGAGGTCGTCCATGGCCGTGCGCGCATCCGCTGTCAGCTGGGCCAACTTTTTGACCTCTGCCTCCAACTCGACACGATCCTTCCTTAACGCCGCTAGACGCCCCTTGTTACTGAATCCCAAACACCAGAAACGCGGGTTATCAATGCGCTGCTGGTCCTTCTTCTCAAATCGCCCTTTATCCAGATGCACCAGGCCCTGGATGGTCATCGAGAAGTCGGTCTGGTCCAATATTTCGGTCGATGCCACACAGTGCAGGTCGAAACGCGAGAGGTGCTTTTTCAGCCAATCACGATAGGGGTGCGGCTTCCAATCCAGCATTTTTAGAAAGCCATCTGGCAGAAACTCAGCAACCTGCGGCTGCTGGTTCAGCCGAACAACCTGCACCCTGACATGGAGCCCCGTGTGGCGAGTGTTCAGCCACTTGGTCACCAAGCGATATCGCTCATCAGGCACCAGCAGCGTGGTGCGAAGCCCTCCCAGCGCCCGTTCAATAGCGCCTTGCCAAGGTCGATGCGCCTCCAGGACAGCGATCAACTCGCCAACGAAAACAACCTCCGCAGGATCAAGCGACAAGCTCTCTACCAGTTGGTCGCGAAGCTTCTGATAGGAAGGTTCAATGTTGGAGTCAGGTCGCGACTCCATGTCTTCGATCTCGCCTGCCAGTTCCTTGAGCTGCGTTTGCTCACGGGACAGGTTCGCTGCCGACGAGGCGAACTGATCCTGGCGCGCCTGACGTAATGCCGGCATATCCGCCAACTCCGTTTGCGCTGTCACCTGGTTTTGCTTGAACACGTCGAGCGACAGCGTGTCGGGCAAACCAAGGACTCGTGCGTCCATCTGATACCGGCGCGCATCGCGCACGCTGTCGTCATGCACCTGCGTCGCCGCTTTCAGGTCTTTCCGCAGTCCCTCCAGTCGCTCACCACCTTGCGACTGGTAGGCATGGAACAGTGCCTGTACCCGCCCCGTCGCTTGCTCCTCCAAAGTGCCAAGGCGGGTCATCTCCTCTGCCAACTGAAACAGTTCCGCCTCGTATTGCTTCAGGCGCAGCCCCCACAGTCGAGAACACTGTTCGCCAAAGTAGACCGGCAGGCCGGCTAGCTCAGCTAAGATCCGCCGCATCTCCTCCCTGGCCTGATTCAGCGCTTGGCTGGTCTCTGGCAACTCAATCAGAGCATCCCGCTGGCGCCGAGCATCATCGAGTTCGCCATGGACGCTGACCAAGTCATCGAATTCACTGACCGCAAGCCGGGCATGCTCCTTGACCTGACTGGGCTCTAGGACCAGATCTCGAATCAAGCTGGTGAGGTCATCAATCTTCTTCAAACCCAGCGCCCGGGAGAGCAGGGCAGGAGCGTTACGGTTCTCCATGCGCAGGAGCCGCACATAGGTCTCTTGATACTCGGTAAACGAATCGAATGCCTCGACCAGCGGGTCCTCTTTGAGGTGTTGCTTCAGCACACGGGCATTGCCCTCACCGAAGAGATGCAACAGCTCATCCAAGCGCACATCGCGCTTACCCACCACAAAAAGGCGTTTGAGGTCGTTGAGCGAGTTGCTGGCCTGGGTAATCCAGAACAGGGCCGCCAAGGTGACCTTCGAACCATCGTCCGCTTGGTACAGCGCCCGAAGCCCCGTTGCGGTCGCCCCTGAGCGTTTCAGCAGGGTAGCCGTCTCGTTGCCATCATGGGCCTTGCCATAGTTTCCTCGCACATAGGACATCAAGGTGCGATCCGTACGGTCCCCTTGAGCAGCCGCGATGTTGAACGACGCCTTGCTGGAGGGCAGCAACAGCGCCATCAACCCATCAATGAGTGTCGACTTACCGGCACCGTTGTCACCGGTAATGAGGGTTCCCTCGGGGTCTATCTTCGCGGAATGCAGGCCATGGAAGGAGCCCCAGTTGTATACCGACAGCTCGGCTAGACGGATCTGACCAGTGCTGAACAACTCACTCAGACTTACCTCGCTTGCCTCAAGCATCCTGCACCTCTTCGCCCGTTTTGACGCCCGCATCACCAGCTAGGCGTTCGTACTCTTTCAATAGACGTTCAAGAAAATCGGCATTGACGACATAGCGGATCACCGAGGTGATCTCAAACCGCTCGTCATCCCCACGAACCGCAGTGATGAGACGCTTATCTTTCAACAAGGCGAGCGATCCGTTGAGTGTCCTCCGCTCGGAACGGGAGCTGTAGGTCAGCGGCAAAAAGGGTGTCATCAATGCTTCGATCCGCTCGATATCGATGATGATCTTCTGTTCGCCCGCTGTTTCTCGCTCCTGGTAGTACTTGCGCAGCACCAGCAACAGCAGCGTGTCATAGAGGCTGAGCGTGCGTTTGTTGATTAGGCGTGACGCTTCGTCAGCCTCCTCGTCCTGCTCTGCCACCTCCTGCTGGAGCAGGATGGCAATGCCGGCCTTCATGTCCAGCAACATGCGCATGAACATGTTGCCCAAGTGCTCTGCAATAAGGCCCTCGTGCCGGCACAGCGCTTCGAACGCCAGACGTTTGCTATCGGCCATCACCACCCCTTGGCGGAGTAACAGCACCAGGGCGCGCCGGGCTTCTAGTGGCATGCCGACTTCAGCCCCCCCAACGACGGGCGGCTCAACCGGGGCATCCTCAAACGTCTTCACCTCACCGCTGACTGACGGCGTTTCAGGGCGAATCGTTCGATACTGGTCAAACAGGGCAGGGGCCTGTTGGGAATGCTGCTCTTCCTCGTTCATAAGGCGAGTTCCTCCAAATCCGTTGGAAACTGCTCGGCGGACATAAGCAAAGAGGGAATGTTGGCCCGAATCCCATTGCCGGTCCGATCCACTACCACCAGACTTTCTGGGTGTTCCAACACTACAGCGCTGACTGCTTTGGCGATCCGCACGTGCGCCACCAGCTCTTCCAACCCTCCGGTGATAGGGCGGTGACTGACGATGCTCGCCACCGTCATCGGGCCGTGCTCAGTGAGCAACTGCTTCACATCCTGGGCCACTTCCAGCACCTTGACCGTGTTGAGGTGATCCAGCATGCCGAGACTGGCAACGTGACTATTGGTATTTGCGGCCACCTGCCGGGTATCTAGGCGCTCTTCAGGTAGTCGTAGGTGAATACTGGACGGAGAACGCACACGCAGACTGCCCGTGGGGAGATCCACAGCCACCGGCTCGCGCAGGCTCAGCTCCTGTTCCTTGAAATTCACCGCCAGCCGCTCCAGTTGGCGAAGCAGTCGTTCGACCGCACGGCGCTCTTGCTGAACGCCGCTTTCCACAAAAGCCCGCAGGCTCTCCTCGGTCCGGCGCCGGACCTGGAATACCCGCTCACTTTCCTTGCCCAACTCGCGGACCAGATGGGATAGGTAACGAAGTTCGTCTGATTTCAGATACTGGGATGCCGGGCGTGCCAAGATCGAACGGATTTGCTCACGGAATTCAGTGATTCGATTCTGATCACAGAGCAACTGATAGAAGCCGTCGAAGGCCTGCCCGGCATCGGTCTGGAGCAGTTCACCTTCATGCTCTATCAACGCCTTCACCACTTCACCGCGCCCAGACTCCGACTCGATCATGCGGATACGCATGCGCTGATCGAGTTGGCGAATTTCGTCCTCCAGCCGACGAAAGTCGCCCGTGAGCACTGACGTCAGGTGATACAGTCCCCGGATGCGCTCACGCTGTTCCGGCGCGCTCAGCTCTGGCACCTCGCCCATCTGCAAACGCTCAATTTCCAGATCGAGTTCCTGCCGGCGGGCAGTGAGCAGAGTGATTCGCTCTTCCGGGTTTGGGCTCAGGGCGACAGCCAAATCTCGTACGGCGTCTTGCACAATGCGCAGGTGCGAGGCCGTGGCGTTACTGTCTCGCTGATCCAGGCTCTGGACAAAGCGTAGTGCCAGCTCGAAGGCATCGGTTCGGGCGAGCTTGTCATCAAGCTCACGCAGCCAGCCCGCCTGGATCCATTGGCGCAGATAGGTTCCCGAGTTGTCGTGCAGGCCGTAAGCCTCCTGCCAGAGGGGCAGCTCAGCCTCCAACGCAGCCCGTGCTTTCCCGAATGGGACCTCGCTGTCTTGAGCAAAAAGATCACTGATGAACGCAAGAACGATGGGCGCATTCTCTGCATGCAGTAAACGCCACGCTTGGTGCTCCGCGAGCAACCGCCTGAACCGCGCCTGCTGCTCGTGTAAGCTCATCGACACCTCCTTGTGCTTCAAGCCAGATTGGGTGCTGGCGCAGACGATCCAATCCCACTATGCGTACCATGACAGGAAATCAGGGTTCGCTTGCTCAGATAATCACAGCATGGCTGATGCGCCCAATTAGATCTAGCACCATGCGTGTCTCGACTTCGGTACGCAACCAATCAACCGGGCGCTCTCCCGCTTAACTTTGACCGAAGTGGAAATTAACTTTCCCACCTACAGCAGCCAAGCAGCCAAGCAGCCAAGCAGCCAAGCAGCCAAGCAAGGATGCGGTTTGTTTCGATGAAGCCGCAACGATGTTCCATCACATCACCCATAAAACCCACACTAGGGCTTGGAGCCTGGTGTGTATCGCTATGACTAGGCTACGCCACAAAGAAAAACCCCGACACTAAGGCCGGGGTTTTCCCTAGAAAGCGACAGTAACTCGCCCACTTGCGACACTTAATGTGCCCATCGACACCTGATGTAGGTTCACAAAATAGGTGATAGGCCAGACCCCGTGAAATTGGAAGCTTGGCCATTTTTTTTGTGAAATGAAGGGGTGCTTTTCACAGAAAAGCCGAGAAAGCCCTACTCACCAATCACAAAAGTTGATTGGCCTGGAAAGGGCCAGTGTGTTCTCCCTTTACGACCGACGCGTGACTTTTCGGTAAGGGATGAGGAGTAGTCGCAGCGATCCTTTAGCTCCCAGTCTGGCGACCTTGGGTTCAGAATCCGACTGGCAATGCCCGTCGTCACTACTTCAGAGGAACCAGCTTCCTCTGCTGCCAGAATTGCGGGGGGGCTCATGCTGGTACCCAGGCCCGACAAATGCGCAGTTGCAGCCCTCAATTGCAAGGCTATCCAAGGCGGCACGCGTGTCAATCAAGATCTGATGCATGACGATGGCCGGCCTCACGGAGGTGAAACCGGAGATTCAGAATGACTAAACCGGCCCCGTAGACACCAACCTCCACGAAGGCCGCTATCGATCCAAAGCTGTCCTTGAAGAAAGGTAGCTAACGGCATCTATCTACAGTTTTCGGGGCGATTCACTCGTCTGAGGCTCAGGAGCACCAGGATGGGCGTCAAGGAGGTGGTCATCTTGAGGTGGACTATGCTGACCAGTTGCTCTCAAATCTAATCGTGAGGTCCTCCATGGCAACCCCCAATCTGCTGGCCCGATTCAGAGATGAAGTCCTTCTGGCCGGGCCTGAAAGCTCCCTACCTAGCAACCTATCTCAGTTCTGGCTTGAGGAGCTCCAGAATCATCTGGAGAGGTATTTCGACGGTTTGAACTCGGAGTCAGATGCAGAAGAGAAGGATCTCGACATCTCCCTTCCACTCGCAGCGATCATCCACATCTTGTTCGCAAAGAATGGTGGGGAGGAGATATCCGAGAGCTCTGAAAAGCTGTACGAGTATTTCCAAGACTACCGGCTCGAACTGGCCCTTGAAGAGATCACGCGAAAGACTCATGTGGCTGCCGAGGCTGCAACCATTGAGACCATCTTCACCAACCGAGATGTCCTGGTGGAACAAGGCCCCCTTCTTCAATAGGTACCTCCACCGATGCCATCGCCGGCGGGCACGCTCCGAGGCATTGATGGAATGCATTTTGACGGCTGCCGAGATCAGCGAATGAAAGAAATTGCTGCGCCGATGTTCGATCTAATCGCTTTGTCGCTTCCACGAGGGTTGGGGTTTGGGGACAGCCCGCCAGTAGGGGCATGGCTTAGTGAGGACGGAATTTCTTGTGCCGCTCTAACCCGAAATATCCATTCCGGCAGTTTCGGAATTGTCACCTTGCGGCGTCGTGTCGATAGCGTGTGGGTGCTCCTCAGTCATAGTGAGTGCACCACTGGCGAGTCCGAAGCCCGCGCCTCAATCAGCCATTTTCTCAGTACCCAAGCCCATCCGCTTCCACTCCCCTCAGGCGAACGACGACGTGCTCCTCTAAGCAGAATGGGTAAGCGCACACCAAGCGTGGTGTTCAAATCACTATTTGATCCAAGCCGCCGTATTGGGGCGTGGGCGCTCAATCAACTGTATCTCGCACTGCCATCCCCAGACAGAAATTGGGTTCCCGATTGCCAGACTGAGAATTTTCACACCCGCCTTTGGGAGGCCCACCTATTAGCGATTTTTCGTGAGCAGGGACTCTTTGTCACCCAGCCTAAAGAATCACCCGATTTTCATATCGAGAATAGGCTGGGAGGTGAGGCCTGGGTTGAAGCAGTGACAGCCAACCCGGAAGAGCGGTATGAGCATTTTGGCGCCTCGCCGGTCCCCCCACCAGCTGACCGACATGAGCGCTTCTTTGGAGCGGCTGCAGAAAGGTTTGCGAGGACCATCCAAAACAAATTGGACAAGCGTTACGAATCCCTACCGCACGTGGAGGGTAAGCCGCTCATTCTGGCCTTAGCCGATTTCCATGCGCCCAGTTCAATGCTGTGGAGCAGGGAGTCGCTCATCAGCTATCTCTATGGCTTTTCAGTTCACTCATCTGCGCATCGTGGAATGCAGCTGATAACTGTGGAGGAAGAGACATCTCTGCTATCAGGGCGCCCCAACGGCCTATTTACGCTAAGGGAAAATGCCCATCTTTCAGCGGTCATTTTCACCAATGCCTGCACAGTCTCAAAGCTCAGCCGAGTGCCGATTTCAGGTGGAGCTCATCTAGACGGGTACCGATACTTGCGGTTTGGTGAGTTTTTCGACCGTTCTCCAGGTGCATCACGAGGTATCCCATTTTTGTTGGATGTAGCGTCCAGCGATTACGGTCAGCTCTGGCCGCAGTATGGCTACGAGCCGTGGTCTGCTGAAGTGGAGGTCTTCCATAATCCTATGGCATTACATCCGGTGCCTAACGAACTGATACCAGAAGTCACCCACTGGAGAGAAGTGAATGGACGAGTCGAGTGCGAATCCTTCTATGAAGTATCCATACTCCGATCCAGGACACTCGTCCTCAGTGCAAACGCTAAGGTTCCGTCACTCGATGAGTTGCTGACAGCAACCAGTCCTCCAGAGCTCTGACGGCGGCGGGGTGGCCGCATCTTTGCCCCGCAGATAGATGAGGATTTTTCAGCAAGATATCCGACCTGGGAAAGACATGAGACCCCCTGCGCAATTCAGAACTGTTGAAGCGTCACCTCTCATCGGGTAAAAGCATGACATTCTTACAACGTTAAAATAGCGTCATCCCCGAGAGCATAGGAAGAGAAATGTCGACCCAAGGACTAAATCGATTCATCGGACGCAAGATTCACGCAGTGATAATGATGGCCCCTCTTAAGCGGGAAATGATACGCCTCGGCATATGCACCGTCATGGCAATTGTTCTGAATGTCATCTTGTATACCGGCGTTGAAATAGACGGTACCATCAAGCCGTGGGCAGAAACGCCGATAAAGCTATTTGCATCGTCGATGCTATTTGCCTTCATGATTAAGGCATTTTTACCACTTCTCGGATGGACCATTTTAAAGGCAGTGCTACTCAGCGCAAACAATGCCTTCAGCGGCATACTGAGTTTTATGGGAAACCAATTCACGGGTGTCATGTACTGCACCGGAATCATCCTGGGATCTATCACGATTAAGCAGTATATGATTTCTGGGGTCTTAGATTTAGAAATGGTTTCTCTGTCTGCTATCGTATTTGCCTCAGGGATTATGTACTTCTTTATACTGCAATGCGCCATTCAAAAAACAATGAGTCCAGCTCTGCGCACACCAGCAGTACCTCGTTCAGCCACTAGGCTGTGACTATCCACCTCTGGTGCTCAGTAGACGCCCGCTCTGTTGAATCCTCAGTCATAAATAACCATTAATGGCCAGGCCCGCCTTCGACTTTATGAAGAAGGCGAGCGTGCGCGTGCCTGATTGCGCATGTATTCCGAGATGAGATTTCCGAAATTGATGTCAGCTTCTTCAACGAGAATGTTGACGTGGCAGTACAGATCTTCAGGACCTCCTAGATAATTGAAAATCCTTGATCTGACGATGCCACAAACCCCTTCTTTGACCGCCGTAGAGGGAAGGTTGATAACATCGCCGACGCACGGAATAAGTGCTAAGCCATGGTCGCTGTTGAAGATAATGTCAGCTGGACAGGCATCAATCCTGGCATGCGATTGACCTTGCGAAACCTGCTGATAATCAATGCTATACCTCATGTACAGCCTACCTCATTTGTTGGGTGAGGAATCAGCGCCGCGGATCGTAAACAGAAACCTCAAGCTCGCAAGCGACGGGAGTGTACAGCCAATTTTCGGTACCTAGAGAGCTTGGCAATTATCGCTTTTCAAGCACATACCCTACGCCCCGAAGCGTATGTATCAGCTTGGTCTCGAATGGGTCATCTATCTTGGCTCTGAGTCTTCGAATCGACACTTCTACAACGTTCGTGTCGCAGTCAAAATTCATATCCCAAACCTGAGAAATAATCTGCGTACGGCTCAGTACCACCCCGGTGTTACGCATCAAGTAGTGCAATAACGCGAATTCTTTTGTGGTCAAATCAATTCGCTGACCGTCCCTGAACGCCCTGTGCCGGCTCTGATCAAGCTCCAGGTCAGCGACGCGAATGACCTCTACGGATGCGGGGTGATCCGACCTGCGCATCAAGGCGCGAACCCGGGCCAACAGCTCAGGGAACTCAAATGGCTTGATCAGGTAGTCATCTGCGCCGTTCTCTAGCCCCCGGACCTTATCCGCCAGCCGGCTTCTCGCCGTCAGCATCATGATGCGGGAAGGGCAATTTTTACGGCGCAACAACTCAAGAACCTGCCAACCATCCATCTCTGGGAGGTTTATATCGAGAATAATCAGCTCGTATTCGTGCTGCTTGGCCAAGAATAATCCATCTGATCCGGTGTGGACGCAATCTACGACATAGCCACACTCCGTCAGACCTTGACGCACATACTCCGCAGTTTTTACTTCATCCTCAATTACCAGAATTCGCATGGGATTTTGTCTCGATATCACTGAGCAATTAACCGCGCACGCGCGCCGGCATTATTGAAAGGGATGGTAAATCAAAATGAGCGTGCCGGGGCTCAAATGACGGATTTGTAATTTTTAGGTAATACAGTTGATAGTCTGGCGGTATATCTTGTCGCGGTTTGGGTTTGACAGTTGCGGACCCTCTCTCCAGCAGGTGACTTGACCTTATGAAGTATTGGGTTATTTTCTTCTTTGTACTGGCTTCGTTCCGCTCAGATGACGGCGAGGTTGCTCACATCGAGGAGACTGGTCATTGGTGTAGCCATGAACTTCACCGGCATGCGATGCGTACAATCGAACGCTTACTTGAATTTTAGGCAAAAAAAAGGCGCCCAAAGGGCGCCAAATATCCACCTTTTACCAAAGGAGCACTTAAGCCACTCAAGGTGAATTCGTAATGCTCGTTTTACTAACAGGATCAGCTAATGAATAACTGGTCCGTTAGCGAATTAAAGAATCGAAAGCGGGTACTCGATGATTACACGAGTTTCATCCAAATCCGATTCGAAAGCAGTGGCACGCGTGGTTGCCTGGCGCAACCGGAAGGACAGATCTTTTGCCGGGCCGGTTTGGACAACGTATTTGACTTCGACGTCACGCTCCCAGCGCTTCTGATTGTCGAGCGGGTTGCCGTTGTCGTCAGTGCGCATGTAGAACTGGTTAGCGTTCGAGTAATCCGCGCCCGAGCCTCTGGCGTAGCGGGTCATGAACGTCAGGCCTGGAATGCCGTAGCTGGTGAAGTTCAGGTCGTAGCGCAGCATCCATGAACGCTCTTTCGGCGAGTTGAAGTCGCTGTATTGGATGGAGTTGTCGACGAAGATCGAGTCCGACTGACGCAGGTAGTCGAAGTCGTCGTCGCCGTTGTTGCGCTGATGCGAGAGGGCCAGGGTGTGAGCACCGTAACGTACGCCGACCTTGGCACTCCAGATGTTGTTGTCAAATTCGCCCAGGCGTCGCTTACCTTCATCCACGGCTTTGTAGTAATTGAAGCCGCCGATCAGCGCCAGATCGTCGTTCAAGGGGTAGGCGAAGCTGGTACCGGCGTAGTACTGGTTCCAGACGTCTTTCAACTGGCTTGCATAGGCACTCACGGTCCAGTTGTCGTTGATCGAGTAATCACCGCCACCGTAGCCGATCCATGGCGAGTTGACTGGGCCGCCGTAGAAGGTCACGAAGTTGTCGTTAAGGTTGCTAGAGACCGGTTGGCTCATCGCATGCAGACGACCACCCTGCAGGGTGAGGCCTTGGATGCTGGTGTTCTCAACGGTCACGCCGCGAAAGCTTTCCGGCAACAGTCGCGAGTCACCCGATGCAACGACCGGGGTCGATGGGAAGACATCACCCACTTTCACGATGGTATCGAACAAGCGAACTTTGGCTGCGCCGCCGACCTTGGTGTATTCGTCGCGAGCTTCGCCCTTGTTATCAACAGGCAGCACGTCGAAGGAGCTACGGCCGCCGTTGCGCCCATCACCGGTGTCGAGCTTAAGGCCGATCATGGCGAAGGCATCAACGCCAAAGCCCACTGTACCCTGGGTAAACCCAGAGTTGAATTTGCTGATGATTGCGTGCGCCCAGGCTTCGGAGTAGCCATTGGTATTGCCTTTGCCACTGTTGTAAGTAGGGGCAGTGCTGTCGCGGTTATCACGATTGAAATAGAAGTTACGGTTCAGCACTGTAAGGCTGCTGCCTTCAATGAAGCCCTCTGGCTTGTCTTCAGCTTGTGCCGAAATAGCATAGCTTCCAGACAGCGCAGAAACTGCCGCCAAATACAGTGGTACTTTGATTTTCATCCGATGCTCCTTTGATTCACGGCAGTTTTTATTATGTTTACCTGCGCGGGTGTCGTTAATTGTTCTGACCCGGCGGCGCGCCTAGCGTAGCGCGAGCTCATATTTGCAGGCCGAAGATAACGGGAGGGTGATAGGAAAATTACAATTTCGTCATCTGCCCGTTATTTGGCGCCTTCGCACCGCGTGGTTGCCATCTCCGTTGCTTGTAACGAAATCATAGAGCCGGGTTGGGAATCGCAGTATTTACGGGCATTACAGGGATTTATTACGAAATTGTAATTTTCCAGCCACCCCTCTGATAGCTACCGCTCATTAGAGTGCCATCACCTAATCAAGTGGGGCTTGGCAGCTGTTTCGGCGTTCTCGCCAAGCTTTATCGAAGTTTGTGCACGAGGACCATCAAAGTGCCCCGGTATAACCGCAATGTCTTATCCAAGACCTCCGTCTCGCCCTGGAAGATCGCTGCACTCTGTGCAGTCATCTCTGGATTGATGGCACCTGCAGCCCTTGCCCAAAGCATCAGCTTGCCCCAGGCGCTTTCGACGGCCATGGATGCCAACCCTGATCTAGCTGCAGCCAGGCAAGAGATTGGGATCGCTGACGGCGCTCGCAAGCAGGCCGGACTTATCCCCAACCCCACAATCTCGTACGACGTGGAAGACACCCGTCGTAACACCAGCCAGACAACTGTTTCGCTCAGCCAAACCCTTGAGCTGGGCGGTAAGCGGGGGGCTCGGGTTGACGTCGCCACATTCGGGCAGACCGCCGCACAGCTGGAGTTAGACCGTCGCGTGAACGGACTGCGTGCAGACGTCGTGCAAGCCTTCTACGCCGCGTTGCGGGCCCAGACAGGCCTTGATCTGGCCAAGCAATCTCTCGAACTGACTGAGCGCGGTCTCCGCATCGTCGATGGCCGTGTTCGCGCAGGTAAATCGTCCCCAGTAGAGGCCACCCGCGCCCAGGTGCAACTGGCCGAAGCCAAGCTTCAAGTTCGACGTGCCGAAACGGAAAAGGCGACCGCTTACCAGCAGCTCGCGCAAATTACCGGGAGCTCAGTCACGGTATTTGATCAACTCGAATCGCCAACCCTCTCCCCGGGGCTGCCACCGCAGACTGAAGAGCTGCTGGCAAAGCTCGATCAGACCGCAGAAATGCGCCAGGCCGTGGTGCAGATCGACAAGAGCGATGCCTCGCTCGGTTCAGAGAAAGCTCAGCGTATCCCGAATCTTACTGTCAGCGTAGGCAGCCAGTACGACCGCTCTGTGCGCGAGCGGGTCAACACTGTGGGCCTGTCTATGCCTCTGCCGCTGTTCGATCGTAACCAAGGCAACATTCTTTCCGCTTCTCGACGTGCCGATCAGGCCCGAGACCAGCGCAATGCTGTGGAGCTGCGCCTGCGCACCGAAACCCAAACCGCGTTGAACCAGTGGTCCACCGCAATGCAGGAGGTCGAGTCCTACGACAAGACCATTCTGCCGTCAGCCCAACAAGCCGTAGAGACCGCAACCCGCGGCTTCGAGATGGGCAAATTCGGCTTCATCGAAGTGCTGGATGCCCAGCGCACCTTGATCGTCGCTCGTGGCCAATACCTCGAATCGTTGGCAGCGGCGACCAATGCGCGTGCGCAGGTGGAAAGGGTTTATGGCGAAGTCGGCTCAACTGCCGGCGCTCGCTGAGCGGGCCAAACATTTTCTTCGGCACCCAGCCTTGAACAAGCCGGTGCCTACGATCAGCAGGAGTAGCAATGGATAACAAACGCAAGATCGCCCTCGCGGTAGCCGCTGTGGCAGCCCTCGGATTTGGCAGCCTTGCCTGGAACAATAGTTCCGGACAGCAGGCCGCCAGTACCGCCGAACATGGCGCTAACGATGGCCATGGCGACGAAAAGAAAGCCTCATCTGCCGCCCAAGAGGAAGGTGATGAGGGCCATGGCGAAGAAGGCCACAGCGAAGAGGGCGGTGAAGAAGAGGGCAAACTGACGCTCAGCGATGAACAGATCAAGGCAGCCGGCGTTGCCCTGGAAGCTGCAGCGCCGCGTGACTTGGGTACAGTCGTGAGCTTCCCGGGCGAAATTCGCTTCGATGAAGACCGTACTGCCCACGTGGTTCCTCGTGTTCCTGGCGTTGTTGAAGCTGTCCAGGCCGACCTGGGTGAGACGGTCAAAAAGGGTCAGGTCCTCGCTGTAATCGCCAGCCAGCAGATCTCTGACCTGCGCAGCGAACAACAGGCCGCACAGCGTCGCGTCGAACTGGCGCGTGTGACCTTCCAGCGTGAGAAAGAGCTGTGGCAGGACAAAATCTCTGCAGAGCAAGACTACCTCCAAGCACGCCAAGCGTTGCAAGAAGCGGAGATCTCCTTGGCCAACGCCAAGCAGAAGGTCGGCGCTATCGGTGCCTCGGTTAACTCCGTTGGCGGTAATCGATACGAGCTTCGAGCTCCCTTCGACGCCGTGGTAGTGGAGAAACATCTGACCGTTGGCGAAGTCGTAAGCGAGGCGACCAACGCCTTCATCCTTTCCGACCTGAACCAGGTTTGGGCAACCTTCGCCGTCCCGCCTACAGATCTGGGCAAGGTCACGACTGGTCGTGCGGTGAAAGTCTCTTCGCCTGACATGAACGTCGAGGTCGAAGGGAAGGTGGGTTATGTCGGCAGCCTGCTGGGCGAGCAAAACCGTGCAGCTACTGTCCGCGTCACCTTGACCAACCCCAACGGCGCCTGGCGTCCAGGCCTGTTCGTGAACATTGCGGTCACTTCCCAGACCGATCGAGTTGCCGTAGCGGTCCCCGAGCACGCAGTGCAGACCGTTGAAGACAAACCTTCGGTATTCGTACGCACCCCAGATGGCTTTGACACCCGCCCGGTAAAACTGGGTCGCCGCGACAGTGGGTACGTGGAAATCATCGACGGTATTGAAGCCGGCGCCCAGGTAGCAACCAGTGGCAGCTTCACACTCAAGTCCGAGCTCGGCAAAGCTTCTGCCGAACACGGTCACTGATGCGAACTGACAGGATGATTTCTCATGTTTGAACGTATCATCAGATTCGCCATCGAGCAGCGCATCGTAGTAATGATCGCTGTTCTGATCATGGCGGGTATCGGTATCTACAGCTATCAAAAGCTGCCCATCGATGCGGTACCCGATATCACCAACGTTCAGGTGCAGATCAACACTGCAGCGCCTGGTTACTCGCCCTTGGAAACCGAACAACGGATCACGTTTCCAGTTGAAACGGCAATGGCCGGTCTCCCGGGCCTTCAGCAGACCCGTTCCCTGTCTCGCTCTGGCCTGTCTCAGGTCACCGTGATCTTCAAGGATGGCACTGACATCTTCTTTGCCCGCCAGTTGATCAACGAGCGGCTGCAGGTTGCGAAGGAACAGCTGCCAGAAGGTGTAGAGGCCGTCATGGGTCCGGTATCTACCGGCCTCGGCGAGATCTTCCTATGGACTGTTGAAGCCGAAGATGGCGCGGTCAAAGAGGACGGTACGCCGTACACCCCGACCGACCTGCGCGTGATCCAGGACTGGATCATCAAGCCTCAGCTGCGTAACGTCCCGGGTGTGGCCGAGATCAATACCATCGGCGGTTATGCCAAGCAGTTCCTGGTTGCGCCGGATCCAAAGCGCCTGGCTACCTACAAGCTGACACTCAATGACCTGGTTGCTGCGTTGGAAAGTAACAACGCCAACGTCGGCGCCGGCTACATCGAGCGTAATGGTGAACAGTTGCTCATCCGTGCACCGGGTCAGGTAGGCAATATCGAAGACATCGCCAACATCGTGATCACCAGTGTGGATGGTGCACCGATTCGCATCAGCAGCGTAGCTGACGTCAGCATCGGTAAAGAGCTCCGTACAGGTGCTGCTACTGAGAACGGCCGCGAAGTCGTGCTCGGTACCGTGTTCATGCTGATTGGTGAAAACAGCCGCACCGTATCTCAAGCTGTCGCCGCCAAATTGGCGGACATCAACCGCACCCTGCCAAAGGGCGTGGTGGCTGTGACTGTTTACGACCGTACCAACCTGGTTGAAAAAGCCATCGCGACGGTGAAAAAGAACCTGGTGGAAGGCGCGATCCTGGTTATCGCCATTCTGTTCCTGTTCCTCGGCAACATCCGTGCGGCTTTGATCACCGCGATGGTGATTCCGCTGTCCATGCTGTTCACCTTCACAGGCATGTTCAACAACAAGGTCAGTGCCAACTTAATGAGTTTGGGGGCACTCGACTTCGGCATCATCGTCGACGGTGCCGTGGTTATTGTAGAAAACGCGATCCGTCGACTGGCTCATGCGCAACATAAGCATGGCCGCATGCTTACCAAAACCGAACGCTTCCACGAGGTCTTTGCCGCGGCGCGAGAAGCTCGTCGGCCGCTGATCTTCGGCCAGCTGATCATCATGGTGGTGTACCTGCCGATCTTCGCCCTCACCGGCGTCGAAGGCAAAATGTTCCACCCGATGGCCTTCACCGTTGTGATGGCGCTGCTGGGTGCAATGATCCTGTCCGTTACTTTTGTTCCTGCAGCTATTGCCATGTTCGTCACTGGCAAGGTGAAGGAAGAGGAAGGCGTGGTCATGCGCACAGCTCGACTGCGCTATGAGCCGGTTCTGCAATGGGTGCTGGGACACCGGAACATCGCTTTCTCGGCCGCAGTAGCTTTGGTCGTGCTCAGCGGCGTACTGGCAAGTCGTATGGGTAGCGAGTTCATCCCAAGCCTCAGTGAGGGCGACTTTGCGCTTCAGGCCATGCGTGTGCCTGGAACGAGCCTCACTCAGTCCGTCGAGATGCAGCAGCGTCTGGAGAAAGCGGTGATAGCGGAGGTGCCTGAAGTTGAGCGGATGTTCGCACGCTCGGGTACCGCAGAAATTGCATCTGACCCGATGCCGCCAAACGCCTCTGACGCCTACATCATGCTCAAGCCTCAGGATCAGTGGCCTAACCCCAAGAAGCCACGCGATGAGCTGATTGCTGAGGTGCAGAAGGCCGCGGCAGGTGTTCCAGGAAGCAACTATGAGTTGTCACAGCCAATCCAGTTGCGTTTCAACGAGCTGATTTCGGGCGTACGTAGTGACGTCGCGGTGAAGGTCTTCGGCGATGACATGGACGTGCTTAACAACACCGCCAACAAGATCGCGGCAGCTCTACGAGCGGTACCGGGCTCGTCGGAAGTGAAAGTTGAACAGACATCCGGTCTGCCGGTGCTGACTATCAACATCGATCGCGAAAAAGCAGCACGCTACGGTCTGAATATCGCGGATGTTCAGAATTCGATCGCTATCGCCGTGGGTGGCCGCCAGGCCGGCACGCTGTATGAGGGCGACCGCCGGTTCGACATGGTAGTGCGCCTGCCTGAGACCGTTCGTACCGACGTAGCGGGTATGTCCAGTTTGCTGATCCCGGTACCCGCTAATGCGGCTCAGGGTGCCAATCAAATCGGCTTCATCCCGCTGTCGCAGGTCGCTAATCTGGACCTGCAACTGGGCCCGAACCAAATCAGCCGCGAGAACGGCAAACGCCTGGTAATCGTCAGCGCCAACGTTCGAGGCCGTGACCTGGGCTCCTTCGTTGAGGAGGCGACCGCTTCGCTGGATAAGAAAGTGCAAGTTCCTGCAGGCTACTGGACGACTTGGGGTGGCCAGTTCGAGCAGCTGCAGTCGGCAGCCAAACGCCTGCAGATCGTTGTTCCAGTCGCCTTGCTACTGGTCATGACCTTGTTGTTCCTGATGTTCAACAACCTGAAAGACGGCATGCTGGTCTTCACTGGTATTCCATTCGCACTTACCGGTGGTGTTGTGGCGCTGTGGCTACGGGACATCCCACTGTCGATCTCGGCAGGTGTCGGCTTCATTGCACTGTCCGGCGTTGCAGTCCTGAACGGCCTGGTGATGATTGCCTTCATCCGCGGGCTAAGAGAGGAGGGGCGGACGCTCAGGCAGGCAGTCGATGAAGGCGCATTGACCCGTCTGCGACCTGTTTTGATGACAGCTTTGGTAGCGTCCCTGGGCTTCATCCCGATGGCCTTGGCCACCGGTACCGGTGCAGAAGTTCAGCGTCCATTGGCAACGGTGGTAATTGGCGGGATCCTGTCCTCCACCGCACTGACCTTGCTGGTATTGCCTGCCCTGTATCACTGGGCACACCGCAAGGATGAAGACGGCGACGAGGCCGAAGTGGTTAGCTAACAGCCTCCGCTAAAGAGAAGCCCACAACACGTGGCTCAGGCACAAACTGCGCTGTGTCATCTGGCGACAATGGAAGCAGCCTTCGACGAGGGCTCGCAACCTGATACGGCTGGGGCTGGGTGCAGAGCGTGCCTGTAAATCGACCTCCAATGGAAGGCGGCCATGGTGGAACTCGGGTGCACCACATATGAATCAGGCGCTGCCGAAGAAACTATGGGACGCCTTGGGCTTGTCTCGATACTGGATACGATCAACCGGCTTAGTCGCATAACCTGAACCGCCGTGTACGGAAGCGTACGCACGGTGGTGTGAGAGGACGGCGGGCGTGAACCCGCCTCCTACTCGATTAAAGTGAAGTAGATGCACTTACCTTTCAAAATTGTAAGTTTCTCGTCATGCCGGTGATGCCTATGCATTGCTAAGGTTATGCCCGAGAAGTTTTGAAATTTAGAGGGTTTTATGAAAAAGCTAATTATCGCTGCTGCACTTGTTGTTTTCTCGGTGGCTTCGCAGGCCAACACTTTCTCCGAGAGCAAGCAGCTGCAATACACCAAGGAACACCAGACCGCAGTGGCCAAGTACGCGGAGAAAAATGGCAAGCCAATGCCAGAGATTCAGGATTACAAATATGGCATGAAGATCGACGTTGCTAAGTTCGTACGTCAGTCGCAGGACCCCCGTACCTGCCAGGTCTACCCACGGTTGATGACCTTCGAGGACTCCCAGGGCACGCTGAAGACTGTTCGTTACTCGATGTATTCGCAATGCATCAACAACAAGTAGTAAATGATTTGAACAGTACAATTAGAGATTTCGTAAATGCCAGGCAGTGCCTGGCATTTTTTATTACGCCCGTTGCCTCCATAGGTTCGAAATTTTTGCGCCTGGGCCCGGGCAAACCGTGCAATAGATCTCAGCCAACCAACAGAGACGGCTCTGAGCCAACCCGTTCAGGCCCATCGCCTGGATGCCCAGCAGAGCGCGGTGGCGTTCCAATATGCGAAAGGACCGGAGATAGCATCGAAGGTATTAGGCTCTCAGATGCTCGCGGAGCAGTGGCTTTGTCGGCCGTGCGGTCATTTGATGGGTTTTGTTCCATTCGAGATGCTCGACACGTCGCTCGGGTTCAGCCTAGTAGTGGACTATCTTGAGCGTCTACTCTTGGGTGTCTACCAATAGTTTGCCTGAGGGGGAACGGGTATGCGGTGAAGCCGCAACGCTACCTTCTTCTGCAAGCGGGACTTACAACCTTGTAATCCCCGTATCACTCAATTGACAGCGACCAAACCTTAATCTTCAGTCACGTCTAGTGGAGTGATTGAAATGAAAGTCATCAAAAGTATCACCGCCATCCTGGCCATAGTGGCCTCCTCAGCCGCACTCGCCGAAGGAGGATCCGACCGTCTATACGGGAAAATGATTCAGGCCAATGAGCAAGCTATGCGAGCTTATGCAGCCGCCAATGGTAAGAAGCCACCGGAGGTGATCCATTATCGCTACGGGATGCGGCCCGACGTGGCGAGGGTAATCAGCATGACATCGACCACGGCGAGCTGTGACGTGATGCCGGCACAGATGAACTACGAGGATTCCAACGGAGACGTGAAAATCCTTGAATACCGGACCGCTGGAGTCGGTTGCCGGGGCCAGAACTGAGCACTGAGCGAGCGGACAGGACTTACGCTGATAAAAAGCCGGGTTGAAGCGTCAATTCCGGCGATTGATCGCCTGGTGACCGGCTTACATGACTCGTGGAGTACGATGAGGATTGGTAGCTCAGACAGGAGAGCCTAATGACTGAATCAGTGCGCACCACGGTAAAGTGCCTGATCCCGGCGACGGCTCCGGCGATGTGATTGTGGAATTACCCGACAATATTCTGCGCGAGCTCGGGCTTACGACGGGCTACATACTCTCCATGGAGCTCATCAACGGCGATATCGTACTCAAACCAGTACGCGAGCGCCGTGAATCTGATTAGCTATCTTTTACAGGCCCACTGTATCGTCGTGTTGAGCAGATGAAGCTTTCTAGCCGGAGCACATGGGACGGCAGTCAGCCTACTGCCGTCCTTCTGGTCGATGTGTTATTTGGCCGGATAGTTGGCGACTACTTGGTCCTCGCCGCTTTTGGTTAAACCAATGACTTGGTAGGTATGGCTTACGCCATCAACCTCCATGCCTGGGGATCCAGCTGGCATTCCTGGTACGGCGATCCCGGCCAGATCGTTCCGCCCCCTGAGCTCTCGAATCTGCTCAGCTGGCACGTGACCTTCGACAAACTTTCCGTCGATCACTGCTGTGTGGCAGGACGCTAACCGTGGCGCTACGCCCACCTTCTGTTTCACTGCGCTCATGTCCGTCTCAACATGGTCGATCACTTTGAAACCATTAGCTTCCAGGTGCGCGATCCACTTCTTGCAGCAACCGCAGTTCGCGTCTCGGTGAACGTTGATGGACAATGGCTCGGCAGCGTAGGCCGCCGAGGTCACCAGAAGCCCAGCGATAGCAGCTAGCCGAACGAAGACCCGGTTAGTTGGCATGAGTGTGCTCCTTACCGTCTTTGTGAACATGCGTCTTAGGCGACGATGCCGGGTGGGGATCCGAATGGGCCTCGGCCGCATTGTGGTCACCGTGATGATCTGCCGCTTGGGCGGAGCCTGCGGGTGCAGTTCCGTGGTCGTGAGCTGCCTGGGCATGATCGTCGTCTGCCGCTTCGTCGTGATCACCATGCTCGGCACGACTGCTTACGCCGTGCTGGCCCTCATGGTTGTGCATATCGCTTTCACCGCCGCCGTGCTTGTGGCCACCGCTCGTGGCCACTAGAGCCTTGTACTGCTCAGGATTGATTTGGGGCAGTTGGTTCAGGAACGCGACGATTCCCCAGATGTACTCATCACCCATGCTCTTGCCCCAAGCGGGCATGCCGGTGGCTTTGATACCGTGTTTGATCGTCCAGAATGCGGCGGCCGGATCGCCTCCGACACCGACCTTGGTGAGGTCAGGTGGCGACGGGTATAGCGCTTGGCTTAGTTCAGTCTGCCCAACGCCTGGGGCGAGGTGGCACCCAATGCACATGGCGTTGTAGTTGCCTGCTCCTGCCTTGATCAACGCGGCATTCTTTAGGTCAGGCACTTCAATGTCTCGCGCTCGAACCTCAATCGACCGGTCGCGAGCCATGGCGAGAAACGAATGGACAGCCGGAAAGTGAGGATCATCGGCGCCGACATTCACCAAGCCGAAATACGCCGTGCCCAATACAGCAGCACTTCCGAAAGTACCGGCCACGAGCAGCGTTGTAATTGTTCTTTTCATGTTGAAATTCTCAGAACCACATCCTGATACCGGCAACGAAGCGTGCCTCATTAACATCTCCACCCTCGTCTCGGATGAAGTCAGCGGTGTTGCCGTAGGAGCGGCTCCAGGTAACGCCTATGTATGGAGCAAACTGGCGGACAATTTCATACCGTAGACGCAGGCCGACTTCGGTATTGGCCAGACCCGAGCCAACACCGCGCTCAGGATCGTTCTTGCCATAGAAGTTCGCCTCGGCCGTGGGCTGCAAAATCAAGCGATTGGTCAGCAGGATGTCGTATTCGCCCTCAAGACGCGCAGCAGTCTGGCCGTTCTCGCCTATGAACGCCGTGGCTTCGGCCTCGAAGTCATACAAGGCCATGCCCTGAATACCAAAGGCTGCCCAGGTCTGTGGGGATTCCGGTTTGAAATCCTGACGGACCCCGGCGACCACATCCCACCATGGACTGACCGAGCGGCCGTAAAGCAATTGCAGCTCGGCGTCTTCGGTTACCCCATTGGTGCGCTCGCCTTCCGAACGAACCCAGAGTCGATTAATGTCACCGCCTACCCAGCCTGAAGCGTCCCAGGCCAGGGTGCTGCCCTCATCGGCGTCCTGGTATTCGAGCTGGTCCAACAGGAAGAAACTGTTGATTCCGCTGTCGTGCACCTGGTGGCCACCCAAAGGCGGAAAGGCTGCCTCACGGTCGGCATCAGTGAGCACTGGAATCGGCGTGCGGCTAGTTGTGGTTGGAGAAGTCGCTGAACCATGATTCATCTGGGAATGGTCCATGCCCTTCATCGAACCGTGATCCATGCCCTTCATGGTTCCATGGTCCATCTTGCTATGGTCCACCGGGCTGGATTTGCTCTGGCTTTGAGCATGCCCCATCTGGCTGTGATCAACAGGGGCAGTCTGTTTCTGATGTTTGCTAACCCCCATCTTGCTGTGATCCATCGCCGGCATCGATTCGGACGGAGCAGCATCCATTTGCATGGAACCGTGCCCCATTTTCGAATGATCCATGCCCGAGTGATCCATTTCTTCAGCGGCGAAGCTGGGCGTTACGCCCAGCATGCCGATTGAAACAGTCAGGGCCAGCAGCGAAGGCCGCCCGAGGCTATTGGCCATCTTTCCCTGCCTTAGCTTTGTCGCTGCCATGCGATTTCATCATTTTGTCGTGGTCCATGCCTTCCATCGAGCCATGGTCCATTCCCTTCATCGAGCCGTGGTCCATACCTTCCATGGAACCATGGTCCATGCCTTCATGGTTCATCCCCTGGCCCTGCTTGTCCTGCGAGCCTTTGGCTTTGCCTGCCTCGGTGGATTTCTGTGAGTGCTGATCATGGTTGTCGCTGGACCACGACGACGGGGCATAAACAGCCAGCATGCCTACCATCGCAGCAGAAAGGAAAAAGGCGCTTCGTTTCATTGGTTTGCTCATCTCAGATCTCCGGTTCATTCGTCCACACGGACTTCTCGGAACATGCCCATTTCCATGTGGAACAGTAGGTGACAGTGATAGGCCCAACGTCCCAAGGCGTCTGCGGTGACGCGATAGCTTCGTTTTGAGCCAGGTGGCATGTCGATGGTGTGCTTGCGAACCATGAAGTTGCCATTCTCGTCCTCCAGATCACTCCACATACCGTGGAGGTGGATGGGGTGAGTCATCATGGTGTCGTTGACCAAGGTGATGCGAAGACGCTCGCCATATTTCAACCGCAGCGGTTCAGCGTCGGAGAATTTGATACCGTCGAACGACCACGCGAACTTCTCCATGTGGCCGGTAAGGTGCAGTTCGATTGTGCGTCCAGGCTCTCGACCATCGGGATCGATGAAGGTGCTCCGCAAATCGGCGTAGGTCAGCACTCGGCGCCCGTTGTTGCGCAGGCCAATTCCCGGATCGTTCAGCTTCGGGGTCGGCGACATGGTCTGCATATCGACCAACGGGTTGTTGGTCTCGGAAGCCGGATGGCTCTGCATTGCCCCGCTCATGCCGGCCATGCCCTCATGACCCATCCCAGCCATCTTGCTGTGATCCATGCCGGCCATATTGCCGTGGTCCATCCCAGCCATCTTGCTGTGGTCCATGCCGGCCATGCTGCCATGGTCCATTCCAGCCATCTTGCTGTGGTCCATGCCGGCCATGCTGCCGTGGTCCATCCCAGCCATCTTGCTGTGGTCCATGCCGGCCATGTTGCCTTGGTCCATGCCAGCCATGCTGCCGTGATCCATTCCGCCCATGCTGCCGTGGTCCATGCCCATGTCGCTCATGGCGATGATCGGGCGCGGATCTACCTCCGGCACGGGCGCTTGCAAGCCTTCACGAACTGCCAGGGTGCCTCGGGAGTACCCGGTACGGTCCATGGACTGCGCGAAGATCGTATAGGCCTGCTCGTTTTCAGGTTCGACGATGACATCGTAGGTTTCCGCAACGGCGATCCGGAACTCATCGACCGATACGGGTTTGACGTACTGGCCGTCGGCAGCCACAACCGTCATCTTGAGCCCAGGAATCCGGACATCGAAATAGGTCATGGCCGAGCCGTTGATAAAGCGCAGGCGGATTTTCTCGCCGGGCTTGAAGATTCCCGTCCAGTTGCCGTTCGGAGCCTGGCCGTTCATGAGGTAGGTGTAGGTATACCCGCTCACATCAGCGAGGTCGGTGGGGCTCATCTTCATTTCAGCCCACATCTTCCGATCCGCTACAGCGGCCGACCAGCCTTTCTCGCTCACATCGTCAACGAAGTCGCCAATTGTGCGCTTGTGGAAGTTGTAGTAGTCAGATTGCTTCTTGAGTTTGGAGAGCACCTGCGCCGGGTCTTCATCCGTCCAATCGCTGAGCATGACGACGTAATCACGGTCATATACAAACGGCTCCGGATCTTTGGCATCGATCACCAAAGCCCCATAGACCCCGGACTGTTCTTGGAAGCCTGAGTGACTGTGATACCAGTAAGTGCCGTTCTGGTGGACCTTGAACTTGTATTCGTACATGCCATCGGGAGCGATGCCGTGGAAGCTCAAGCCCGGCACACCGTCCATGTTGGCGGGCAGGATGATGCCGTGCCAGTGAATGGAGGTGTCCTGTTTCAGCCGGTTGCGTACGCGCAGCGTCACGGTGTCGCCTTCGCGCCATCGCAGGATTGGCCCTGGCACGGAGCCGTTGATGGCCATGGCCGTACGAGCTGCACCCGTGATGTTGACGGGCAGTTCACCGATATACAGATCGAAGTCCGTGCCGCTGAGCACGTTCGGTTGGCCAGGGCTGGTCACGGCCCAGACCGGCGCGCGCCACATGCCGAGCCCACCCAGAAGTCCGGTAGCGGCCAGGCCTTTGACGAAAGATCGTCTCGTGGTTTTGCTTTGCATGCCGTTGCGTCCAGTCAGGTAGATCGCTGATATCCAGGCTGCTCGATGGCGCAGCCCTTGGGTTCATTGGTGCTCTCACCAGTCTCGTAGACTTTCGCCACTGCGCGAGGCTGATGAGAGGCCGTAGTCTGAAACTGCCATAGTTCAGATTCCGGGGTGATTACATTTCTGTAAGCTCGGATCAGCAGCTTTCGTGGCCCGCGTGCTTGCTGGACTGGGCGGCGACTGGCGCCTGCTCTCTCTTCTCCTGCGCAACCTGGTAGCCCTGCATGGAACTTTGGCGAGCCGCTTCCATCCGCGCAAAGGTCCGGTCCGCGCCGCCCTCTGCCAGGGCAATGCCTGCCGTGCCGAAGGTAACGACCAACACAATTGCTTTGACCATGTTCATCTGGAGATCCTCAATGGTTCTGCGCCTCATGGCGTCAGGTACGTGGTCAAGTTAGCCTCGCGGTGCTGTCAGAAAACTGATCTCGACATTACTTTTCCGTCAGCTTCTGGTTGGGCGTCTTTTTTCCTGCAAACTGGAGATGCACCCCGCGTGGATGAGAGCAGATGAAATTACTCGTAGCCGAAGATGAGCCGAAAACCGGTGTCTACCTCCAGCAAGGCCTGACAGAAGCTGGCTTCACCGTTGACCGGGTGATGACAGGCACTGATGCCCTGCAACACGCGCAGAGCGAAGCCTATGACTTGCTGATTCTCGATGTGATGATGCCGGGGCTCGATGGCTGGGAGGTTCTGCGCAAGATACGCGCAGCGGGTAAGGATGTGCCGGTCCTTTTCTTGACGGCCCGTGATGGCGTAGACGATCGCGTGAAAGGTTTGGAGCTGGGCGCTGATGATTACCTAGTGAAGCCCTTTGCATTCTCGGAGCTGCTGGCTCGGGTTCGCACGTTGCTGCGCAGAGGCAACGGTGGTTCTGCTCAAACCACCATGAAAATGGCAGACCTTGAAGTGGACCTGCTCAAGCGCCGGGCTACGCGAAACGGTAAGCGTATCGACCTTACTGCCAAGGAGTTTTCCCTGTTGGAGCTGCTCATGCGCCGACGCGGCGAGGTGCTCCCCAAGTCGCTGATCGCTTCTCAGGTCTGGGACATGAACTTCGACAGTGACACCAACGTGATCGAGGTCGCGATTCGCCGACTGCGGGCCAAGATTGATGACGACTTCGCGCCAAAGCTCATCCACACCGCCCGAGGCATGGGCTACATGATGGATGTGCCCGAGTGATGCGCCCGCAATCATCCCTCGTCAAGCGACTGACACTAATGTTCATGTTCGCGGTGACTGCTGTCTTGGTCGTTGCCGGCGTGGCTTTCTACGGGCTCAGCCAGCACCATTTCCGGATGCTGGATGAGCAGGCGCTTGCCGAAAAGCTGGAGTCAACGCGTCATATCCTTTCCATTTCAGCAGCGCGAGGCGAGCTCGACGATCAGGAGCAGCAACTGCGGGCATTGCTCGGCGCACATCAGGATCTTTCGGCGAAAATCACCAAGGCTGACGGCACGGTCCTTTTTTCAGACTCCAAAGCCTCCCAAATCCCTCAGCGGTTCGAGCAGGCGCGCCAGGGTGCGGTTTGGGAATGGCAGGATGAAGCGCAGAACTTCCGCGGTATCACCGCCCAGTTGACTATCGCGGGCGAGCCGGAACCGGTAACGGCCGTGCTGATGCTCGATGTCACCACTCACGCGCATTTCTTTGTCACCCTGCAATGGTGGTTCGGCATCGGCTTGGTGATCAGCGCGATTGTGAGCGCAGGCTTGGGCTGGGTCGTGGCCAAAAGCGGACTCCGGCCTGTCAGGCAAATCACCAAAGTGGCCACCGGGATGTCGGCAAAATCTCTCCGCGAGCGCATTCCACTGGAGCCCGTACCGCTTGAGCTTCAGGAACTCATCCTGTCTTTCAACGGGATGCTGGGACGGTTGGAGGATACATTCGTTCGGTTGTCCAACTTCTCTGCCGATATCGCTCACGAGTTGAGAACGCCGGTCAGCAACCTGCTGACTCATACCGAAGTGGTGCTCACCAAGAAGCGTGACCTGGATGCCTATGAGGAAAACCTCTATTCGAACCTGGAAGACCTCAAGCGCATGTCGCGCATGATCGACGACATGCTTTTCCTAGCCAAGGCGGATAATGGTCTGATCGTGCCCGAGCAGATCGATGTGGACCTCTCCGAACTCGTATCCAAGCTGTTCGAGTACTACCAGTTTCTGGCTGAGGACCGGGGCATTCAGCTGACCCTCCAAGGTCGTGGCAAGGTTCGTGGTGATCGCCTGATGATTGACCGAGCCCTTTCCAACCTATTATCTAACGCGTTGCGCTACACCCCGGAAGGCAATGAGATAGCAGTGCAGATCGAGCAAACACGTGAAACCGTGACGCTATCCGTACGTAACAGCGGAGTAACCATCGATCCTCAGCACATTGGCAAGATCTTCGACCGGTTCTATCGGGCCGATCCAGCCAGACGCGAAGGTGGTCCAAGTAATGCGGGCCTGGGGCTGTCGATCACACGTTCCATTATTGAGACTCACAGCGGACGAATTTGGTGTACTTCAGAGGAGGGTGTCACAACCTTCTTCATCAGCCTTCCTGCCTCCAAGCGGTTGGTTGGTGCAGCCCCAACCCCTTAATGCTGAATTCATCCCGGTAACCTATACTCGCCCATCATGAATCGGTTCATTCGACTGCTCACCATCCTGATGATTATCGTGGCGCTTCCGCTTAACGGGATGGCGGGCATCGATTCGGCGACTGAACCTTGCCCAATGCAGACCATGGGCATGGAAATGATGGCGGGCATGGACCATGACTGCTGCCAGGACCAAGACCCGGGCAAGACTGGTGACCATGCCAAATCCTGCAAGGTGGGTCAGGAGTGCAGGACTGCCAGCACAGTGCAGCTCAGCTTCCTGACGCCTGGACTGACCTATGCAAAGCCACGGCCTGCCGATACCTACGCTGTAGGCATAGCGACAGGTTCTCCCCCCGATCCATGGCGTCCTCCCCGCGTCTGACTCCCTCTTAATTTCACACCATCGTTCTGCTTAGAAGCGGGGCGATGGCACGCGCCTGGGCGCTGATCTTTCGAGGAATCATTTTCATGACTCCCCAACGTTTTCAGGGACGGATCACCACGGCCGTCCTTTTCATACTGCTGCCGGCTGTCTCGGCACAGGCTGTAACGCTGTCGCTGGATGAGGCGCTGCAATTGGCTGAACGCAACGCTCCCTCTCTACAGGCCCGCCTGGAGCAGGCATCAGCTGCTCGCAGCTCGGTCATCCCAGCGGGCGAACTACCCGATCCGCGCCTCAATCTTGGGGTACAAAACCTGCCGATTGAAGGCGCTGATCGCTGGAGCATGAACAGAGACTTCATGACCATGCAGGTGGTTGGCCTGTCCCAAGACGTACCGAATCGGGAAAAACGCAAAGCTCGTGTAGAGACAGCTCAGGCCACGGTCGAGCGAGCCGATGCCGAGGCAGTCTTCGAGCGCCTGAAGATTCGGGCGGCAACCGCACAGGCTTGGGTTACGGCGTACACCGTGCAGCGAAAACTTGAACACTTCGACGCTTTCTACAAAGAAAACCAGCTGCTGGCATCTACGGTGCGGGCGCGCCTGGCCGGAGGCGCAGGCTCAACGGCCGATACGCTGGCTCCCAAACAGGAATTGGCACAGCTGGACGAGCAGAAAGATGTTTTGTTGAGTCAGGCAGCTCAAGCGCGATCCGCGCTGAAGCGCTGGATTGGGCAGGACGCCGAAGTAGGCGCGCCGACTTTCCCTGTCTGGCCAGTAGACGCAGCTGAATACCTGCACTCCGTTCATGCCCATCCGGAGCTCAATACCTACAACGCCATGACACGCGAGGCGCAAGCCCAGGTACACCAGGCCCAGGCAGAAAAGAAGTCAGATTGGTCTTGGGGGGTGGATTATCAGCGTCGTGGCCCGGACTTCAGCAACATGGTCAGCCTGCAAGTTAGCTTCCAGTTGCCGTTGTTCACTGGCTCACGGCAAGACCCGATGATTGCGGCACGACGCGCACAAGTTCGCCAGTTGGAGGACGAGCAGGACGCTGCCCTGCGCGAGCATCAAGCCCAGCTAGAAACAGACCTTGCCGAGTACCAACGCTTGCAACGGGCGGTGCGGCGCAGTCGCGAAACGCTTCTACCTCTGGCCGAGGACCGGGTACGCCTCGCTCTTGCGGACTACCGCGCCGGTAAGTCGTCGTTAAGTGAAGTGCTGTCGGCACGTCGGCAACGCGTGGAAGCGCTGTTACAGGATGTGGACCTGCAAGGACAGTTGGCGGCAACAGCAGCGCGTCTGCATTTCGTATATGGAGAGGTGCAGGCATGAGGGGTAGGTCGATTGGTTTGGTTGTGGCTGCTGCCCTTGCTATTGGGATAGGTGCGGGCTTCTGGCTGGGTGGACGTGGCACGGTTACCCCATCTCAGCCAGATGGTGAGCAAAAAGCGCTGTACTGGTACGACCCGATGTATCCCCAGCAGCATTTCCCGGCACCCGGTAAATCGCCATTCATGGATATGCCGCTCGTGCCCAAGTATTCAGACGACGCGAATGACAAGGGGCAGCTCGCGGTTCAGGTCTCGGCTGGGCTCCAGCAAAATCTCGGGATTCGATTGGCAACGGTGACGGCTGGCCGGCTTGAACGATCCCTGAGCGTGAGCGGCGTTCTGGCGTTCGACGAACGCGACTTCAGCGTATTGCAGGCCCGTACTGGCGGTTACGTCGAACGCGCATATGGCCGAGCGACGGGGGACATAGTTGTCAAAGGGGCTCCTCTAGCCGATGTGCTGACCCCGGAGTGGGCTGGTTTGCAGGAAGAATATCTGGCGTTGCGACATTCCGGCGACGCTCAGCTGACGGCGGCGGCGCGACAGCGGCTCGTGCTCTCCGGCATGCCGGTCGACCTGATCAACCGGGTCGCGAGTACTGGGAAGGTGCAGCTCTCGGTCACACTTTCTGCGCCTACTGCCGGTGTAATCCAGGTTCTCGATCTACGACCCGGCATGACGCTGACGCCGGGGGCTACCTTGGCAAGGATCAACGGAGTGGCCAACGTCTGGCTGGAAGCCGCCGTGCCAGAAGCCCAGGCTCAAGGTCTCCACGAAGGCCAGCCTGTACAGGCGCAATTGCCAGCGTTTCCAGGTGATCCCGTACCGGGCAAGCTGACTGCGCTGTTGGCCGATGCCGACTTGCAAAGCCGTACTTTGCGCCTGCGTATCGAGTTGCCCAACCCGGATGGACGGCTTCGTCCTGGAATGACCGCACAGGTGGCTCTCCATCCCAGCGTGTCCGCCGAGGAGAGTCTCTTGGTGCCTGCCGAGGCGGTCATACGCACCGGCAAGCGGGATCTGGTGATGCTGGCTGAAGACGATGGTCGCTTCCGACCGGTGGAAGTCGTGTTGGGTCAGGAGAGCAAGGGGCAAGTTGCGGTGTTGCAGGGCCTTCAGGCAGGTCAGCGCATCGTCGCATCCGGGCAATTCCTGCTGGACTCCGAAGCTAATTTGAAAGGCATCGAAGCGGCGACGGCGCAGGATGCTCAGCCCAAAGCGGGGCCCGCCCTCCATGAAGCGAACGGCCGTATCGTGCAGATAGACGGAGCCCAGCTCACCGTTGCCCATGGTCCCTTCCTCACCCTGGGCATGCCTGGGATGACCATGACCTTTCCGGTGGCTGATCAGTCGCTCCTTGATGGCCTCAAGGTCGGTGCGCAGATTCGCTTTGGCATACGCGAACGAGACGAGGGCATGGTGGTTGAGCAGATCAAAGTGTTGGAGGGCCAACCATGATTGCCAAACTGATTCGCTGGTCGGTAGGCAACCGCGTGCTGGTGCTTCTCGCCACGCTGTTTCTGGTGGCATGGGGATTCGTCTCGGTGAGGAGCCTGCCAATCGACGCCTTGCCCGACCTGTCGGATGTACAGGTGATCATCCGCACGTCCTACCCAGGACAGGCACCTCAGATCGTTGAGAATCAGGTGACCTATCCGCTGACCACCACCATGCTTTCGGTTCCGGGAGCCAAAACAGTACGTGGCTTCTCCGCATTCGGTGACAGCTTCGTCTACGTGCTGTTCGAGGATGGCACCGATCTGTATTGGGCGCGCTCTCGGGTTCTTGAGTATCTGAGCCAGGCGCAATCGCGATTACCTGCGGCAGCCAAGCCGGTATTGGGACCGGACGCCACCGGAGTGGGCTGGATTTATCAGTATGCGCTGGTTGATCGCAATGGCGGCCATGACCTGTCGCAACTGCGCAGCCTGCAGGACTGGTTCCTGCGCTATGAGCTCAAGACCCTGCCGGATGTCGCTGAGGTGGCCACCATCGGCGGTATGATCAAGCAGTACCAAGTCGTCCTCGATCCGCTTCGCATGGCCAGCCTCGGTATCACCCAAGCTGAAGTGGTGGAGGCTATAGGCAAGGCCAACCAGGAGACCGGTGGCGGTGTGCTGGAGCAAGGCGAAGCAGAATTCATGGTTCGTGCGGCGGGCTACTTAACATCGTTGGACGATTTCAGAGCGATCCCACTGCGACTGGCTGCCAAGGGCGTGCCGGTGAAGTTAGGCGATGTCGCTACGGTGCAGATAGGTCCGGAAGCCCGCAGAGGCATAGGCGAGCTGGACGGCCTCGGTGAGGCCGTAGGTGGAGTGGTTATCCTGCGCAGCGGCAAGAATGCTCGTGAGGCCATCGCGCACGTTAAGGCCAAGCTCGAAACCTTGAAGAAAGGCCTACCTACCGGGGTGGAGCTTGTCACCGTCTACGACCGCAGCCAGCTGATCGACCGTGCTGTGGAGAATCTCAGTCACAAACTTGTCGAGGAGTTTGTGGTAGTGGCGTTGGTATGCGCAGCGTTTCTCTGGCACCTGCGCTCGTCGCTGGTTGCCATCGTGTCGCTGCCCGTGGGAATTCTGATTGCGCTGATCGTCATGCGTCATCAGGGCATCAACGCCAACATCATGTCCCTTGGCGGAATCGCTATAGCCATCGGTGCAATGGTGGACGCTGCCGTGGTCATGATCGAGAACGCCCACAAACGAGTTGAGGCCTGGAATTCCCGGCACCCTAGTCAACTTTTGCGGGGCGAAGCGCATTGGAAGGTTATGACGGAGGCAGCCGTGGAGGTTGGTCCTGCGCTGTTCTTCAGCCTCATGATCATCACGCTCTCGTTCATCCCGGTGTTCACACTGCAAGCCCAAGAGGGCCGCCTCTTTGCCCCCCTGGCCTTTACCAAGACATACGCAATGGCAGCGGCGGCTGCGTTATCGGTGACCCTGATACCGGTGCTGATGGGGTACTGGATCAGAGGGCCACTGCCAGCGGAACAGCGCAACCCGCTCAACAGGGTGCTCATCCGGCTATACCGTCCGGCATTGGAGGTCGTCCTGCGCCGGCCTCTGGTGACCCTCGCTGGAGCAGCGCTTATCCTGCTCAGCAGTCTGTGGCCCTTGAACCATCTCGGCGGCGAGTTTCTTCCCCCCCTTGATGAAGGTGATCTGCTCTACATGCCTTCAGCCTTGCCTGGGCTCTCGGCGCAGAAAGCTTCAGAGCTGTTGCAGCGAACGGATCGCTTGATTCGTACCGTCCCCGAGGTAGCCAGTGTTTTTGGTAAGGCCGGCCGCGCCGAGTCGGCCACCGACCCTGCACCTCTGGAGATGTTCGAGACCACCGTGCGGCTCAAGCCCAAGAGTGAATGGCGTACCGGTATGACCACGGAGAAGCTCATCGAAGAGCTTGACCGTATCGTGCGTGTGCCCGGGCTCACCAACATCTGGATTCCGCCTATCCGCAACCGGATTGACATGCTGGCCACCGGCATCAAGAGTCCAATCGGCGTCAAGGTTGCCGGCAGCGATCTGAACCAGATAGACCGGGCTACCCTTGCTGTGGAGCGGGCAGCGAAAAAGGTGCCTGGAGTGACTTCGGCCCTGGCAGAGCGTTTGACTGGCGGCCGCTACATAGATCTGGACATCGACCGCCATGCCGCTGCCCGTTATGGCCTGAACATCACCGACGTTCAGGCTATTGTTGCCGGTGCAATAGGTGGCGAAACCATTGGGGAAACGGTTGAAGGGTTAGCTCGTTATCCCATCAGCGTGCGCTATCCACGCGAATGGCGTGATTCCGTGGAGGCGTTGCGTCAGCTTCCGATCTACACCTCGCAGGGCGGCCAGCTCACGCTCGGCACCGTGGCCCGCATACGTATTGCCGATGGCCCGCCAATGCTCAAGAGCGAGAATGCTCGCCCCTCAGGTTGGGTGTACATCGATGTGCGCGGCCGAGACCTATCGTCTGTTGTCGCAGACCTACGTCAATCTATCGACAGCGAGGTAAAGCTCGATCCGGGCATGAGCTTGAGCTACTCCGGTCAGTTCGAATACCTGGAGCGGGCGAACGCCCGCCTGGCCTGGGTGGTGCCGGCCACCTTGGCCATTATCTTCGTGCTGCTTTACCTGACATTTGGGCGCTTCGGTGAAGCAATGCTCATCATGGGCACCTTACCTTTTGCCCTAACCGGAGGCGTTTGGCTGCTGTATCTGCTGGGCTACAACCTGTCGGTGGCCACAGGCGTAGGTTTCATTGCCCTGGCCGGCGTAGCGGCGGAGTTCGGGGTGATCATGCTCATTTACCTGAATAACGCTTGGGCTGAGCGTCAGGCCGAATGCGAAACCACACGCGCAGCGCTGCTCGATGCAATCCGTGAGGGCGCGGTGCAGCGCATCAGACCCAAGGCAATGACTGTGGCGGTCATCGTTGCAGGCCTGCTGCCCATCCTCTGGAGCAGCGGTACCGGCAGCGAGGTCATGAGTCGCATCGCGGTGCCCATGGTGGGCGGGATGCTGACCGCTCCATTGCTCTCCCTGTTTGTAATACCTGCGGCGTACTGGCTGGTCCGTCGCCGCGAACTCGCTGTAACAACCCCTCACTTTTCAGGAGTAATCCAATGAAAAAGCTATTCGTCATCGCAGGCCTGGTCACAGTTTTCGCCGCCAGTGTGCATGCCCAGGACATGGATGGTATGGACATGAAGAACATGCCAGCTTCCGCCGAGGGTGGCCAAGGCACCCAGGCGGCATCCACTGCGCATGCTGAAGGGACAATTAAGGCGCTGGATCCGCAAAGCGGAAAAATCACCTTGGCCCACGGCCCAGTAGCAGAGCTCAAATGGCCGGCGATGACCATGGGTTTCCAAGCGGAACCTGCACGGCTGAACGGCTTGAACGTAGGAGACAAGGTGGAATTTGCATTCCGTATGGAGGGAAGCGTCGCGAAAATCGTGAGCATTCAGAAGCAGTGATTTTCCAGCCTTAAATGATCCGGCAGGCCTTCACACCGAGATGCTTCGGACAAGCTTACAGAAATGTAATCAATCTTCAGGACCCCGTCAGGTCGAACGCTACATACCGTTTTGAAACGGTTTACTGGCATCACATCGACCCGATACCGGAGATATGACCATGAACAGTCGCTTTGAAGAATGCATCTCGGAATGCCTGCGCTGTGCGCTGGCCTGTGAAGGCTGTGCGACAGCCTGCCTTCAAGAACAGGATGTAAAAATGATGGCTGACTGCATCAAGCTGGACAGGGATTGCGCAGATATGTGCAAGCTTGCGGCTACCTTGATGGCACGAGAAAGCATGCTTGCCAGAGAGCTATGTGCCCTATGCGCCAAAATTTGCCGGGCCTGCGGGGAGGAGTGCGGTCAGCATAAGGCAGACCACTGTCAGCATTGCGCACAGGCCTGTATGGCCTGCGCAGAATCCTGCGAAGCAATGGCTGCGTAGCGCATCTAGCCCAGTCTTCGCCGGCTTTCCATGCGCCTGATAAAGGACTTGGATACGTCGATAACCGTCGGACTAGGGAGACGGGTAGATCGCTGATGTTGAGTATGCGCTCTGGCGGAGCCTAGCTTGGGCACCTAGCCACCGCTGCCTACGGATCTGGTAGCAAGAAGCCCGCCTCGGCGGCGGGCTATCAGATGTCTCCAAGGGGAGGCTGTAGGCCAACAAGTCTCGGAGCAAGCAGTTGTAGGATACGCCTCTTGGCTGACGCCTGCCAGCTAGCTTCGGCAGGAGCGTATGGTCCTGCTTTCCATCGACCTTAAAAAGCGGCCGTTGTAGGCCCCGCCAATTGGTAGGGCAGTCCGCCAAGACATAGCAGGCCGATTGTCCCCAGGCGGTGTACCCTTCGCCAGAGTCATAGACAGAGCTAGAGGTGAATCTAGCGGGCACCTACATTTGAGGGCAGAATCGCTAGCTCGCCTACATTGCACTGGGTTGAGGGGAAAGGTGTGGGAGCAGAGCTAGATCGGGTAAAGGATCGCAAGAGGAGCAGAGCTTTAATCGAAGACCTCTACCTCGACGCGAACCGAGTTTACGTAATCCACTACTCCTGCGAATCGTTTTATCAGAACGATACCGGGGAGTCGAAACGTGTGACATCCATCGCCACACGAAACCTAAAAACCGGCCAGACCAAGTCATGGTCCATCCATAAAGAAGCAGAGCTCAGTAAACAGCTCTCTAGCATGCAAGCAGAGCTCAATAAATTCGAAAAGTCGATGCTGAAAGGCTTTTTCCAGTGGCTTGATAAGCACAAGGATTGCCGGTTCCTGCACTGGAACGTAAACGGCCAGCCGAAGCGTCAGTGGTCATCGAGTTGCCCATGGCCGGGCAAGTAATCACATTGAAATGGCCAGCCTCGGATCCCGAGGGCTGCGCGCAATTTATCCGGGCTGTGGCCCAATGATCCGCATCGATGCGATCTGGCTGTCCACCGAGCCGATGGACATGCGCGCCGGAACCGAAACGGCATTGGCCCGAGTGATCGCGGTGTTCGGTGCGGCGAAGCCGCATTGCGCTTATCTGTTCGCCATTCGCCGCGCTAACCGGATGAAAGTGCTGGTGCATGATGGCGTGGGCGTCTGGCTTGCCGCGCGGCGCCTGAATCAAGGGAAGTTTCACTGGCCCGGCATTCGCCATGGCTGTGAGGTCGAACTCGACAGCGAGCAACTCCAGGCGTTGGTGCTGGGCCTGCCGTGGCAGCGGGTCTGCTCGTCGTCGTTTCGGGCCTGCTCTGGCACAATCAGCGGCATGACTTCCTCGCCCAACCTCGACCATATGACCCCGGAACAGCTTCGTGCCTTGGCGGCACAGGCGTCGCAGTTGCAGTCCCAAGTCGAGGCGATGAGCAGGAAGATCCAAAATGATGAAATTCTCATCGAACAGTTCAAGTTCGAGATCGCCCTGCTCAAGCGCCACAAATTTGCCAAGCGCAGCGAGCAGATCAGCCAAGCACAAGGCAGCTTGCTGGATGATCTGCTCGACACAGATCTTGAAGCTATCGAAGCAGAGCTGAAACAGCTCCTCCCAGCTTCGTCACAGGTCGAGCCACGGCAATCGCCGAAACGTGCACCATTGCCGCCGCAGTTTCCACGCACGGTGATCCGTCACGAACCGGAAAACACTCAGTGCGCTTGAGGCTGCCAACTTCAACGCATCGGCGAAGACGTTAGCGAGTAGCTGGATTACACGCCGGGCGTGTTTACCGTCGAGCAGCATGTACGTGGTAAATGGGCCTGCCGTCAGTGCGAAACCCTGATTCAGGCGCCTGTTCCGGCCCAGGTCATCGACAAAGGTATTCCAACCGCAGGCCTGCTGGCCCACGTGATGGTGGCCGAGTTTGCCGCTCACTGGGTCTGACCGGAGAAAGCAATGCGGAAACGCCACGCGAGAACGAAGGCTAAATTCCAAGCACAAAAAAGCCAGGTTTTACCCTGGCTTTTTTGTCAATTACTTTTGTCATTTGAAGTCCTATTTAACCGCCGATTAATTGTCGGCTTGTTCCCTACCATCCTTGCTTTCTTTCTTTTGCTCTTGAGCGACTTGTTGTTTGTTCTGGTCCGAAGCGTCATCGCTCCATAGGCGAGCCTGTTCGGTTCGGAAGTTCTCGTTGAACTGTTTCGCTCGCTCGAAGCCGCCTTCAGCGTAAGCGGTACCCATGAGACCCAGCAGCAGGCTGCCAATAGCGATAGATTTGACAAATTTCATTGTGAACCTCGGTTCATACTAGGCCTACCTGATTAGCGGCCTTTGTTGGTTTGTAGTTTAGGAACACGAAGCTAACGACAAGGTGAGTCAATAATTACAATTCCGTAATTTAGGCTGCAGATAGGATGCGTTAAATCTTCAAATCTGGAAGGATCATGTCTATCTCGGCACTGTCGAGGGCGACTTCGAATTTTCTCTTAAATTACAATTTTGATATCTAGCGCGTTAATTCAGCGCGGCGTTGTTGGCCGCCCTAGGAGATAGCCATGAATGACATAGAGCCCTGGGCAGTTGCTATCGGTGACTTTCGCCGCTGCACTGAAAAACTCACTGTCCAGCTCGATGAGCTGACCTCGCAGACGCGCACCTCCAGCGCTGTTCTGGAGAGGTCGAACGAACTGGTGGAGCAGGTGGACGCTGTCGGCCGGCAGATTCAGGAGGAGGTGCGAAAGGCGGAGAAGGCTTGGTCGAACGCGGAGGAGGTTGCCTTGCGCGCCGCTGCATCAGCGTATTCAGCTGCATGCCGCGGAGTCGACACCGCCATCCAGCCACTGATCTCGGAGCTTACAGCAGCGACAAAGGCGGCGGACGCCTCTATCCAGGAGCTCAAGCGGGCACCGGTGCTGGCCAAGCGTTATGTGATGGTGGTCGCCACGGCGTTCTTCATTCTGGCGCTGATCTGTGTCTACTCGACCATGCGCCTGATCGATGCCGCCGGCAGCGTAAGTGCTCAAGAGAAAGTGAATGCTCAGTACTTCTCACACCTGTGGAAAAACGCCAATCCTGACGAACAGAAGATTATTAAGTCGGTGATTCTGCGGTCGCCCATGGACCCTGTGGTCCTTCGGCACTGATGCATTGAGGCAAACAAAAGGCCCGTCGATTGACGGGCCTAATCGTGTCTGCGCAATTTAAGCGGCGGTCATTGCCGGCTGCATTTGCTGGGCTTCCGGAAAGTGAAGGTGGAACCAGGTGAAGTTTTCTTCGGTCACCTCCACGCTCGCCGATCCCTGGTGCAGACTCATGATCGACTGCACAATGGCCAAGCCAAGACCGGTACCGCCTTCGCTCCGTGCTCGGCTCTTGTCCACACGGTAGAACCGCTCAAACAAGTGCGCGTGGTGTTCCTTGGCGATACCGCGGCCGGGGTTGCCGACACTCAACGTCGTACCGCTCGCACTATGCTGCACCTTCACGTAGACCGTGCGGCCACGAGGGCAGTAACGGATCGCGTTCGAGACCAAATTCGAGACGGCACGTTGAACCATCAGGCGGTTCCCGCGCACCACGTCATCACTGCCAGAGATCTGCAGCTGGATCTCGCCTTCTTCTGCCGAAATGCTGAAGAGATCGCACACTCGCTGAACCTCGTCGACCAAGGAGACGGGTTCGAACTCCACCATTGATGCTGGATGACTGACCTGGGCCAAGAACAGCATGTCCGAAACCATGCGGCTCATGCGGTCCAGCTCTTCTGTGCACGACTCCAGAACCTCCCGGTATTCGGAAAGTGATCGTTCTCTGGTCAAGGCTACCTGAGCCTTACCCATAAGGTTGGAAAGCGGTGCTCGAAGTTCATGAGCGAGATCGTCAGAGAACTGCGAAAGCTGCTGAACCCCATCATCCAGGCGAGCCAGCATGATGTTGATACCGTCGGCGAGCTTCTTGAGTTCTGCTGGCATCCCATCAGTTGGAAGGCGATGGTCGAGGCTCTCGGTTGAGATCTTTGACGCTACCTTGAGGAATTTGGTCAGAGGCAGCAGGCCTCTGCGCACAGTCCACCAGCCAATGGCCAGGATCAACGCGAGGATGACAGGGGACATCATCAGCCCCCAGGTTAGCAAAGCATCGAGTAGTGCTTCATTGGATGACTGATCAGCAGTCATGTAGACGCCGACCTCCGTACCATCGCCCAGAGTCATGGCCTGAGAAGCACTGAGCAGGGGCCGTCCATTATAGTCGCTCCACTCGTATTCCGTGGTCTGCGCCGCAGCTTGGAACCTATGAACCTCTCGATTGATCTGTTTGGAACCGATGGTGAGTAAAGGATCTTCACTCTCTGCGGACCTGTAGATGCTTACGTAGAGGTTGTTCTGGCCTGTGACCAAATCCACCAGCTTGTGCGAATCTGAACTGACATCGGCAATATCAGTAATTTCGGAAAGGCTGTGCGCCATTGCCTCCATTTTGACGCCGAGATCGATGCGAGCATTTCTATCCAGTGCTTGCCCAACCATCATGTAACCGAAGGTAGCGAACATCAGCAGCAGCGCTGCGCTCATCAATCCAACTTTTAATCCCAGCTTTGCAGCCAGGCTGAATGGCCTCATGCGCGTTCCTCAAAAACGTACCCAACGCCACGGAGCGTGTGAATGAGCTTGGTTTCAAACGGGTCATCGATCTTAGAGCGCAGGCGCCGGATGGCGACATCGATGACATTGGTGTCGCAGTCGAAATTCATATCCCAGACCAACGAGATGATCTGAGAGCGAGTCAGCGCTTCGCCCGTTCGGCTCATAAGCAGGTGCAGGAGCGCAAACTCCTTGGTGGTGAGATCGATGCGTGTGCCACTGCGGAAAACGCGATGGCGGACGGAGTCGAGTTCCAGGTCGGCAATTTTCAGTGAGCTCTTCTCGACTAACTCATCACCACGGCGCTGTAGCGAACGGATGCGAGCAAGCAGTTCAGGAAATTCGAATGGTTTCACAAGGTAGTCATCCGCGCCGCCGTCCAAGCCCTTGAGCTTGTCATTGATGCGTCCGCGGGCGGTCAGCATGATGATACGGACCCGGCTGGTTTTACGGATGGTTTCCAGCAGGTCCCAGCCGTCGATACCTGGGAGGTTCACGTCCAGCAGGACCAACGAATAGACATTAGTGTTGAACAAGTGCAGGGCATCTACACCGTTGTGCACGATATCTACAACATACCCGCTTTCGGATAGGCCCTGCTGAAGATATTCGGCAGTTTTAATTTCGTCTTCCACAACTAGAACGCGCATAACTTATCTCAAGGTATGAGGAAGGAGTTGGCCTAATCCGCCAAGATTATGGTTGCAGGCTGTTGGAAAGTTTGGCTGGGGGTATGGCATGTGGTAGTCGCTACCTCTGTCCATACGCCGGGTCACCTGAGGACGCTTGAATCTTAACGCGAAGAAGCTGGCCGCGGCGAAATCCTACAAATTTGTAATGTAGCCGCAAGATTTCTGACAGTCATGCAGGCTCCATCTCTTAGCTTAGCGGATTCTGGGGCCTGCGACGGAGTACGACAGCTTCGCCTGATAGGTGGAATCGGCCAGGACAGGCAGCATTTCGGTCGCTAGCTTGCAAGGACTGGTAATGGCCTTGGATCGAGGGCGCCACGCAGGCAGTCCCCATGCACGGCCGTAAACTGCAGCGCCTTTCTGCAAATTAGTTCACGTGGCGGCTCGATATTCTCTCGAATATTTATCTTACAATCTATTACATGTCCAAATTGTAATTGCGCGATCATCTTGGTGTTAGCCTCCTTTGCTAGTTTAAGGGCAGCGGAAGAGGCATCGCTGCTTTGGAAATTGTCTCATTTCAAAGCAGCTTGGCAAGAGCATCGAGCAGTTGTTCGCGCCAGTGCATTCACCTGTAAACCATACGCTCCTTTGGTAGGTGAATTTTAGCGCCCCCTACGGGCGCTTTTTTATTAAGGGACTTCTTATGAACACTACAGTATCAGCGATCGCCGTGTTTATGCTCTTTACATCACTAACAGCCAATGCCCAAAGCGGTATGGAGATTAATCAACGCATCGAGCGTTCTGCTAGAGAGGCTACTGCGGATTATGCTCAACGCGTAAAAAAGCCCATGCCTCAACTAGAAGACTACGCCTACGGCATGGACCTGGACGTTGGTAAGTTGGTGTATGTATCACCCAGCGTGCGGTACTGCGGGGATGTAAGAAGCATGATGACCTACGAAGACTCGAAAGGCGAACTGCACATGGTTCGCTACCTAGTGAAGGGCGAGTGCGTTAATAGCCGTTAAGACTCATCAAGATGATCCCTACGGCCACCGGATCACAGAAGCTCAATGCCGAACCGGCGCAGCAGTATCACGAAGCCCCCGAAGCTGGCCATTGTGATGAGGATGCTGCAGATCAGTGTCGGCCAAAAGCCGAGCTTAGGTAGCAGCAACGGAAAAGCGATAAACATCGGCAGGGTCGGAAGCACGTACCAGAACGTGTACCAGGCATGGTTGGCGATCTTCTCCATGCTCTGGTTCTCCAAGTAGAGCCAGACCAGCGTCAACACCGTGACCAAGGGTAGGGCGGCGACCAGGCCGCCCAGCTTGTCACTGCGTTTCGCCAGCTCTGATACGAGAATCACTATACCGGCAGTGAGTAGGTACTTCGTGATGATCCAAGCCATCGCTGAGCCTTCTGGAGGTTGTGGACGGGGGCAGGCGAAGCCATTCACCAACCCCTCTCGAAGCGCTCCTGCCGTTTACGCCATCCCTCACCGCATTTCTATTGCAGCATCACCCTCAGCCAGGAAGGTGATGTGTTTGCATGGTGTTACCGATCGATCAGTGCGAAGGCGAGGGAACGCTCTCGTGGAAAGCTGCCCGCTCGATCTGGATGGTGCAGTGATGGATTTCGAATGCATCGCTGACAGCTTCCACGACGGCCGCCAGCACAGCATCCCCATCTGCAGAATCCCGTATTACTACGTGCGACGTCATCACGTTGCTGCCACTGCTGACGGCCCAGACGTGCAAGTCATGTACGTCCGTGACGCCATCTACCCCGAGGATCGTGGCCTCGATTGCCGTAACGTCGAGCCCCCTCGGCACACCCTCCATGAGGATTCCCAGGCTTTCGCGAAGCAGTTGCCACGTCCGCGGAAGTACCCAAAGGCCGATTGCCACAGCGACAATCGTGTCGACCCAGGTCCAGCCGGTGAAGCGGATGATGAGCGCCGCGATGATTACGCCTAGCGAGCCGAGCATGTCGCTCCAAACTTCGAGGTAGGCTCCTTTGACGTTGAGGCTTTCGTTGCTCGCTGATGCCAGAAGGCGCATCGAGATTAGGTTGATGATCAGGCCGGCGATTGCGATCCACATCATCGCTCCCGTAGCGATCTCCGCCGGCATGAAGAAGCGCTGGTAGGCCTCGTACAAGATGTACATTGCCACGAGAAAGAGCAGCACGGCGTTGAACGTCGAAGCCAGAATCTCCAGACGCGCATAGCCGAAGGTTCTTTTTTGATCCGCCGGCCGCTTGGCTATCTGAAGTGCAATCAGTGAGATCGCCAAGGCGGCAGTATCTGTAAACATGTGAGATGCGTCCGACAGCAGCGCCAGGCTGCCGGTAATCCACGCACCGATCACTTCTGCAATCATGAAGCTGCCAGTCAAGGCGAGCGCCATGATTAGCTTCTTCTGATGCCCCTCGCGTACTGCGGCGCTGCCATGGTCATGATTTGAACCCACGTATTTCTCCTTGCGCAGGGTTGTGGTCTCGTTGGCCTTCCTGTCTACCTAGCCTTAGAGCGTCGCTTGGCCACACTGACTGCAAAATCTTGCCCCTGCACTCAGCAGCGAGCCGCAGGCGGTGCAACCACTCGATAGCGGTGTTCCGCAGTTTAGACAAAAGCGTGCTGACGGATCGTTGGCCGTCCGGCACTGCCTGCAGCCCTGCAGATCTTTGATGGGGGCAGGAGTGGCAGGGCGCCCGCCGTCATACACCTGATTACCGCCGTCGCAGCCCTGCTGCCGGCCATGGCGATCATACTGCTCGGCCCCATGTCCCCCGCTGTGGTGCTTGCCTCCACCGTGGTTTCCACGGCCATGGTGCTCGCCCAGGATGTTTTTGAAAAAGCTCATGGTATTCGCCCCTCATTGATGGGTGACATATTAACGAGCAAAAGTTGAAAATAATGTTCTGCTCGCGAAAAAGACTTGTAAGTTTAATTGGAAGTTCAAAATTAGCCTACGACAAAACGAAACCGTTTTGTTTGTGAAATTAAATTTATCTAGCTGAGCGGCGTATTGCTTTTAGTGGGTGGTATCCCCCTAATTTTGATCATAGCGTGATCAATGACAATCAAAACAGCTGTTATTGGATTTCTGTCAGCATTGTAATCCCGAGGTCATCGTGTCGTTATCAGGTCCCGGAAATAATGCGCTCAGCGAGATTCATTTCTCTTTTTATCCCTATGCCTCACACATACTAAGCGTCTCCAACGCCTAGGGGCCTAAGGCCTCTGGCGCTCCGCACATTGCGCAATCGCTTAGCATCTGTCGACGGCTTGCCTTGTAGCTCCCGCTAACTCCATAGCTACCGCCATGGATAAGCAGCTTCCAGAGTTTGATAATGACACCTTCCAAATCCATTGTTCACACCCTGTTAAGCAAATGGATCTTTGCTATTCGCAATGCGCGGCAGAAAGGCATCAGTACTAATTTGCTAATCGGCCTGGTGACTTTTTGGTTGCTGCTATTCGCGAACGCAGAGCTCCGGAACGTGCTCTGGAAGCTGGTATTCAAAACCGATGAAGTGAACTGGCTGCTAGCGGCCAGCCTCCCAGTCATAGTATTCGCATGGGTGCCTGAAGCGTCAGCTGGCCTCACCTAAAACGCTGACGGCCATTGGTACTGATGCGGTAGTTAATCGACAGGGTGCGGCTCGTAAACCCAGGCTGCTGGTACTGGCAGTAGGAGAGACCGCTCGCTCCGCCAACTTCTCCCTCAACGGCTACTCCCGTGAAACGAATCCGGAACTAGAAAAGCGAAATGTCATTAGCTTCACGAACGTGAGCTCCTGCGGCACCGCTACCGCGGTCTCGCTGCCATGCATGTTCCTGGACGTGGGTAAGGCCCAGTACAAAGATGGCTTGGCCAAGAGCCGAGAAGGGCTGCTCGACGTGCTTCAACGCGCTGGCATCAGTGTCATGTGGACTGACAACAACTCGGGGTGCAAAGGGGTCTGCGACAGGGTTCCCAACCACAAGGCTGCCTCTCACGCGGATTCCCAACTGTGCACCAGCGAGGAGTGTAAGGACGGGGTGCTGCTCACGGAGATGCAAGACTTCATCAAGCGCCAGGAAGGCGATGCTGTCCTGGTGCTCCACTACAAAGGCAGTCACGGCCCGGCCTACTACAAGCGCTACCCCTCGCAATTCAAGAAATTCGCACCGGTGTGCGAGACCAACGAGCTCGACAAATGTAAGCAGGAGGAGGTGGTCAATGCCTACGACAACTCAATCCTCTATACCGATTATGTGACTGCAAATCTCATCGATATCTTGGCGGCCAACACCAAGTTCGACACTGCGCTGATGTACGTTTCGGACCACGGCGAATCGCTGGGGGAGGGTGGGCTCTATCTGCATGGGCTGCCTTACGCGATGGCTCCTGACGAGCAAACAAAGGTGCCGTTGGTACTTTGGATGTCTGACTCGCTCGCGAAGAGTGAAAAGGTCAACGTGGGTTGTTTGAAAGCTCAAACCACGTCATCGCTGAGCCACGACAACCTGTTCCACACCGTGCTCGGCATGATGAACGTCCAGACGTCTTCGTATCGCTCAGCGCTGGATTTTACAGCCCCTTGCAAGCCCTTGGCCGGAGGCTTTTATTCTGGCCTCTGAATGTTCGATGTGGACCGGATCATCGGCCAGGCGGTTCTGCACCAGCCTGCTTTGACAGCTGAGAGAAGCTGGACTAATTACATAGCTGCATTCAACAACCCAAGCGGAAAAGGAAGTTTTGCATGAGCATCAAGCCAGGCCCAAAGCGCACCAATGAAGATGGCACTCCGGACAAAAGGCAGCGAGTCACCCCTGAAAAGCAGAAGGACCATCCGGACCTGAAACCCCACAAGCACAAAAAGGGCGAGTAAGAAAAAAGCAGCTCTCGGGAGCTGCTTTTTTGTTTGGGCTGTGTGCAAACCTTCCCGACTGTCTCGCTGATCAATCGGACCCAGTCGTGAGTCTTCCGCTTGGCTTGATGGATTCTGAAGCTACCTCCGGATCGGTTATCCCTTCAGTGCGGACGACGAGACTGATATCCCAGAGCGTTGAGCTGATACTCGCTGACAGCCCGAAATTGTGATTCTGCGATTTGACGCAGGCGCTCAACCTCTTCGGCAGATGAGCCAGAAGCCTGCGCCTCGTGGTATTGCTTCATCGCATCCACTGCGTCGGTATACATGGGGTGGTCGGGGAGAAGAGCTGGTATCTTTTTCGTCATGTAGCGGCAGGTCCTCACTGGATAGTCGACGGTGGTTTACCTGCTTTGAGGAGCTGAAAATCAATGACCGCCTGATAGAGCGAATCTGCCAATAGGTGAAGACGCTGTACCTCAAGGTCTGGCAATCCAGCAGCCTCCGCTTCGTGGGCCTGTCGGATAGCTTCAAGCGCTTGCCTCATCAGTGGCTCACCAGCCTCGACCATTCCAATGAATGTGCGCTTCACAACATTTTGCTCCATTCAGCTGAAGATGAATTATAGGACACCGCGGCGTGGCAAGGCCCCGAGCAGCACAGGTGTTCGACGTCCGGCTGAACGAACCAATGAGGAGCGCGCTGGCCTGGGGAGTGGCCAGGGCGCGTGTCATAGCTACGTTGTAAACCACTTTTTTCACTGTAAACCACTGTGGTTTACAGTGAAAAAAAGTGGTTTACAGCAGGCCTCCTCAGGCCTGAGTCAGCTCCAGCAGATCGCCCAGTTCCTCCCGGGCCATCTTCACTCTATCCATTCTGCGATAAGGATGATCAACCGGCATCCGGATAAGAGATTCGAACCAAGCCGAATCGAATTTGATGACTTCCTTGTGAATGTGCTCAAGCTCACCTCCGCGAGGCTGTGACACTACAAACTCCATGCTTTCAACCAAGCCAGACGCTTCACTGTCTTTGACGATTCGATGGCGGATGAAACTCATTTTGAGATCAAAATATGCCGCCTTCGAACCAGGCACCTTCTTCGATTCCAGCCGACCAGTGCTGCTGATTTCCGCCCCCGGCACCTCAGCGGCAATAGCTTTCACCAGCTCAGCATTTCCACTGACCTTCTGGCCAAACAGGCGGGTGGCGTCCGACATGTAAGCAAAGATCCATGGCACATTGCGAAGCGTCGCGCCGGTATAGAGGTAGCCACGCTCTCCCTTGTAACGCTGCAGCATGCCTCTCAACGCGTTCTCGGAAAGGACCAGTTGGGTCTCTTTCTCCAGGATGTAAACCACGCGATCGAACTGTTCGATCAATAGCTTGAGAATCTTCCGCGGGACGCCGTCAAACCTGGTTTTTCGTTCTGTTTTCTTATGCTGGCGAGGCTTGAAGTACGGGCAATCGTTACGGGCCTCACTATCAAATGGAGCGATGCCGCGAATGCTCTTAGTAGCATGTTTCCCGAATGGGTTCTTCACGTTAGGCGGTAGCTCATACAGCCCAACCAGCTGGACAGGGTTGTCGCATGCCGGGCATACAGCAAACTGAGCTAGCTTGCCCGCACTTCCAGGCTGGTACCACGGATCTCTGCGGAAGGTCTCGGCCTCGAAACCTTCCTTGTCGATGATCTTGCTTTCTGTGTCTTCGATGCGGAGCTTATAGACATCCATCTTTGCTGAAACCGTATCAATAGAGGGTTTCTGGATGGTAACGAGCGAGGATAGGCAGCAGTAGGCCTAACTGACCCTTTTGGTGGTCACCCACTGGTTTGAGGCCAGCCCAAAGCATGCCTGATCGACCTGGGCGGGCCCTAGAAACAACTAACCCCCTGATGCGCAGTACAGGTCTGGGACCTGCCCGAGGCGTGGGGGCTATTCTTGGAGCGACAGTGACACCGGCTCCGGAGAAAATCAATTGGTTTGTAGAGCAGCCGGTCAGCTAAGGTCAAACCCAGATCCTAAAGGGGAGGCCGATAGCAGCTCAGTCAGCATCATCGGCACCTTCTTCATCTTCATCGGTATCCCCAACACTGAGCCAGTCGTGAAGGTTGTACCGCACGAAGTCTTCCGCATCGAGCATGGTAAAGTCTTGTAGCACCGTGACGTCTGCTCCACCGAAGTACAGCCCATCGTTGAGATTTCTGGCCACCCCGAGCACTTCATTCAGCTGGTCGTGCAGCTCATTTGCGCGCCTGGCGTGCTCTCGTTTGGTCAAAAACCGGAACACCACCTCGTAGGGCTCAGCCGGGTCGCGAATCTCGCCCTTGGGGTTGAAGGAAACCCAAGCACTAGCGAAAAATTGGTTGTTCTGATGGAGGAAATCGTCGACAAGCACGGCGATGCCCTTCATGCCGTCGTCACCTTGGTCTGCCTTCAGGCGGTTGACCAACTCGTCCGGCATCGCAATACGGTTGTAATGGTGGGACATCCAGTATGAGAAATACTGACCGTTTTCTTCGCTCAGCGTGATTACCGGATTTCGGTGGAGCGTCGGAAGCACGGCTCTCTTGGTCCACACACGCTTGTGAATCTTGAGCTCCATAACCTGCTTTTCCGCGTGCTGCAGGTGCAGCGTACGTGGATTGAGGGCGTGCAGCTGCTTATCGAAGGCCTTTTTCTTTACCTTAACGGCAATCCACTCTATCCACGGCGCATCACAAAGGTTGCGTGCATGCACCGTGCAGGAATGGGAGGCCAACATCCAATAAGCTGGAGCCACCCCCTCGAATTGGCCTTTCAGGACCTCCTCGGATATGTGTTCAATCAAGGCGTCACCTGAGACGGTATCTCCTTGCAGCCAACCAGCAGCGCTAATGGCACTTACGATCTCTTGCTCAGGTGTATCAGCCATAATCAAACCAAATTCGAACCGCCCGATTTTTCTAACCTGGCGATGGTTTTGAGGTCCCTATCACGTAGCTGCTGCGCCTTGCCAGCCAACTCCGCAACCATTCCGTACACACCTTTAGCGCCATTTCGATTCCACGCTTCATCCGAAAGCGCATCCTGAATCAGGCGGCCATCGGCGGTTGGATAGAAAAGCACCCGATGCAGATACTGCGCTTCTTCGGCGTTAACTTGGCGCAACGCCTCAGTTAAAGCCGCAAGCCTCTCGGGAAAACCAGTGGCGGTTTTTCCAGTCCGCCAATTGTACACGGTCTGACGAGACACGTTGAAGATCTGCGCGATGGAGCTATCTGACAACTTGAAGTCGCTCCTAAGCTCCTCGATTAAGGCCGGCGCTACGTCTTCGGTAACATTGGCATCCTGGCTGGTGTCCACCTCGGTCCAGGCACCAGCATGCACGCCATGAAAGCTCATGCCTGCTGAGCCGATAAGTTGTGGATAGGGCAGGGAGGCAGTCCCAGGAGCGACTACTACCGAAACGGCCAGCATCGCTGTGAAAGCAATCGCCAATACAGGGTTTGCTGTCGTGCTACCTACACGCGGAGCAATTTCAGGGTTTTCCCAAGTAGAAGATCTGCTTACAGCAGCCCCGGTAGGATCAATCCATTGCCCATTCATTGCTGTAGTCATTTCGCCTTCCCCCAAACCTCAAAGGCATGATCTTTCGCGACTGTCCTAAAAGCAAAGTTAGCAGTCTTATGCAAACCGTCGAGTCTCGTGCAGATCTCCTCGGTTCCCAGTCGTTCGGCTAACTGCAGCGGCCAATGCGCATCCGTATCGAGAAGAGCACCATTTTCGCTAACAGGCACAAATGCACCTTGCAGAGGAGCACCATGCTTGGATGAATTCCTCGATTGCTTAGCAATTTCGAAAACCATGGCCGGCTCGACCAAATCTTCCGGTATCCACATACCAGTCTGCCGCCAGCATCTGATGTGCAGATACTCCGGATCTAGATGGTAGGTGGTAGTAGAGATTCCAAGCTGCTCCTTGGGGACTTTCCCATGCGCCGCTAGCTCATCGCATTTAAGTGGGAGCATGGCTTCCGGAAGGTAGTCGGCTAGGGTCTCACCTTCAGCTGGTTCAATTTTATCGACGTACCGCATCCCGATAGCGGTGATATCCAATGCACCTGCTTGCCCTACCAGCGCCTCAATGCACTCACGGAAAAGCGCTAAGTGGTTATCAAAATGAAGATAATTTGTGCTTTGCAGGATCATGTGATCCATGGCCAGCACGCACGCGTAGTCAGCATCCCGATTAAGGAACGCCCAAGAATTCGGTTCTCCGCTGTGCATCACTCCAGGCGGCACGCCCTTGACCATCTGGAAGAAGCCCGGGAGGCTCTGACGGATCGTGTGCTGAATGTCTGGGATCAGCTTTGGCAGCTTAAGAATCGGGGCAAATCTGATTACGCTCAACGCATAGATAAGCGGCGCCCTTGCTAAGACCCCTTCGCGTTCTGACATGTTAACTCCTCCACCGCTCCCCAACGAGGGACCGGATTCTACATCATTTGACAAATCCTTTGACAAGAACTGTATAGCAGGGCCTTTCGATTTGACAAGCGGTCCCCGTGAGGAATGGAGTGCAGAAAACGCCTCCATCAGGAGCTTACTCGTCATTCCAGAAAAGCCTCTACAGACACCATCGCTAAGCCTCTGAGGAAGCACGAATTTTTAATCAGAGCTCTTCCTAGCAGTGAGAAGAAACTCAACGAATCGTCACCAGATAGCTCAATCCAGGGGAACGCTTGCTCTGATGGGGTGGTTCAGAAACGTGCTGTCTGGTCCAGATTTCTCATCTACGAAGAGCACGAAGAGCTCTTGGATCCAGAGTTTGAGGCCGTGATTGGCTGAATGGAGAGGTCGGAAAGAGGAGGGGTGATCCAGTGAAGCACAAGCGCAGTCAGGAGGCTTGCGATGGTGTTCACTGAGATTGAGACGAGAGCATTCCGCATTTTGGAGAGTCCATTTTTTGAAGTGGACCTCTATTTAATGCGCATAAACTGTGTGTCACCACCACCCGCAGAAAATTTCGTCACGCCCCAGAATGGGAATTTGCATTCGGGGCGCACCACGATTCATCTCGTGCCAGAAGCCGCCTGCAGTGCAATCAATTGGCGAGCCAAGACTCGACTACCTCAGCGCCATACTCGTTTTTCCAGGCCTTAAGCGTACGCTGATTACCACCCTTGGTCTCAACAACCTCTCCGCTGTGTGGATTCTTGTAGACCTTCACTTCGCGTGGTTTCCGAGAGGTTTTTGGGGCCATATCAGTGGAAGCCACCGCTTGCGGATCGAGGATCAGCACCACTTGGCGCAGGCCGTAGCCATACTCGTTGAGCAAACTGCGCAGCTTCGTTTCAAATTCCATTTCCTGCTTCAGGGCAGAGTCATTTTTCAGCGCTTCCAGCTCCGCCAGTTGGGCTGCGAGCTGTTGTTCGAGCAGGCGGAATTCAGCGAGACGGGACATAAGATTCTCCAAAATGGGTTCGATGATTTTAGCAATCAAGAAAGAAAGCGTGCTAACTATCTTGATCCCACATGCCTGAATCGGCAATCACGAGGCTGAGCGATCGGTGTGGATAAAAACGTGATGGCTTCAGGATCGTCGATCTGGGCGGCTTCACTTGCGAGGTAATCGATCAGCTTTTTGCTTCTTACCCAAACGTACTGCCGGCAAGCCGCGTTTGGAATGGATGGCCCCGCAACGGGGCGAAACCTGGCCTCCCAAAGGTGCTTGAACGCCTCCCTGGTCGACTTCCCCAAATACACCGCAATCTCCGGTCCCAAGATATAGCCACGCCTGAATCTGTCGATGGCTTGAGGCTTAACCATCAATTGCGTACGCCGGCCTCGTTCGACAGCAGTGCTCCATAGCAGACCCAGTCGAACGAACGCGTATGCGCATTGTTCTTTGACGCCTAACAGCGCAGCAGCCTTGACTACCGACAGGCCGGGAAAGACCGGACTCTTGTTCTCAGCTCGGGCTTGTTGCCACGCTGCAAAATCTTGCGGCTTGAGTAACCACGCCCCTACCGCAACCGAGCCATTCTCAGCTGGGCCGTAAGCGCGAAGTTCACCTGCACGTATTGCCTGAACCAACTCGACCAACCCACCCCCCTTGGGCAGAGAATGCTTGGCCAAGTAGTTGATCGACACCAGGCTCTGGTCAGAGCTGGTAGGCAGCTTCTCATCAATCAATTCGTTGATCGAGCGGCAGTCAATCAGCCACCTTTCGCCTGGGCGCGGTTCTCCACCAAAGAACTGGAGGGTACCACCAGCTAGCAGCTGCCTAACCCGATTGCGACAGAGGCTTAGCAAAGTCGAGGTTTCTTTCATATCAGCCACGCCCTGGAGATGCTGCGAGATTGCCTTCAAATGATCCAGGTCCACGACCGTAAAGACTCGATCTTCATGGACCTTCTCCCGATAGGCGATTTGTCCCTCCTGATGAAGGCGTTTTATGACTGATACCCCGAGACCACAAGCTTCAGCAGCAGAATCGAACGACACCCAACGATGTCTCTCAATCGTCTCCTCACTCAAATTGCGATTTCGCTTCGCTAACGGTGCTTCCCACGCATGCTGCAGAAATGATTCGAACTCTCGACGAAGAAAGTCAAAACAAGAGTCATCCAGATCACGGTGGATGTCGTGGTATATCGGGCCGAACGATCTGCTGAGCGTCCAATGTTCGTTATCGGAATGGACTGCCTTGAGGCCACTCAGCAGTTCTCTGAATGCGAGAGGCCAGTTCATGAGAACCACGCCCGCCGCGTTTGCCATAAGCCGCGATATCTCTAGCGAACCCGAATCAGCAACCTTCAGCGGCTGGGTTCTTTCCGTAGGCAAACTTCTGACAGCGAGACGCGATGACAACTCGTGAAACTGTTCGTAGGTGAGGGCCGCCAATCCCGCGTCAGCTGGCAACGAGTCGGCGTAAAACCTATCTTCAAAGCCAGAGGTGAGCCAGGCGGCCGTATCACTCGCCGGCGCGATCTCAAAATTGGTCCCACTCAATGAGGTGCCACACGCTTGGCAACTATTCGCACTCATTGCGCTTGGATCGGTTTCCTTCAGACAGTTGGGGCACCGCCCGTGGAGTTCAGTGCCGTGGACAGAACACGTCGTAACCAGGGTCAAGCCCCAGCTTTCTCTCCAATAACCGGCTTCGCCCAAACAGATCGGACAGTAACGAGCGTGATGAGTCGTCCATAACTTGACCCCCTTGGGCCTTGGATCACGAAACTCAGCAGATACCGCAGGCCAGCTCAGTGGTCCTTCCATCATCTGCAGCCAGTCCGCAACATCGGTCTCGTCGGCTCGTGCAAAGGCGGTGAGCAGTTCCTTTCTGGGTAATCCGTTGGCTTTCGCCAGGCGCTGCAGGTACCCCAAAAGACTTTCGTCTTGGTGTGGTCGTGGGTTGATTAAAAGACCAAACATTCCTACACATCCATGAAATCGAAGACATAAAAATCAGGGGAGTAGAGCCGGGCCGATAAGCCCGGCCCTTGGCCGTCAGGTACTGCTCTCTTCGAACGTCTCAAACGGCTCCCGCTTCCCGAACAGAGGCTGGAAATTGAAGCTCGCACTGAAGGGGTTTCGATCCTCGGTGGCGTAGCTCCAAACCTCGTCTTCAAAAGCCTGGGCCAGCACAGGAAGTTCAATCCCGACAAGGTCCTGGACTTGAACCAGCCAAACAGCCCTGTCCACAATCTTGATGAGGTAGTCGATCAATCCATAGGAAGCCAGGTAGAAGCGTTTAATCATCGCTGGCTCTACAAAACTGATGGTTTGAACAGGCAGTTCGCCCTCGATTGCCTGCAACAACATCACGAAATGAAGAGACGTATTAGCGGAGAAGGTGAAGCGATCGTATGCCACCGTGGCCGAAAACCTGCGTCGCAGTTGCTCGTTTGCTAGCAGGAGATTTTCGGTGCGCTTCAGCCCAATCAGAACAAACGCGATACTGGTTTCATTCATCAGACTCTTGATCCAGTCTGCTGCCTCATACGCACCATTACGACGATAATCGACCAGGTGCTGCGCCTCATCGAGGACCAACATCTCCACGCCAAGGTTCTTCAGCAGCAGGACTACTCGCGCAAATTTAACCTCTGCCGAATGTCCTCGTGCCTCTGCGAAGGGATCCTTCAGCTCTGCCAAAATGGCTGCTGCCAGGTTCTTTTTGGTTGGAGACGAAGGCATCTCGACGAACAGAACTGTCCGCTTCTGTGGGTCATGGCTCTCCAATTCCTCCAATGACCGAATGTACTCCTTGACCAATGTGCTCTTGCCCACTCCGCTTGGACCTTGGATCAGCAACCCTTTACTTGCTCTGGTACGCCGACTATCGCCGTGGATATCGCCTAGTCGCGTCAACGCTCGCTCGACTTGAGGGCTGTGAATAAAACGATCGCGGAGCGTAAAGCTGTATTCACCATGCTCGTAGCATTCGTACAGATTGATGGCGTTCATGGCTTAGAACTCCCAGCAGGGCGACGAACCGAGACCTTGAAGGCTGCTGGCGGAATGTTAGGAATAGAGTCACCGGTCCATTCCACTTCAGCGAGTACCTTGGGTGGAGGCGTGCTTTCGGTCACTCGACCCTCCTTGTCGATTTTCGCTATGGCAGCTGCGCGTCGTTTTCTGAGCGTCTGCGAACGGCGGGCCTCGTCTGCATCTTCCATAATTTCCTGGTAGCACCTGTGCGTAGCCTCGAAGCTAGGCTGCTCATTATATTTTTCTCGCAGCGCTTTCTCGGCAGCCTTCCACACCTCCCTGCTCTTACCGGCCATTCGCTCATCTTTGGCGGGCACTTTGAAGAACAAGTTTCTGAAGCGGTCGTGAACCCAAACGTGCCCGGCTTCGTCTCGATAGCGGACGTTTACCTTTTCTCCGTCTGCCAAACGCATACGGAGCTCAGCAAGTTCCGTAGAGTGGTAGCCCACTTTGGCAACCTCGATGCCGTAATGGTGAACCTTCACCGAGGCCCGCTTGGCCAGAATGCACTCCAACGAGTCCAGGTCGACGGGAAGGCTGATGACATGGTTCGCCTCGCTAGTCCCCCAGACTTGAGCCGGTGTTCTGTTGTCCAGCCCCCGATGAGGAGTCTGGTGGTAACCATCGACGATCCATTTCACTACCACCGCCTCCAATTGAGGGAGCGTGAAACATGCATTCTTCTCCGAGTCGTAATCGCCACGCTGCTGGATATTCGAGAAGGTGGTACCCGGGAGGTTGTGGATAAGCCCCAGGTTCTGTGTGCTGAAAAAGCGTTCGACGGCACCTTTCCTTTGAGGGGCCCTTGAAGCGGGATACATGATCTCGATACCCAACTCGTTGAATCCCATGATGAGATCGCCCGCGTGAAATTCCGCTGCGTTGTCTGGGACTATTCGAGCCGGCAGCCCACGTGCCCACCATTCATTTCTCACTTTCGGAAAGCGCTTCAGCAATTCGGCTTTTGGACGGATTGAGCGTTCGATCACACGAAGCACGGTTTCCGTATTTGGCGCCGACAGGTGGAGCAAATATCCCATCACCATTCGAGAGAAGCGGTCGAGGACGATCGTCAGATAGGGGCGCCCAATGCACAGCCCCGAGGTTTCATCCACAAGCTGGACGTCCAACAAGGTGTGATCAATTTCCCAACGTTCCAAAATCTCATGGACACGTAGGACACCCGCCGCAACACGGTGCTTCTTGTCTGCTGCGTGTTTTCCGAGCCTCTCCTTATCCACAAGGTACGGATCCAGCTTGGCGATGTACCTTCGGACAGTCATTCCGCTTGGGATCTTGAGCTGATCCGAAGGCAAACGACTTTTGTTCCTCTCTTTTATCTGATCCTCGAATTCTGAAACGACCACGCTGACCGCTGGAATCGTATCCTGCAGGTAGGTTTTATTAATCACCCCTTCAAGAATAACTTCGAGCTCTCCCTGTATCGCGGCAGCCCGACCCTTTTTGGCATGCTGAGGGATAAGCTTTACTACGTTCTGGCCAATGTATTTGGCTGCCCAACGTCGAATAGTGGAAACCGAGGGTGCGCACGCATCCCCAATCTTTTTGGCGATATCTCTAAGCTTCTTGATCATGTCTTCGTCACCCGGTAGCTTGTATTTACCGCGCTTAGTTAGGTCGTCCAGATACTTGCGTCGACGCAATGCCTCATCTCCATGTTTTTTGGGGAAGCATGAAATATCTGGAGGGACGTTCCGCACATACGGAACCCTCCCAAGGTATGGCTGATCAGCGGAGATCTCGATCTCGCGCTTCTCGTAGGCCTCATAGAACTCCTTCTCGGATAGCTTCGTGGGCTCACCAAGCTCATCGAAAAAGAGCAGCTTCCGGTCAATAAGCCTCTTCTCAAGCACCATCAGTACGCCACGAACGATGACGACCAATTTCACCCTAAGGGAAAAGGTTTGCATGACGGTGCCCCCCTTGCAGGAAGACCGGGGAGTCAGTGTCAATTGACCTATCAAGGTCAATGCCCACCACCCCAAGGCCTAACAAGCGCCAGGCTTTCCCCTCACCAACCACGTAGAGCAGATCTGCAACGGTCATAGGCGGCCATTCGTTGAAGGTCGCCATTACCTCCTCCAACGCCTGATGCGAAAGCTCTGGACCGCGCCGGTGATACATCAGCCTTCTAAGATTGGTAGCCAGGGGTTCAGCTTCAATTAACTTTTCAGTGATCACCGAAAAGTTACGGGCAGTGGCGTTGAAGTAGCGCTCAGCGGCATCCAGTCGCTGCCTGACGCTGGCAATCTTCAGTCGGTCGTGAGGCTTCACTTCAAACCACCACTCGCGCCCATCCGCGAGGAAAACCTGTACGTCTGGGTAATATTTGAAGTAGCCCTGGAGCGATGGAACACGTTCCTCACTGGGCTGCGGGACGTAGCCGATGACCGCAGGAGACAGCTCAAGAAGCCGAAAAAGAGCGCCTTCGAGCTGGGACTCCCAGGGCACAGGCTTTTTATTTTTGAGCGATGGGAAGTAGCCGCGGTAATGGTTGGACCGCCGCGTGACCACCTTTCGTACTGTCATGAAACACCTCCGAAAATCTCGAAACGAGCGCCGACGCTGCGCCAAAAAATCAAGGCGCAGGGCGGGCGAAGTGAGGCCTTTCGACAGGCAACACTGTGCCGTCGAGTAACCTCGCTAAGGTCGAAAAAATGGGAGAGGATTGACAGTCGCTTCGAAAAAGCAGACATTGCGGGTTCTGAGGACGCAAGTCTGCTTCGCTAAGCGCGGTCAGTCCTCTCGGGATTGATCGCGTTTTTCTACATTTTCAGGTCTCCTTTTCTCTCATTGGTCATGACTCTCATGACTGATCAGAATCTAAAGCAATCGGCTTGCTCTCTTTATTTCTAAACGGCCACTTCGTGATCGCTGGAGCAATTTGGATCAGGTCTGAAGCTCTCGCTTCAAACAGCTGATTTGGCTGAAAATCTTCAGTGCAAAGCGGAAAAGTTGGTCATAGATCTTATTCCAACATCCCTTCGAAATCTACAAAAAATCCAAAATGGCAACTTCCACCAAATTCCATTTCCATACTAAATTGTTCAAATTAATACTTAACACGTACGCTTAATTAACTATTAAGGTGTTCAAATATTAGTTTTAAAGTCCTCTCAATCTCTCTGCTGCTCAGATCCGCCCGCCGACCCTCTCAGCACTTCCAGCGCCCCATCAAATCACTTCCTCAAATCCCCCCATCTGCATCATTTTCCAATGAGCGGAGTAGGGCGCCCCGGCAGGAATTCCAGGCAAAAAAAAGCCCGCGAAGGCGGGCTTGATGGTGACCGACAGGGGCCATGGTTGAAGCCCGGCCGGTCATCTATTTGTGAAAGCGTGCAGCTTTTCTGTGAACCTACACCTGATCAGAAGTCCAGGTTCGAAACCGACAGCGCGTTGCTTTCGATGAAGTCACGGCGAGGCTCAACCGCATCGCCCATCAAGGTATTGAAGATCTGATCGGCGGCAATCGCGTCTTCGATGGTGACCTTGAGCATGCGCCGTACAGTTGGGTCCATAGTGGTTTCCCACAACTGATCCGGGTTCATCTCACCCAGCCCTTTGTATCGCTGGATGGTGTGTCGCTTGGTGGTCTCGTTCATCAGCCAATCCAGGCCTTCCTTGAACTCGACGATCGCCTTGCGACGCTCACCACGCTGTACATAAGCACCTTCACCCAGCAGGCTCGACAACTTGGAACCGATGTTGACCACCGTGCGGTAGTCGTTGCTGCCGAAGAAATCGCGGTTGAAGGTGATGTAGCTGGCCAGGCCGTGCGAGGTGATTTCCACTTCTGGCAGCCACACATTGCGCTCCTTGTCCTCGCGCAGGGTGGCCTTGTACACCAGGCCAGACTTCTGGCTATTGCTCAAGCGCTCCTGCAGTTTGGCCAACCAGTTCTCCATGACGGCATGGTCGCCCAATTGCTCAAGGGTAACTTCCGGCAGGTAGATGAAGTGCTCGGTCAACTCTTCCGGGTACAAGCGAGACAAACGCTTGAGGGTCTTCATTACACTGCGGAACTCGTTGACCAAAACCTCTAGCTGAACACCGGAAACGGCTGGCGCAGATTCATCCAGGTGCAGGCTGGCATCTTCGAGGGCCGACTGGGTCATGTATTCTTCCATGGCCTCGTCGTCCTTGATGTACTGCTCCTGCTTACCTTTCTTCACTTTGTACAGCGGTGGCTGGGCAATATAGATGTAGCCACGCTCGACCAGCTCTGGCAGCTGACGGAAGAAGAAGGTCAGCAGCAGGGTACGGATGTGCGAACCGTCAACGTCAGCATCGGTCATGATGATGATGTTGTGATAGCGCAGCTTGTCGATGTTGTACTCTTCGCGGCCGATGCCACAGCCCAGCGCGGTGATCAGTGTGCCCACTTCCTGGGAGGAGATCATCTTGTCGAAACGTGCTTTCTCGACGTTGAGAATCTTGCCCTTGAGCGGCAGGATCGCCTGGGTACGACGGTTACGACCTTGTTTGGCCGAGCCACCTGCGGAGTCACCCTCCACCAGGTACAGTTCGGAAAGGGCAGGGTCCTTCTCTTGGCAGTCCGCCAGTTTGCCCGGCAAGCCGGCGATATCCAGCGCGCCCTTACGGCGAGTCATTTCACGTGCTTTGCGCGCCGCTTCACGGGCACGGGCAGCATCGATCATCTTGCCGACGACCGCTTTGGCTTCGTTGGGGTTCTCCAACAGGAAGTCGGCGAAGTACTTGTTCATTTCCTGTTCCACGGCGGTTTTCACCTCCGAGGAGACCAGCTTGTCCTTGGTCTGGGAGCTGAACTTCGGATCCGGCACCTTGACCGAAATGATCGCAGTCAGGCCTTCCCGAGCGTCGTCACCGGTGGTGGAAACCTTGTTCTTCTTGGCCAGGCCTTCCTGCTCGATGTAGTTGTTAAGGCTACGGGTCAGGGAGGAGCGGAAACCAACCAGGTGGGTACCGCCATCGCGCTGTGGAATGTTGTTGGTGAAGCACAGCAGGTTTTCGTTGAAACTGTCGTTCCACTGCAGGGCGACTTCAACACCTACGCCATCGTCACGTTGGACGTTGAAATGGAACACCTGGGAGTTGACCGGCGTCTTGTTGGTGTTCAGGTATTCAACGAATGCACGCAGGCCGCCTTCATATTTGAAGAACTCTTCTTTGCCCGAGCGCTCGTCTTTCAACAGGATGCCAACACCCGAGTTCAGGAACGACAACTCACGAATACGCTTGGCCAGGATATCCCAGCTGAAGTGAATGTTCTTGAAGGTCTCAGCCGAAGGCTTGAAGTGAATGTGGGTACCGGTAGTTTCGCTTTCGCCCACAACGGCCATCGGCGCCTGTGGAACGCCATGAACGTAGGTCTGTTCCCAGATCTTGCCGCTACGGCGAACGGTTAGCACCAGTTTTTCAGACAGGGCGTTTACGACCGAAACACCTACACCGTGCAGACCGCCGGAAACCTTGTAGGAGTTATCATCAAATTTACCGCCGGCGTGCAGCACGGTCATGATGACCTCGGCTGCGGAGACGCCTTCTTCTTTATGCACGTCGACCGGAATGCCGCGACCGTTGTCGCGCACACTAATCGATTCGTCCGGGTGGATAATGACGGTAATGTCATCGCAGTGCCCGGCGAGGGCTTCGTCGATCGAGTTGTCGACCACTTCGAAGACCATGTGGTGCAGGCCGCTACCGTCATCGGTGTCGCCAATGTACATGCCGGGACGCTTGCGCACGGCATCCAAACCTTTCAGCACCTTGATGCTTGAGGAGTCGTACGTTTGATTTTCGCTCATGCCTTCACTCCCGATGGTCGTGGGTCTGGGTGATACGGCCTTGTTCCACGTGGAACAAAGCGACTGGCGTTTCCGTCTGCCAGCCTTCCCTCAGTAATTCTTGATCTACACAGGTGATGAACACCTGGCAGCGTAATTCTTCTAGCAAGCGGCACAGTGCACGGCGATGCTGGTCGTCCAACTCGGACGGCAAGTCATCCACGAGATAAATACAGTGGCCGCGGCGAGCCTGGCTAACGAGATGGCCTTGAGCAATGCGCAGAGCACAAACCACCAACTTTTGCTGACCACGCGACAGGATGTCGGCTGCATTATTGGCAGCCAGACGAAGGCGCAGATCAGCACGCTGCGGGCCGGCCTGGGTATGGCCCATCTGCTGATCGCGAAGGAGAGAAGAGGCGAGTACTTCGTTGAGTTCCCGGTCCTTGTCCCAGCCTCGGTAGTAGCTAAGGGTCAACCCGTCCAGCTCGACCAGTTCGCTCAGGGTTTGCTCGAAGACGAGCTTCAAGGCCTTGATATAGTTGCGACGGTATTCATCTATTTCCGCACTGGCCAGGCACAATTCCCGGTCCCAGGCGGCTTGCGAAGCTGGGTCAAGTGTACCATGCCGCAACCATGAGTTCCGCTGCCGCAACGCCTTCTGCAGACGCTGCCACGCGGGCATGAAGCGAGGTTCCACGTGGAACACTCCCCAATCGAGAAACTGGCGGCGGATCTTCGGTGCGCCTTCAAGCAACCTGAAACTGTCTGGGTTGATGAGCTGCAGGGGCAGCAATTCTGCGAGCTGCGCAGCGCTCTTGGCATTCTGCCCATCAATACGGATAGTGAAATCGCCCCCGCGCTCGCGCGACACACCCAGGTTGCTGATGCCGCCTTGGCCTGACTGCACTTCGCCAAAAACCGTACACGCTGCCTGCTCGTACTGAATGACCGGGTTCAGTCGGGTACTGCGGAACGACCTGGCCAAGCCGAGCAAATGCACCGCTTCAAGCACACTGGTCTTGCCGCTGCCGTTTGCGCCGTAGAGGATATTGATGCGGGGGGAGGGTGAGAGGGTCACCGGGTGCAGGTTGCGCACCGCGGTGACCATGATACGTCGAAGGGACATCTGGCCTGCTACAGGTTACAGGCGCATTGGCATGACAACATAAGACGAGTCGTCATTGCCTGCTTCTTGCAGCAGAGCACTGCTATTGGAATCGGAGAGAATCAGGCGAACCTGTTCGGTTGTCATCACACCCAAGACGTCCAGCAGGTAACTGACGTTGAAGCCGATCTCCAGCGATGCACCGTCATAGTCGACGCTGATCTCTTCTTCCGCCTCTTCCTGTTCCGGGTTGTTCGCCTGGATTTTCAACTGGCCGGCTGCCAACTGCAGACGAATACCACGGTACTTCTCGTTGGAAAGAATCGCCGTACGGCTGAACGCTTCGCGCAAGGCCTGACGATCGCCAATGACCAGCTTGTCACCGCCCTTGGGCAGTACACGCTCATAGTCCGGGAACTTGCCATCGACCAGCTTGGAAGTGAAGGTGAACTCGCCTGTGTTCGCACGGATGTGGTGCTGGCCCAGGACAATGCTGACCATGCCTTCGGGGTCGGTGAGCAGGCGCGCCAGTTCGAGGATACCTTTACGTGGCACGATGACCTGATGCCGCTCATCCTGCTCGATGGCTGCGCTCATGGAGCACAGTGCAAGGCGGTGGCCATCGGTAGACACGGCACGCAGGGTATTGCGCGACACTTCAAGCAGCATACCGTTGAGGTAGTAACGTACATCCTGCTGAGCCATGGCAAAGCTGGTGCGCTCGATCAAGCGACGCAGTTTGCTCTGTTCAAGGTTGCAGGTCAGCGAACCTGGGCCTTCTTCCACGGTGGGGAAGTCGTTGGCAGGCAGGGTCGACAGGGTGAAACGGCTACGGCCGGCCTTGACCAACAACTTCTGTTCATCGACCTTGATATCGATCAGCACGTCGTTCGGCAGGCTTTTGCAGATGTCCATCAGCTTGCGCGCCGGGACAGTGATTTCGCCTGGCTCAGCCGGCTCTTCCAGTTGTACGCGGCCTACCAGTTCGACTTCCAGATCGGTACCCGTCAACGACAGTTGCTGGCCTTGCACGACCAGCAGTACGTTGGACAGGACCGGCAAGGTCTGACGGCGCTCGACGACACCGGCGACCAGTTGCAGGGGTTTCAACAGGGCTTCGCGTTGAATGGTGAAATGCATGGTCTAGTCCCTTGCCTTCAATTAGCTGCGCTGGCGGCCATCAGGTGGTGAGCGTGCGCAGGAGGTTCTTGTAGTCCTCGCGGATGTCCGCGTCGGATTCCTTGAGTTCGTTGATCTTGCGGCAAGCGTGCAGCACCGTGGTGTGGTCACGACCGCCAAACATGTCGCCGATCTCTGGCAGACTGTGGTTGGTCAGCTCTTTGGACAACGCCATGGCCACCTGACGCGGGCGCGCTACCGAGCGCGAACGGCGCTTGGACAACAGATCGGAGATCTTGATCTTGTAGTACTCGGCCACGGTGCGCTGAATGTTATCCACACTCACCAGTTTGTCTTGCAGCGCCAGCAGGTCCTTCAGCGACTCGCGAATCAGCTCGATGGTGATGTCGCGGCCCATGAAGTGCGAGTGAGCGATGACACGCTTCAGTGCCCCCTCAAGCTCACGCACGTTGGAGCGAATACGCTGAGCGATGAAGAACGCGGCATCGTGCGGCAGCTCGACTTTGGCCTGGTCGGCCTTTTTCATCAGGATCGCCACGCGGGTCTCGAGCTCCGGCGGCTCGACAGCCACTGTGAGGCCCCAGCCGAAACGCGACTTCAACCGCTCCTCCAGACCTTCGATTTCCTTCGGATAGCGGTCGCTGGTGAGAATCACCTGCTGACCACCCTCCAGCAAGGCGTTGAAGGTGTGGAAAAACTCTTCCTGAGAACGCTCCTTACGGGCAAAGAACTGGATATCGTCGATCAGCAACGCATCGACCGAACGGTAGAAGCGCTTGAATTCGTTGATCGCGTTGAGCTGCAAGGCCTTGACCATGTCCGCGACGAAGCGCTCGGAATGCAGGTACACCACCTTGGCATTCGGGTTCTTTTTCAGCAGGTGGTTACCCACAGCATGCATCAAGTGGGTTTTACCCAAGCCCACACCACCGTAAAGGAACAGTGGGTTGTAGCCATGCTTCGGGTTGTCGGCAACCTGCCAGGCGGCGGCCCGGGCCAATTGGTTGGACTTACCCTCTACAAAGGTTTCGAAGGTGAACGTACGGTTCAGATAGCTGGTGTGCTTGAGCGCACCCTCCACCTGAACGTTGCGCTGTTCGGTACGACCTGGTGCGACAGGTGCCGGAGCGCTGTCGGCCATCGAATCATAGCTGTCTCGCGACGGCGCCTCAGCCATATCCGAGGCCTGCGCAGGCTCCGCCGAAGGCACCGAGACCGGGTCAGCAACAGCCATGACTGGCGCGGCTGCTGGTTGCGCGTGGGTCTGCGCAAGGGATGCAGCCACTGCAGCGCTGACCGGGGCGTTAGGCGCGGCCCGCGGTGCGGAGCTGCGACGGCTGCCTATTAATAAGGAAAGGGCAGGCGCGATGCCGCTACCGTTTTCACCCAACAGTTCGAGCAGACGGCCGAGGTACTTTTCATTCACCCAATCGAGAACGAAACGGTTAGGCGCATACACGCGCAACTCGTCGCCTTCGGCTTCGACCTGTAGCGGACGGATCCAGGTGTTGAATTGCTGGGCAGGCAGTTCATCGCGCAGAAGCTCCACGCACTGCTGCCAAAGTTCCACTGACAC